>CAJPFJ010000049.1 GCA_905339155.1 Methanosarcinales archaeon
ATTCGAGAGGCACATCCACTAAAACAAGGATTGAAACCTATTTCATCATCATAGCACAATCTAATATCATAAAGCCCTGATTTCTGAAGTCGTGACAGGAAAAATTGCGTGGGGAATGAAGAATTAACCATATCTCAAAACGCCATCAGAAACAACCATAACGGTATGAATGAAACCCTAACGCCTTCGATTTCTCTTTCTTCCATCAGCGTTTTTGTTACAACATATGCATTTTTAACACTGAAATCATGGCAAAAACTTAAAGTTCCTTTTAAATCCGAATCATCAATAGAAGACCTGTATTTTAATTCAATTGGGACCAATTCAGACCCATAACTCATAATAATATCCGTCTCATTCTTTTTCTTATCAAGCCAGTAAAATATATTTCCCATTGGGTAGCCGGAAACATGCTTGAGGCAGTGCAGATAAACAATTGTTTCGGTATCAAATCCGATATCCTGTCTTTCGCCAATGGAATTCTTAAGGCCGAGATCGCAAAAATATATCTTTTTTTCTTTTTTCTCTGAAGCTTTTTTGCTTTTGGTGTAAAAATCAGATAGATTGATCAGATGAGAACGCGCCAGATGGAAAAGATATTGTTTTGAAGTTTCCTTGTCCCCCTCATTTTGTTTTGCAATTCCAAGGTAACTGAAACGCTCGCTTGAATGAGATGATATGAACCTGAATACTGATTCAAGGAGCAGAGGGTCACGTATCCTGAAAATTCTTATTATGTCCCTGTAGATCAGGAGGCTTGTATACTCTTCTGCAAGTATTTTGAACCATGTCTCTTCGTTTTTTATATCGAACCATTCGGGGAATCCTCCAACATTCAGGTACAGCAACAGGAAACCCGTTATTTCATTGACTTTAGGAGAAAGATTATAATAAATTTGTTTCATGGATTGAAAATCAAGTGCAACATCCGGTATCTCTATGTCATTGAAATGCAAGAACTCCCTGAACGCAAGCGGGAAAACATCAATAAAACTTATTCTTCCGGCAAGGCTCTCTGATGAGTTCTTATAAATGAGGCTTGAAGATGAACCTGAAACAATGAATTTTGACGCATATTTTAGATCATAGAACTTTTTCAAAAGCTGCTGCCATCCTTTAACATTCTGGATCTCATCAATGAAGATATAGCTTTTTGTCTCTTTCAGGGAAACCATGTTATTCTGCTGGCAGAAATCAAGCGCCTCCTCAAGATCCTCTCTTCCGGGCTTCTCAAAGTCATCTGCATTTATATAGAATATGTTTTTAGGGTTAGTTCCATTATCAAGAAGATACTTAATTGATTGGTATATAAGCGTTGATTTGCCGCTTCTCCTTATACCAAGAATTGCAAGGAGCTTTTGATCTTTTAGGTGCTCTGCTATCTCTCCAAGGTATTCTCTCCGATTTATGCCAATAAGTTCTTCGGGGACATTTCCCGATGCCCACCATGGGTTTCTCTCGATAATACTTCTTTCGTACATAATTATTACTAGTATATTAGCAATAAACTATATATTTTTAGCGGTTATGATAGTAATAACAAATAAAGCAACAAAATGGCGTTAAAGAAACTGCATAACAATAATGGAAAACTTGAGATAGTACAAGAAAAAATAAATGCTTGAACATAATTCTAAAGTATTGAAGAAATCACAGGAAAAAAATCGGGATAATTATGAGAATCCATTCAATTGAACACGAACCTTTTGAGGGGCTTGCAAACATCGAAGTATGGGCAAAAAGCAAAGGTCATAAGATCACAAGAACCCGAATATATAAAAACGAAGAATTCCCGGATACCGATGACTTTGACTGGTTAATAATCATGGGCGGCTCAATGAGTGTCTATGAGGAAGAAAAATATCCATGGCTGATCCCTGAAAAGAAATTCATTGGTGATGCGATCGCAAAGAACAAGATATTGCTGGGTGTTTGCCTTGGTTCCCAGCTTATTGCAGATGTTCTTTTCGGGAAAGTCAGCCCTAACACCTATAAAGAGATCGGCTGGTTCCCTATTTCCCTGACAGCAAAAGGAAAAGAGTCCCGGATATTTGGCGATTTCCCTCATGAATTCACGGCGTTCCAATGGCATGGCGATACGTTCATGATACCCGATGACGCTTTGAAAATTTCACAAAGCGAAGCATGCAAAAATCAGGCATTTGAGTATGGGAAAGTTATAGGCATCCAATTCCATCTTGAATATTCCAAAGAGAGCATCAACCTGATGCTGGAGAATTGCAGTGAAGACCTCATTGACGGGAAATATATCCAGAAGTCCGATGAAATCATATCAAAAATGGGAAATCTAGATGAAATGAATAAGTTATTGAACTTATTGCTGGATAATATGGAAAAGAAGTTTGGCTAGTCGACCTCGCATAATATTTAATTCTGCATTTCTTTAGCGAAAGCTTTTATTACATTACTGCGTAAAAGCGAAAAAATAATTATTCTATAATTTAAGATCAAAGAGGATTATTATGAAGTTCCAGGGAAAATCAGTACGAAAATATACAGGCGGAAGACTCATACGGCAAAGAGGCAAGAAAAAATACGAGCTTGGTGGAGAGCAGGCCAATACTCATCTGGGCGAGACCATTCGCAAAACTGTGAAAACATTGGGTGGCCGGCTGAAAGTACGCCTTTTAAGGGCGCAAACTGCAATAGTAACAGACCCATCAACGAAGACTTCAAAGACTGTAAAAATAGAAACTGTTACCGGAAATCCGGCAAATATACATTATGTAAGGCGAAATATTGTGACAAAAGGCTCCATAATCAAGACTGAAATTGGAAGCGCCCGCGTCACTAATAGGCCTGGACAGGAAGGCAGCATTAACGCTGTTCTCATACCCAGTACTGCTTAAAAGTAACCCATAATTCCGGCAGATGCTCCTGTAATAGATTATTATAATAGCAGGCATCCATTTTTATTCTTTTCTCAAGGGCACGATCCAGCGGCCTGCCAAGCAATTTGCGTATTTTTGTTTCATATTCCCACAGTAGCGTAATATCATCATTTTCCAGCGCTTTTATTATTGTTTTTCCTGCTAATTCACCCGCAAGTATCGCATTATTGATGCCAGCGCCCGTTATCGGGTCTGCCATTCCTGCACTGTCACCCGCAAGAAGAACGTTTCCAAATACAAGTTTTTCACGAAGTCCTCCGATTGGAAGGGCGCCTGCTATATATCCTGTTCTTTTACCGAAAATCCGATCCGCGATTTTTGATCCGGCTATAAATGAATCAAGGTTCTCACGCGGGGATTTTTTTCCTTTTATCATTCCCAGCCCGACTTTTGCTGATTTTTCCCCTGTTGGATATATCCAGATATATCCTCCCGGGGCATAATCCGAATCAAAAAAGATCTCACATGTTTGCGAAATAAGTTCGATACCATTAACATTATACTGGGCACAGGCCGCAAATCTTTGCTGCTGCAATCTTAATATTGAAGCG
Organism: Methanosarcinales archaeon; assembly: GCA_905339155.1. Lineage (GTDB taxonomy): Archaea > Halobacteriota > Methanosarcinia > Methanosarcinales > Methanoperedenaceae > Methanoperedens. Next base: position 3,464 of record CAJPFJ010000049.1, read on the forward strand.
GTCTTTGAAAAAACACCATCTGCGCCAACTATTATTCTTCCGGGTGCACTGCCGTTATGGAATTTTACCTTTTCTGGACTTATTTCGATCAGCGGTGAATTCCACATTATTTGGGCGCCTAATTCTCTCGCTTTTGACAATAAACTCATATCAAACGAAGGTCTATCCACAACATATCCATTCAATGAAAAATCATGATACGACTCGTCAGGAAAATATGTGCGCATTCGTTTTATATTTGACTGCAAAACCGATTCATGGGGGACCTCAAAATTTATCGTTTTACTGATATACCCGGCGCAAGGCGACATGCACGTTTCGTTTTTTTCAATAATAAGGACATTGTAACCTGCCAGTGCTACTGTTCTTGCAGTAACAGATCCGGCGGGCCCTGCTCCGATAACGATAACATCATACATTAGCGATAGACCCATTCATTTGAGTAATACTTTGGCAAAAGAGAATTTGTAAGCTTTATTTCCTTCTCGCTCAGGGATCCGGTTTTTAGACGAATAGAAAAGCGTTCCTCAAATTTCTTTTTCATAACATTTTTTATCTCTTCCATATCATGCTGTTCCCCGAGTTCCCTGTCAAGCCATGTGAGCCCTTCCCTTATTGATGCAATTTTTTTATCCATGAATTTCTCTTTCGGGATATTTGAGATCCTGAGCATCTCCTCTATATCAAAATCAAGAAGAAGAGTTCCATTCTGGAGCAGTTTTCCTTCCCAGCGCGTCTGGGCGTTACCAGAGATCTTCTTGTTATCCACAACTACATCGTTTATCGGGCGAAAAGCCGCATTCAGGTTATAATGTATTAGTGTATCTATAAGGACGCCGCATATTTGTTTATAAGATTCAATTATATCCATAGGGAACAATTCATTATCGATCGTTCCCACCACACCATAATTTACCTGCCTGCAACGGTCGTCTGAAAATGCAATGCCTCCCCCGCTTATGCGCCTTGTGATAGTATAGCCTTCACATTGCGAAATATTCAATTCGACCTGCGCTTTCTGGAAAAAACCAAGGATAATGGATTTTTTCGGAGTCCAGAAAAAGAAGGTATTGCCTTCATCGGATTTCAGTATGGCTTCATCCATGGCCATCATATCGCGAATATCCACAAGACCAAAATCAATAAAACGCCATTCTTCCATATTATCCCTCCAGCGCCTTCATTATGGATTCGGCGAAGTCAGAAGGCGTTGTTCCAGGCGACTGGATATTTTCCCTGGTGTATATTTCTTTTATTTTCTGCTCCACATCTTCACGTTTTGCCTTAATTCCCTTTAGTTCTTCGACGATCATAAAGAAAGCCTCTTCAGGGAACAGGAAGAAATCTCCTGAGATGCTTATTTCTTTTATCATGCCTTTCTCGATTGTAACGAATGATCTTATGAGTCCACCTTTTGATTTATGGATTCCCTGTGGCGTTTTACTTTCCATTGTATTTGCTCCGGCTTATTCAGGAACATCCTGCTTCTATAAAAAAACTTCTTTAAAAAGAATATTTTATATTCTTAAATAATAAGTTAGATGCATGCGTATCGGAGTTATCGCTATCCAGGGAAATGTCGAAGAACATGTTAATGCATTAGGAAATGCACTGCTTAAGGCTGATCTTCAAGCCGAAGTAATAAAAATAAAACACAAAGGATCAGTTAATTCATGCGATGCTTTGATCCTGCCGGGAGGAGAAAGCACAACACTTGGCCGGCTATTGAAACGAGAAGGTATCGCTTCTGAAATAAAGACCGCAGCCAACTCCGGGATCCCTATTATGGGAACATGTGCGGGGCTTGTTCTTCTTGCAAAATATGGGGACGAACAGGTAGAAAAAACGGGGCAATCACTACTTGGGATTATGGATATCCAGGTAAACAGGAACGCATTCGGGCGCCAGAAAGAATCATTCGAGACCATGATCGATTTTGATGGATTTGACAAACCTTTTAATGCGATATTCATCAGGGCCCCCAGCATCACAGGATGCACAAATAAAGTTGAAATACTTTCAAAGTATAACGATCAAATTGTGGCAGCAAGACAGGAAAATATACTTGCCCTTGCATTTCATCCTGAATTGACAGATGATTACAGGATACACCATTATTTTTTGAAAATGATAGGATAGATCATCCCATCTTTTTCAATTTCTTCTCAATTTCCTCGAGGTTATCCTGATATGATTTCCTCTTATCCTCATATTCTTCATCAAGAAGATCCCCTGATTCATATTTCTCTTCAAGGTCCTTGATCCTGGATAAAAATTGTTTTTTGAGGTCTTCAAGTTCGTTCACATTTTTCCCTTCATATTTTCCGGATAATACAGAACTATCAGCTTCGGAAGGTTCTTCTATTTCTTCTTCGGTTTCTTCTGAGGCTTCTTCACCATTCTTATCGGATTTTAATTTTTTCTTAATGTAGGGATACAAGAGAGCAAGAATTATCAATATCCCGATAACAATAAAAACAGGGTTTGTCAATATTCCGATAACATTGTTTTGGCTTGCCGAAGTTGGTAACAAGGATCGTGTTATTTCGACATTTATTTCCTTAAATTCCGGAGACGAAAACCTGAATATCTCACCTTTTTCGTCCACCTCAGTTGCAGCGATCTTGTTGCCATTGTCATCAGTGAATTTTATTGTATTACCTTCCGATTTTGTAATTTTTATAACAATTGCCGCAAGATCTTGTTTTTCCACATATGGATAACTTATTATTGCAGGAACAGCCAATTTCTTGGAAAATATTTCATTTCCTTGGGCCTTCTGTTGAACAGCATATTCTAAAACATAAAGGAACGGTAAACGGCTGTTTTGTTCAACATAACCCGGCCAGCTAATAATATTCCCATTTTGGGAAGAATCGATTGGCACCAGCCCGCCGCCTGTCATCATTTCCGACTGGGCAACATTGATACCCTCTGAACCTTCAGGCACCCATGTTCTTAGATCTCCAAAGAAATTCTTTGTACCGGTATTACTGAAAATAAGGGTTTCACGGACAAACAATTTATTTTCTGCCTTTAATTGGACTGTATCAACTTCGATCAGATGCTGGATCATAATGATATCCTGGTCTGATTCAGTTGTATTATTTAAGTCGATTTGCGGGATCGTCCCTGTTTCTTGCGGGATATTTGTATTATTTGTATTATTTGTAGTATTTGTAGTATTTGTAGCATTTGAATTGCCGCCATATCCCGGAAATCCTAAAGCGCCATTTATCAATAAAATGACTAAGAATGTTGAGATTGTTATTTTTGTTATGTTTTTCATTGATTCACATCCATCCCTAATTGTATTTAAGATAATAATTAAGTTATCTATTTTAAATTTGAAAGCTATTATTTTATTGGTCGCAAAACTTATCACGATAAGAGTTGAAGAGGATATATAAATACTGAAATATTTTGATCATTATGCCTTACGCATCAAAAGATAGACAGGAATTCATCAAACGTTCAAACCTTAGCCCCGATGCCAGAATCCTGGATTTAGGGGGAATGCTATCAGAAGAACTCACCGGCGCTGTTTTCGGGATAACTTCAAAAAGACCGATTTCAAATGCTGTTCTCATAAGACCGCTGCTTTTACCATTTAAGAATTCAGTATTCAACGCAGTTATTTCTTATCATTATTTTGACATGGTATCATCAGGAAAACTTGATTTCATATTTGAAGAAACAGCAAGAGTGCTTGAAAAGGATGCAAACTTTTCATTCATGATAATGAACTGGACTGCAAATAATGAAGAGCAAAAAGCAAATCTGCTTTTTAATGAAGTCCTGAAAAGTATTGGCGCCCTTTACCAGCACGATTTTGAAGGGATAAGCATGAAGCTAAATAAAGCGGGATTTACACAGATAACTGTTGAAAGCATTAAACGTGATATTGCGGTGCCTCATGAATTTGTGGATGAGCACCTTTTGATGCTGGGAAACCTTGTAAAAATTGAAAAAACACAGGGTAGGGAAGGTTTAAAAGCGCTTTCCAAGCAGTATTTCCACAAAGTAAAAGAACATGGTGAAACCATGCTGCCAGCTATTCATTTTATTGCGAAGAAGTAAAATGAAGAAAATACAACTTGAGATGATGCTGGAAAAAGTGGAAGGTTTCAAGTCACCGAAAGCTGATAAGGAACAATATGCAACACCAGCAACTGTTGCATCAGAGCTATTGCATTTTGCTTTTATGAGAGGGGACATTATAGATACTGTTTATGATCTTGGATGCGGAAGTGGTATCTTTGCTATTGGCGCTAAACTGCTGGGGGCAGAAAAGGTTATAGGTTTTGATGATGATAAAGATGTTTTAGAGATTGCACGGGCAAATGCACATAAACTTGACGTTGATGTTGAGTTCGTATGCAACAATATTTCAGATGTCAGTGGAAAAGCGCATACGGTTGTAATGAATCCGCCTTTTGGCGCGCAGAAGAAAGGAAGTGATCGCCCTTTTTTGAGGAAAGCCCTCGAATTAAGCAGCGTGGTATATTCCCTACATAATGCAGGAAGTGCAGAATTCATAAGAAAATTCATAAGCCCATCGGTCATAACAGAATACAAATTAATAGATTTCCCGATAAAAAGGACATTCGGGTTTCATAAGAAGGAAAGACTGGTCATAAAAGTTGAGATATACAGGATCGAGAAAAGAACAGAGGGATAATTATTAGAATCAAAAGAAAGAAAATAACAAGCAGGAGAAAGCTTGGCAAGGGTGATGAAAAAGAACCCAAAGAAGTAAAAGAAAGCGAGCTCGAGCTGGAAGAAGAGGTTGAAGAAGTAACCCCGGAATCGGAAATTACAGAGGAGAATTCAGAAGAAACAGTTCAGCCAGAAGAACCTGTTGAGCCCGAACCTGTTGAAGAAACAGTCGAAGAAGAACCAAAAGAAGAAACAAGAACTGTTTTGCCCGGAGATCTTATTGGAACTTCGGAAGAATTCATGCCAAAAAGTGGCGCATATATGGATGCGGGAAATATTTACGCATCAACAAGCGGTATTGTTAAGATAAATAATAAAGAGCGTTCCATATCAATTGAACCGGTCACGAACACCCCTCCCCATCTTGTGGTTGGAGATATCGTTATCGGGCAGGTTACAGATGTGAAAGATTCAGTCGCGCTCGTTGAGATCGCAGGAATTAAAGGTAAAGGCGAACGCGAGATAGTCAATGCGGAGCAGGCGGCAATTCATGTATCTAATGTAAAGGACGCCTATGTCAAGGAATTGTATTATGAATTCGCTCCGTTTGATATAGTAAAGGCCAGAGTACTTGACCTTCGGAATATGCGGTTATCAACTGTCAATAAGGAACTTGGCGTTATGAAGGCTTATTGCGGAAATTGCAGGACCGTTTTGAAATTAGATAACAACAAACTTAAATGTCCCAAATGTGAAAGGACCGAGACAAGAAAATTATCTTCGGATTACGGGACAGGCATTATTTAGGTGATATTATGCAACTTACAATCCTTAAAAAGACGGACAAAGAAATTAATATTAAGGTAGCAGGAGAATCTCATACCCTGCTCAATATGCTAAAGACCGCTTTGCTCAACAACAAACATGTTGAAATTGCAACATACGATATAAAGCATCCAACGATCAGCGAACCAATACTTTTTGTGAGGACAGATGGCGTAGACCCCATCGATGTGATAAAAAAAGCATCAAAGGATATGATCAAAGAATGCAATGAGTTTATAGATCTTTTTACGAAGAAGACAACGTAGTTAAAGCCGCAAACTCCTCATCTATCAGGTCATCCACCATAATCCCGTTCTCAACTGAAACGAGAATGGCGCTGACCTCTATTGATACCTGTTTTGCAAACTCTTCCTGTTTTTTATTTATCATCGCAATAACTTTTCTTTTTTCTATTCCCGTGCCCTGTATTATCCGATCAATTATCCTGTCAAAAATTGTTTTGTTTTCCAATGGTCCAGGTTTCCATCCGGAAGGTATGTCAATTTTTGTTATATCAAATGAAGGACGTACAAGTTCTCCTTCCCGTTTTAAAAGCCCTGAACTCTGTGCATCACTTAAAATGATTTTTGCCTGCTCAGGATTGAACCATTTCAGATCAAGGGTGAGTGCAAGAATAAATTCCATATCCTTTAGCGTATCTTTTCCCTTTCTTTTAAATGGCATTGATACGGTATAAGTAAGATCAGACATTGCGACCCTTTTTTTTAATCTCTTCAACAATGGTATCAGCTATTCTTTCAGGGTCAGTCCTTTCAAGACCATCGATAAGATGTATGTTCATAGTAAGGACACTGTTATCAAGGTTTGTCCTTACAAGATATGTATCGCCTTTGAAAGCCACACGGTTATAGTTTGAATCCAGTACTGAATATCGCAGATTAATTTTAAAATCAATTGTTCCTTCTGGTGTAACGTCCTTTAGTATTGGCCCGAGAGTGTTCTTATTAAGAGGAACAAAATCAACGCTTTTATCTGCTATTTCAACCTCAATGCTTCTTTTGGCCTGTATTGGAGTTGCTTTGCGGTCCGGGCCATCTGTGACGAATGAACCGAACTGACCGTCCAGTCCTGCAATTGTACTTACCAGGAAAGGGAGGTCGGCTTTAAATCTAAATTTGCGTTCAAATTCCGGATTTTGCGGAAAAAGATGATGTGTGCGTTTCATACCAGCACCTATCGTCATGAATTCATAAAAGCTTATTGTTTTGCTTTATCCTATGACAGATATTCCTTTACCTATGGTAGTTATAAAGGCCTCGCTTTTCACCTGTTTTTCAGAAAAAGCCCGCATCATCGCAATTGCTATTTTATCTCTTTCATCCATCCTGCAAACAGCTATCAATGTAGGCCCTGAACCGCTTATTGTCACACCGGATGCGCCTGCCTGGATTGCGCTCTGTTTGACCTCCCTGTATCCTTTTATAAGGTTTGAACGGATCTCCTCAATTACACGGTTGGCCATACTTTCACCGATAAGTCTTATATCATTTTTCATCATCCCGACTACCATAGAAGCGGCATTTCCTGTATTAAAAGAAATATCTTCAAGTGACAATTTTTTTGGAAGAATAGCGCGGGCCTGGCGTGTTCTGACGATGATTTCAGGATGAACGGCAACTATACCGATGTTTTCAGGATAAAGAGAAATTATTTTATCCTGATGAACAATGACAAAACCACCGTATATAGCAGGTGCAACATTGTCGGCATGAGCCGCTCCGGACGTTGCTTTTTCACCCTGTGCAGCTATTCTCACAAGCTCTTCCCTGGAATTCCCCAGAGCAAACATCTCGTTTATGGCAAATGCGACGCCTGCCGCAGGCGCAGCGCTGCTTCCAAGCCCGCTTGAAAGTGGAATATTCCTGTGTATTGTGATCTTCACGGGGATCTTCATAATCGAAGCAATGATGCCTGCAATATTTCTTTGCGGGTCAGTTGGGACGCATCGGGAATCCCTTCCAAGCATCACTATTTTTGTACATTCGCTTTTTTCGATTTCAATTATATCATAAGGAGTTTCAAGGGCAATTCCGAACACATCAAAGCCTGCTCCCAGGTTAGCAGAGGTCGCAGGAACCTTTATTTTCAAATGATCTTTTGACATAATTAGACACCCAGATACATTTTCTGGAATATTTTTGAAAAAATCCTGTTGCAGGCGGCCTTTTTGATGGTTCCGGGAACAATATTATCAAGAACAGGTGTTTGCATATTAAGCAGCCACTTGTATCTGTTCTTGCTTTTATTTACTATATCCCTGTACTCAATAAGCCCATCTTTTACTATTTTATCACCGTTTATTATACCCTGGACAATCCCTGCACATTCCCTGCCAAAATTTATCGCAGGGCGTATTCCTTCACTTGTCGTTGGGGGCGCCATCCCTGCGGAATCACCGACCATGAAAAGATTATCAACTACAGGTTCACGAAGGCCGAAAGGGATATAGCCACCATGAGTTTTTGAAAGTTCAAGCCCAAGTGTTCTTATGAATCCTGAAAGTTGCGGCAGGATCCGGGTTTTTCCTGCATAACTTGCGACTCCAATCCTGGATTTATTTCCTATAGGAAAAATCCAGGCTGCCCCCTGCCGGATGATTTCAGCATTAAAAAAAAAATGTAAGCTATCATCCGTATAATCAACCTCGGATTCCAGTCCGAATGCAAGATTTCTCCTGTCAACATAATCCTGCCTGATAGAAGTGGCAAGAACCGCCCTCCAGCCTGTACAATCAAGAATACATTGTGAACTGAAATTTCCCTCATCTGTCAAAACAATATCTCCCGCAACACCTTTCACAGATGCTTTCAGGTTTTTCACTTTTATCCGCCGCTCTATGGTTTTGCAGAATTTTTCATAATCAAATGTACTTATAGGCTCGATCAATTCAACTTTTCTTTCTTCAGGAATATGCATGGTAAGCGTGTCAAATTCCTGAAGTATTGAGCTCTTGCATCCGAGTTCTTCTAATACTGAAGTGAAAGTGGCGCACGCTGAGGTCTGCCGTGTTCCGATTTCCTTCCTTTCCAGGAGAAGTATATCTCCTTCAAGACTATCAGCAGCCGCAAGTCCAGCAAAACTGGCCCCGGCGATTATTGCGTCATATTCATGCATATAGCTAAAAACTATATATGCACTATATTAATTATATGTTCATCCGTAATATCAAAAAACTAATTATGTCAAATGGTATCAATAAATGACAGTAATCCCTATTTTGAATGAACCAGCACTCATCGTCAAGAACTCCATAAAAGTTCTTGTGATCGCGGATATTCATCTCGGCATCGAATGGGAGCTTTATCACAGGGGTTTTTCAATCCCAAGCCAGGTGGAAAAAAGAAAGAAGCGCATTTGTGAGTATCTTGAAAACGTGAAACCAGACCGGATCGTGCTTCTGGGCGACATAAAGCACAATGTTCCCAGGACTTCATGGCAGGAAAAAAAAGAAGTGCCTGGTTTTCTTGAAACAATCGCAGCTTATGCGCCTGTTGATATCGTGCCGGGAAATCATGACGGGTACATTGAGGAGCTAATTTCCGGAAATGTCACAGTGCACGGCATGCGGGGTTTTGCACTTGACGGCGCCGGTTATTTCCACGGCCATACATGGCCTGGTGCAGAGTTATTATCAGCAAAACATGTGGTGATGTCCCATAACCATCCCACAGTAAGACTCACGGATTCATTGGGGCATGCTATTTCGGAAAAGGTGTGGATCAGGACGCATTTTATTGAGAAATCAATAAGAGATCATTATGTGAATATTGATTGGATGGACCCTGAAGTCATAATTATGCCTGCATTTAACGAATTGTGCGGAGGGATACCGTTCAATGAGTCCATACGCGAGGATTTACTGGGGCCTGTTTTTGCCAATCATGCCATAGAGCTTGAAAATGCAAGGGCATTTTTGCTTGACGGGACAGATCTGGGGACTATCGGAAACATCAAGAAGCTGGGAATAACGAGAAAGAGAAAGAACAGGAAAGGCTTATAAAATGCACATTATCAAAAAAAAACCAATACAAAACACTTCATTCGAGCTTGAAGAAAGTCACCTTTTCTGGTGCCTTAAATGCAATCTCCCCTTGCTGGAAGAGCAATGCGGGATATGCAGGGAAAAAGGTCCGAAGGTCGATCTATCTTTGCCAGGAGATGTCCGTTTTGCTTCACTCCATGAAAAAAACCTGATCAATGAACTGATCTTCCAATCCTTTGGCAAAAATCCCATTGCTGAAAAACTTATCCTTTTGAATAAGATCCCTGGTGAAGATAAAACCGATGAAATAATCGTGGACGGGCTTCATTTCGGGATATTGAGGTTCGATATGAAAGAGCTTGCTTTCAAATTTGACCTGATGGTCGAAGGGGCATGTGCGCTTATTGATTCAGGCATAAATAAAAAACATATCAGGATCTCATCCGGGGGGCGGCACCTTAGCGGGAAAAAAATAGATGGAACCGAAGTAATTGATTTTTCTAATGATATCATAAAAGGAGACACCGTACTTGTAACAGGTAAGGGCCTTTGCGGGTTCGGGATAGTATACAGGGACAAATCAGAGCTTATGACCCCGGGGCAATCGCTAAAGATAAAGAAAATCGGATCGGGGAGAGTAACTTTTTTGCCAGGAAAACCACGGCTGGAAGATGTCATCCGGGCAAATGCGCCCCACATGAAACAGCTTGTGACAGATGCGGTAAATACCATAAGAGGAATTGCAAACCAGAAAGAGTTCAGGGAATCACACGTCTATGTTTCGTTTTCAGGCGGCAAGGACAGCCTGACCACACTTGATCTTACCCGCAGCGCTGTGAAAAAACCAATAAAAGTGTTTTTTGCAAATACCGGTATTGAGTTCCCGGAAACTGTTGAATTCGCACGTCGATTCTGCAAGGAAAACGAAATCGAACTAATTGAAGTCAATGTAAATGAAGCATTCTGGGAGAATCTACAAAGTTTCGGGCCTCCTGCAAAGGATTTCAGGTGGTGCTGCAAGGTTTGCAAGCTGGCCCCTATTAATTCAGTGATAGAAGAGTGTACGCGCACAGGTAAAAAGTGCCTTACCATAGATGGGAAAAGGAGATATGAATCATTCAAACGTTCCCGGATAGCCCCAAAAGAAGAAAATCCTTTCATTCCCGGCCAGGTGAGCGTGTTCCCGATCCGCAACTGGCGCGCTATTGAAGTATGGCTTTACATTTTTTATCGTAAACTTGAATATAATCCCCTCTACGACGAGGGTTTTGAGCGCGTTGGGTGCTGGCTTTGCCCGGCGCAAATGAGCGCGGAATATTACAGGTTCAGCCAGATGCATCCTGAGCTTTTTACGCGCTGGAACGAATATCTTTTGAAGTGGGCTAACGAATTCGGGCTGGATGAGAGATTTGTCAGACACGGCTTCTGGCGCTGGAAAACGCTTCCTCCAAAAATGATCCGCCTTTGTGAAGAACTAAAAATAAATACGAAATCGGAACCCAAAAAAGAAGAATTCGGTATCACAGTGACAGGAGGTGTTTCGCCATGCAAGACAGGCGGGTACACAATGGAAGGAAAGATCACAGGGCTTTTGCCCCGGGAAGCACAAAATATCGCAAATATCCTGGGTGAAAATGTTTTTTCAGAAGAGCTCGGGGTCCTGTTGATAAACACAAAAGGTGGAAATGTCAGGATTTTCTCATCCGGACACATTTCCATAAATGCGCCGGGAAATGAAGATGCAAGATCTGTTTTTGAAAATACGGCAAAGCAGCTGATAAGAGTAAAAAAGTGTACAAAATGCAGGGTATGTTTGAAAGTCTGTCCTGGTAACGCCATTGTTCTTGAGCCGGATCTTAAGATCGGTAAAGTTTGCACTCGATGCGGGAAATGCACTGGATCGTGTGTCGTTGTCAAATATTTTGACAGGATCCTGCCGGATTTTGGGCAGGGCTAACAGGGATCTGAAAAAACTTTCCCTACACTAAACTATAAATATTATTCAAAGCATACTACATAACATTATAATGATGAGGTTGAAGTATTAATGAAAACGGGTAGGATTTTGACCGGGATATATGGTCTGGATAAACTGATGGATGGGGGCTTCAGGGAGAATACAATCAATTCAATATATGGGGGGCCAGGTGTCGGTAAGACAACCTTTGCGTTGCAATACTCACTTTTCGGCCTGGATCGAGGTGAAAAAGTAATTTTTGTATCCTTTGAGATGTCAGAACGGCAAATTCTCCGTGATTGCAAAGACATAGGATGGGGAGCCATTAAAGATTATGTGGAGGAAGGGGATCTGAAAATAGTCCATATTTTTGGAGAAGACCTCGAGTTCCCAAGTCTTGATATTACAGAGATCATAAAGAAATCAAGTCCGGGACCAAATCCGAGAATAGTAATTGATCCTTTTACATACCCAACATTTTATTCAGATAAAGAGAAAAGAAAATCGCTAAGTACAATATTCCAGGATTTGCGAGCACTTGGAACCTCAGTAGTGGTTCTGGAAGAGCCGGCAGATAGTGCAACCAATTGTGGAGGTCCGGGGGATATTCATACGAACAGGTTATTATCTACGCCGTTATATTTATCTGATACTGTCCTGTTCCTGCAAAATCTTGGTTTTGGGGAAATGTATGACAGAACCATCAGGATAATGAAACACAGGGGATCAAAACATGGTGAAGGCATATATCCTTATTCCATAGAATCAGGATTAGGAATCGTGCTGAGAGCTTCGAAAAAACAGATCGATCGGGTTATGTCAAAAACCAAATTCGATGATAGATTCGTGCAAGCTATTGAAAAAACAAAAACCATGGGAAAGCCGGGTGAAAAATTAGCGGTAAAGATCGAATCCCTGAGGAAAAACTGGGTACTCGATGAAGATCCGCAACAAATTCTTGACCTTGTCCTGGAAGAAGAGAAAAAGAGCTATGAAAATAAATCTTGAAGATACTCTTGATCAACTTTATGATATCGAGGGAATTGAAGCCTGCATGCTATACAGGATAGATGGGGTGCCCATAACCATAAGGGTCCCTGGTTACAGGGAGCAGCTTCTGGAAACTATGTTCTGGCTTGAGAAGCACATAAGCCGGGTGCTCGGGGAAATGAACCGGGAAGGATTGAAGGAAACTATTTTTTATTTCAGGAACAGCCGTATCCTGATTGCCCCTTCATCAAGATCTACAGTTCTTGTTACTGTTGCTAAAGCGGAGGCTAATCAGCAGCTTATCTCGCTTGAGACGCTGCGTGCGACAAAGCTCATCGAAACATGTGTTACTTAAAGGTGTTAAAACGAAATCAATCACATTTTTCACAAATAAGAAAGATCATGAACAAGCTGCCAATGACCTTATTGAAAAAGCCCGTTTGAGAAATGGTTTTAATCCAAATCTTATTTTATTTTATGCAACATTAAAATACAATGGCAAATACCAATCTATGCTGGACATTTTTCATAAGGAGTTCGGGGAAATACCGCAAATTGGGGCTTCGGTAGATGGTATGATATTTCCTGAAGATATGCGTACGGATGGGGCGGCGCTTGTCCTGTGCAGAGACGACGATGCAAAGATAAGTGTAAAAGGTGTCAATGAAAAAGGAGTAATAAACTCGGCAGAAAAACTTGCCGGAATGATAAAATGTAATAATGGTTGTATAGTGCTGCATTTTCCTCTTGTCAGGGTTCCAAGCGTACTTAAATCAGCTGAGTTTTTTGCCAAAGGGTATTATTATAGTAAAAAATGTAGAGGAGCCACCATCGAAAACCAGAAAGAATATGGTAGGAAATTTGCGCAATACTGTGATAACGATAACATTTTTTATCTGCCCCCAACGATACTTGAAATTTTTGCAAAGCAAACTGATTACAGTGTTCCTATAATTGGCGTGAATGTAATGCACACGCATGTCAGACTAAATTCCCCTAGCATATTCTGTAATTTTAAGGATATTGGAGGGGGAATCGCAGCTCTGGTAATTGAAAAACAAGATGTCAATGCAATTTATGATGATATTTTTTCAGAAAAAGGAAAAACAATGGAAGAAACCAGGCGAAATGTCAGCAATGAATTTACGATCATTAAAGAATTCAAAGCAATCTTTGAAAAAAATGTTTTGATTTCACTGGACGGTATGGCCCCGGTGGAGGCCGTGGAAAATTTAATATATGCCACTGAGAAGAAGAAAGAAGATCTATTAGGAAACCTTGAAAAGGGAGATTACAATCTTAATACACCATATGGTCTTTTATTTTTCAATAAAAAAACAAATGGAGTTTTTTTGCTTGGAATAGGGTCATATTATCCTTTTGAAATGTTTCCATTTTATGTGAATGTTTCGGATTACTCGGATGATGTGGTTCTTGCATATGAATTTGTTGAAGACAAGTTCGAATCTTTTATTTCCGGTTTAATTGGTTCAAACCATAATGATAAGTTTGTTTTTTTCTTCCTGGATGTGCTTGTCGTAGCAGCTTTTGGAGAAAAGGTTTTTGAATACAAAGATAAAGTTAAACAATTACTGGGCGAAAATTATTTTGGCATATTATCATGTTCTCCATCAGCATATATTCCGTTAAAATATCAAAGGAGGAATTATTTATCGGAATCCGGTAAAAACATTTTCTTTTCAAGCGGCGGTACAAATGCCTGTTTAGAAATTTAAAGAAATGTGCTAAGCCCCAGGAATAATACTGATGCATATACTGAATAGCCCAGTGATTTAAGTGCTCTTAAATCTCCCACACCTAAAGTCCAATTTTTCTTATACATATGAAAAAAAGTATTCTTAAAAAAATAAACAAAAGGAATGATCATTACTAAGATCCCGTTATTAAAATGATTCAGAGAGAGGGGATTCAAAATGATAAAATAATATATTACCATCAAATAACATGAAAATTTAACCAATTTTGATGGTGAGAAAACAACCCCAAAAGTCTTTAAACCTGCCTTTCTATCACCTGATATATCCTTTAAATCTTTTAATAATAATGCGGATATGCTAAAGAAAAAGAAAGCCGCTAAAATTATTTCACCCACAATGGTTAGATCTGAATATATCAGCCAAATACTAAGAGTATACATTGGCCACGCTATTCCATATGTTACAAATTCTCCTACATAATGTTCCTTTAATCTAAAACCAGTAACTTTTTTCAAGATTAGATTATCTGAATAGCACCATGTAGCGATTGCCCATATAAGGAAATATATGTATATAGGTCTTCTGACTTCCAATGATAATTGATAAACAATAAGGATAGAAATTATGTAAAGCAAGATGGCAATAATAATAGCGGTTTTTTGCACAGAGTAATTTTGTGTTAAAATAGTTGTTTTTCCCTGTGCGATATCTTCTTTCAGATCATTGCAATGATTCCACAGGTTAGATGCAAAATTAGATAAAAGTGTGACAACTATTCCAAGATAGAGAAAATGAAGATCATAAGAGTAAGAATCATGGTGCGATAATAAGAAAATTGTTATCGCAAAGAAGGGGAATGGTGAAATTATAGATGCCGGAGTGTTACAAAGCTTCAGCAACTCCGCAATATTTTTTAACACCATTTCATTCTTAAGCCATGTAAAGTCTTACTTTCTTAAACATTTCTTCTGCTACTTTTTCTTCTTCATCTTTTCTCTGGTTTTCAATTTTTTCATTGTTCATTTTTGTGTCTCCTTTATTTTGACCCTTTTGGGGCAATCACTACAATGACGTAAGCTAATATAAAATAACACTAAATATAGTTTAGAAATTATATTAAGAAAATGAGTTACGAAAAACTGTTACGAAACTTTGTTCCGTATCATTATTTAAGAATGTTCACCTTATATGATATTATGTCAAAATTTGGGGAAACCATAGATAGAATTCTTGAAATGATACAAAATGGGGATAAAGTATATCTTAAAACTATCAGGGATCGGCTAATGCTATCAGACACAACTATTTTCAAGTTTATGAATGAATTCGGTCTGATCGAATTAAATGAAGGTACAGTAAGGATTACAAAACCAGGGTTGGAACTTCTGGTACTGGGACATTTGAATTGATCGATGACCACATTTCTTACAAAATTAAAGCTTTGATTTTGAAGAGATAATGATTTAGGTCATTCAGGTAATATATGATTTATGGATGTGAAAACAGCAATACGAACAAGACGAAGCATCCGGGCGTATGATCCCCGTGAAGTGGAAGAGGAAAAATTAGTGAGGATACTTGAATCCGGAAGACTTTCGCCTTCAGCTTCGAATCGCCAGGAGCGCAGGTTTATCGTAATAAAAGATGCCAGCACACGAAAAGCGCTTTCAGAAGCAGCAAAGAACCAGAAATTTTTGGCCGATGCGCCTGTTGTAATAGCAGCCTGTTCTGTAGAAAAAGAATATGTAATGTCATGCGGCCAGCTTGCTTATCCCATAGACACCGCAATTGCGGTGGATCATATGACACTTGCGGCAGTTGAAGAAAGCCTTGGCACATGCTGGATTGGTGCATTTGATGAAAAAAAGGTCAAAGAAATATTGAATATCCCGGATGATATTCGAGTAGTTACGCTTCTACCTCTTGGGTATCCCTCAGATACCCCGCGACCCACACCACGAAAAGGCCTTGATGAGATCGTTATGTGGGAAAAATGGAGGATTTGAAGCACCAATTTAGTTTGAATGGAACATGGATGATATGGATCATACCTTAAAGTTAAGAAGGTGTCAAAGTTGGAGTTATTGTTGGTGTTGCTTTAAGGATTGCCTTAGTTTCATTACGTGTTGCATTAAGTGTTGAGTTAATTAATGCGTTAGTTTCATTACGTGTTGCATTAAGTGTTGAGTTAATTAATGCGTTAGTTTCATTACGTGTTGCGTTAATTGCTGAGTTAATTAATGCGTTAGTTTCATTACGTGTTGTATTAAGTGTTGAATTAATTAATGCGTTAGTTTCGTTACGTGTTGCGTTAAGTGTTGGTGTTTTTAAACAGCCTGATAACGCCACTGCTGTTAATATTACCATTATTCCCAATGCAATAATTTTTCTCAATTTCAGTGCCCTCAATCATATCTGTTTCTAATAGCTGATATATTTTCTTATTTTCACAGGGTTCATTATCGGAGTGCATCTTGTCAATATTCAAAGCAGTAATACCCAAACAGACAAATTTAGGACATTTCGATGTTTTTTCTAACTATGTTGGCAAATAGAGGAAATCCTCACTGTTTCTTCATAATAACACTCAAGATCTTACCTTTTTTCACTCTGGACAACTTTTGCGCCGCGGTTCATCGCGATCTTACCTGTCCTGACCATCTCTTTTATCCCGAACTGGCGAAGCAATTGCTCTATGGCATTGATCTTGCTCTCATCACCTGTCACTTCAATAACAAGCGATTTTATTCCAACATCAACAATTTTGGCCCTGAAAATATTTACGATCTGCATTACTTCAGCGCGAGTTGTTGAATCGACTCCGACTTTAATGAGTGCAAGTTCCCTGTTTACAGATTCCTCTGCCGGGATGTCACTTACCCTTATAACATCAATAAGTTTATTCAGCTGTTTTTGAACCTGTTCAAGGACATTATCATCTCCGCTTACAAGAATTGTAATACGTGAAATATCCTTGTTTTCCGTAATACCAACAGCCAGGCTTTCTATATTAAAACCTCTCCTTGAGAATAAACCTGCAACCCTTGTTAAGACTCCGGGTTTATTTTCCACAAGTATGGCAAGCGTATGTTTCATTTTTTCACTCCAGGTCCAGTATCTCATTGATGGCTGCTCCAGCCGGGACCATTGGAGATACGTTTTCTTCCCGCTCAACTACGAAATCAATAATTGTTGGCCTCTTAGATGCTACAGCTTCTTCAATAACATCCTTCACTTCGGACTTCTTTGTAGCGCGAAGTCCCAGCGCCCCATAAGCCTGTGCAAGTTTCACAAAATCCACGCTGTTGTTAAGACATGTTGATGAATACCGCCTGCCAAAGAACAATTCCTGCCACTGTCTCACCATTCCAAGGAATCCATTGTTCAATATTGCAACGATAACCGGAATGTCTTCCTGGACAACAGTTGCAAGCTCCTGTGAGTTCATCTGGAAAGATCCATCACCGGAGATATCAATGACAGTACATTCAGGTTTTCCAACCTTTGCGCCAATGGCGGCAGGGAAGCCGTAGCCCATAGTGCCAAGCCCTCCGCTTGATATGAATGTCCCAGGCGTTTTATAATTAAAGAATTGTGCCGCCCACATCTGATTTTGTCCGACTTCAGTAACAATTATCGCATCAGGGCATATTTCACTTATCTGCTCAACTACATATTGGGGGCGAAGCAATTTATCCTTCTTATAAGTTAGCGGGTATTCTTTTTTCCATGCTTCTATTTTCTTGATCCATACATCCGTCTTTGCCTGTTCAATTTTTACATATTTTATGAGGCTTTTCAGAACATTTTTAGCATCCCCGACTATCGGGATATCTACGCGAACATTCTTACTTATCTCAGCCGGGTCAATATCAATATGTATTATCCTGGCATTAGGCGCAAACGCAGAAATCTTACCTGTCACCCTGTCATCAAAACGTACTCCAACTGCGATTATCAGATCAGATTCCTGGATAGCATAATTTGCATACCTTGTACCATGCATCCCCAACATTCCAACAGACAGCGGATGAGCTGTGGGAAAAGCGCTCATACCCATAAGGGTCGTAGTAACAGGAGCAATTATGGTTTCAGCAAGATCCCTCAATTCTTCAGCAGCCTTTGAGATAATAATACCTCCGCCTACATAGAATATTGGCTTTTCAGCTTTTATTATCAAAGATGCAGCCTTTTTTATCTGCTGTTCATTTCCTGTATATGTTGGTTTATAACCGCGTAATTTTACTTCCTGTGGATATTCAAAGTCTATTACTTCTATTTGAACATCCTTGGGTATATCGATCAGGACTGGTCCGGGTCTCCCTGTCTGGGCAATATAGAACGCTTCCTTGAAAATCCTGGGTATGTCTTTTGCATCCTGGACCAAATAATTGTGTTTTGTGATCGGAAGTGTTATGCCAGTGATATTTGCTTCCTGAAAGGCGTCATAACCGATCATAGATCTTGGTACTTGCCCTGTTATTGCGACAATGGGCACTGAATCCATATATGCAGTTGCAATACCTGTAACAAGGTTTGTTGCCCCTGGACCTGATGTAGCCAGGCAAACCCCGGCTTTTCCTGTCGCTCTCGCATAACCATCCGCAGCATGAGCGGCAGCTTGCTCATGTCTTACAAGTATATGTCTTATATTTGCATCATATAATTCATCGTAAAGTGGAAGAACCTGTCCTCCCGGATATCCGAAGATAACTTCGACATTTTCGCGGTAGAGCGATTCAATTACTGATCGTGCACCAGACATTTTGGGTTTTGTCATTTTTATCAACCTTTAACATTGACTGATATTGTATAAATATTTCTAAGATTCGATCTAGTTTTTTTCCTGTTGTATTAACCTGTTTATGCCTTCAAGGACTGCCTCAACTGATGCCATTATGATATCTGTCCTTGCGCCTCTTGCTGTTATTGTTTTTCCCCCTTTGCTGAGTTTTACCCAGACTTCAACGAGGGCATCGGTTCCGCCTGTTATAGCATCAACATGGTATTCATCAAGATGTATATCCGCAACCCCTGATAGGGCTTTTTTCAAAGCATTTATTGCCGCATCCACAGGTCCTGTTCCCACGCCTGCTTCAACGACATGATTCCCGTTGACTTTCAACCTGACAGAAGCAGTAGGCATCACAGTATTTCCGGCTACGACAGTAAGTTCTTCAAGCTTGATCTTTGCTTCCTGGTATATTCCAAGGACTGTCTCAGCTATTGTCTGGAGATCTGCATCCGTGACACGTTTTCCTTTATCTCCAAGTTCTTTCATCCGAATAACGATATCATCGATCTGCTTTTCAGTTGCAACAAGCCCCAGTTCTTTTAATGCAAGCACTACTGAACTTCTTCCCGCGTGTTTTCCGAGAACGATATTGCGCTCCCTGCCCACAAGTTCCGGTGTTATTGGTTCGTACGTGGCAGTATTGGCAAGAAGCCCATGAACATGGATGCCTGCTTCATGAGTGAATGCATTTCCACCCACTATTGACTTATTGGGGGCGACCGGAATGCCGCTTAGCCTGCTCACAAGACGCGATGTCGTGTATAATCCTTTTATATCGATCGCTGTTTTATGCTTATATAATGAATAAAGAACCATGACCACTTCTTCAAGGGAGGTATTCCCGGCGCGCTCTCCGATGCCATTAATGGTAACATGCGCTTCATTTGCACCTGCACGCAGAGCTGAAACAGTATTGGCTGTAGCCATTCCGAAATCATTATGGCAATGAATGCTTACAGGAGCACGAAGGCAGGACAGGTCCCTGAAGATCTCATAGGTATTTTCAGGAAGAAGAATCCCTACCGTATCGCAAAAACACAACCTGTCAGCTCCCGCATCGATCCCTGCATTATAAACGGATTTAAGATATTCAAGGTCTGCCCTTGATGCATCTTCCCCGCTTAATTCTACAATTAATCCATGCGATTTTGCGTACTCTGTCATTTGCGCAGCCAGTTCCCGGACAGAATCCCTGTCTTTTTTCAATTTTTGCTGTATATGAAGGTCAGATACAGGAACAACAAGGTGGATTGAGTCAACATCGCATAAAAGGGCTGCATCAATATCTTCCTTCTTAATACGGCAGTAGCTGCAAATCTCCGCATTCAATCCTGCTGCTGCTATTTCTTTTATCGAAGCGCGCTCACCCTCGGAAGTGATAGCAGAACCGGCTTCCAGAATATCAACGTTGAGGCTGTCTATCTTTCTTGCGATCAACAGCTTGTTCTCTGTTGTGAGTGAAACTCCGGGTGTCTGTTCTCCGTCCCTGAGGGTGGTATCGAGAATTTTTATATTTTTAAATAAAGGAAATCCCTTCTATTATTTTAGTTGTGAATCCAGTATAACGGTCTTGAGTTGTATATTACTTTATCTGTATTTCATTTCTTCTTATACACATTCAGCCCTATTTTCAAAGCTTCCTTGCCAGGTATGGACTGATTGCCTTCGCTTGAAGCGATAATGATAGTTTTCCCGGATGTTGATGGCCCGAAATCCTTCGTTAAATCCACTTTTATAGTTAAGATGTTCCCTTCTACCAACATTTCCACGTTCTTCATATATTTATCACTCTTTATTATTTTAATTTGTATCAACAATCTTCTGTATTCAGAAAAACCTATCTGCGATTTCAACTGCCCTTGCGATCAATTCTGCGCTCTTTTCAAGGTCTGTCATGCTCAACACTGATACGGGAGTGTGGATATAACGTGTGGGCATGCTGATAACACCTGTGGGTATTCCTTCCTTTGTAAGATGTATTGCCGATGCATCAGTAGTGCCGCCGCTTCCCACTTCAAGCTGGTATGGGATACTGTTTGCCCCTGCTGCCTCCTTTAGCCATTTTAACACCGGTTCAGGAACGATTATCCCGCGCCCGTCAGCATCACTTACAGTGACAGAAGGGCCTTTTCCCACCTCGATCGAGGAATCTTTCTTATCGATTCCCGGATGATCTCCCGTTATTGTGACATCCGTAGCAAGAGCAACATCAGGATGTAATCTGAAAGCAGATGTTTTTGCCCCTTTTAATCCTACTTCTTCCTGGACCGTAAACACTGCATGGACTGTGGCTTTTACATCTTTCATCATGCTAAGCGCTTCAATTAGCATCACACAACCTGCCCTGTTATCAAAAGCCTTTCCAGTGACAAAGTCATTTCCCAGGGATTTGAAATCAATATCAGAAGTGACCGGGGTTCCGGTTTTTACACCAATTTTTTCTGCATCTTCTTTACTCGTTGCCCCGATATCGATGAACATGTCATCGGCTTTTATTATTTTTTTTTTATCCTCTTCTTTTATTACATGAGGGGGTTTGGAACCAAGGACGCCATATATAGGGCCATTCTCTGTATGCATGATCATCCTCTGGTTAAGAAGGGTCTGGTCAAACCATCCTCCGGTCTTTGTAAAACGCGCAAAACCTTTATCATCAACATATTTTACCATTAACCCGATCTCATCCATATGGGCGGCAAGCATCACAACAGGTTTTTTTCCTTTTTTTGTAGCAATGAGGTTACCCATCTTATCAGTTAAAATTTCATCAACATAGGGCTCTACTTCCTCTTCAATGATCTGCCTTATATTTCCTTCATATCCTGAAACACCGTGTGCATTCGATAATCTCTCTAAAAGCGCTTTTCTATCAAACATAAATTTCACTCCGATAATATTGTTAGTTGATGTAATTAAATTATTGGACAAAAAAGATCAAACACCGCAGGAACTGCGGAATTCAAAGCCTGTCCGGGTAGTCTAAAGCACAGAAACAATGACGCAGCGTGAGGTTCACTTCTTAGCTAATAGATAGCTGGCTATTATGATAACGACTACAGATACAATACTTATCAAAACTCTTAATCCCGGGCGCACATCAGTAGCGCCTTCCACTCCCCCAATAATTCCTACTGCATACAATATGTAACCGACAGTTCTTTCATTGAAATCCATAATTCCACCTCTTATTGTTTATATGGGATTGCAAGTATTATAAATAGTTTACTACGCTATGGTTTATCCTTCTGTTCTCTTTTCCTTTCTTTACCAGGCACTTCCTCCCACTCCCGATCAGATCATCTCTGCCTGCTATTTTCAACCCATCAATCACAAACCTGTAATTTCGTTCATCCCTGTACTGTAAAAGCGCCCGTTGGATCCTTTTTTCCCGTCCTTTAGCTACATGCACTTTTTCCATGGTGGCTGGATCGATGCCTGTGTAATACATGCACGTTGAAGCTGTCATAGGCGTGGGGGTGAAATCCTGGACCTGTTCCGTGTAAAGGCTGTTATCGCGGATATATTCAGCAAGCTCAACCATGTCTTCAATTCTGCATCCGGGATGTCCGGACATGAAATATGGCAGGATATATTGCCGTTTCCCAAGCCTCTTATTTTCTGCGTCAAATCGTTTCCTGAAATCCTCGAACATTTCTTTTCCCGGTTTGTGCATAATATCCGTGACATGTTTTATTATGTGCTCAGGCGCCACTTTGAGGTGTCCGCTCACATGATGCTCACAGAGTTGGGAAAGATACTCGGATGTATCTTTAAGCACAAGGTCATAGCGTATCCCCGAACCTATGAACACTTTCTTAATACCTTCTATTTCAAGGAGGCGCCGGAGGAGTTCGACCTGGTTTTTATGGCTTGCGTCAAGACTCCTGCAATCCATACATATTTTATCGACACATGCGCCCCCTGCCTCCCATCTCTTGCATTTCAGTGAATACATATTTGCGGTTGGTCCTCCCACATCCTGCACGATTCCCTTAAAATCAGGCATCTTCGTCATTCTTTTTACTTCCCGAACGATCGATTCTATGCTCCTGCTCTGGATTATCCTGCCCTGGTGATGGGTAAGGGCGCAAAAAGAGCATGAGGCAAAGCATCCACGGTGGCTTATGACCGAAAATTTGACAGGATCAAGCGCTGGTATCGGCTTATTATAAGAGGGATGCGCTTTTCTTGAAAAAGGAAGTTCATATACATAGTCGAGTTCTACAGTACTTCGCGGCATTGCCGGTTTATTCTGGATTATTATGGTTTTTGGATGCGCCTGTACCACAGGTCTTCCCCGGATGGGGTCTTGTTCCTGGTAATGAAGGTTGAATGCTTTGGCATAAAGCTCTTTATCGCGTGAAACATCAGGAAATCCCGGTATTTCTATATAACCCTCATGCCCGATGGAGCGCCATTTGCTTATTTCCATTTTAATAGCTGTTCCTGCGATCTCTGTGATTTCTTTAATGTTCTTGCCTCTTGAAAGAAGATTTGCGATGTCTACAACCTGTCTCTCTCCCATCCCAAAAACAATCATATCCGCAGGCGCATCTGCAAGGATGGACTGGCGAACTGAATCAGACCAGTAATCGTAATGGGCAAACCGTCTGAGGCTTGCTTCAATTCCACCGAGAATGATAGGGGTATCAGGGAAAATCGAATGGAGCTTATCAGAATATACAATTGATGCGCGGTTTGGCCGCAGTCCCCCTTTTCCACCTTGCGAATAAACATCATCACTTCGGATTTTGAGGTTCGCAGTATAATTATTTACCATAGAATCAACGTTTCCCGAACTCACACCGAAGAATAATCGTGGTTTTCCCAACCTTTTAAAATCGTTATTGCTTTTCCAGTCAGGTTGTGTTATGATACCAACAGTGAACCCGGCATCCCAGAGAACGCGCCCTATCAATGCTGTCCCGAAAGAAGGATGATCAACATAAGCATCGCCTGTTACAAGGATTATATCGAATTCCCGGATACAGAGTTTTTTGGCTTCCTGGAGTGACATAGGGAGGATAAGGGGTTGCTTTTTCATCATTTCAATCAAAAAATGATCATTATCCCTTATATCTACTGCGTGACCCCAAAGTATTAATCCGAATTTAACTGTTTTTTAAATTCCTTTGTCCACTCAGGATGATAGCATCCTTTGAACTCAAATCCAAGCGCTTTTCGTTCATTATCATGGGCATCTGACCCACATACTTTATATGATTCGGCTGGTGCAGGTAAAACACCAAGCACCGATGCCTTAGAAACAAGAGCATCCAGGTCTTCATCATTGAGCAGTCCTTCCCAGTTCAATGATATAGGGGTAACCCACAGAAATTTAGAGCCATCTTCTCTTTCAGCTGCCGAAACTATGAAACCTATTACGGGTTCTTTTATTATTGTTGTTTCAATATTCGACCTGTCACCTTTATTTTCCAGTTTTTTAGTCATGCCTTCAGGTTTATTTTGTATCTTTTTTTTCTTTGTTGGAGTCATAAATATCTTCTTCTTTTCTTTCGGACTTATCTTCAGTTATTACCAAAAAATTTATTGATTGGATGGAGCAGGCGTTGGGGGGTGTTGATGGAGTGACATTAAAAAATGCCTGTATATAGTTATGATTATGATCGTATAATAAATACATTCCCATCTAATAAAATGAGCATAATAAGCATATTATATATAATTATTAGCATAATAATATACTAAGATGGTGTTTAATAAAAAGTATGCATATAAATTAATGAAAATTCTTACTTCACTCTCCGTCATATTCCTTAAGCCTTCAAGCAAAGTGAAAGTTCTCTTTGCAGTAGCATAGTTGCAAGCGATGGTCTTGCCATAAACTTCAATGGAGACAGCGGTGGGGGGAAATCACATGCTGCAGGTCAATGCTGCATCTTACTCCACAAAAATGGTGGATGCAAAGAAGCCAGAGCGATGAAGCTATCTTTTATTCTGATTTGCAGGATTTATTTCAATGGCCAGGACTTGGAATTGATAGAGGTTCTCATTTCGGATTACGCCGCTCGTCAAGTAAAACTTTGCTATCTCCTGGAAGACTCCCGCTGTCTTCCAGAAGATATTTTTAAATAAGTTTATCCGGTGAAAGTTATTATTTATCCGCCTTCGTTTTTGATTTCACTGCCATTATCAGGATTATCCCAATCGCGAAGAGTACGATGCCGATCCATGCAAAATTCACCGCAGGTATGATCCTAAGCGAAAGAGGAAACACCCCACCACCAATACCCTGGAAAATAACATAAACATCCGTTCCTGTTAAGCTGCTATCTACAAGCGGGAATGTTCCGCTCCCGCTCTGTGAATTAAGGTATTCTGCGACTCCACTTCCGATTTTATTATTATTCTGGTATACTTCAAGCCGGACACTCTGTACCTGGTATTTGCCTGAAGTAGCTGCCTCCTGGCTTATTTGTTCCGGAGTTGAGAATAAAATAAGAGGGTATGTCGTGCCTGTAGAGTTACTCTTGAAATTTGTCATCAGGAAGCCGTCTATTGTAAGTTCCATCCCTTCCTGATAATTCAAGGGTTCATTCGCTTGCGTTGCGACCCATAGGCTCTCTGTCCCGTCATCTATCTGCATATAGGTGGTATAAGTAACAGGGGGCGAGGATTGGACATTTGCTATATTTGTTACTTTGCCACTGACTTTAATATTATTACTTACATAATTCTCAGGACTTGTGTATAATTCAGATATTTTTAATCCATCCGCTGGCGCAGTGCCGGTAAGACTGCTAGTTGTAAAATCAATTATCTTAATATCATAACCCTGACCGATATCTACCCTTTCTCCTTTTGCCGAAAGCGGTATATTGATCCCCTCAATTTTCTGGGTAAAATTTGAGCTAATTACTGCTCCAAAAAGAATGAAAATAAAGCCAAAGTGAACGATCGCTATCCCAATCCCTTTTATCTTTGGTCTTATGCTTTCGATCCGCAAATAATCAAGACTGCGTATTATTATTGCCCATGTTGCATATATCATGGATGGGAAAAGAGATATTACCGAGATATTGCCGATTAATTTATAGAACGCGGGCTCCCTTACCCAGAAGGGACTGCTATGGTCAAGTACATAAAAGTTCTCAGTTCGAGCGAACATTGTAATTATGGTCAAACCAATTACCATGTACAATGTCCTTTTCTGTTCTTCCTTCCTCTTTTCATTATAATTCAAACAGAAACCAAGCGCAAGCAATAGGATTATCGTGAAAGGATAACTCCAAACGTTAAAGAAATTCTTTGTATCTGAGGCTACGCCAACTTTAAGACCCTGCGTAATCTGGATAAAAGCCGGGAACGTAATACCCCAGAAAGATATGAATGCCAGCACAACGAACAAAAGTAGGGAAACATAGAAAATGTTCGTCTTGTTCCAGAATCCACGATCTTCCTCCACTTTATCAGGCTTCTCAAGGTAACGCCGCATGCCCAGAACAATGGAAACGATTGATGTAATTACTATGGATAATATGAGAAGGGTTCCGGTGGATGTTTCCCCGAAAGCATGAACTGAATTAAAAAGCCCGCTTCGAACAACGATTGCAGCATACAGAACCAGGATGAATGAAACCGCAGCAAGTATGGGAGCAGCTATTGAAAATGTAGTTTTATCCTTTCTGTGAAGAGCCGCAGCATGCAGAAAGCCTGTAAGCGTTAACCAGGGTATGAATGATGCTGTTTCAACAGGGTCCCAAGCCCAGAACCCGCCCCAGCCCAGCACAAGGTATGCCCAGACGCCGCCCACTGCTATTCCCATTCCAAGGATCAACCAGGTAAAACGCGCCCACTGCCTGCCGAGTTCTTCCCAGCCATCTTCTTTAGTAAGCAGATAAACAATAGCTGCGGCAAATGGTATCGTCATTGTCGCATAGCCAATGAACATAAAAGGCGGATGCACGATCATCCAGAAATTGACAAGAAGAGCGTTCAGGCCATTGCCAGCCTCGGGAACAAAATCAGGCGTCAGGGTTCCTTTTGCGATCAATTCAACGATTTCAGGTCTATCGATTATTAACTTGAATGGCGACTGTATCAGTGTAAGAATTATCAGGTATATGCCCGTGATAAGTGTTATTATCTGGGTTCTTCTTGCAAGCGCAGAATTATGCTTCGTACTCCATGCAAGCCATGCCGCTGACAGGAATACTACCCACACCCAGAGGAGGTATGTACCGGGCTGCCCGGCCCATGTACCGGATAGTTTATAAACAAGAGGAAGGTCGCTGCTTGAGTACTGCCAGACATAATCAAAGGCAAAGTTGCCTGTTACAAAATAATATGTAAGGAGAAGATAAGCGAATGTGAGAAAACCTGCCACCAGCAATATTGCAGGTGTTGCAAATCGATTTAAGAATTCGATGTTTTTCAGATCTTTTAACAACAATCCCGCAAGTGCAATAACGCTAACTGCAAGACTTGCATAAAGTAATATATCTCCTAATGGTATCATATCATTTTTTCCTGACCTGGTCTCTTACCTGAGTAACAATTGGAAGTAAATAATTCGCGTCGACCGCCCCTGGAACTCTCTGGAGGACATTTCCTTTCGGGTCCATGAAAACCAGATATGGGGGATAACTCACCCCATATTTTTGGGCGACATCCCTGTCAATATCAAGGTCCATTGCTACAAGAAGATAATCTTCCTCAAGGATCTTCTTTACCTGGGGATTCCCCAGAGTATCTGTCTGAAATTTCGCGCAATACTGGCACCATATAGCCCAGAAATACATCATGACAGGTTTATTTTCCTGCTGTGCTATCTGGAAACTCTCCTCAAGCCCTGATGCTGCACGATGGAATTTTATTCCACCCAGGTAACTGGCGTTCTTATCGCTCAAAGTAAAATTTTTAAGTGATGTAATATAACTGAAATATGCGAATGATAAAATTAATGCCAGGACAAGTATGGATAACAGTTTTTTTGTTCTCATATGTTTTTCCTATTGATTTGAATCGAATATTGGCATATATGTTTTTATTTTGCGTTTTCCTTTATTGAGCAGTGAATATTAGTTGTATTTCTCCTCTTCTACTATATACTTTACGGTGAGTGTAAATAATATTTATATTATGGGTAATGTCAAAATCTTAATTCCAATGATTAAATAAACAAGAGCTGTAAATCCGACTGTGATCATACCCTGATGCAATTCATTTTCATCCTGCGAATCTCTCTTGCTGATAAGATACCCTGCCCATAAGGTAAAGATAAAGCCTGAGACCAGCAGGAATATCTGCAACCGATTAATCGTATCAAAATCCGGTGAAAATTCCCATATTCTCCCGAAGAAATTTCCAATGCTGGCCGCTAAGTAAAATAATCCTTTCAAGAGGCGGAATGTGTTTTCAGCCAGATAGACCGACAAACTCAGAGGGATGAAAGCATAGGACAGTTCAATAAATTTTTGCTTTGCTTTTTTTCCGAAAGTAGCCCTGGTGGAAAGATACATCAATCCTGCTGCTCCAAGTGTTATCAGGGCGAATATGATTACAGCCCACATATTTCTCCAGTACATGTCAAGGAAAGTTATTGAATCAACAGGAAGAGTTGATTTTACAAAACTAATGATCACATTCCTGAATTGCAATCGTTCCATACCCAGGACAAAAAGAAAGATAATGATTATCGCGTGAACCAGGTATGCCTCATCAAGATGTATCTTCTTTGAATGAATTAGATCCGCTCCCGGAAATCTCGGACTTAATCTGATATTCCCTTTTGAACATGATTTGACGCATTCCATGCACATGATGCACTGGTTGTTCCTTTCCATTGTCTGGGGAAATTCACCGACAGGGCAGGCTTTCCCTGATTTGTTCCCTAATACACACTCCTTGATATCATGATCATGGCATGTTTTCTTTGACTTGCATCGCAGTTCTATGCTTGAGAGCATGGAGAATAAACCCAGAACAAGCCCGATGGGGCAGATATAGCGGCAAAAGCTTCTTTTTTCATAGATAGCTCCCATAACCACAGCAAGTCCGGTGAAGAAGAGAAGAAGATATGCAGTATTTGGAGGATTTCTTGTGAACATGAATAGATGCCGCTCTGCTGCGAAAATGAAAAGGAAAAGTATTACTGCTACCCAGAGATTGCGGTATTTTTCAGGATATTTCCTTTTAAGGCTGAAAACAGACTGTGTCCAATCGCCGACAGCTCCGATGGGACAGGCAAAGCACCATAGCCTTCCCACAAGTATCAGGGTAAAAGCAAGTAATGGATGCCACAAATCCCATATCATGGTCGTGGCGAATGGTATCCCTCCCCGAAAACGCAGGTCGGGTTCGCTTGAAAGACCAAAGTAAATAATAATGAGCAAGAAAATGAAGAAAAAAAAGTTTATTGCAGGTCTAAAGAATCTATTATTCACAAGATTCTTGAAGAAATAAACATCAAGCAGGTCATATTTCTCATCATTTCTGTTTTTTTCCATGTGGTTATTAGTTCCTATAATTACAGGTATTCATAAGCCCTTGAAATTTCAGTCCAATGTTTCCCCCAATGTTGCCATGTATGCGGTAAAGACCAGTAATATGGGGGGGGAGCGACAGACATTAATCGAAGACCGATATATCAAGTCCGTACTTTTGAGTGGCTTCCGCAATAAAATTATTCAGGTTAGAGGTCGTTTTTATAAGCAATATATTATTTTCCTGCTGCACCTCATAAGACTTAAAACCACGGGCTGCGCTTGAATTTTTTAATTCGTTGTATTTTGCTAGCGGCACTGCTCCATTATCTTTGATTCTAAATGCGATTTCTCCCTTTATTTCTCCCAAAATACCTGTCCCAGAATTTATAATTCCGATATAACTCGCATCCGCAAATGGAGGTGCTGTGGTATTTATCTTAGCAAATCCCGCATTTTCATCGTCCACTTTGTCTAAGATTGATTTAAATGAATCATATGCATTTGCATTAGTTGTTGAATTATTGAAGAGAGCCATTACACTGTTTGTTTTAGCTTTGATATCAAATATATACGGCCTTGTATTAATTATATTATCAACATCGGAGTTCGCGTTCGATTTCACATTACTGTTAGCTTTGCCAACATCATGCAATTCCACCCATGAACCGTCGGAATATTCTGAATTCAACATCCCTATGATCGGCGTACCATAGAAATTCGTATCATGCATAAATTTCTGCTCTATTCCGATCCCCTGTTTCAGATTTACAAAATAAACCCATGTAATCCCGGGTGGAATAAATTTTAAACCATCACTCAATGATTTGAAATTATCAGGCAAAGATAAGGCAGATAAGTCGATTGTTGGTGTTGGGGCTGGTGTTGCCAGTACTGCTCCCAGTTTCGGTTCAAGGATTGGTTTATAATCATCTATTACAGGAGGTGTATTTGTCATCATTCCTCCTGTTTTACTGTACTCCTGGTCTATCAGCGTCCTGGCTTCCTTAAGTGTTTTGCCCTGTGCCAGATATCCCTGAACCTTACTGGCTATTCCTATGCAAACATCGCAGAATGAGGCATGTTCATCATATTTCCAGTTGTCATTTATATAACAATCCCTCAGAAAGCGATGTGGCCTGTAATCTGAGGCTTCACTGCCATGGTCTCCGCATCCACAGTAACAGGGAATCTGTTCGAGCATTTCGGGGCGCTCTGTTGCATATTTATATGCTTTAAGTGTTATCGGGTTAGTATAAGCGAAGCTTGGAAGGTTTAATTCTGTCCCTGTTTTTGCCTGGCTTTCCGGTTGTTTAGTCGAATTCCCGGCAAAAACAAAATAGACTATTCCTGCAAGCAGGATCACTGCTATTATTCCTATTATTAATGTATTACTTCCTTTCTTTTTCGAAAATTTTCTGCTTTTCGCTTTGAAATTCTTTGTATTTTTTTCAGATTTCATTTTCCCAACTCATTATATCCATTTCTTAATATGCATTTAATTTTACGATTGATGTAAAGTGATATAAGGATTGCGGTGATTTTACAGATGAAGTAAAATAATAAATATGAAGGTATGAATAAACCTTAAAAAACTCCGGGCCTCAGGAAGGTTTAAGGAGGTAAAACAATAATTGTTAACCTAAGGAAACATCTTTGTAAAATGAAATTATATGTATTTGAGTTAGAAATTGGAACCAATAATACAAACAGAGGAGGATAGTGAATAAGCTCATTCTTTTCCTTATAGCTGGAGTTGTAATCATCTTGATCGGCTGGTCACTGGTGCAGATGAAGCCATTGCAGACTCCAGACGGAATAATGAAAGATGATATTATCCAGGTATCGGGCGGAAGTTATCGCAATATCGCTTCGGAGCAGTTGTGGACAATGCTGCAGAAAAAGGATTTTGTGCTAATTAACGTCCACATCCCTTATGAGGGTGAACTTCCCCAGACTGATCTGTTCATCCCATACAATGATATCGATAACAATCTCGACAAGCTTCCAAAAGATAAAGCCACCAAAATAGTACTATACTGCAGGAGCGGCAGGATGAGCGCCATTGCAGCCGAAACGATGGTCAAGCTGGGTTACACGGAAGTCTGGAACCTGAAAGATGGTATGAATGAATGGCAGCAGAAAGGTTATTCACTGCTGAACAAGCCTTAGCGGGCATCAAATCATCTTGAATGAAATTCCCAGGCCATATATGATGGATGAAAAAAATCTTTAAAACTATAAAGTAACATCCTCTTCCAATACCAGGGCTCCCACATAATTGCAGCTCTTGCACTGGTACTGATATCCCATTTTAAGGCCCATATAATATGTGACATCAGTGGAGCCGCAGACAGGACAGACAAGTATCCTCCTGCCAGGCGGCTTCTTCAGTTCCTCCAGCATCTCCTTTTCAATGGATTCGATGTCATCTTCATGGGTCATATTTTCAAAGTCCAATGCCAATTTAAATCAACTGCTTTACAAGCAATGTAAATTATATAGTTTGCGCTTTAAAAAATTAAAGTCCCCTTTATCGATTGAATTAGATTCTTGTTGAGAATATCTTCAGGTTTCGGGTGGAATGATAAAATTATAGAATAAATTCGGCAAAAAATCTTCAAAATTTAAAGCAAAATGACCATAAATAGAGACGATACATTTATACAAGATACCAAAAAATTAATCCGGAGAATCAAAAATGGACTGCTGTGGAAAAACGAAAGGAATGGATAAAGATATAATAAAAGAACAAACAGGCACTGAAAAAAATCCTGTCGAAAATGAACATAACCATGGGGGTGGTGGCGGCATTAAAGATATGTTGCTGCACCTTGTACTTATGATAGTTGCATTTTTAATAATTTCGTACGTTTTAAAGAGGTGAAAAATATGAAAAGAAAGACTGTTTTAGTCATTGGAATTCTGGCGGTAATTATGTTATTCGGCGTCATTGTTGCGCTTGCCCAGAATTCAAGTGAGAATAAAAAGGATACAGAAAATCATGAATGCACTCCTGAAATGATGAATGATATGTCAAAAAATTGTCCGGGGCAGATGATGAAATCTGGCGAAGGCAAAAATATGATGGAAGATGAAAAAGGCCATAGTGGTATGATGGGCAATGAAAAGCCTGCAGGGGAAAATACTGACCCAGCAAGCGGGAGTCATTGTGGAAATATGGATCCTGGCATAGATTCAATGGGTTCAAGAGGTCCAGACATGAAAAGAATGATGTAATATCTTTTATTTTACCGCAGATGAAGGCAGATAAGAAAACTGTTGGATGCGGTTTTTTTATATCTTAAGTTTTTCGTATAACTTTCATCCATGTGTTTCCTACGCTTTCCGGTTAGAGTTTAATATTGTCCCATCTTTCGAAGTTTTAAAGAAAATAGTACTTTTGTTTGCATTATTAAACCACAACCCACATTAAAATGTAGGTTGTATTAGTAATTAGTGGCCGGAAAAAACAATATTATTTTTCCACAGTTCTATCTTCCGGTCACACCAATCCGAATATATCAGATGTTGTGAGTATAGCAATACTCTTCCCTACAGAAAACATCGAGTAATATAACCTGTTTTGAAGTTTTAAAGAAAATAATACTTTTATTTACATTTTATAAACCACAATCTGCTTAAAGAGGCAGTTCCAAGATATATTAGTTTACACTAACTGTAAAGTTAAGGATTAAAATGAGAGGAAAGACATGACCAGAAAACAAAAAAACATGTTCGGAATCGGGATCGTGGTTGTACTTATATTATTTCTTGCAGTGCAGAGTTTCAGCAACGCACTCTCATTTTACTATGAAGTGGATGAATTCGTCCAGAAAGCTGATACATTGGACGGTAAAATCGTGAATGTTAATGGCACTATATTGAAAGGCTCGACGGCCTGGGTGCCGGAAAAGGCCCTGCTGACATTTAAACTTGCAGATAAAAACGCTTCGATAACAGTTGTATCAAATCAGGGAATGCCGGGGAATTACAAAGAAGGTATCCCTGCAGTTGTAACAGGTATTTTCATAAATGGCACTTTCGAGGCAACCCAGGTTGTAACAAAATGCCCATCGAAATATGGCGGAGACCTTGATCACGGAGACCATAACGAAACATAAAAAGGAGAATTTTAATGGAATTAGGTGAAACAACATTAATTATCGCACTGTTATTGACCGTATACGCACTCATTGCTCACATAATCGGGATATGGAAAAAGAAAGATGAACTTTTTGACAGCGCAAGGATCGCCATAATTGGAATTGCATTACTGACCACTATCGCTTCCATCTGGCTTTTTAATCTCTTTATTAACCGCAACTTCCAGTATGAGTATGTGGCATTGTACAGCAGTCTTGACCTTCCCATGATCTATACGATCTCAGCTTTCTGGGCAGGAGCTGACGGTTCATTACTGCTCTGGGCATGGCTCATTTCGATATATATTGCGGTAATAGCAGTTCGGGGAAAATCCTATGACAACCTGATGAAACATGCGATGGTCATAATTCTTGTCACTCTTTCTTATTTCTTTTATATGTTACTCACAGTCTCCCGTCCATTCAGGATGCTTGATTTCTTGCCATCGGACGGGAACGGCTTAAATCCGCTGCTCCAGGATCCCGGAATGCTGTTCCACCCCACAACACTTTTCTGGGGTTATGCCGGGGTATTGATTCCCTTTGCCCTGATGATCGCGGGTATTTATCTTGCAGATGATACGTGGACATACCGTGCACGCCGCTGGGCGCTCTGGGCGTGGCTCGGACTGGCTCTTGGCAATATGTTCGGGAGCTGGTGGGCATACACAGTGCTCAATTGGGGCGGGTTCTGGGGCTGGGACCCTGTTGAGAACGCTTCGTTCCTTCCCTGGCTCACCCTGACTGCATTCTACCACAGTACTATGATAATGGAACGAAAAGGAGGTATGAAATTCTGGAATATCCTTCTCATCCTTTTCACATGGGAACTCACAGTATATGGTACGCTGCTCACCCGGAGCGGTATAATCGCTTCTGTCCATACTTTCGGGGAGTCTGTGACCGCTCCATATTATATCAACTACATGATCGTGGTACTTGCAGCCACCCTGGCTCTTGTGGCATGGAAATACAATACGATAAAGAGTAAGAAAGTCCTGGAATCTTTTGTATCCCGTGAAGGAAGTTTTCTCTATAATAACTGGATATTCATGGCCTCTACGGTATCAGTGTTATGGGGAACCTCATATCCTCTCCTTTCTGAGGCATTTCGCGGCTACAAGGTTATGGTTGGCCCTAGTTTCTATAACCAGGTGAACGTACCTCTTGGCATAGCGCTTCTATTTCTTATGGCGATATGTCCGCTAATTGCATGGAGGAAAGCTTCGGTCTCCCATCTGAAACGAAACTTCGCAAAACCCCTGGCAATTGCAGCAATTGCAATGGTCATTGCCTTTGTGATCGGTATCCGGGATTTTTATGCTCTCTTTGTTGCAGTCGCAGGAAGTGTACTGGTAGTATCCACCCATGTCCTGGATTTTTCAAGGATCGTGAACAAACAGAAGAAGCTTGATGATGCGGGTACCATGAAAAATATTTCAAGAGCATTCTGGAATAACCGCCGCACATTAGGCGGTTACATGTGCCATATTGCTATTCTTATGATCATTGTCAGTGCAACAGGGGCAGTGGTGTATGAGAAAGTGCAGACTTTTAACATGAGGATCGGCGGTACGTACACCGTGGGTGATTATGACTTCAAGCTCACAAAGATCGACCAGTATCTACAGAACAACAGGGATGTACAGGCTGCATATTTTGATGTTTATAAGAACGGCGAGATAATTTTGACAAAAGCCACAGCACTCATATACCATTATGCGAAGCAGGATAATACCAATGTCAAACCCATGGCTTATACAGTGGGCATTGATGACCTGTATTTCTCAGCCCAGGCCATAACAGCCGATAGCGCCACTGTTAAGATCAAAGTGATGCCATTGATGTTCCTGATGTGGCTGGGTGGGTTCCATGTGCTTATACTGGGGATCCTGATATGCCTGTCAACAGTTGTACCGATAAGGCGAAAAATAACATCTGATGATATAAATATAAATCAAACAATCAAAAAATTAACGACGGAGAATGTACATGAAATCTAAAATAATTGCAATTTGGTTCCTCCTTACCGTATTTGCTGTGCCTGTACTGGCCGTGACCGATGAAGAGATCTTCATAAATTTGAACTGCCCGGATAAAGAAGGATGTATTATGATCGTTGCCGATTGCACATGCCCGAGTTCGCTTGAAATAAAAGATAAGGTCAGGGCAATGCTTGACCAGGGCCTTTCGGAGAAAAATATCTATAATAAATTGATAGCAGAATACGGAAAAGGTGTTCTTGCCACGCCTCCAAAAGAAGGATTTGACTGGATTGTGTGGCTTGCCCTGCCTGCGGGTGTAATCGTAGGAGGGGTTGTCGTTTATAAGATCAGCAGGAAGAGAATGGATGAGAACGAGGAATTTGAATTGGAATATGAAAAATTCTTACAGGAGAAAGAAAAAAATGAATAAATTATTATCAATTTTTATAATACTTGTTATTTTCGTAAGTGCAGCATCAGCGGCACAGATCAGCGGGAGTGTCGAATCTGCAGGAAAGACACTTCCCGGCCAGGAAGTTGTACTGAACAGGGTAAACACCACAGAGAGCCCCGAAACAGGGATAGTATATACCTATATGCCGCTTTCAAATCAAATAACGGATAAAGACGGAAATTATTTCTTTACTGACCTTAATGGCGGCATGTACCGGATAAATGTGACCTACAATGGCATAACATACGGAGAGAATGTCGGCGTTTCGGGAAATGAAATTGTGAATTTTAATCTATCCGAAAAGATCGAAGGATATGTCCTGAAAGCAAATATGACACTTGAAGGGATACCGGTTCGCCTCACGGATGAAACCGGGATCGAACTAATGAATACGGCTACCGATAAAAGCGGGAAATATTCATTTAACATGGTCAATGCCGGGCAGGGTTACCTTCTGGGGGTGAATTATACTGATGTACCATATACAAAACATGTCAATGCTTCAGAAAAAGCTAATATCACAGTGTACGATTCCACTAAAAATGGGGATGGCCTGACCGTGAAAATCGACCATATTGTGCTTTCAAAAACAGTGAACGGGATAAAAGTTGATGAATACGTCGAATTCATGAATACAGGAGATAAAGTTTTCTACAGTAAGGACCGGGCATATGTCGGCATTTCAACACCTGAAGGAATAACTAAGTTCCAGACCGATGCAATGGAATGCTGTCTGCAAAGAGAAAAAGATTCAGCCTGGATAGACCCCATGAACCCAATTTTACCGGGTGAAACATATGGTGTCTCGATCTCTTATGTTTTTGATCCTGAATCTTCAAAGAATATATTTCCTAAAGTTATGATCTACAATACTTCGTACATCACCCTCCTTTCTGACAAAAATAACGGTTTTGGGATAGAAAGCCAATCTGGTAATAAGGAAACAGTCCCGAATGAAGGGAAAGAATTCGAAGTCTTAAGCTTCATGAACGTTCCGAAGGAGCAGGGACTGGATATCCGGATAACCGGGTATGTTCCTTCAAAGACAGATAGCGGCGGGGATTTTAATTATCTTATCCCTGTGGCTGCGGCCATATTGATCGGGGCTGTCTCATATCCATTTCTTAAAAATAAAATAGGCAAAAAGCCCAGAAGACGGTTTATTAAAGCAGTACCTGCAACGGATCCATCTGTCAATGAACTTCAGGAGGCAGGTGAAGTTATCTCCCAGCCCGATGTTATTTCGGAGAATGTTCCCGGAAAAGATATCACTGAAATGTCATTTGATGAATTGCTTGTAGAAAAAAACGCATCATTTGAATCGATCCTTGCTCTTGATAATAAATCCAATGCAGGAGAAATTACCCAAAGAGAATATAAAGAACTCAAGAAAGTACTTAAAGAAAATGCAACGCTCGTCCTGAAACAATTAAAAGAAACAGCATTAAATCTTGATCTTGGTCAGCCTGTGCCTGAACTTGAAAAAATGATAGCGCATATAGATGACATAGATATCCTGGAAGAGCTGCTTGATCGAGAAAAAGAAGGAGAAAAAAGGGTAGAATTAAAGGAAATTATTGAACAGAGGATAGATGATATCGAACGCAATGAGTAAACATGCGAGTGCGGGAAAACCCGCACCTCTGTTTAAAATGTCTCCCGAAGATGAGGGAAATAATGTCAAGATCAAAAAAACATAATGAAAAGTTGAAGAAAAAGAAGGGACAAAACCAGCCATATATGAGCATTTTGTTCATTGTCATCGTTATTGCGATTTTTGGCGCTGCACTGTATTTGATCATAAGCAAATCAGCATCCCTGGAACCTGTGAACAAAGAGGCCATTAAAATGACCATCTCAATGGCAGGCTTTGAGCCCAATATAATCAGGGCAAAGGCAGGGCAGCCTGTCACTATAAACCTTATCAATCCTGATAACTCGCACCATACCGATGGCGGCGGAGTTCACAACTTCATGCTCACCGAAGGTCTGGCGAGCTTGATGTCAGGTGTGGATATCACAGTTTTACCCGAAAGTCAGGAAGTGTTCACATTCACACCCGCAAAACCCGGAGAGTATCACTGGTATTGCGATTCATGCTGCGGGGGCAAAGAGAATCCCAGCATGCATGGAACACTTATAGTAGCTTGAAGGAATCATGTCGATCGACCCCCAGACATTAACACTTCCCCTTGTAATTACGGCAGGCTTAATCGACGGATTCAATCCATGTGCTTTCGCAGTCCTGCTGCTTTTCATCACTTTTACCATGGGAATGCTCCGGTTTCAAACTAATTACAGGTATGGATTGATGAAAGTGGGTTCGATATATATCAGTGGAATTTTTGTAACCTACGTCTTAATAGGCATTGGTTTCCTGAGTGCTATATCTTTTTTTTCCACAACTCATGCTGTGGGTAAGGCTGCCGGGTTTATCTCTATTATTATCGGGGTGATAGTAATGAAGGATTATTTCATACCTGGCAGCCCTCTTCTGGCAATTCCCGGGAGCATGCACACGTCAATAAACAACTGGATAAGGCGCACCACGGTTCCCGGTGTCTTCGGCGCCGGCGTCCTTGTCGGCCTTTGCACAGTGCCATGCAGCGGCGGCATCTATCTTGCGGTCATAGGGATGTTATCACTGCAATCCACGCTGGCTCAGGGCATATTATACCTCCTGCTCTACAACCTGATGCTTATAATACCTCTTGTTGCAGTTCTTCTTGCTTCATCTAACCGGAAAGTTGTAGATAAAATGGTTGCATGGCAGTCAGAGAATAAAGCAAGGATGAGATTGTTAATGGGCTCATTCATGGTTGCAATGGGATTTGTGATATTGGAGATAATATGATACCGAGGATGATATGAAATCTGAATTCATTCCTGGTTTTATTGCAATTGCATTGATCCTGATAATAGCATATACAATATCCGGAGGTTCTGAGATGTTAAACAAAACAAGAGTTGGAGTGACAGCAGTCATAGGTACTGATAGACCGGCAAAACCTGAGCTTCCGGAGTTTGCCGAGAAAACCGGGCGGGTGGCTGAAGCCTATATCTTTGCGGCACAGAATCAGGATAAGGTCATGTACCTTTCCTGTTACTGCGGCTGCGCTGACATGCAGCATTCTGACAAGCTCATCTCACATAAGAGCCTGAAGGATTGTTATATCAAGCCTGATGGCAGCTATGAGCCGCACGCATCCGAATGCAAGCTGTGCAACGATATAACACTTGATGCGAGGGATTTGTTGATGACGGGTTCTTCGCTGAAAGATGTGAGAACGAAAATTGATAATGAGTATTCAGGCAGGGGTATTGGAACAAATACATCGCTTCCGCCATGAAATACTTAGTTTACATCAAACGTAAAGTATATATAATTCAAAAAATAAAAAGGAGAAATGAAAAATATGCAAATAGATCCAGTTTGTGGAATGCAGGTAGATGAGAATACAGCACAGTATAAAACAGAATATATGGGAAAGACCTATTATTTCTGTGCACCGGGATGCAAGAAAGCATTTGAGTCTGAGCCGGAAAAATTCCTGAAGAGCGGACCCGTAGGGATGGGTGAGAAAAAACCCTGGTGGAAGTTCTGGTAACCTTTTTCCCAAAAATAAGAGGTGCATAAATGAAAAGCGATACAAAGACCCAAAATATAAATGAAGGATTTTTCAGCAAGCACAGGCATACATTAATGATGATGCTTGGCTGCATAATTCCGCTTTTGCTTCTCGGGATTCTGTGGCTTTCCAGAGTTTCGCAGAATATACTTTCTTTTGGGATACTGCTGCTGTGCCCTATAATGCATCTTTTGATGATGAAAAATATGAAACATGGCACTCAGAACCCTGAGAGTCAGATTGATGAAGATAAAAAAGAGATTGTATGAAAAGAATTTATACTGTAATTATTGTAGCTGCTGTGCTGGCAGTATCTTTTCTATACCTGTCAGATTCCAGAAAAAGTATCTTCACAGAGAGACTTGGCGACATGACGTTGACAAGATACGAAACAGGCGAGGTTGCTGCACAGCAGATATCGAACATGTACGGACTAAAGGATATACCCCTTGCAAAAGGGTACTTTGCAGTTTACAGCGGCAAGAAAGGCATCATGCGTATCTGGGTCGCTGAAGCCACAGATCATAGTGCTGCAAATGATGCCTTCAGCGCGATGAATTCCATGCTCGGAGGTTCAACAGGGCACGAAGGGCATGAATACTCAGGCGATGTTGGGCAGATAGACTCGCATAAAGGGCACGGCGATGCAGGTACTATGAATGGCACCATACCTGTTAAATTGGATATTATGGAGTTTGTGAAGCCCGATGTATATATGATGAGAACAAATAACGAATATAATTACTATTATTTTAAAATGGATTATAAGATGGGAAGAGTCTTCTGGATAATTTTTGATTCTGCAGATACTGGTTATCAATTGTCTATCGTGAAGCAGGCTGTGGTGGATATATAGGAGAAGCTATGGGAAAAAACAGAACTGAAATATACCTTGCAATATTCATAATCGCAGTAATAGCAGTTACTGCGGCAGCTTACCTGCTTACCCAGGAAAAAAGCAGCACAAGCATGTTCCCTGACAAACTGGGCGATATGAGCCTTGCTCTTTACAGGGATGGAGATATTGCAATGACAGAAGTAAAAGGACTGCACCGCAATAATCCGGGCGTAGTAATAGAGAACGCATACGTGGCGAACTACAGGGGTACGCCTCCCAGTAAAGCCAAATTCTGGGTATCAGAATCAAAAACAAGCGAAGAAGCATTATCTCTTCTTGCATCTATGAACAGCAGTGTAGGAAAAACCGGGATGTTCAGTAATTCCACGCCTATGGATATAGAAGGAATTACTGTTTATTTTGTGAGTGGAAAACCGGAACTTGGTCTGTATCATTACTTCTATGTCAAAGATAAAAGAGTATTCTGGATACAGATAGATAATCCTGATGAAGCTTACAGACTCAACTTCGTGAGAGAGGCCATAAAACGGATTTAACTCAATGAAACGAAGAAAAACCAGTATTTTTTTGATAGTTGCTCTTGCTGCAATTATAATTGCATCTGTTGTAATCTTATCTTTGAGTCAGAAGACATTTTTTCCAGACAAACTTGGTGACATGGAACTCAAACTTCATAGGGAAGGTGATATTGCTATTAATGAGATTAAAAAGTCGCACTCTGCAAAGGATAATGTCCTTCCGGATGAAGCCCACATAGCGCTCTACAGGAATAGCGAAGGCAACAGGGCAACAGTATCTGTAACATCAGCAAACACGGAAAAGAGAGCGGTCGAAAAGGTAGATAACATGACAAAAGGAATGGGGGGAATGTTTGGCATTCCGGAAATCCTGGAACTAAATGGTTTGAAAATCTATTATACCGAGGGCGGCGGAGAGTATCACTACTATTACTCAAAAAACAATCTTGTGATCTGGATAGCTGTAAACAACCCTGACAGAACATACCGTTCAGGACTTATCGATGAAGCAGTAAAAAGCATAGGTGGATAATTAATAGAGTTCTTCAAACCCGAACCTATCGTCCTCAATACTCAATATCATCAGATTAGTTCATTTGCACGCTATTATCTCATCACTTCTTTTTTAAATAGATGATGCAAGTATCGCCTTCATTTTCAATCCTAAGGATTCTGTCGCCAGATTTTTTAGTCCATGCGTCGATATTCTCGAGAGCATCAGGATCATTTGCAACTACCTTTATTACCCCACCGCTGGCTATCTACTCCGCAAGCCATTTTGTCCTTATGAAGGGGTAGGGGCATGCTTCGCCTCTTACATCCAATACTACATCTGGTGTTATCTCTGCCATTAGAACATCTCTATGATAATTAAAAATAGATTCTAATTTTTCATGTGAGTTGCGCTTTATAAAATTGAAATAAAAATGCCCTCAACTTTATGAAAATTCAACCGAAAGTCTCTTAAGAAATGAATAGTCTAGGTTTAATTAGTGAAATAAATGGCAATTGACCCTATATGTAAAATGGAAATAGTAGAAGATACTGCCCAGCACAAGACAGAATATAAACAAAAAACCTACTATTTTTGTTCTGCTGCATGCAAAACTGCTTTTCAAGCGAAACCGGATAAATATTTGAAAGATAAACCATGGTGGAAAATATGGTAGCATAAAATATGAACATAAGGAAATCTTCTATAATAGATTGGGGCAACATATGAAAAGGATCGTCAGCATAATTTTCTTCATTATCATTTTATCCAGTCCTGTTCTTGGTGCATATCCAGATGTGTATTTCACTAAGATCTCTATTGATGGCGTAAATACAGATTCTAATGGATTAAAGCTCCTATTAAGAGCCAGTGAACGCCATTCTGGCGCTCATTTTCAACCTTATGTTGTGAATGTGAATTTCATACTTATAGACCATGAGAAGACTATTTTTTCTGAAAAGGTCAGACAGGTCTCTGTTGGAGAAACTATTGGGGGCACTGCTGAAATAGTGCAACCGTGGTATGTTTCACTTGAAGAAGGCAAGAACTATACTGCACTGGCAGAAATATATCTGGTCGAGAATGGGAAAGTGGATTATCTCACTACAGCATCCGCAAATTTTACAGCAATAATGGATGCAAAGATTGAGGATATCTATGGTGACAGCATAGGTGCCAGCGCTACCGTGAAAGGCGAATCAATGGTCCCCCTTGATGCAAAGATAATATTCACGCTGAAACAGGATGGGATAGTACTGGAAATCAGGGAAGCAAAGGCACCGTATATCATGTCCAATGACCAGGAGAAAACTGTTGATGTGCTCTGGAGTAAAAGTCTTCAACCGGGCGAGTATGTTATAGCTACTGAACTCAGGGGAGACGATACAATTGCAAGATATGATAAGGCAATAACAGTTGATAAAAAACAGATCCCTGTAACTCCTGCAACACCCACACCTGCGGCACCAGGATTTCAATTGTATTTTGCCGTAGGTGCCCTGCTAGTGATAATCCTTGCCCGAAGGAACATGAAATGAAATTTTCAGAACTAAAAGCCGCTTTTTTCTATGCAAGAAAGGACATAATAAAAGACAAGAAGGTCTTTTTTTTTATCACAGCAGCGATTATATTCGCAACTGCTAACATAATAGTTGTAAATGGATTTATGGGTGGTATAGCAGATGACCTTATCGATAATTCAATAGAAACTTCTGTGGGCCATCTAAATGTATATCCCAGAGATGATGACCGGTTCATCGAAGGCATTGGTTTTAAGGAACAAAAACTTGCATCCATGAAAGATTTGGTGGCGTTCTCTTCAAGATTGTACGCCGGAGGCACCCTGTCTTTGCGCGATATCACAACCACAGTGAACATAATTGCTGTTGATGTTGAAAATGAAAGAAAGATCACAAAGCTTCTTGAAAAACTTGATACAGGCAGCACTCTGGAACCTAATGATAGAGACATTCTCATTTCCTACCGCCTGGCTGAGGATATGAAGGCAGATGTCGGAGACCATGTTACTTTAGTTTTTGAAAATGGCGATTCTAAGTTGTATAAAATCAAAGGTATTATCCATACAGGGATTTATGAACTCGATGTTGATACTATTTTCATTTCAAAAACTGAGCTAAATCAACATCTTGGCTTTGGTGATAAAGCATCTATCATCCTTGTTAAACTTACTGATAAAGATATGGCTGAGGCAAAAAAGCAGGTTTTTATAGATGAACTCGGGGTTTCTAAAGTGAAAACATGGGTTGAAGAGATAGAGCATATTGTGAAATCCATGGGTGCATGGTCT
Organism: Methanosarcinales archaeon; assembly: GCA_905339155.1. GTDB lineage: Archaea > Halobacteriota > Methanosarcinia > Methanosarcinales > Methanoperedenaceae > Methanoperedens. Next base: position 47,247 of record CAJPFJ010000049.1, read on the forward strand.
GAGTTCTCCAATATGGTCATCTCTGTGGGTCTGATAGCATCGGCAATCTCCGTGGGTGTAATTATTTTCATAAACGTAGTCCACAAACGAAGGCAGATAGGTATCATGAAAGCGATAGGTGCGAGCAACTCTTTTGTTTTTATCGTATTTATCATCGAAGCAGGTCTTTTCGCCATCCTGGGTGTGGCAGGAGGCGACTTTCTGGGATATTATGCGACAAAATATTTTGAAACCCATCCCTTCTGGGAGCCCATAACGCGTACCTGGTTCAGGGCCAGGTTCTATCCATATCTTCTTTACAATGCATCCATTGTGTCCTTTGGCATCACAATAATAGCGGGGATATATCCAGCATTAAAAGCAAGAAAGACAAACATTATAAAAGCAATATGGGGATAACATATGGGATTGAGGTCCGACATTAGAACAGCATTTTTCTTTGCCAGAAAGGATACATCAAAGAATAAACGGGTTTTTGCTCTTATAATAATAGCTATTGCTTTTGCGACCGCAAATATCATTATAATAAATGGGTTTATGGACGGCTTCTCTAACTCGTTAATGGATGTGACGCTGGATATTTCTTCGGGTCATGTCAACATTTATCCAAAAGAGAATGAAAGGTATATTGAAGGACTGGGAATAAAGGAACTGAAACTGTCAAGGATGGAGAACGTAATAGCCCACTCTCCACGCTTGTATTCCAGCGGTACACTGTCGTTTAATGGGAAAACGAAAACAGTTAAGATCGTTGCACTGGATCCTGAAAAAGAGCGGGACGTGACTACAATCCTCGGGAAGATAATTGAGGGTGGAACTCTTAAACGAGAAAATGAGATTCTTATATCCTACAGGATTGCTGAAGACCTGGGTGCGAATGCAGGTGGAGAAGCCACCCTGGTATTCGAGAACGGTAAGTCAAAGACATACAGGATCAAAGGCATTACTCGAACCGGTGTAATGGATATTGATGCCAGCGGCGTCATAATGTACATGGGTGAAGTGAACAGGATTCTGGGATTATCTGGAAAAGCATCAATAATAATGGTCAAGATTTCTGGCAGGGAACTGGCAGAAGAGTACAGAAACATTCTGAAAAAAGAGCTTGAAGTTACGAAAGTCAAGGTCTGGAGGGAGGAGATAGAGGGAATAGTTGGTTCAATGAATACCATAAAGAAAATGACCGACACGGTCATAGCAGTGGGGCTTTTTGCAGCTGCTGTCTCTGTTGGTGTCATAATCTATGTTAATGTCATCTATAAGAGAAGGCAGATAGGCATGATGAAAGCAATAGGTATGAAAGGCTCTGTGATATTCACAGTATACCTGATGGAGGCACTTTTTTTTGCCATCATCGGGGTAGCAAGTGGTGATGCTCTCGGGTATATGGGTACAAAGTACCTTGAGACAAAGCCCTTTTACTGCCCTATTATCAAGGAGTACATCAGTGCGAAATTCTATACATATTTGCTTTACGATGCATCAATAGTTTCAGGAGCAGTAGTTGTGCTGGCCGGTATGTATCCTGCCCTTATCGCCGGCAGGACAAACATTATAAAAGCAATATGGGGGACATGAATGAAGATAATAGATACGATATATCTGAAAAAAACTTATAGGCTTGGAAGGATAGAAGTGAATGCTCTTAATGGTGTCACAACGTCAGCTGATGAAGGCGAATTTGTGGCCATTATGGGGCCTTCCGGCAGTGGCAAGAGTACATTTTTGAATCTTGTAGGGATGCTGGATATACCCTCAAGCGGGGAGATATATTTAAATGGGACGGATACCATTAAAATGGATGAGCGAACCCGTACCGAATATCGTCTAAAGAACATTGGGTTTGTGTTCCAGTTTTTCAACCTTTTCATGGAATTGACAGCCGTAGAAAACGTCATGTTCCCCATGATGCTTTCAGGTCATCCCTTTCACAGGGAAAGAGCGGAAGAACTTCTTGAAATTGTCGGGCTCAATAAAAGATCAAATCATCTCCCTTCAGAACTTTCAGGAGGAGAGCAGCAGCGTGTAGCTATCGCCAGAGCCCTTTCGAATAAACCCAAGTTGCTGCTCACGGATGAACCCACTGCGAACCTGGATACAAAGATAACCCGGGAAATAATGGAACTATTCAGAACCCTTAACCATGACCAGCACCAGACAATAATCATGGTGACCCACAACCCGGAGTTGGGGGAGATGGCGGATAGGATCATTCATTTCAGGGATGGAAAAGTGGAGGGATAATGAAGGTGAAAATAAGACACGAGATCAATATCATTTCTGGATTTTAAGGAGGATAATCATGACAGAAAAATGTATCTATTGCGGCATGGAAATCGAGGGAAAAGGAATAATAAAAAAAATCGATGATGAAGATATCAAGTTCTGCAGTCGACATTGCGCAGTCATGTTCGATGGGCTTGAGAAAAAGGGAAGAATGAA
>CAJPFJ010000050.1 GCA_905339155.1 Methanosarcinales archaeon
CATGACAGAAAAATGTATCTATTGCGGCATGGAAATCGAGGGAAAAGGAATAATAAAAAAAATCGATGATGAAGATATCAAGTTCTGCAGTCGACATTGCGCAGTCATGTTCGATGGGCTTGAGAAAAAGGGAAGAATGAAAGCGGCGATCATGGCTGAGAGGAATGCCATAATCGAGGACATAGAAAAAGAGAGAGGTACCAGGGTCATAACAATGATCCATAGAAGAGAACCGTGGGAAGAAAAAGACGATAGCCAGATCAACATCGAGGATACGGAGCATGTTCTGATGAGGATAAGACAGACGCCAGAGGATGTGGACCTTATACTTCACACACCAGGAGGCTTTGTGCTGGCATCTGAGATGATCGCTATGGCTGTGAAGAACCATCCGGCAAAGGTCACGGTTATAATCCCTTTTTATGCCATGTCCGGTGGCACGCTTATTGCTCTTGCGGCAAATGAGATTATAATGGAGAAAGACAGCGTGCTCGGTCCTGTTGACCCGCAGTTAGGCGGTTTTCCGGCAGGCGCATTGATCTCGCTCCCAGAAAAAAAGCCCGTGGGGACAATATCAGATGATTACATAATGCTCTCAGAGGAAGCCAGGAAGAGCCTGATAAGGGTGCAGAAAATGGTAATGTGGCTGCTGGAAGATAAAATGGATAAAGAGAATGCAGAGAAACTGGCAGAGTTTTTGACGGGAGGATACATGACGCACGATACGCCCATTGTTTTTGATGTTGCAAAGAGTTTTGGCTTGAATGTTAAGCAGGGTATTCCAAAGAAAATATATGAGCTTATCAGGACGTTTGAGTTTGGTGCTTGTTCCCGACCCCAGAGTGCGAAATATTGAATAAGGAATTATACGAACTTTACCCCAAGATCAGACAAACCATTTCTCTTAGCCATATTTATCAGGAACGGTGTGAGGGATTCGATCATGCGTGCCTCTTTCAGCGGTCCGCCGTCAAGAGGTCGAACGTTTCGTATCTCACGCGTAAGGTCCATTACCACCTGCTTTGCGTCTTCATTATCGCTGCATATAGCCACATCTGCATCGATGTCCAGATCAATCTTGCACAATTTCCGGTAAGAAAGATTATGGTAGGCAGAGACTACTTTCACCCCTGGAAGAAGATGCTGGATACGAAGGGCTGCACACCCTTCTTCAGGGGGTGTGTATTCAAATGACCCATTTTCTTTTTTCATTGGGACGACCAGGGATATTAATATCTGGTTTTTCAGGACAGGTCGAAGGCACTCAATAAGATCTAATGCAGCTTCAAATGGAACCGAGAGAACAGCGACATCAGCTTTTTCAACCGCTTCTTTATTGCTTGTTCCGTCGATCTGGCATTCAAAGCCCTGATCGGTGAGCCGACATGAATAGCCGCATGCAGCATTCTTTGCTTTCTCAACATCTCTTGAGCCGATATAGATATTATGCCGAGTTGCCCATCGGGTGGCCAATCCCTCACCGATCCGGCCTGTGCCGCCTAGTATTGCTATTTTCATAGATACACTCTTTTCCAGTCAGTAAATAATGTTTATACCGAAGGTCAATATTAACCCGAATGCTGCAATCAGGAGATGCAATATCTTCCTGTTCAGCGAATGGCTGCTTCTTATAGTTAGTCCTGCTACAGCGCCTGCCAATACTGCTATCGCTGTAAGGAAGCCCGTCCACTGCTCCGATGTGTAAGGAATTGCTCTCATAAGAACAGCAGATGAGAGATCGATTACAGCAATAAAAGCAATTGGAAGATTCAATACGCCAAAAAGCCTGCAGAGCCAAAGAACAATATTATCAGCAGTAATAAGACCATTTCTCATAAAGCCTCATTTTCGTCCTAAAAAATTATAATGGTTTATTTGAACTACATTCTCAATCTATCTCATACATGCTCTTTAAGAGCAAGAAGCATTTGCATGTTCCTCTGGCAATTTTCTTTATCTTTCTAATCTTCACTGTTTTCACCTCATTCATATATCATTTATATATATTACTTCGATTCTTTATCTGGATTTTGGTTTAAGTTTGAAAAGAAATGTGATATCACCCGCAGTCCTTACGAAGCAGATAGCGGATATTGCACAAGAGCAAGAAAAACTCATGGCAACAGAAAAGCGTCTGTCAGTTAAGTTAGAGTCCTTCCGCTCAACAAAGGAAACCATCAAAGCCCAGTACAGCGCGGCTGAAGCGCAGGTCAAGATTACAGAATCTGTCAGCGGTATCAGTGAAGAGATGAGCGATGTGGGGCTTGCAGTCCAGCGCGCACAGGATAAAACAGAGGGCATGAAAGCGCGTGCATCTGCGCTTGATGAACTTGTAGAGTCAGGCACGCTTGAAGATGTGACTGGTGGAGCGAAAGATGATATCGATCGGGAACTTTCGAAGATAAAGTCAAAGAGCGATGTGGATGAGCAGCTTGAATCGTTGAAGAAGGAGATGGGAAAAGGATTCCTAATGAAATCATCAAGCCAGGTCATATGATCATACCGCCTGCTGACCTAACTCTTGAGGAAGCCGGAAGATTTTCAAGGGTGAAGGATTGATACCGGATTAACTATGAAAAAGGGGTACCACGATTATGGACTTCAGGCACGAATGGTTCTAACTATGTTCTTCCTTGCTGCACTATATCTTTTCTTCCTTGTTGTTCTATCAGAGTATGGAGGGATAGGGACATACGTCTTCATGAAACAGTATCAAGGCTCTGCGGTAATCACAGGTCAGCCAAAACATCTTGCTTCAGCGCTAATGACCATCAGCGGAGTGATGGAGTTCTAAATGGGATTTTTCCGACAATCATTGTAATATCTTAAGTTTGAAAGTATTTCTTGAAGATAAAAATCAATTAGAGGCAATGAAATTAAATTTTCCTGCAAGAGGAAGCTAATGGTTTATGCTTTTAAAAAACAGTATTTTTTTTGGTTAAGTTTGTAAAATCAACATCTTATTTGTGATTTTCTTTGCCTGTTTTAACCGGAAATCGCTTAAGAGAAAACAGCCCTAAAGATAATTGGAGGTGAAAAATTGATAAATCGTAAACAGCAGGAGTGCATAGATGCTTGTAACGACTGCTTCGTGGCATGTGAATCCTGTGCTACAGACTGTCTTCGCGGGAGCGATGTGAAGATGATGGTAAAGTGCATCCAGCTTTGTCGCGATTGCGCTGATATTTGTGCGCTATGTGCAAGGTTCGAGGCGAGAGACAGTCAGTTTGCAAAGAAACTTTGCGCCCTTTGCGCTGACATTTGTGATGCATGTGCAGAAGAATGCGAAAAACATGAAGCTGAGCACTGCAAGAAGTGTGCAGAAGAATGCAGGAAATGTGCTGAAGAATGCCGCAAAATGGCAGCTTAATAACGACAAATGGGAAAAATAGGTAATGTACAAAATTATAACTATTTTTCCCTATTTTTTTGTATAAACAATCCTTATTTTTTATGCTCATATTTGTTGCAGCCCTCGGGCTGGCAGCTATATTGCTGATGTAATAGTTATAATTAAAAACAGGTTATCCCTTTATACGGCCTAAATATCCTCCCATCGGCAACGGCTTAAGTATAATCTCAAAAGGGATGCTAAAAATAACACGAAAGAAAATAAAAGACAAAAGAGTCAGTTTTGAGGTACAGGATATCTCGAAAAACCTCCTGTACCCTGATAATTCCTTTGATGTTGTCACCTGCACATGGGCGCTGGAACTTTGAAAGAGCCCAAAAAGACTGTGGCAGAGTTTCTGCGGGTGATAAACGAGAACGGCTACGTAATCTACGTTTTCCACAGCTTACCGAAAATGCTGCAATGTAACCGATGAAACTGCTCCGTGCCTGATCGGCGAGGAAGAGATACCAAATAGTTAAACTATTAGGCAGTATTTGGAATATTAGCGCGATGAATCCCAATCAAGAGTCCCCGATTGTTGAGGAACTGGCAGAAAAAATCAGCCATGTTTTCTCTATCTATGAAATCCAGCAAGCGCAGGATACGATATAGCGTCTCCAATTAAAGCTGCCGGGGAGCGGGTATGGATAAATGTTGTGCTGGCTCTTGCTACTTTTTTGACCACAATGGTAATGGGATCGTTCCTTTTCGGTGCAGACCCGATCAGTAATCCATCTGATGTTTTAAAAGGCATACCATTCACTATCGCTATTATGACTGTACTTGGAGCCCATGAAGCAGGGCATTACATTGTCGCGAAAAAGCACGGTATGCATACATCGTTACCGTATTTTATCCCGTTCCCAAGCCTCATAGGTACAATGGGAGCAGTAATAAAGCATCGCGGGCCTATACCTGATCGGAAAGCCCTCTTTGATGTTGGAGTATCAGGTCCGCTTATTGGCCTTTTTGTATCCATTGTAATTACAGTTATTGGTCTCCTTCAACGCCCCATCCAGATAACAGGAGGGGAGGCTCAAATCCAACTGGCTCTTCCGCCTCTGTTTGAATTCATAACATATTTTATATCTCTGAATGAGGCAGCACCCATGCATCCGGTTGCATTTGCAGGCTGGGTTGGGATGCTTTTAACAGCATTGAATCTTATTCCGGTGGGACAGCTTGACGGCGGGCATGTCCTTCGCGCTATGGCGGGTGAGAAAGCATCCCGTTTATCAAGGATTCTGCCGTTCTTGCTTATTCCGCTTGGATTTTATATTACCTATTTCCAGAACCGTGATGGATTCATGTGGGTATTCTGGGGACTTTTCCTTTCTCTATTTGCCGCTTCCGGTCATCCCAAACCGGTTAATGACGATGTTCCTCTGGATAAGTGGAGGATGGTTATCGGGATTATTGCTTTTGTTCTTGGGTTGCTCAGTATAACACTTGTTCCTATTCAGGTACAATAGGGCGTAAAGGAAAAAATTACACCTATTGCAGTTTATTTCTGCAAGAAAAGCTTTTAAAAAAGGCTCATTTCAATCAGAAAGGTATCAGGTTCATAACGAATATGGTTGGTCGAATATCAATATAAAGGATAGGAGTGACCGAATAGTGGGGAGTGATGGGAAAAAAATTGGTGGTTTTTCCGGTCACTAATCAATAGATAAACTGCTTTTTTAAGCGAAGATCAAAAAGGTTTAAAGCACAGTCTTTGAAACCTTGTTTCTGGAGACCATTATTGTGCCCATATCGGGTAACATGATATTTTTGTTTAGACTATTTTGGTTTTTTATTACTTATGACTCCTGCGGCATGACAGTCAGCGCAGAACTTTGGTTGATGACAACTGCTGCAGTCCTTGCCTATTAAAACCTCTTTTTTATGCGTTTTCAACCAGTCGCCGGGGTGCTCTTTCTCCTTACCGTGGCAGGTGGCGCATAGATTCTCTTTCATTGTGGGGCTGTGCTTCACGTTAGAGTGACAGTTATAGCAGGCGATCTTATTATTTGTAACGTGGGTTTTATGAACTAAATCGAAATCATCATATTTCTCTATCCTCTCTTTTATGTTATGGCATGAATAACATTTATCCTTTGGAACAATATCATTTGCACCTGTTGATATATTCGTATGGCAGGTCGAGCATTCGGCACCGGGGCTGACATGACTCGTATGATTAAAGTTCGTATAATTCTTGAATGTTTTCTCATCTGGTGAGCCGTGGCATGACGGGCATCCTGAAATAGAAGTGTTATCCGGTACATTCCTGAAATGACAGGTAAAACATGTTGAAGTAGTCACTACTATATGTCCGGTATCTTTTTTCATCTGGGTAAGACTTGGATGGCATTGACTGCACGATGGTTCTGTAACCCTCTGGTGTTCTTTCATCCCTATCACAAGCATTGAATGACAGCTTGTGCATGTTAACCCGATACCTCTCTTGGGCTGGAGTAAATGGTCCCTGTGGCTGAAATTCACACCCTGATAACTGGTATTTAAAGAAAGTATACGTCTCTCATGGCAAGCAAGGCAGTTTTTGTCCAGTACTTTTGCATAAAGTTTCCCTGAATAGTCTTCGGATTGAGTCTCATAATTGTACATTTGTTTAAGCCCGTTCATCTTGCCTTTTATTTCACCGATTACGCCAGGCTCATAATGGCACTTAACACATGGAACATCATTATGAGAGGATGCATTCCATGAATCATAATATGGTCTCATAATATGACAATTCTTTCCGCAGAATTCAGGACGCTCAGTTACTTCGATCGCCTTTTCTGAAGCTATAAATACTGCTGAAACTAAAACAATGAGCACAATTGTAAACTGTAGCCTATGTGCCAAAACCCAATCCTTGATAATTGTGATAACCGATGTGTTTTTCATTTAAAATTTCAACCCTGGTTTAGCAAACCGCAGCATGGCTCACAGGACTCGCATCGAAAATGTGCTTACATTCTGGCGTGTAGAAGAAGTATGAATCCCATGTACTCGCTCTTTAACTGTGGGCTTGTTTCGTTGACGATGGTGTCACAGCCACAAATAGTGCATTTGTATATTGCCATTAGTTCACCTATAAAAATAACATTGTTTTAATTTTTGAAGTCATTTGTGCTTTACAAAATAAAACTTTGTTCTTTCAGATCTTTTAATTTGTAAGGAAACTGTTGCCCCTTTTTATTATCTAAAAATAATCCTCATTTTTTTGTTATAAAAAGTAAAAAACAATATGGATGATTTAATTTTATAAAGCAAAAACCGATTAAAGAATAAGCACCACTACAACTATAATAATTGAATTTAACGGCAAAATGCCAGAATTAGAAGTGAGAATATGAAAAATATAAATATGAGGCATATTATGATTTCAGGAACGATCCTGTTATCCCTTGCCTTTACAATAAATATCGGCATGGCACAATCAGATGACCTGGTCGATGATACAACTGAAGAAACTTTTGTAGACATAACTCCTTATGAAGGTCCAATAGGCCCAGGCAGTGCGTTTTATGGATTAAAAATTGCATTTGAGAACTTTGATGAGATTTTTACATTTAATAAGAGCCAAAGAATCGAAAAACAAATAGAACATGCAAGATCGCGGATAGCTGAGGCAAAAACTGGATTAAGAAGCAATAATGGGGATTACGCCGATATCGCGATTGAACGGTACAGAGAAAAAATTAACTCTATTGATGATTCAGTTTCGAAAACCACCGGAAATGTTTCAGAACTTTTCGATGCACAGAGGAAGATTATTAGACATCAGTTCGTCCTGGAAAGGCTTCTTGAGGATTACCCTGATAACAAGGGACTAAAGAGAGCCCTGGATAACAGCACACAACTTGAGAATAAGTTTGAATCCAGGACTGACCGGAGATTTATGCGCATGTTCCGAAATGAGCCGCCTTTTTTGAGGCAGGGAATAAGAGAAAGTAATGATACAGAAATCAATATCACGGGTGAACAAAAAGTTGGCGGAGATATCGAAGAAAGCGGTACAGGAGGTGGTTATCCAATGAAAATTCCACCAATGGGATGGTGGGAATAGATCTCAAATAATGGGTATTATCTTACTTTTTGAATCTTCGTAATTCGTAGCGGCTTGCCCCCCTCTGATGCTGTTCAAACCATATTGACACCTGTTCATGTTAGTCCGTGGGGTCAAGGGGGTAGAGAAACTCCTGCTTTCAAGCAGGGGATGAATCATACCCTTGCAATTGTGCAACTTATCCCTGATAACAATTGTCGGGACTGCATTTTTCAGGCACAATCTCGAAAAAACTTCAAACTATTACAGAAAATATTTCTAAAATACTTTACGCTTTAAAAATTGATATTTTCTGTATTTTTATCTTAGTTTTATAAAGCACAAACTAGATGAAAAACTAGAGTCTATATATCAATTTATTAAGATGATGATAATTAACATTATGCTCATTTTGAAAAACATGAAACAAATTAGAAATAATAGAAGTAATCATTGTGCAAATAGTTATTATTTGATAGCTGTCATAATATTTAGCTTGGTATTTTTTTCATCCTTGGCGTATGCCACGGAGGACAATTCTTCTCACGACTATAATGCCTCGTCTAATACCACAAATACCACAAATTCATCAACCAGCCATATACACTCGAATAAGACTGCGAACTCTTCCTTGCACGTTCATCCAGATACGAACCTGTCCGTGGCTTTCTTTATGAAAGATGCTGGTGAACAAATAAAAGTTAATATCGAAGATTTCGGAATAAAAAATCCCCTGGCATCCGAGCCACATGGTTTTCCGGTCAGGTTTTTTAAAGCAAATGCACAAAACATTTCTTATGAAACACTCACTATTAATGCATCCTATTCAGAAATGGAGTTAGAAGGGATGGATGAAGACAAACTTGTGATTTCCCAGCATGAACACAATAATTCAACATGGATCATGCTGCCCACAATAGTGAATAAAGAAGGAAATACTCTGGAGACAACAACTGATTCTTTATCATTATTCGCGATATCCTCCCATTCTGGAAATTCCTCTGAACATATCTATAATAACACAGCCGAAATCATTAACAACAGCTCCCATAACCATATGGATAACGAAACCAAGCCAATATCAGTTTCCTTCATCGGATCCGGGAATACAAAAATCGCTCTTGAATTAGATAGTAGAAATATCCCGGATTCTCCATTACCCGGAAGCCCGATAAAATTCTTCAGGATAGATGCCAGGAATTTATCATACTATAAAGTAAACATCGAGGTAGCATACCCTGATACTGAATTAAATGGGACAGATGAAAATAACCTTTCGATCTTGCATTATGCCAATTCAACATGGACAAAGCTGCCCACTGAAATAAACGGGGATAAAAATACTGTGAGTGCATCTGTGGATTCCTTATCCTTGTTTGCAATTTCGTCTTTTTCCGGGGGAGGACAAAATATGAGTATGGATATGGGAATAGTGTCCGACTGCCTGCGATGCCACGGTAGCCGCACAAATTACAGCGGTGGCATGATGGAGGAAATGACGCCAAAAGTTAATGAAAACATCATGAACGGGAGCATTCATGCCGATCTTAATAATGCAAGTTCGGATCTTAACAGGGCCTGCTGGGCCTGCCACTCTAACTCAACAACACCACCCGCAAAGCACCCGATGCACAATCCGGCGCTCACATGTACCTCCTGTCACATTGAAGATACTCTTAACCTGACAAAAAAATTAAAGCCAAACCATCTGACAAGGCATACCGCCGAAAGCAGCCAGGTAAAGGCAGCAGCAGCCTGCATTCTTTGTCATAACAACGATGTATCAGCTTCTGGAAAAACGATAAATTCCACGGTGTCACATTACGCCAAATACCCGGCGGTAGATACGAAAGACTGCGTGAGCTGCCACCAGAACAAAGAAATCGGGAAAAAGTGGAGCAGCCCTCCTGATCCGAGAGAGACCGTCCGGCTTGCAAATGTTGAAAAGAAGCTTGTTTCGGATGAGATATGGAAGCTTGACCAGAACTACAGCATAGCGATCAGTGAAGCTGATAAAGAAGGCCAGTCAGCCCGGATTGAACTTTATTACAACGCAAAACCAGTCAAAAAAGAACTGGTTACAGAAGGCGACACCTTCAAATACGACACAAAACTGGTTGAGGACGGCGCTAATAAAACAATAATCGATCTTGGGATATCTGATATATTCTACGGCAAAACAGTGAGCCTTGTGACTTTTCGCGGATTCGTTCCAAAACATATACATACTGAAACTAGTGTCAAGTCAATAACGTAATGTCGTAATCTATATATTGTATGTCCTTCATAATATATCTGAGAGGATGGATTATGAAGAAATATGTTGTAACACTTTCCAAAGAAGAACGCGATGCCTTAAAAGACATTACTTGC
>CAJPFJ010000051.1 GCA_905339155.1 Methanosarcinales archaeon
GGAATTGATGCCAACAACAGGATCATACATTTGGTCTTCAACATTCCAGTTCCAGATGCTGTAATAGCTGTCATCGATCGCATTAAGCATCGTTTCAGCAGCAATCGAATTTTCACCGGAGGTTCCGATCAGGTTCCATCCTTTGGTTACACCAAGAGAAGGAGGTATAAATGCTCCAGTCTTCTTTTCCAGTGCTGGCATAGTCTTTGAAGTGTCTATTTTTATCAAATAGCCATTCAAAGGCGTGAAATTCGTCACAGGTGACATCCATTGCTTCCCAACTGTATCCCATGCGTATAACTCCGTGTAATCCGTGCCTTTCACAAGGCCCCGTAATACATAATCAACGCTTGCGTTATTCAGCATGTAAGGTACTGATATGAATTTCCAATTAAGTTCGGGTGTTCCTGATACGTTCACTTGTCCATCGATCACCTGGGAATTGTTTATCTGGCTTGTAGTGCTATTCATTAAGACTGCATTTGCCAGATCAAGAACATAAATTCCTGATGCGCTGCCCCTGGCTTTGAATTGCACGGTTATAAATGTGCCATTTACAGGTGCTGCCGCGCTGGCTGTTCTGGCAAGTCCGAATTTTACCTTCCCAGGGCTGATTCCGTTTCCAGGCTCAGCCAGTGCATCCGCACCCAGCAGGTTTCCTGAGGTAATTGTATTGGCTGTCAGGTTTGTCTTATCGTAGTTCAGTTCAACATGTGCAAACTGCAAATTTTCGCTCCCCGAATCGATATTCACGCTAAAAGTGAACGTCGCACCGGGTGCAACTACCAGAGTTTGAGTAGGGAACCCATATACTTTTACTCCGCCAGTACCCGGTGGGGGGGAGGCAAGTGTAATGGTGTTATCACTCAATACGACTGCTATCACTCCACTTGAGCTATTTATAGTTCCGTTAATGTAAAACGTTCCAATAGAGACATTATCTGGCGCGGTCAGTCTATAGATAACTGTTTTGTTAATTCCTGGAGTTACATTGAACCATATCCACTCGCTGGTGTTACTCTTGAAAGTATCTGCGTCATCAGAGATTCTTGTCAGATTCCATTCGGCAGGTATTATTTCATGAAGGGATAATGCCTGGCTCATATTGCTGGTGATATCAACAGTAATATTGGTTGATTCTCCAGGGCGTATAGATTTTTTCTCGATCACACGTACAGCTTTAGTAACATTCGCTGGCGGCGTCACGGGCAAATTATTGCCGAAGTCTATACCGGTTAGATTTTCTCCACCTGTAACAGTTACATTATATGTTCCATTTGCTGGCAATGTCTGCTTCCAGTCTGGATTAAGGACCTCTGCCACAATATAGTTGCCCGGCGTCAGGTTGCTCAGGGTATAGCTGCCATTAACGTCTGTCATCATAGTCTTCACTATGGATCCAGTGCTGTTTTTGAGTACTATAGTCCAGTTCGAAAAGCCGGATTCCTCCGGATCTTTTATCCCATTGCCATTTGAGTCATTGAACTTCATGCCTGAGATACTGCTATTTCCAATTATTTGTTTTGTTACGGTCCATACCCACATATGCGTATCACTGCCTTTTAAATTTGAAGCTATTGCAGTTACGTTCCATATACCCGGGGCTGCAATGGCATTCGAATAGGACGAGGTATTTACACTGGTCTGGCTGGATACCTCTTCACCATTGATCTGCCAGGAAACATTGACTATCTGATTTACATTTATCGTGAAGGTTCTTGTTGGGCCGCCTTCGATATCAGTCACATTTGATTCCTCCGGAGTAAAGTTCGTGATTTCAGGTGCCACTGATGGTGCAGCAGGTTTTATTTGCCCCCGTATCTCTCCTGCCGGATACCGGTCCGTATGGACATTTACATAAGCAGTCTCATTCATAATGGATTCCATAAGTATATCGAAGGACTTTCCGGCCAAAGGACCAGTCAAATTAGCAGATGTAATATTACCTTCTGCAAGGAGCCCGTCGAACCTTCCCGGGATAAGGACAGCTGGTGGTGCATTTGGATATAACCAGGCAACAATCGAACCATTCTGTCCAAAAGGTGCCATATGGATATGTGCCATTGTAACATTGGTGATATTTTCTACCATAAGTCTATAATGCAACATTGTTCCATTATCGTTAAGTTCAAATGTGGCATTGCCTCTTGCTGGAGTGTCAATTGGCGGCACTTCTTCGTCACCGGAAAGATTAGCTGTAAAGATGCGAGATATTGCAACCGGTTTGATTTTGAATACTTTACCTGTATTATTCGCAGGTCCGAGCATATCCGAGGTCAGAACATATATTTCATTATCAGAATCCTGCCCAAAGGAATGCACGAATGCACCGATACGTCCACTGGCGCTACTAGCGATCTTCAACTCTTTTATTGACCACATCTTTTGCCCCGTGGGTGGGGGTCTTGCCACGAACAGACTGCCATTACCTTCTGTAAATCCTTTACTGAAGTCGCCAAAGAGATAATCTCCATTGAACCGGGGCAGTAAATTCCCGCGATAAACAAAACCACCAACAACTACTACACCAATGCCCCCGGACTGTCCTGCATTCGCATATTCAATGACCGGGTCGATCAAGGGCTGACCGCTGGTACTTACATCGGGACAGCTCGCTGTCGCAAGGTTGGGATTATTGGGGTCAAAGCAATGCGTGCCTTCCCTGATGTTCCATCCATAATTGCCTCCATTAGTGACAATGTTTACTTCTTCCCAGGCGTTCTGGCCTGCGTCGCTAACGAACAACGAATTGTTCCCGCCTGCATCGAAAGCTATGCGGAACGGATTGCGTAATCCATATGCAAATATCTCGTCCAGTCCATCTTTGCCCACAAATGGATTGTCAGGTGGTATTCCATAAGGAGTCCCATTATCTACATCAACGCGCAGGATTTTTCCCAGAAGAGTTGAAATGTTCTGCGCATTGCCGGGTTTCGGATGACCCATACCCTCATCGTTCGCATTGCCTCCATCACCAATTGGGATATAGAGGTATCCGTCAGGGCCAAAGGCGATCTGGCCAGCATTATGGTTGGACTGGGGTTTATCAACCTGCAATAAAATTCTCTCCGAGCTTTCGTTGGTTTTATTCGGATTATCCGGCAAAACTCTGAATTCGGATATAGTGCTTGTGGCATCCCAGTTAGCAGGCGCTTCCTGCCGCAAAGGGGCACTGTAATATACGTAAAAAAGCCCATTTTGCTTGAAATTGGGATGGAACGCCAGGCCAAGCAATCCGCGCTCGTCATATTGAGGTCTTAAATTCACGATCTTAGAGCTAAGGTTCAAGAAAGGTTCTGATAGAACCTGTCCATCCTGAGTGAGAATCCTGATCACTCCGATCTGGTCTACTATGAATCGCCTTCCGGTTCCATCGTCAGGAGAAACGAGTGCAATCGGAGCTGTGAAGTTTTCCGCTACTAACTCAAGGTCGATTCCGATTTCCTCCACAAGAGGCTGTATTGGTGTTGGAGCTGGTATTACTGTTATCTCTCCAAGCATTTCCGGATGTATTGAACAATGATAATTAAAAGTCCCGATTTCATTGAAAGTAAATTCAAAAGTTTGTCCCTGATTAACATTGCCTGAATCAAATAGATTGGTGTCACTTGTGACAGTATGTGTGGTACTATCGTTATTCGTCCATATCACAGTCATTCCCTTTAATATCTCTATACTTGCAGGATTGAAAGCCAGATTCTTAATCTCAACTCCTGCAAAAGGTTGGGTTCTGACGATCCAATCCCATTCATTCGTATCTGTGCCTTTATCATTCGAGGCAATTGCGGTGACATTCCATGAACCCATCGCTGCGCTATCATTTATATAAGCTGACGTGTTCACGCTTGTATTAGATTGTACCTGAGTTCTATTGAT
Organism: Methanosarcinales archaeon; assembly: GCA_905339155.1. GTDB lineage: Archaea > Halobacteriota > Methanosarcinia > Methanosarcinales > Methanoperedenaceae > Methanoperedens. The sequence continues at coordinate 3,877 of CAJPFJ010000051.1, forward strand.
AAACCAGGTTACATTTACTTCCTGATTGGTTGTTATGATGAATGTTCTCATCTCTCCAACATTATTGTTCACTGTTGTAGAATCTGGTAATATACTGACAATTTCAGGAGTCGCATTTGACTCGTTCGCATTCAAGGCGCTTACTGTTCCTGCCAGCGTTAGCAGTATTAAAAATATCCCAACAATTCCTATAATTCCTTTCCGTAACATGTTATTTAACCCTCCCAATTTTAAAGTGACTTGTAAACAAAATCATCTTTATTGTGAAATAAAAATTATTTAGTGATTCTATGAGCTGAATATCTGAAATGATAAATGATCATTATTTCGCAATATCGATTATTAGTTTCCACTCGTGGTAATAAAGTTGTAAGACTTATTATAAATAGCTTCCGCATTAAATATTAAGGATTTTTGCATGTTCTGAAGTTGTGTTTCTGATTTTGCGAAGGCTGTAGAATTGGGACATCACAACAAGACCAGTGCCGATAACACCCAAAGTATACCTCATAGGATAACCTTCACTTCCATTGCGGCCTGGTATCCCTTCCCCCCAGCTTCACATCGGTCTGTTACCAGACCGGGTGTGGGGTTCAGTTCTGAGGTGGCGGCTAACCTTTCCTCGTGCTGGATTTTCACCAGCTTGCGACTACGAGCTTGGCTCGGCGCGCCTGAGTCCTCTGTGGATTTCGAATCATGATATTATTTGGTTAAAACCACAGGTTGCCCTGATGGGATTACCCAGATGACGTTTGGACTTCCTTTTAGCGTATCATACAATGCCAGTTTAGCATTGAAATCGAGTTGTTCCTGTGGAACATTCTTTAAAATGTCTGCCTGGTTCTTTTGCGCTTTTGCGATAGTTTCTATTGCTTCTGCCCGGTTCTTAGCCGCATTTAACTCACCCTCGGATTTTGCCTGTATCGCCTGTTTTTCTGCAAGGGCATCCAGGGCGATCTTTGTAAATGTGGGTCTTAGCAAAGATACTGAGTTAACTTTAATTCCGAATTGATCTTCGATCTTTGATTCTTTTAATTTCTGATATAATTCGTCATTAATTGAAGTAATCTGAGTTGTAATCTTTTCTGAGGACTGGGATTGAAGATAATTAAAGACCAGACTATCATAAGCTTTTTGAAGCTGCTCCTGAGGATGCGTATTTTTAACTCCGAATTGTATCAGGTCCACTATTTCAAAAGACATAACAGCGCCAGTATCTACTACCTTATCGTCTGTGGTTTTAATATCGAACCCAATCGCTCCGGATTGAGCGTCCCCTTTAAACCTGGATTCAAGTTCCAGATAATCAGCCGGGAAATATATATTATTATTTACAACGCTGTATTTTTCAACGTCGGTAAGTAAAGGAGTTCTTGTATGCCATCCCACATCTGTTATCGGGACCTTATTGCCATTTACTTCAGTTATTATTGCCCCTGTTCCTGTTTCAATACGGTAACTTCCAAGAAGAGAAGCAATTACAATGATAAAAAGTAAAAATATTACTACACCAATGATTATTGATATATTTCCTTCTCCTTTGTCATTGTTTATAATTTTCACTTTTTTTATTTCGGATTTCTCATCATTTTCTTTTGCGATTATGTTAATCCCTGTTATGATTGCGATGATAAGTGGGATTATTGCCAATCTGCTGTGTTCTATTGCCATACCCGCGGTTAATAAGACCATTACTAAGAAAAGGACGAGGTTAGTGTTAATTTTCATATTAATTCCCCACAACTCTCATTTTCCCTACACTGACTGTAGGGGTCATTACATTCCCAACTTTCCTCACATCTTTCCCGATCCCGTCGATATTCTTCAGGAGCTCAAAAATATTCCCTGAGATCATCATTGATTTTATAGGTGAGGCGATCTGGCCATTCTTTATCTCAAAGGAATTCCTGGCCTCAACTGAAAAATCCCCGGAAATGGGATTTGCAGTATGGGCGCCGATAACGGTATTAACAATAACGCCATCTGATGTCTCTGCAATGATATCGGATGACGGATGTTTTATTATCAAGTTACGAATGCCTATTGACGGGGTGGACGTGTAAGATCCCCGGTTGGCATTGCCTGTGCTTTCCCGTTTCTCTTTCCCTGCGGTATAGCAGTCATAAATAAAGGACGATAAGATACCATTTTTAATAATGGGAGTTATCTGGGAGGGTGTCCCTTCTTCATCGCACAATGAGGTACCAATGCCTCCCGCAAAAATTCCATCATCGATAATGGATAGTTGATCCGAAGCTATCGAAGTGTCCATTTTCCCTATCAAGGACGATCTTCCCTTCTGGATATTATCCGCATTTACCGAAGTCACGATGGTATTTTCAAGGAGATCTGCAATTGCCATAGGTTCCAGAAGCACAATGCAATCCCGCGTTTGTGTGCTTATACCATTTTGTGATCGCAAGGCAAGGGATGAGGCTTTTTCCCCGATTTTGAAGAAATCCATATCCAGTTTTCGTGACATGTCAAATTCGGAAGCGGTTGAAAGAGGTGCATCATCAGTAATAACATCCATTGAAGCCTGTACGATCGTATCTTCTTCCTCTACCTCAACACCGTTTGAGTTCAAGATCAGCTTAGTAGAATTTCCGCATACAAAATTTCCTGAAGTAGGCACAATAGTCGGGATAGACTTTGCGCCATTTATCAGCTGAGATGTAAAATCAATGCAGGACTCAATTTCGATATCCGCAATCTTTTTATCAAAAATCCCCTTAACTTTTGGCAGGTTCTTTTTTCCAGGAAGCTCTGACCATTCAGGGTCGCTGCCTCTTACCCGTGCTGATTTTACAGCAAGGAGGGAAGCTTCTTTGATTCGCAAAACATCGTTCGTACTGGAAAAACCCACAGCCCCTTTCACGATCGCCCTTATCCCGATGCCTGAAATAAGACTTTCTTTAGCCAGATCAATTACGTCCCTGTGAATATCGATTGAAATAGACCTACCTTTTACACAATATATCTCAACTTCATCCGCTCCTTCTTTTTGTGCAAACTCAAGAGCTTTGTGCGCATTATCAAAAATATCATTCATGGAATCATTAATTTAAACTTTAAGTAAGTTAAAGGTTTGCACAGAACAAATTATTTTCTATCCATAGATTCATTATTCGCTCATATATTTTTCGATCAAACCAATCTCCTTTTTACCTCCCGCATATAAAGGGGTGATGTAATCAATAACATCTGGCTTGATAGACAGGATATCAGTTTTCCCGTTACTTATCGCACCACCCGCTTCTGAAACTATCTTTCCCATGGGATTTGCTTCAAAAAGCAGCCGAAGCTTTCCTTTTTCTTTTCCTTTAATGCCAGGATATGTGAACACTCCTCCCTTGTGGAGTATCTGGTGCATGTCAGCCACGAAAGAGCCGCTGAATCGCAGTTTATAGCCATCATTCTCAAGACTTGAAATGAACTTTGAATGCGCTGGCAGGTAATCCTTGCGAAGAGCCCCAGGTGCATATATTTTCGCATCAGGGATCTTAATATCTTCTGCTGTCAGGTGGAATTCGCCTTTTTCATCCATTACGAAATCATGCACACCATTGCCTGTTGTAAAAGTAAGCGTTGTAAGCGGCCCGAATAGAATATACATAGCAGCGATCATGTTTTTACCCATATCAAGAACAGTTCCCGGATATATGCCGATAATTGTCCCGACGGCAAGGTTCACATCGATCAGTGATGAACCATCCAGAGGGTCAATCACAACCCCGAACTGGTTCTTCGGGTTATCAATTTCAATGATCCCGGGCTGCTCTTCTGTTGCTATATAGCGCACCAGCCTTGTTTTCTTCAATCCTTTTATGAGGACTTCATCTGCCCATTTATCAAGAGCCATTTGCTCTTCGCCATAGATGTTCTGTGTACCTGCCTTATTCTGGCTTTTCAGGAATCCGCTCTTTATTGTTTGTCCATTTTCGGCAAAGAATTGAATCAATTCTGACAATTTCGGATCAGTGTTATTCCTGGAAAGAAAATCTTTAAGGTTAATGCTCTCACACTCTCATTTTTGTTTATTCTGATTAAGTGACGGGAAACTAAATAGTTATCGTTTTTTATCATATGTTTGTCGGAAAACTTTTGATTCATCAATTTTATCATATTCCCTGACATTATAATCGAGTATGCTAACACTTGGAATTGTGAACACCTATGATAAAATAAAGATCCATGAAGCTCATTACCGAAGTATTGCAAGAGCAGCGCCAATCGCTTATGCTTATGGTTTCAATCTTATGCTTTTTGATTATCCTTTCAAGATGAATGCAGAAGACCTTGTGACTTTTGTAAAAGATAAAACAACTATTGGCGGCTCAGGAAAATATCTCGCACAGCTTTTTAGCGCTGGCAGGTTCTTCGCATTTGACCTGCCTGAAAAAGGATTCCAGCCGCAGTTTGGCTCTCCTGTTGTGACAACTTCACATCCTGACAAGAAAAAAGAGATACACATCCCTGCACTTGTTGAACAAATAATCAGGAAAAAATCATTTCTTTTTCTTATAGGATTAGGGCATAAAGGACTTGGGCCTGATCTATTTCAAATAGCCCAATATCATCTTGATATTACTTCAAAAGGTGTATCACTTGAAACCTGTACGGCAATAGGGGCTGTCCCTGCAGTTATTTCAGGGGGCATGGAAGGTATGAAGAATAAAAATCAGATTTGCCATTAGAGACTGCCACATATATGATTTTTCCATTCAATAAGTCTCTCCTCTCCCCGTATATTGGCTTAACTCCCATTGCTGCCTTTTTATATTCTCAAGCACCATCCTTGCCCTATCCTCAGGCAATGCCAGAACAAGTGCACCAATGTGCTTGCACAACCGCCTTTCCCTTATTGTTCTTTTCCAGTCAGGGCAATCATGCAGGATAAACCGCTTTTCCAGATCGATATACACCGAATAACCCTTAACATCAGCAATAATCCTGTCCGAACCCGATTCAATTATCTCAATATCCTTTATCTCCCGTGCCTTTTCCATCCTTGAATGTTCGATAAACCCAATGAGGAGTGTCGGTATATCATCCTTCTTATCCTGCCCAAGAAAGTCACTTAATGTCTTTATAACAGGCTTTTTCACTGCCCTGCCCTTCCAGTGATCAGTTATCCCATGTCTTGCTTCTTTCTGTTGAGACGTAGCCACACCGAGCATATCGAGCATGTCTAAACAATTCTCAGGCGCATAACCATGGTAGTGGTTGTTGAAGTAGCCATAGACGTCTGTATTCTGCGACATCTCCTTTAGTTTCGGCATCCAGGCTGCAAGCTCATCTTTCGAATAGCGGTAGTTATACCACATCTTCTCACCCCTTCCATGCCAGCGCACGTATGCAATATCCGAGGTCAGCCTGAATTCTGGCGACAGCAAAGGCCCATCCACAATAACGGTGGCAACATCGTAATCAGAAAGCAGGTTGTGAGCTTCATCTGTAAGCCAGGTCTCATTCCTGTATTCAAGGGCAAAATGCAGGTTCGCAGGAAGTATTCTTATGAACTCCTCTATTCTGTCCTTCCCGAATTTCATTCCAGGAGGAAGCTGTATAAGGATGCAGGCAAGCTTTCCAGTATCCTTAAGTGGTTTCATAAGTTCCAGGAACCGTTTCAAGTCGTCTTCGACTCCTTTTGAAATATCAAGCCTCTTCTCATGGGTTATGAGACGATTAAGTTTCACTGCGAACTTGAAATCCGGTGGAGTGAACTTTGCCCACCCGAACGCCATGCCCGGGTCCGGATAGCTATAGAATGTGGAATTTATCTCAGCAGTGTTGAAAACCCGGGAATAAGCCGAAAGCCTGGACTTATCGGTGCTTTTATAAAATACATCAGCCCAATCACGATAATCCCAACCTGAACAACCGAGCCAGATCTTTCCCATGATAGAAATTATATCCCTTCGGATTAATACTTATGTTTATGCTTTATATAGGCGCGGGCGGATGGGCATATTTCCAGGTACCTGGAATGGATCCCCTTGCTGCTTATGCAAGGGCATTTCCAAAATTTCAACTGATGCTTTCAAACGGAATGAACTTGGAAAAGCCATGGGAATTCTCAGCATGGTAATGGCAGCGGCCTAAAAGAGGTTGCGGTGCTCTTTATCGGTCTTGCTATAACAGGCCCGATAGGGGGTACTTACAGTATGGATGTTCATCAATAGTTTCGGTTCAGGGCTGTTCCAGGCTCCGAACACCAGTGCCATTATGTCATCGGTAACCCCGCAGCGGCGCGGAGTCGCCTCATCCATGAGAGCATTTTTTAACAGCGCTCAGTGAGGAAAAATTACCTGCAATTTGTCATTTGAAATTTTTGTTACCTTCAGGTCTTCTTTATAATATTTTCCCACGCCTTTTACAAGTCCCAGGAGAATATCTATTAATCCACGTTTGGATTTGTATTTTAAGATCAGCGTTTTATCATTTTTCCATTCATATTCAAATCTGGGAGGGAGAGCGTTCGGAATATTTTTTGTAACCTTATCGTGAATATCATCCATCTTCAAAAGTAATTCTTTTGAGGTATTTGCTCCTTTGAAATATGAACCATATAACTTAGGAGCATAGACATTAACCCAATAATCACCAAACGCGTCTGAGGCCTGTGCATGCGAAATGTTGGCGACCTTACATACTGATTCAATAATTTTCATTACTTTTTCATCATCCACATTCTGAATAGGTGTGAAAAAGGAAGTTTTACTCATGCCAGCTGTTTCCAGGGTCTTTTCCCATTTATCATTTCCAAAATTTGATTTTACGAGATCTCCTATACATTGAACTATTGCGCCTTTCATTTTTTATCCTCCTTTGTTTGGTCTGTGTTCCAGATAATTTGACGACATCACCTTGATAAATTATACTTATCATTATCATAAGTAATTTCATAGTATATATAGTTAACCGCTTATGCGGCTGTGGGACAGAATTAACCGGAGTACAAGTTCATGAGATTATGCCAGATCCCTGTGCAATTCAATGCGGTATCAATCCTATCATCCCTTTTTTGTCCCACCGCCCATCCAAACATTCTTTTATCTGCTGAAAATCCTG
>CAJPFJ010000052.1 GCA_905339155.1 Methanosarcinales archaeon
AGCTGCCGGCCTTATTGAAAGTATTATCCTGCGAACCACTGCAATGGTTAAAAAGCTGGGGATGAAACCTGAATTGGCTTTTGTGGGCGGAGTGGCCAAAAATCCTGGAGTAGTAAAGGCTTTTGAAAAGGCTTTAGATACAAAAGTGCAATTGCCAGAAGAACCCCGGATAACAGGCGCCCTGGGGCTGCATTGCTTATTTAAATATTACTGAGCATCCCTAAAAGAAACCCATTTTATCAAAGGCATTACAGCATCTCTCAGTTCCGCTCCTTCTTTTGTTAGCGAGTACTCCACCCTGGGAGGTATTTGCGCAAATGATTCTCTTTTGATAATGTTCGCATTCTCCAGTTCTTTTAACCTATCGGCTAACGTTTTTGGACTTATTTTATCCAGCTTTTTTTCAAGTTCGTTGTAGCGCAATTTCTGATTATTCCCAATCGCACTGATGATCAATAAAGCCCATTTTTTACTGAGGATGCCCATGATACCTTCAATAGAACATAAACATATATCGTCTTCATACTCTGTGCATCTCTCACTTTCTTTTTGCATAGCGACTTCCTTTTTCAATAGCAGCTATTCAACTTTAAACTTGATAGTTTAAATACTTTATTAACTGAAGTAACTATAGAGATAAAAGGAGGTGAAAAAGATGTGCCGACAATGCCTTCCCATTACTGAAAATAAAGAACAGCAGATGAATGATAACACAAAAAGTAGAAATAAAGAAACAGTTAGCGAAGAACACGAACAAATCTTGAAAAAAACTTAAAATGTATCTGCCCCTGTTTATGACAGAGGCAGTAATTTATTTATATAAAAGAGGCGATAAAATGAAAATAATTATGTTCCTCTTCACAGAAATTTTTCTGTTAATGGGTATGTGGCTGCACAGGAGAGACTAACGTAATTATGAGCTTGCGTATTTTTCCTCATCGGATCAAAAGTTTTTTGGAAATATACCTTTCGCCCGCCGAGAGGCTCTCAGAGATAATATTCGGATTAATAATGGTTCTGACTATCACAAGTACCTTAAAAATTGCCCTGACTGATGGAGAAACGGGAATCAGGACAATGGCAATTGCTGCTCTTGGCTGTAATGCTGCATGGGGCATCGTGGATGGCGCGATGTATATATTCACAGGCATTTTTGAGCGCAATAGGTACGCCAGACTTGTTTCGTATATCAAATCCGCTCCAGATAATAACTCAGCTCTTGCTGCAATAGAAAATGAACTTGAACCAACTATCTTATGGGTGCTGGATGAAACGGAAAGGAAGCGCATCTACACAGAGGTGCTTAAAAGTGCATCCGGAACTTTACCTCAAGAATCAAAGATTACAAAAGATGATTTTTTCGGCGCCATTTCCTGCTTTCTTATAGTTTTCTTCTCCACGTTTCCAGTCCTGATTCCGTTCCTTGTAGTGCGGAATCTGGACATAGCAACTCGTATCTCGAATCTTGTGGCAATTGGGATGCTGTTTTTTATTGGATATGAATGGGCAAAGTACACTAATAGAAATAGGTTCAAGGCAGGTATGGGAATGGTTCTTATAGGTTCAAGCATCGTGGGTGTGACGCTGGCACTGGGAGGATAAGGGTTCCCATAATCATGGAAAGGGACGTCGTGGAACTGAGCTTCATGCCCATAAGCCCTGTAAAGCCAAGAGCCCAGAGGCTCCCGAAGACTATGGTTGTAAGGGGCGTGAATCCGTACTTGGCTGAACCGAACAACAGAAGTATTGTCATGCATTTCCTGATCTCATTATCCTTTCTTTCAGAGTGTCTTTTCGATGCAGCCTAATAATGTCCCTCAGCCGATTCCGCAGCAGCGTCGTAGAGCCTTTCGACAAAGTGTACATATTTTACGTAGTGGCCTACGTAGTCCCGTCCAGCTCCTACGTCATTGATTTCATAGTCCTTCCGCTCTATGACCCCGTTGTACTGCTCTGTGGTGCCATTCTTAACAGCGTCGGTCAGGAACTTCAGCAGTGGCTTCACTTTACCATCCTTGAGCGCCTTATCCGCAGCTATAACAGCAGGGCTTGATTCGTTCCCCGCGGGTTTCAGACCTGTGTATGAGGCTCCTTCTCCAGCCCGATGAAGGCGGACCAGGGTCTCAAAGAACCAGTAGTCTGCAAGGTCTTTTGCCTCGGGGCCAAGCTGCCTGACCGCAAGCGTCTTATTAAAGGCGGCTCTTATTTCAGCGTCGTCCTCCTCCTGCACCCAGATAAGAACAAGATTCACGTTATCTGTATCCAATGCTTCCCGGGCAGCTTTGACGACAGGTCCATCCATAGTGTCGCAATGTGCGAAAGCCACATTAACGCCTGCAAGCAGGACAGCAAGTATGAATATTGAAGTTATGAAGATCTTCCTTTTCATAATATTCCCTCCTATTTCCTATTCATTGTTAATGCTCATGTCCGCCAGTTGCCTCTGCTGAGTGTCCACCCGCGCTTGTCATGTATGTGTACAATTTATGCGAGTACAGCATGAACTCAAGCATCGCCTCGACATAGTCTCTTGCAGCATCTACATCGTTCTCATCATAGTTTTTCAAAGATATGGCATGTTTGAACCTTTTATGAACTTCCTCTTCAACAGTATGCGACAGGAATTCAATTACTTTGCCTGCATCTCCCTGCTCAATGGCTTTTTCCGCTCTTGGGACCACCGGGCCTTCGTCAAGCCCGGCAGGTTTCAATCCGGCAAAAGACTCTCCTTCTCCCGCTCTGTGCAAACGTACTGCGGTTTCAAAGAACCAGAAGTCTGCAAGTTCTTTAGCTTCTTTACCCATCTTTCTCACGCGAAGCGTTCTTTCAAAGGCTTTTTTCAGCTCATCTTCTCCCTTCTCAGGCAGCCAGGGAAGTATAAGGTTGACATTCCCTGTCTCTAATGCAATTTTTGATGCTTTGACTACAGGTCCATCTATAGTATCACAATGTGGCGGCATAATTTAACTCCTATTCAGTCACTTTCTTTTCCCTGTAATTTTTCCCCATTTTTAAGGTCAAAGAAGTATCCAGATATATGTAAGTACTAACTTGCTTTAATATATATGTTTCGTTTTTATCTCGTCCCGGCCAAAAGATCATAATATCAAATTCAGGGCATAATATTATTATAACTCGAAGTAATTACTGAGTTTCATGGACAAAACCGAGAAAAAAATCCTGAATGCTGCGATAAAAGTGTTCGCCAGCGAAGGCTATGGAAGAGCAACTACTCTAAGAATAGCAGAAGTTGCTAATGTCAATGAAGTGACATTATTCCGTAAATTCCACTCAAAAGAGAACATACTTCGAGCAATCATAACCGGAAATCGGGAAGTAATTCTCAAAACCCTTGATTCGGTATTGCAGATAGAAAAAGATGAGGATATTGAAACGAGTCTTCGCACCCTTGGCAGAGGTCTCCTTAAAGTAATGAGAGAAAGGGTCAACATTATGGTTATATTGATTGCAGAAGGACGCAGGAACCCGGAAGTCGCCGCGATTCTTGAGTCTGTTATAAGAATGGTAATAGCACGCATCAGCGAATACTTTGAATACCAGATGAAAAATGGAAAAATGCGTATCATTAACTCCAGAACTGCATCTGTGACTTTTCTTAGCTACATCGGTCACATGAGTCAGATAAGAGGGGTAATCAGCAATGATATCTTAGGCGATGGCGAAGAGGAGTTTGATGGATTCGTGGATATATTTATAAATGGTATTTTAAATGCAAAGGAGAACAAAAAATGAAATACATATAATAAGATTACTTAAATAGTCACGCTGGCTTGCATCCCTGACCTATTGACCTTTGGTACTCTTGTGAGGCTTGTTAGACTCACCTTTCAAAGATGACCGAAAATCCGCTATCTACCGCCTATGTACGTGTTAGCCTAACAAATGATTAGTCCTATGCTTATCGTTTTTTAAAATTCCTGGATAAACTTCCCAAGATTCAGAAAAGAAAATAACGATCCTTGATTGGAACTCATCTCTTCCAGAACGATATCAGATTTATCCGACTTGTTATTCTTAACAAGCGCAATCCTTATTCCGGATAAAACATAAATAATTTCCTTCAGAGAACAGGCACAAGAAGTTCATCATTCAGTAGTTTAAAATCATCTTACACAAGATATTTATTGTTATAGGTTTGTACGATTTTTTTGGAATGCTTAATTCCATCGAAGCTGCTTCTTTAGCTAATTCTATTTCTGCGATAAAGCCTAAGCTTCCTTTCAGCAGTGCTTGATATCATGGCAATGCGGCGCCGCTCTTTCGACACATCTTTAAATAAGCAGGTAAATTGGAATGAGCAGTGAAAAAGTGGTTGATAGAATATGGGTGGAAAGGGGAAGAAAGCTCCTGCTTTTAACCATGAAGATGAATTTCTCCTTGCAATAAAAAAGAGAATACTTTCAGGCTGCTAAGCAAAGACTGAAGACCAAAAATAACCATACAATAATATGAATATGAAACGAATAACTCCTTCTTTCGTATCGCCCGTTAAACCTGAAAAGACTGTAACTGAGGCTGTGGATGATGTAATCAGAGATACTTCTATGAAGATGAGAGCCGCAGAGAGGTTGCTTGAGCAATGGGAATCTTCCGACTTCAGTCGGTGAGAGGTTCATAGCAGCGATAAAAAGAAGAACAGGTTCTTCCGGACTTGCGAGAAGAGTTAAAAAAGATATGTGCAATATAAATACGATTTATCGATTTAGTTTCTTGAAGGTAGGTGACAGAATGACCGGATTAAGAAAAAACAGAAAGAAAAGAATGAGGTCATTGCATAATGGAATGACCAAGAAAGAAAACAAGGATAAAGATAACACACCTGATCCATTTGATAAATTAAGAGTTCTACACGCCCGCCGGCTTCTCGGACCTGTAGAAATACCGCCTGAATTGATAGAACAGGCAAAACAATACAGCGGTGACAAAGCTAGAGAACTGTGGGAACAGCTGGAATCCATGGGAGACGTAGAAGTCAGAGAGCTGTACTATGAAGGGAGACATGGTAAAAAAGATATCTTCAGCTTCAAGATCAGCACTCCCATACATACCTATCTGGATACCGGTTCCAGAGAAGACATCATCGAACTGGTCGAGAACGATATCAAGATGGCTGCCCATGTTTCATGCCCTGCATGCAATCAAGAGGTTAACTATAGAGAAATGGATGGTTCTGGGAATATGATATCTCCCTGCGGCTCTTTACTGAGTTCAATTCCTACTAATTTTGCAAAATTTTCAACCGAACTGGTTATGGAAAAATATGGATTGCAGGGGCTATATTCAGTACTTTCATGCTGGGATGACTTATACTGCCATGACAATGATACAGACTACGATTGGCTTCTCATCGAAAAGATGAGACTACAAGAAATACCATCTGTTGCTGTGACTATCGCAAAGCCACAAACATCATTACATACCTGCACGAAGCGCATACCTGTTTTTGGTTCATGGGAAGAGGATCATGATATAAATGGCCTCTATGATAATTTCATCAAAGGCACCGCAGACGATGAGTATTTCTGCGCCCCTCGATGCTGTCACTGCAAATACTGTATAGAAGTACACGATTATGCCTACTTTTCCGACGATGCTTATTTCTGTGTATATCCTGTGAAGAATAATGACTTTGAGGATAAAATCGGAATAGAGCTGTCCTTTGATGATGAGGAATTGAGAAGATATCAGGAGAACCCTGAAGGGATAATCAAAAATGCCTTCATGTGGGAGTTTTTATCGGATATGAAAGCTGTAGATAGACAGACAAGAGATCTTGAAGCACGACTATCGCTACCGTTCAATAAGTTCCACGGCCCGCTATGCTCTGAATTTGATCTCAATTTAGAACACATGGACTTGGAGGATAATGGAGGCCCTTTCAGGATAGTGGGAGAAGTTGATATAGTATTCGGGCTTCTGAACATTCAAGAAATAAAAAAAGAAATAACCCTTAACGAAAAAAGAGCTAAGATTAAGAACCTTACTGATAAAGCCCATGCACTGATGAATAGCGATCCGAATGTTGCGGAAATAAATAGAGTTAAGATAGAAATGAATAACATAAATAGTGATCAAGCGCTTCCTTTGATTCGATATCTGGCATCGAATTTTACACTGCATGAATTGCATCTCGCCGAAGCCGAAGACACGCTTCCGATAAACACTTCCCATAAAGCATATAAAAAAGTAATCCAAAAGAGTATTGCACTTAAAGAAAAAGATTCCAGTGCGCAAGTAGGTCCATGATTACTACGAACCCATAAAATCCAATAGTATGTATGTAACATTTTATGGAGAGGAATATGTATCCGAGTTGAATATGAGAGTATGGCTTCGTGGTATGGTGCCGCTATCGGATATTGATACCCTCGAGATATTTGAAATTTTATGAACTACAAGATTGCGTTTCATTGCATTAAATCCGTTTTATGGCATCTCTCATGAAATTGAGTCTGTAAGCTTCATCCGGATTATCTATCTGTATCCAGAACACCCTTTTATCTTTTGCATAGAAGTAATGATACAGGCCAAGTTCCGGATTTCCGCTCACAAAATAAACAGTAATGCCTTCTATGTTCATAGGCGTGGAATCACTGAACATCCCGGTTTTTCCCACCCTTGTATTCATGGTCTCAAGAAGGGATACTGCTTCCTCGCTTGTTCTGGACTCTGATACCCAGAATTTGGCTTTGCTCTCAGGGCTGCTCCTGTAGTTCGCTATATATGCATTCTCTATTTTTACCGGATTATTGCCGTGCAGTCCTTTTACTTCCGTCATTGCCACATCTCCATACCTGTAAAGGGC
>CAJPFJ010000053.1 GCA_905339155.1 Methanosarcinales archaeon
TTGAGTGTGCTAATTATCCCGCCGATTGATGTTGTTAAGATTTTCCTGCCCCATATCCTCTGCCATGCTTTTACATTTTCATCCTGAAAACAGACTGTTCCGTATTTATCTTTCAGGAAGCTAACTACCTTATTTTTAATATCTTGCTTGATGTTGGTTGCTTTATCATATTCCTTATTGAGTTTGATCCTTGTCTTGTTCCAGTTCTTGCTATGGAGTTCCTGCTTGCTGAGTTTTTGTGCAAGTTTCCTGAGTTTCGGACTGACTGGAATAGTGTATTGGATCGCAATCCCGGTTCTTGAAAGCATCAGTTGTCTGCTAAGACCGAAATCTATTCCAACCGATTTTTCGACCACAGCTATTTGTTTTGTCTTTTCTTGATAGGTTGTTATCGATAAGTAGTAGCTACCGTTTTTGTGGATCAAAGCACCATTTGCGATATCTGCACCTTCCGGTATTTGCTTTAATCCAATTACTTTTAGTTTTTGTTTTAGACCCTGTATCGTTATATACCGTTTATCCAGAATTTTAAAAGTATTGCCAAATTGCTTCAAAGGGATGGACCGGACTTCGCTTTTGTACTTCAATTTTCCTATCTTATGACCCTTCTTTTTGCGTTCTGATAGACTTTTAATATTTTCCTGTGTCCTGCTGATCAGTCCTTGCCTCATCTGAGAAGAAAGGCAGCGCAGATCACGAATTTCAAATATATCTTTGACCTTTACAGGAACTTCATGAACTTTATCATCCATTCCAAAAATTTTATGCTGAGATAGAATATAATTATAGAACCATTTTGCTTCAAGGAATAATCGGTACAGGTGTTCCTGTGTTGCATGGTTAAGATGAGATAAGTCTAGTTTGGTTTCATAAACTCTGCACATTTGAGTCCTACGCTTTGCTTTTGTAGCTTTCAGAGTGGCTTTGATAGTTTCATTCTTATTCATCTGCAACCTTAACAAACTTTATATGGTTTTATTCCTATTTATTCTTTGCCTATCTCAAAAATGCAGCCTTAACATCTGTTTTTCGGGATAGGTATTACAATTCCAAAGGGTACGATTCATCATCATCCTGGAGGCGTGAGGCTTTCTCTACCCTTGACCCCACACCGTAAAAACAAGTTATATTGGTGGGTGCGCGCCCTTGTGGTGTGGGAACATAAAAGAATGGGCGCGCATAATAATAATAATGTAAATAAGCATTCATAAAGATTTCGGTTTACAACAGCTTCATTCGATATAAGAACTTTAAAGCAGGCGTAAAGAACAAGAGATAAAATTAAAATATAATGAGAAACAACCTTAATTGCTGGAAGTAAAAATTTGGAGGTTAGTATGAAAACAAAAGCCATTCCGGAAGGTTTCCATTCGCTCACACCTGATTTGATTGTGCGCGATGCGGCGGAAGCAATTGAATTTTACAAACGAGTTTCTTATGCTAAAAGGAGATAAAACCATGCGATTCATGATGTTCATGATCCCGAAAGTCTATCAACCTGATACGCCGCCCGGAGAGAAAGCCGGGGAAGGATTCTCCCCGCCCGCTGAATCTGTCGCCAGGATGATGAAGTTCAACGAAGAACTGGCGAAAACAGGCGCGCTGATCTCACTTGACGGACTTCACCCACTGTCGAAGGGCGCGCGTGTCGCGTTTTCCGGCGGTAAGACCAAAGTGACCGACGGGCCTCTCATAGAAGCGAAGGAAGTAATCGGCGGCTACTGGATGATTGATGTGAAGTCGAAGGAAGAAGCGGTCGAATGGGCGAAGCGAGTCCCTGCACAAGATGGCGACATGATCGAGATTCGCCAGGTGTTCGAAGTGTCAGACTTCCCAAATGATGTCCAGAAAGCTGCAGACAATCCGAGGGTGAAAGCACAGCTGGAGAAGCGCAGAATAGGCTAAAGTCATTTCAATTTTTTTACGGTGTGGGGTCAAGGGGTAGAGAAAGCCTCACGCCTTCAGGATGAGGATGAATCGTACCCCTTGACCCCACCCCGTAAAATGCTATATGCAGCATCGTTAGAATCCCGATATCATGATATAATTCAAATCCTATTGCTGTCAATACCCTATTCAGCCACAAGATCCTTGAGTTGTTCTTTGTTCAGACCAATTCCAGGCTGTGCATCAAGACGTTTATGCACTTTTCCTTTCTTGAACAGAATCACTGTAGGATAATATTCAATTGAATATTCTTCGAAAAGATCAGGCCGGTCATTAACATTGATACTGATGGACTCTAATGGGTTGCCTTTTGCGTACTCTTCAAAGATCGGCAAGAATCTCTGGCAAAATTGGCACCAAGATGCATAGAAGAGAACGATAGTTTTGTCTTTGCGTCTTATTTTGTCATTGAGAGTGTTTTTTTCAGCTTTATTCATATCATTCACTTCATTAGATTAAGAACACATGTGAACTACGTTGTCGATGAAATATATGGTTATCTATTTATCAGAAACAGATGAATATTTCAAAGAGGATTTAATAAAAGGATAACTTTTTAGTTTCTCTATATCCCCTGCTTTGACTTTTGCTATAATTATATTTCTGGACTCTTGAGAATACGGGATAATTCCCATTTGTAGAAATCGATGGTATCCTTAATAGTTATTTTACCTGAAAATTTGATTAAAAGAATTTTTTCTTCCTCGGTTGATTGTTTGCCACCTCCTGTGGATTTTTCATCCTTTCCACCTAATATTTCTTAATGTGATGTAGTAAATTGACCATGTTTAACTTCACCATAAAAAGTAACCCAAGCATAAACAGAAGATTCGGGCAAACTCTTATTTGAAGGATTGTGTATTATTCCTAAATGTGCCTCAAAAGGCTTTTTTTCAAAGTCAGTTATTATTATATCTTTTTTATTGAAATTATATTTTTGACTGAAGTAATCGAGAACTTTTTCTTTTGCATAATCTTCAGTCAGCCACGGCGCCCAGGCAAACAGCAGGATGACTGCTGCTACCAGTATTATCGCAATTTTTATGAATTTTTGACCATCTTTTTTCCTATCTGCAATACTATCGCCCCCGTCAGCGATATCTCTCATGATCTCAACATCCCCATTCTTTCATTCTTGAGAACTTAATTCAATACGTTAATAATGTTTTTACGATTTAAAGATATTTAAATCTTTCTGGTTTTTCATAATAATTATACGCATATATATTCAAAATAAATTTGTTCGTAAAATGATTGGCCAGGGGGATTGTCGGAAAAGTCTTAATTGAGAAAAATTATATAAAGCGTTTTAACATTTTAGTCAATAATTATATGGCCAACAGCGATATAGTAGATGCTATATGGAATATCAACAGGCAAGGAATAAAGTGTATCTTATAAACTATCATCTAATCCGGTGTCCTAAAAGATGGAAGAAAGTATTAACGGGAGACAATTTCAATGAAGATGAGAGCCAGATAGAGGTAGCATGAACAGCGGGAATCTCCCGGCTTCAATCAGGGAGAGGTTCAACGATCTACCATTAAACAAATATTATAGCCGGGATATCAAATCTGTTCTTGGGTCGATGGGTACTTCAACAGAAGGACTTACAGAACAGGATGCTATAGCGCGTCTAAATAAATATGGCCTGAATGAAATTATTGAAGAAAAAAAAGTATCGCTCCTTGAAATGCTGCTATCCCAATTCAAGAGTTTCCTGATCATAATATTGCTGGCAGCAGCGATCGTATCTGCTTTACTGGGTGAGATCGCAGATTCTATAATAATTTTGTTGATAGTCATCCTATCGGGTATCCTTGGTTTTTTACAGGAATACAGGGCGCAAAATGCGATAAATGCATTAAAGCAGATGGCAGCCCCAACCGCAAGGGTCGTAAGAGATGGCAGGGACTCAATAATACCCGCAACAAAGATCGTGCCAGGAGATATTATTTTTTTGCTCACAGGTGACGGGATACCTGCCGATTCCCGCCTTATTGAAGCTATCAATCTGGAAATGGATGAGGCATCACTTACGGGAGAATCGGTTCCTGTCCCGAAAAAAACAGATGCATTAAAAGAAGAACTCCCGATAGCTGATAGAAATAATATGGCTTACATGGGAACATCTGTTTCATACGGAAGGGGAAAAGCTGTTGTTACTGCTACTGGAATGCAAACTGAACTTGGCAAGATCGCAGGGATGCTAGAAAACATCGAGAGAGAAAAAACCCCTTTGCAGGAAGGCCTGGACAGGCTGGGGAAGTTGATCGGAATAATTACCCTTGTTGTTGTCGGGGTTGTTGCTATCCTTGGGATCTTAAGCGGATTTGGATTTATTGAAATGTTCATCTGGGGTGTCGCACTTGCAGTTGCTGCTGTTCCTGAGGCTCTTCCTGCTGTTGTTACGGTGTGCCTTGCACTTGGAGTGCGAAGAATGGTAAAGCGCCATGCCCTGATCAGGAAACTGCCATCGGTGGAAACACTGGGCGCAACTACGGTCATATGTTCCGATAAAACAGGAACGCTAACTCATGATGAAATGACCGTCACAAAGATATTTATTGATAGCAGAATGCTTGAAGTCACAGGCTCCGGTTATGAACCGGAGGGGGATTTTCTTGAGGGCAGCCAAAAAATTGAGCCGGAAAAATACAAAAATCTTAATAAATTACTCCTGATAAGTGCCCTGTGCAACGATTCTAAGCTTGTAAATGAAAATTCAGTATGGCACATAGAAGGCGATCCAACCGAAGGGGCACTTGCGGTTGCCGCTGCCAAGGCTGGAATCCATAAACTGGACATTGAAAAAACATATCGGCGAACAAATGAGATCCCATTTTCATCGGAACGGAAAATGATGACAACAATATATGAAACAACTGATGGGCTTTATGCATATTCAAAAGGCGCGCCTGAAATAATACTGAATTCATGTACCCGCATTCATAACAACGGCTCTATTGTTGATCTTGATAGCGCCCAGAAAGAAAATATTCATGAAATAGTCAAAATGATGGCATCACAGGCGCTTCGAATAATGGCATTTTCATTTAAACCAATTATAAACAACTCAGTTTCGGATGCGGAAAAAGACATGATTTTTTCAGGCCTTGCCGGCATGATAGATCCGCCAAGGGAAGAGGCAAAAAAGGCAATTGAAACCTGCAAACAGGCTGGAATAAAGACAGTCATGATAACAGGTGATCATGAAATCACAGGTTCTGCCATTGCTAAGGACCTGGGATTGCTCTGGGAAGGGGATATAGTGCTAACAGGAGCGAAGCTTGATAACCTGGATGATAAAGAACTTGAGAATATTATTGAAAAAGTCGCCGTATATGCAAGGGTTTCACCCGCACATAAAATGCGAATAATTGAAGCATTAAAAAAGAAAGGGCATGTTGTGGCCATGACAGGTGATGGTGTTAACGATGCGCCTGCATTAAAATCTGCGGATATTGGTATTTCCATGGGGATAACCGGAACGGCTGTCAGCAAGGAAGCATCGGATATGATACTTACAGATGACAATTTTGCATCAATTGTAGCGGCTGTTGAGGAAGGAAGGAACATATACAAGAATATTAAGAATTTTGTATTGTATGGACTTGGATGCCATATCGGGGAAGTACTTATTGTACTTATTGCGATGCTTGCATGGCAAACACTGCCGCTTATTGCTATTCAGATACTCTGGATAAACCTGATCACTGATGGCCTTCCACCCATGGCGCTTTCAGTTGAACCGCCAGATAAAGGGCTGATGAGGCAGCCTCCCAGGAAGCAGGATGAAGGGATAATTACAAAAAGAGTGATCCTTTATGGTTCAGGAGTGGGAGCTTTGATAGCTATACAGGCTCTCTTTATTTTCAGGTGGACGCTTGACAATTCGGATATTGTGAAAGCACAGACAATGGTTTTTACTTTGATCGTTGTCTCAATGATGTTCAATGCGTTCAACTGGCGCTCTGAGAGGCTTAGTGTTTTCAGTATAGGTATTTTTTCTAACAGGACGCTCATTTATGCTGTTGCAAGCACGATTTTGCTGCAGCTTCTTGTTATTTACACTCCTTCCCTGAATGGTTATTTTAAAACGGTACCTCTTGGCCTCGCTGATTGGGGTTTCATCCTTCTTATTGCATCGACGACCTTGATCTTTGTTGAAGCTGTAAAGTTCATTGAATCATATTTCCAATTCAAATCCGATAATAGGATGCTCAAGCCCGAAGTTTGAGATCACTTCCGGATGGATCTCACCGAATACCCCGGCTTTTTCACCGTTTATGAGGACATCAGCACGCCTTCCCTTAATAAATGCAGGGTCTATTGACTCCGTGACTCTGTATTCTATCCGTCTTTCTCTTAGCACAGCATCAATGATCGCCTGGATCTCCGTAAAGTTAGCCTGCGGATGTATCGCAACACAGCCAAGGCGCTGCGAAGTCTTGCAATTACGAACAACTTCCCCAGCCTCAAAAATTCGCTGTGGAAGCTCTCGATGCTTATTGATCGAAAGAATCTCAAGAAGGTTTGGCAATATCGTCGGGCGAACGATCGTATGGTCTTCGCTTATGGGATAAAGGATCTGTGTTATACCCTTTTCTTTATCCCTTAGCATCATCTCGAATTGCATTCTTTCGTTTGTAAGGGTAAAGGGCATTACCTGCAGATAGCCAAGACCTGTCATTAATTCATTTATTGTATCTCTTGACTTTGATATCGGGTGTGACCTTCCGGTCGTGGAGGTTGATGGAAGCTCTGGTCTTATCTTATCAAAACCATATGCTATTGCGATATCTTCTATGAGATCGCAGTTATGAAGTATATCCGAGCGATAAGCTGGGACTGATACTTTAATTGAATTCCCGGAAATTTGCGCCCCATATCTTATCTTTTCGAGGCAGGTGATAATTTCTTCATCAGTAAGCTTGAAACCAAGAAGTTCCTCTACTTCATTACTTTCGAGTTCCATTATTCCCGGCGATATTTCTGGCGTCCGGTTTTTCTCATCAATCAGGACTGATTCAATCTTTGCGCCCCTTTCTGCAAGTGAGGCAACAACGATATTTAATGCAATTGATACTGCAGGATCAAGACCTGTGACCTCGATAAATAGATCAGTCGTCTGGCGCGTAACTTTTGTAAGTTCTCCGTTTATTATGGGCGGGAATGAGAGAACATTATCGTTCGCATCAAGTATAATTGGGTATTTATCGAATTTTTCAAGCAGATTTGCAAATTTTATGCCTTTGGGATGTTTCTCAAGGATATCACGCATCGATATGGGCTCAGTGAAATCAAGCGGCGTGAATTTGAAATCCGGATCCTGTGCGATATACTTAAAAGGTGGCGTTAACTTTCCCAAATCATGAACGCCAATGGAGACTTTTTTCCTGTTCCTGCCCACTGCCCAGTGCAAAGACTCCTGAAGCGCCATCAGGGATTCTATGCTTCGTGAATTGAACCGCATCCCCCGTACCACGGCGCAGGCAAGATATGGACGAATATTTTTGATCTGCCTATCTCTTGTGATTTTTATCCCCGAAGAACTAACATTGAATTCCCGAAGACCCGTTTCAATATCCAGGAATCCCCTGATCGCCCTGGCTACGCCTTCTGTGCTATAAAGATCGGGCCTGTTGGGGAAGAACTCAATATCAACATGGTCGTCCTCTATTCGTTCAATATCGCACCCCATCATAGGAATGCGTTTAATAACCGTCTCTTTATCAAGGCCGCAGAGTTCTTCCAGGTCATCATAATATAATGTAATAACAGGCATTTTAATCAGGCGAATAACGATGAAAAGATATATTAATCATTCTGTTCACCCGAACATTCAAGCCCAGCCGAGCAATCCCAATAGAGAAGCAATGAAGCGGGAAGCCCCTTGTGAGAGCAAGGAGTAGTTCACTGGCCTGCAACAAGTTTTAGCTTAGAACCACAATAGGGGCACATCAACCAGCTTGGCTCAATATTTTTCTTACAGAACCCACAGGTTTTTGCAACTTCAACTTTTTTGATCAACTGGTTACCGCAATATGAACAATTATTCCATTTCGGATCATAAACATTCTGGCATTTTTCACACGGTTTGTAAGTTGATGCCCATTTTTGATTTTTAAGTTCGACGCCGCATTTTGTACAGAAACGATACGATACAACTACGCGTTCACCACATGAAGTGCACATGGGCACATCCTGCATCAGTGCGGGATTTATTTTTTTCTTCAGGTTATCAAGACAAAGAGTAGCTTCACGTTTGACCATTTCTTCAGTGTCTTTTTCAGCCAGTTGTCCAATTATCCTTAACAGGCTCTTGCTGAATTCCGGCAATTCCATATCCATTTTGGCAAAATCCACTTTATCCTGGTTTATAGAAGAAGAAATGTATTTTAAAGTCATGAATCGTGTGGCAACTATTTTGCTCTCCAGCTTTTCAAGCATGTGCCGTCTTTCTTCTTCGGATAATATCTTGCCCATTTATTCAGTAATCTCCTCTATGGATATGGATAGTTGAATCGCGAATACGAAGAACAATATGAGAGTTACAGATAACAGGGCTTCAAATACCGGATGAAAGCCTTCGAAAATTACAGTCCCAATGGATCCTACAGCCCTTGTGATGCCCAATAATATGAAAAGATTTATCATAATAATAAAATTTTTCCACATGATATCCATAG
Organism: Methanosarcinales archaeon; assembly: GCA_905339155.1. GTDB lineage: Archaea > Halobacteriota > Methanosarcinia > Methanosarcinales > Methanoperedenaceae > Methanoperedens. The sequence continues at coordinate 8,640 of CAJPFJ010000053.1, forward strand.
TTTTCAAACCCTTCAATTCTCTTGAAATTCCCACAAGTAACTGAAATGATAAGACACTGCAGATTATCACTATCATTGATGCAACTGTATTCAGGACGATAAAGAAATCTGCGCTCATTATTCAATCTCCTCTTCATCTTTGCTAAAGACTGTCCATGGCTTTGTCCGCATTGCATTGATAATCTTTCGAAGTCCGAATAATAATATGAGGAAAACAATGACTTCTAATACGGGGTCAAGAACTGTGACTATATAGAAAAATAAATCCAATCCTTCTATGGATATTGGAGCTTCATTTATGGAGTTTTGAACTTTTATTACGTCCAGCAAAATACCGAACGCTCCGATAATATTCCAGAAAACAAATAATACCATTGAAATTGAGAGAAATTTCCAGCTATTGGAGCCCTTTTGAGACCTTGACCACAATCCAGCTGCAAGATAGGTCGCGCCGCATATTGCCAGAAGGAATGATATTAAGCGGACAATTGTGCCGCTCATATCTATTCCATTGATGGTTCCTGCAATATTAGGATCAGCTATTACCGAAACAGGAAAAAACGCAAATAGGATTGATGACTTTTTTAACATTTTATAGACGACCTCAACCAATTTATTTAGAACTTATTCTTTATTTCTATTAATCAGAATATAAACCAATTTGTGAAGAACGTGTGACAAATGCAAATCCAGGGTAATTGAAATAAACAAGAAAATCATTAAACCATAATAAGAAAAATTATGATAAAACAAAACTCGATCCTGGAAATCAGCTGCGGCAATCATTCAAATCTGTACGAAGCAAAAGGCAAGGAATGGGATATGTTCGTGGGCATAGATATAAAAATGAGTCTTTGCAAGCAGGCGAAAAAACAAGGGTTAGAGATTGTATGCTGCGATGCTTTTAATCTCCCCTTCAAGCCGAAATCATTCCAGGACGTATATATCCAGTGCTTCACTGCGCTTCTTGAAAAAGACGCCCTGTCTGATGCGTTCCAGAAAAGCGATCACGATGAGTTCTGCGAATTTATGGGCAGGGAGATAGATTATGCCTGGCAGGTAATCGACCCGTTCTATGAGTTGCTGCTCGAATGTAAGCAGGTGAGTGAACATATAATATGTCTTCCTTCATGCAATATTGAGATGAACAAGTATCTTGTGAATGCTGTTAAGAATCTTCCCGCTGTTACGATAGATGTTGATTACTCAAAGAGCTGGGGCGGGAAAAAGAAAGCCTGCGTGATGTTCCTGGATATTGACTGTACAATATACGTTTAATTACAAACATTTTTAGCAGTTAAGATTAATCTTAGGTGCCATGGTCAGGGTTCTGGCAACTGGTACATTCGATCTACTGCATCCAGGCCACCTGCTCTATCTGTCAAAAGCAAAAGCGCTTGGAGATGAGCTTTATGTCATTATTGCGCGGGACTCAATGATAAAACACAAACCAAAACCAGTAATACCCGAAGCTCAAAGATTGGCTATGGTAAAGGCGCTTCGAATGGTGGATAAAGTGCAGCTGGGAAGTGAAATCGATATATTTGAGCCTCTTTGCCTGATAAAACCTGATATTATAGTTCTTGGAAGAAACCAGTTTTTCGATGAAAAAAAACTTGAAACTGAATTAATGGATCACGGAATAGATGCAAAAGTGGTCAGGATCCAGTCCTTCGAACAATGCGAGCTATGCAGCAGTGCTGCGATCATTAAAAAAATTACTCAACGGAATAAATCAATCTAATACAGCTTCTATCCTTCGTAAAGCTTCTTTTATTCGGTCCTTGGAAGTAGCATATGATATCCTGATAAAATTATTTCCTGCTTTACCAAATGCTGCTCCTGGTGTGGTTGCCACAAATGCTTTATTGAGCAGTACCTCTGCTACCGCTTCCCCTGATCCATATTCGCTTACATCGGCAAAAGCATAAAAAGCGCCATCCGGCCTTGTACATTTGATACCCAGTTTTTCCAATCCCTTTATGAGCAGGTCTCTTCTTTCCCTGAATTCCCGGACCATATTTTGAACACATGCCTGGTCGCCCTGAAGAGCGGCAATACCTGCATACTGGACAAAGGAAGTTGCCTGGCTTACAGAATGCGAATGAAGTTTGACCATTTGTTGGTAAACTTCCTTTGGCGCGCTTACATAACCAAGGCGCCATCCTGTCATTGCATATGCTTTTGAAAATCCATTGACGGTTATGGTTAAATCCTGCATCCCATCCATTGACCCAATGCTGATATGTTCTTTATCATAGATTATCTTCTCATATATTTCATCGGATAATACCATGATATTATTATCAACAGCAAGATCAGCTATCTCCTTTATTGTAGATTTGTCATAAACTCCCCCTGTAGGGTTGCATGGACTGTTTATTACTATGAGCTTTGTCTTTTTTGTAATATATTCTCCGGTCCCAATGGGTGTAAAACCATTATCACATGTTGTTGGCGCCCAGACCGTCCTCGCACCGGCAAGTTTCACACATGGGTCATAAGATACCCAGGCAGGATCAAAAATTATAGTTTCATCGCCTTCCTCGAGAACTGAGAGCATTACTTCAAAAATTGCCTGCTTTGCGCCAGGGGTAACTATAATATTTCCCGCTATTGTATTAATATTATTATCAATCTTTAATTTCTCAACTATTGCACGCCTTAATTCCGGTATTCCGGGAGAAGGTGTGTAATGGGTTTCGCCTCTATCAAGTGAAGCTTTGGCAGCATCGACAATATGTTCCGGAGTGTTAAAATCAGGCTCTCCAAGACTGAAACTTATTATATCCTTACCCTGGTTTTTTAATTCATTCGCAAGATTTGAAATTCGAATCGTAGCAGATTCGGTAATGTTTTGCAATCTTTTCGCAGTCATAAAGTTTGACTTTCAACTAATTTATTAATATTTAAGGCATTCTAAAGAAGAATCCACCGTGGATGCCTCGGGCAACATAAATATGACATGGGTCAACCACACGATAAGGACACTTAAAATCCCTCCTTTTTTAAACCCAAATATTTATCTCCGTGGTTCAAAGGGTTGAGAATACCCCTTTCCACTAGGAAGGGGATGAATCAGACCCTTTGCATATGTATTTTTTTAGACCGATTAACTATATATTCATTCATATCTTTCATAATCCTGTTGATATTGGTTCACCTACTATGGCGCATATGGTCGAAACGACTTAAACGTAACATCCTATTCCTGTCTTTCGTAAAGCCGAACTGGATAAGGGATGTGACATAGTACGGCGGGTATCGCCGGAATTCAAAGGTTCATGTATATTGTTCGAAATAAGGAGAAAAAATGAAACAGGTACGTCTATTCATTTTTCTTTTAGTGGCTCTAGGCGGATGCCTGGACAATAGCAGCGATCAGTATCCCTTGCACAAAGATATTAGTGTTACCGTTTTTTGGATAGGGGAAGATGCAACAGATCAAAATAATTATATCCAAAACAGTCAGAGTGCATGGGATGATAATTGGAAAGATCATTTTGGTGGAATAGACGATCCTTATGATAGGAAAGGTTTCTATCCAGGAAATTTTATTCCGAAAGAAAATCCGTTTTATTTTGCATTACCTTATAATGATTTTGACATAAATGGCAGTAACAAATCCAAAGAGCCATTTTGCGAACCAATTTGCAAAAATAAATGGATAAAGATAACTAAAGGCAGTAAAAGTGCTTATGCACAATGGGAAGATGTAGGTCCATTTGAAATATATGATATCGACTATGTTTTTGGTAATAGTAAACCAAAAAATGATATTAACGATAATGCTGGATTAGATGTCTCACCTGCGGTACGGGATTATTTAGGATTGGAAGATATAGACAAGATAGATTGGCAATTTATCGACTCCAAGAATGTGCCAAAAGGTCCATGGACAGAAATAATTACTCAATCTCAGATCACCTGGAATTGATGATTCCAAAAGAACAGGATAAAGGCATTTTTTAGAAAATTATGGAGTTTTTTAGGAGTTTTTTAGCCTCCAATAAAATGTAAGAAGATACGCTGAAAGATTTTCCAGCAAGTCCCACAATCACCGAACGACCATCGTATTTTGTATTTTTCACGAATACTTGATAGAATCCAGTGTCTGGATTTACAGTACCCATCTGGTCCAATCCGATTGAATAGGTGCTGGTAATGATTACCTTCGTGCCAGCAATGATATTTTCATTCTGGTCCAGATACTGTATTTCTGTAGTGCGTTATAATTATTCCCGGACAGAGAATCAGAGATATAATCACCGCCAGCAGGAGACGATGGATACCCAGCAGTTGTTCGAGGGTTTACGTTATTTAATCCGATAGGGGAAACAATTAATGGGTTGGGGCAGGCATATAATCGGATAATTGCTTTTCCAGCAAGTTCTCTTGCCTGGATTTTTACAAACTCCCAAACGGTCAATCCGTCAAATATCGGGGTCTTCCGTCCGTCTGAATATAGTATTGCTTTCCATTTATAATAATATCCTGTGTATCCTCCAGGTAATGTGTCGCCTTTCAGTTTCAACGCATCGATCGCCTGTCTGATCGAACGTAATTGCGTATCCTGTTCTTTATCAAGATACACCATGTCTTCATCCGTGAATGTTATCGCCATATTTTAATCCCCTGTCATAAATCCATCAACCACCCTCTTCGCCGCAACCTCATACGGAACCACCACGCCAAGCAGCGCTAAAAGGTCTTTGCTCCAGCCCTTCTCAAGCTGCGCCATACGCTCACTCATTTCCTCGCTGGAATAACTCTTATCATAAAAAACGCTGACATAATGAAAGTATCCATACAACAAGAAATTGCTCGTTCTGAAGATTCACGATATGATCATCCGACTGCATAGTGTCCTGCTCGACTGCCAGGGACTTAGTTGCTCTGAGACTTCTTTTGGAGATACAAAAAACGTATGGGATGGAAAAATGCTCAGTCAACCACGGAGATAAAAATGATTATTTCACCTTTATGGCAGAGTTCTTATATCTTTTTCACTATAAACGTCCTTAATGGAAATCAGGCTTTCCCGCCCGTGTGTTGAAGACCCGACCCGATATATTGCGGAATGTCATCTTGGAAAAAGATTGGATATGAAAAAATTATGTGATATCTTACGTGAAATCGGGGCTAATGAGTTAAAATGCTCATTAAATCTTGGTGTTGCCCGTTTTGAACTTGAAGGAAAGAACGTGATGTTATACCAGAGCGGACGGGTAGATATCAGGAAAATCCGGAGCACAGATGAGGCCCGGATATTCCTTGAAAAAATAGTTTCAATGGTTAAAGATGCGCTTTAGCGATATATCCTCTTTGAGAATTCACCGATCTTATCCTCTGTTTTCTGGACAAAAGTATCCATCTTTTTATCAAGATGGGCTTCTACTCCCTGGATGTTTATCCTTAATGAGCGCTCCTTGGTATCAATGGCTTCTTCAATATTTTTTAATCTACCATCAAGCAGCAATATCATTGCTGCAAGAGACCCGATCAAAAGAACTGCTGCCAATATGATCACCGGATCGGCACTACTGCCAAGACGTGTTAGCCATTTAATAGTCAATACAACTGAAGACAGTGTCATTATCACTGCAAGTGAGATATCCTTAGTGTCCATTCATCCACCTCTGATTTTTCTATACTGAATATTCTTTTGCAGATATATATATTTAGTTGTATTACATATTAAATTAGTTGTATAAGTTTGCTCCCTTGAAAAGAATGGAGCGCAACTACTTTTTAACCTTTGCACATTATTAACCAATATATGCCCAAACCTGAATTACTGGCTCCTGTCGGTAGCAAAGAAGCGCTTTTCGCCGCGATCGAGAACGGAGCCGATGCTTTGTATTTTGGTGGAACGCTTTTTAGCGCGCGGCAGTTTGCATACAATTTCACGAACGAGGAACTCGAACAGGCTATTGATTATGCGCATATCCGGGGGGTCAAAGCCTATGTGACCATGAATACGCTGACAAAGGATTCCGAACTTGGAAAAGCCGGTGAATATCTGCATTTTCTTTGCAATGCCGGGGCCGATGCGGTCATCGTACAGGATATCGGTATCTTGCGCTTGCTTCGTGATCAGCTTCCAGCACTTCCGGTCCATGCCAGCACCCAGATGACGATCCACAATATAGAGGGAGTGAAGTTCCTCAAGGATTTGGGCGTGAAGCGTGTGGTTCTTGCGCGCGAATTGTCGCTTGATGAGATTGCCCGTATCAGATCGCAATCATCTATCGAAATAGAAACCTTTATCCATGGCGCGCTTTGTTTTTCATATTCAGGACAATGCTTATTGAGCAGTATGATAGGGGGGCGAAGCGGCAACCGTGGATACTGCGCCCAACCATGCCGAAAAAAATACAGGATAGGTGAAATAGAAGGCTATCTCTTAAGTCCTAAAGACCTCAACATGAGCGAGCATATCGGCGCGTTGATGGGCGCTGGTATTGATTCATTCAAGATCGAAGGACGGATGAAGCGCCCCGAATATGTTGCAGGAGTGGTTCGGGTTTATCGAAAACTCATAGACAGGGCTGGCGATGATTTCCGGGTACCAAAAGGTGAAAAAGACACACTTCTTCAATTGTTCAACCGTGAATTCACAACAGGATACTTTTTCGGGAATCCGGGAGGCCGGTTAATGAGCCGGAAATATCCCCATAACCGCGGGACAATGCTTGGAAAAACGGTTGAATATGATTCACGTACAAAATTGGTTTCAATAGACCTCAAGGCGCCATTGAGTATTGGTGACGGGATAGGTATAGGTAATCGGGAAACAGGAATTACTGTAAGGAATATTTATATTGGCAATAAAATTGGCACAGAAGCTGGTTCTGTTGTAAAAATACCTCTTGATATTGAAGTTGCAGAGGATGAAGTCGTTTTTAAGACTTTTGATAGCAAGCTCATGGCATCACTGGAAATCGGGAATGCCAGGAAAATCCCGGTAAAAATGTCCTTTAAGGCAAGAATAGGTGAGCCTCTTGGACTTCTGATCGATGATGGTGAAAATAAGGTTAAGATGAGTGGTGGTATTGTCAATCCGGCAAAAACAAAACCAGTTTCCAAAAGTTCGATCGCCCAACAGTTAATAAAGTTAGGGGGCACTATTTTTGAAGCCAAAGAGGTGAATTTTGAGCTTGATAAGAATATTTTCATTCCCGTTTCCGAATTGAACTCGATCCGAAGGTTTGCGATTGTGGAGCTTGAAAAAATCCGCGCCGGAAAATGGAAACGAGAATGCAGTGAACCGGGAATTTCTTTTAGAACCCGGGAATTTGAATTCAAACCCATCCTGTCAGTCAATACCGGTTCTATTGAATGTTTCAAAGCTGCTGTTGACGGCGGCGCTGATGTTGTTTACCTGGGAGAAGATTTCGGCATTGATAAACGCGGATTTGTTCCTGAAGAGGATGACTGTGACGCAATTGAATATGCACATAATAAGGGTGTCAAAGTACTGATTAGCACCCCGCGGATAGTAAAGGATTTAAAGATTGAAATTTTCGATATCCAATCGACTGTCAATGATCTAATTAAAGCGGCCGATGGTTTCCTGGTTGCGAATTCAGGTGTTCTGTACCACCTTCGAAAAAATTTCGTCAACAAGCCAATAATTATTGATTATCCGCTCAACGTCTTTAACAGGCTGGCTATGGATTTTTTTTCGGATTTCAGCCAGAGAGTGACATTATCTCCGGAACTTACCCTGAATGAAATAAGAGAACTTGCGCAATCCTGGCCGGCAGAATGTATCGTCCATGGTTTTTTCCCTCTAATGGTATCAGAGCATGACCTTATAGGAGGTCTTTATTCCGGGGGAAAATCGGGAGATATTTTCCTGAAAGATGAAAAAGGTTTTAAATTCCCGGTAATGACAGATACGCATAGCCGCACTAATGTTATGAATTCCCGCGAGTTGTGTTTGTTGGGATCTGTGTCCGATATAATAAAAGCAGGCGTGAGCTGCCTCAGGATAGAAGCAAGAACATATGATGCAAAGATGACGGGAAAAATCACGAAAGAATACAGGGAGGCGATCGATGATGCCGTTAGCGGAAAGAAGAATGAAAAACGCTGCCAGGGTGAGCATACTGCGGGTCATTACTTCAGGGGGATTTTATGAAAAAATATAATAAAGCAGACCTGAAACAACCGCTCCTAAAATAGTTGCAACAAGATTTACTCCGTTATTCGTGAGATAACCTTTTTGTTGAAGCGTTGCGCCAAGCAGACTGTCAATGTTCGTACCGATAAATCCTCCTGCTGTCACGACAAACACAAGGGAAAGGTCTATCGGTATCAATATGAATGCAAGAAGAGCAATTATCGATGAACCGAAAAATGCCGCCCCTTCACCCAGGATCGAGACTGCGCCATCAGTTCCGGGCTTTGCTTTTTTGAATGTTGTGATCATCCTTGGCTCTCCTTTATAAGTCTGACCGACCTCACTTGCAAGGGTATCGCCGCATGCTGTTGCCACTGATCCCAGATAGGCTGCCATCAGAACTTGCCCATGCCAGGGGAAAATCCCATATGCTATCGCAAGCGTAAGAGCTGCAAGCGAGTTGGAAAATACATTTTTGTAGCTTCGAATTCCTCCTTTTCCCTCAGCTGTTCCCCGGGTTAATTTAAATTCATATTTATAGCGTGTAAACATGCTGCCAAGTAAGAAAAAGGCCAGAAGGATAAAAAACCAGTCAATATCACTTGATATTATTATCAGTACCCCAAGCAATGTTGCAGAAAGCATTGCAGATACGTCGGCAACACGCACTCTGTAGGAAAGATATCCGAGTAAAAGCGATAATAAAAGCGCATAAATAAGAAAATTCGGTTTAACATTATATCCGAACATATAGAAAAGCCACATAACCATAGCTGAACCAAAAGGGATCACGATATTATCTTCATCCTTTGTCATGGATTCAAGAAGGGCGCCTGTGAGGGCTCCGATCACGGAAAGAAATATCATCATACTTACAGGAACATATACAGTGAAACCGGCTATCCACACCCCTATAATAAAAGCAAAGAGACTCCCTGAGACCAGGAAAACCATACTTGATTTTGCCGAATAAACCTTCAGACCACCAGGCTTATCACTCACATTTTGTTCTTTTTCTTTGTAAAAAATATGTATGATATCTGCAATTCCATCCCCAAATGTTGTAATAGCAAAAGCGGCCCCTATAATAAATATTGGGAATTTATATACTCCTGCAATATCTACCCCGACCATACGGCTGATCGTCAGAAGAATTGCTGTGGTCAGGAACAGGTGTATCATACTAACAAGCTTCCCGGCTTTTAAGTCTGATTCCCTCGCAAAGAACCGGAAAAATGATGAGTCGGTGGGGACAACGCAAAGAATGATCGCTGCACTTAAAAACAAAAGAGCTAACAGGGAAATGTTCGCTTTAAAGAACGGAAAAAATAGAACCAGCAATCCAAGAAGAATATAAATGCTTTGTTTCTCATATTCCTTTGTGGGTATCATTTGGTCTCAGAGATGGTATTTACAGGCAAATACTTTATCCTTATGCTCCATTAAAAGGGGCGATGGGATTTATCTCAAGATTATACGAATGGAATCTTAAGACAAAGATAAGTAAAATGAGTGTGCCAGATCATATTGTTCTTGCGCTTTCTGAAAGTGATCTTTTTGCCGATTCGAATTATTTAAAATTGAATTTATTTGCATGCTGGTGCAAAGAGATGGGGATAAAAGCCATTACCGTATATATTAATATAATCGAAGTGGATACGAACATCAGCATTAAAATTTGCCATAAACTATCAACAGAAATACCCCCGGCACTTAAAAATATCACGCCAAATATCAATATTATCAAAAGAGGTGACAAAGAAATAAGAAAACATAAGACGGAAGATATGGTTCTTGATATATCGCTTGGTTACAGCGGAAAGTATGAAATGACAAGGGCATTAAAAGAGATCATGTTCCAGGTGAAAGAGGGAAGGTTATCTCCTGATGCTATAAATGAAGATGTGATCGAATCCCACTTATTATTTAAATCAGAACCTGATATCGTTATCCGGGCAGGAGGAAAAAGATTGACTGATTTTCTTATCTGGCAGTCTGTTTATTCTGAACTTTATTTTACAGATGTCAATTGGCTGGATTTCAGTAAAGTCGACTTCTTGAGGGTGTTGAGGGATTTCCAGAAACGCCAGAGAAGATTCGGAAAATGATCTCCGAAACTACCACTTGATAATGTTATTCAATACAACATTACGGCGTGCAAGTTCATGGAGTATCTTTATAACTTCTTCCTTCGGGATCGTTATGGATCTCCTCGATATTCGAATAACGTCTTCCACTTCCACCATACCATAATAACTTAAAAGTTTTACAATACGCATAATGGTGTTCTTTTGTCTTTCATGCTCTCGTGTCTGGAATGTGCGAATGGCGCGAAGAAGGTCAATCCGGCGAAACTCTGGCCAGAAAGGGGCGCAAAAATATGCTGCGCACTCATTGCCATTTGCCTGCCATGGGAGGAAATTGGAAATTCTCTCATCTCCGCCTGTCCTGATAATAAGATCCACATATGGGACCGAGCCGCTTGAAGGATATAAATTATTAGAAATAGTCTCTTCATTAATATCTTTCAGGGACAATTCCCCGGTTTTAACTTTCCATGCCATTTTTTGTGCCGCATCCACAAGTTCCTGCCGTCCCCCATAAGCAAGAGCCACATTGAGATATACTCCATTGTAATTCCTTGTTATATCCTCGGCATGTTTTGCAGATGATTTAAGCGCTGGCGGAAGCCGGTCAATATTCCCAAGCACCCTTACTCTCATCCGTCGTTTATGTGTGCGCGAATCGGCGCATATTTTATCGAACTTGATCCCGATAAGGTCAAAAAGCCTTTTATTTTCAACATCATCCCTGTCGAAATTCTCTGTTGAAAAGGCATAGACTGTAAGCTGCTTGATCCCAATATCAAAACTCCAGTCAAGGACTTTTTCTGTGGTGTCTGCCCCCTTAAAATGACCATAAAACTGTTCCATTCCTCGCCTTCTTGCAAACCGCCTGTTGCCATCCATTATAATAGCAACGTGCTCAGGGACAGGCTTATCCTTTATTTCCCTGGCAAGTAATGCCTCATAACCACCATACAACAATCCCGTCAAACTCAAAGTATCACTGGAGTCACTTACAGCATGAGAAGTATTTAAAATTACCCAAAGTCATGAAGTTTACGCTGCTCATCTGATTTTTCTTCTGATGGTGGAGCAACGCCTATCTGTTTTAAGACTTTTATCGCCACCTTTGCGCCTATAATGTCTGAAACTTTACCTGCTTCTTGCACCCTTAGAGACTCTAAATCTCTAATTCCGGCATTGAACAACTTGCGCGCGCGAACCCGCCCGATGCCCCGGATCTGGATAAGGTCAAGAAGTTCCGGGCTTGCCCCGTACTCGACACGTTTTTCAAGTTCTCTTGCTTTACGTGCCGATGAACGTTTGAGAAATGTTCCCAGTTCTGCCATTGAATGAACAAGCCATAGCGTGGTTTCTGAAAGCGCCCTTATATCTCCTTCTCCGATCCCGAATTTTTTCACTATGTCTTCTTCTTTTATCTCATTTATCCAGTCAAGCATCACGCATGCTGTTTTTACCTGTGAGAGGAACCATTCGTAATCAACTTTGAACTGGGGCGGTATATGTACGAATTCGGTATGGTGGTCCATGACAAGATCGCTTAGCCAATTATAATCATTTGAACGCAAATACAGCTGGCGCATATCCGGGGTCGTTGCCAATATATGAAGAAGGGTGAGTTCGGTATATTGGATGTCCTTCTCTTCTATCTTTTCCATTCCTTCGATCATCAATGACGCTGACATTGGATCAATATACAGGCGGGAGACCATTTCTCCAAGACGGGTGGCAAAAAGCCCATCTTTTTCAACGATCATCTTCTTTTCAACAAGGAAACGAATTATATTATCAATCACGACTTTGAGGCTCCATGGTTCCTGCTGGGTTGAATAAAAAGTCGCGCGCATGAACTCCAGCAATTCTGTCATATCTCTTGCAAATCCCGTTACAATTAAAGAAAGGATATGTGTGCGTAATGCGTTTTCAGAACCAAGTTTTGAATATATTTTTTCAGCACCCGCAAGAACATACTGTTTCATGAGTTCATCCAGTTCATCTGATGTCTTCGCAACAAGGACAGATTCACCATAGGGATCAAGCCCTGGCCTTCCTGCTCTTCCTGCCATCTGCTTGTATTCAAGAACGGGTATAGGGACCTGGCCAAAATTCACATCATAACGCCTGAAACCTTTTATTATGACCCGCCGCGCCGGAAGATTAAGCCCTGCTGCAAGCGTTGGCGTCGCTGCTATTACTTTTATGATTCCATTACGAAATCCTCCTTCGATGAGCTTTCTCTGTTCTGAAATAAGACCGGCATGATGAAAAGCACTGCCGTTCCCGACACACATCGCAAGTTTTTTTGCAGTATCCACTTCACTTGTTTCATGAACTTCTGCCGCAAGATTTTTTAGTTTTTCCCTGGTATCACGATCCAGGAGTCTTGCTATAGATACACCCAGGCGCCCTGCCATACCTTCAGTGTTCTTCCTGCTGCTTTCAAAAACCAGGCACTGTCCTCCTTCTTTTATAGTATCGGCAACGAGTGATATGGCGCTGTCGGTATGGAATTTTTTGATCTCTCGCTTGCTCCTGTCCCCAAAACTAATGGCATTTCCGAAAAAGATTCCTTCTTTTAATACTATGGGACGCCATTCACTCAAAACAAGTTCGGCAAAAAGCCATTTTCCCACTTCCCGGGCATTACCGATAGTTGCTGAAAGCGCTATTATCTGGGGTTTTTGTTTTATCAATTTCGCAAGCACTATCTCAAGCGTTGGACCGCGGTCCGGCGAGTCAATAAGATGCACTTCATCTGCGATCACGACTGTAATCTCTTCGATCCAGTGCGACTTGTTTCGAAGCAGTGAATCCACTTTTTCGGAAGTTGCAACGATAATATCGAAATTTCCCAGCCATTCATCGTTGGAATCAAAATCACCTGTAGCAATGCCTGCTGATACCCCGCGCCCATCGCTTTTTTTTATGCCCTCAAAACTGCGGAAACGCTCGTATTTTTCGCTTGCAAGAGCGCGAAGAGGTACGATGTAGAGGGCTTTTCCTTTTTTAGTTTCATTTAGTACCGATTGCAGCATGACAAATTCCGCAAGGAGGGTTTTACCTGAAGCTGTGGGAATAGCTGCAACGATATTCTTTCCTTCAAGAAGCCCTGCATCAATGGCGGCTGACTGCGGGGGATATAGTGATTGGATCCCTGAATCCAGGTAAAATTGTTTTATTGGGGCTGACAGGTTGAGGTCATTTATTTTAATTCTTTTTTCCGGATGAGTCACTTTAATAATTTTATTTGCTGGTTTTACCATTTTTTGACAATATGGGGTTGGATTAAAAATAACTTGTTATCAGGCTGGATATTAAATTAATAATTATGTCTATTTTCAACCTGAAAACCTATTAAAAATCATTAAATATCCTGCTGTTCATTCTGACATCATATCATGCCACTCAAAATAGATATCAATCTCACAAATAATGAAAAGCGGGTTTTGCTGGCACTTTCCATGAAAGATAAATTTTCACCTGAAGACCTTGCCGCCGCCTCGGAATTAAGTATTGAAGCTTCCATGCAATCCGCATTCATGCTGGCTGAAAAACACCTGTGCGAAATAAAAGAAACGATCACGGCAACATACACCCTGACAAAAGAAGGGGAACAGTATGCGCAAGTATCGCTTCCTGAGCGCCAGGTCATGAACTCGCTAAAAGAGCCGCTTTCGCTTTCCGAATTAAAAAAGAAATTCCCTCCGCAGATGGTGGGGATCGCCCTTGGCTGGCTTCGAAAGAAAAACTGGGTAAAGATTGAAGGAGACATGATCGTTCCTGTAGAGAAAGCCGAGGTGGGCGAAGATGAAAATATCCTGACAAAGCTCAAGAAAGGCCCGCTTTCAGACATCGGGGAGGCCGTCAGGGACCTGATAAAACGCAATCTTGTTGAAAAAACAGAGAAAAAGAGCAGGATAATTATGATCACACACTCTGGAAAAGCCCTTGCAGCAATGGGTTTGACCATCGAAGAGGAAATTGTACAACTCACACCAACTATAATCACCAGTGGTTCATGGAAAAATGCCAGGATTCGCCCGTATGATATCCATACCCCGATAAAACCGATATACGGCGCAAAGATCCATCCATACCAGCGCCTTATAAACGAGATGCGTCAAATTTTCCTTGAGATGGGATTTACAGAAATAAAAGGCGACATTGTCCAGAGCTCATTCTGGAATTTTGATGCTCTCTTCCAGCCCCAGGAGCATCCTGCGCGAGAGATGCAGGATACTTTCCACCTTGCCACGGAATGCGACCTGCCTGAAGAGTATATCAAACCCGTTAAGGAAATGCATGAAAAAGGCGGCGGTATTTCCCGTGGATGGGGAGGTAAATGGAGCGAGGAAGTTGCAAGAAAACAGGTGCTCAGGACGCATACAACAGCAGTCACGATAAAATATCTTGCCGATCATCCTGACACAGCTGTTAAAGCTTTCTGCATAGACAGGGCATACAGGCGCGAAGCTATTGACCCCACGCATACTCCTGAATTCGAACAACTTGAGGGTGTGGTCATGGATAAAGGGGTGAGCTTCAAGAACCTCCTTGGCTGCCTGACAGAGTTCTATCACAGGATGGGCTTTGACGAAGTTCGTTTCAGGCCTGGATATTTCCCATACACAGAACCCAGCGTTGAACCTGAAGTGTATATCGAAAGCAGGGGAAAGTGGGTTGAACTCGGAGGCGCCGGAGTATTCAGGAAAGAGGTCACGCTGCCCCTGGGTATCAAACAACCGGTGCTTGCATGGGGGCTGGGAGTAAGCCGCGTTGCGATGCTGCGCCTGGGATTGAAGGACTTAAGGGAGTTGTACCAGAGCGATATCGACTGGCTAAGGAAGAGTACGGTTATTTGAAGGATGCAAATGGAAGAAATTACATTCATAACAGAAGACGGCGTGAAAATTTCAGGGAACTATTTCAAACCAAAAAAAGAACATGCACCGGTTTTTCTATTATTGCATATGATGCCATCCACAAAGGAAAGCTGGAACTCATTTGCAGATCATCTTCAGGAAAAAGGTTTTGCTGCCCTGGCGATCGATCTGCGCGGGCATGGTAAGAGCACAGATAAAAATGGCTCGAAATTAGATTATAAGGATTTCAAAGATCACGAACACAGGGACTCTATGAAGGACATTGCTGCTGCTAAGGAATTCCTGGCAGGTCAGGCAAATGTGGACATATCCAGAATGGCAATTGCAGGAGCAAGCATTGGCGCTAACCTTGCTCTCTGGCAGGCATCCATCGATAAAGACGTTTTGATCTTGATCCTGTTATCAGCCGGCCTCAATTACAGGGGAATACAAGCGGCTCAACTTGCTCCCGGATATTCCGGCCGGGTCTATATCCTGGCCAGTGTTGGAGATACAAATGCTGCAAAAAGCAGCAGGGAATTATTTGATATTTTTTCAGGCGATAAGGAATTGGAGATCATACAGGGAAATTCACACGGCACTAACATGTTCATTTCGGAACCTGAGCTTATCGATAAATTATTGGAATGGATAACAAAAAATTATAAATATTGATTCAAATGGCGCCTAAAGTAAATCCTGGAAAGAACGGCATTTTAATATCAGCTATCGTATTAATTATTTCCGTACTCCTGATTATCGATAGATTGCTGGCAACAGGTCCGGTACAGCTTATCCTGGCGGACGGTAAAGCGGTACCTGTTGAGAGCGCTTCCTTGTTTTCAATAAATGAAGTTATATTTTTCATAATAACTGCCTGGCTTGGCGGTATGTCATTTCTTTATATAATACTCTTTTCAAAGGAAAATCAAATACCCGGATCAAAAGATGAAGAAATACCTGAATTTAAAGAAGACTTGGAAGTAATAAAGGAAAGTAAAAACACTGCCGTGTTTGCAGCCTCTATTCTTGAAGGTGATGAGAAGATATTATTCCAGAATATTTTAGATAACGACGGGATATTGCAAAGAGAACTTATTGTAAAGACAGGTTTTTCAGAACCAAAGGTAAGCAGGCTTCTTGACAAAGCCGAAAGAAGAGGATTGATAGTTCGCCACAGAGAGGGGATGGGAAACAGGGTATTTCTAAAAAAATGAAAGCCTCGGCTTAATTTCATTTTTATGAAACTGCTTTCAAGATAATTTCAGGTAATTAATATATGGTCTTTCATCCAATGATGAACCCATGAACCGATGGAAAGTATTTGCATTAATAATGATCGCCCTTCTGGCTATTGCCATTGGGGTAAGATTTACCTATTTGGAAACCCATACATTTCCAATTGACAAAGAGCAAAGATCTTTTGCAATAAATGCAGCCCGGGATGGGTTAAGGGATGAAATAGGGAATAACAATTATAATGTTTCCGTCCAGGACCGCGGGGGGATAATTTCTACATTAAACGGGGATAAAAGAGTTGTACACGTTGTTCTCACCCGGGAAAATATAACCCTGACCGCTCTTATTGATATGGAAACAGGAAAAATAGTAGAAAAGAGCAAAATGGAATCCAGCGGATGGATGATCGATTATAAGGAGCAAAATTCAAAGCGCTGGGGCCATCAACGTTTCCTTGGCAGGTGATTATGGAAATTATAATGGAAATGCAGGGTGTGTGGAAAATTTATCGCATGGGTGATTTTGACGTGCCTGCTCTTGCTGGAATAGACCTGGCAATAAAAAAAAGTGAGTTTGTAGCCATAACAGGACCCAGCGGATGCGGTAAATCAACGATGCTAAATATGATCGGTTGCCTGGACATGCCAACGCGGGGAAAGGTTTTGCTCGAAGGCAGGAACATATCAGAATTTAAAAGTGATGAACTGGCGCGGATAAGAGGTAAAAAAATCGGGTTCATATTCCAGACTTTTAACCTGTACCCTACCCTGACAGCTCTTGAGAATATCCGGCTGCCCATGAGGATACATGAATTTCCTGAAGGCGAGGTAGAAGATACATCGAGAAAACTGCTCGAAATGGTTGGTTTATCCGAACGCGGGACTCATTTCCCTGCCCAATTATCAGGCGGACAGCAGCAAAGAGTAGCAGTAGCAAGGGCGCTCTCGACGGGCCCTTCTATTCTCCTGGCAGATGAGCCAACAGGGAATCTTGATACCATATCAGGAGGCGAAGTTATG
Source organism: Methanosarcinales archaeon (assembly GCA_905339155.1). Taxonomy (GTDB): domain Archaea; phylum Halobacteriota; class Methanosarcinia; order Methanosarcinales; family Methanoperedenaceae; genus Methanoperedens. The sequence goes on from CAJPFJ010000053.1 coordinate 25,975, forward strand.
GATGTTTTTAAACGTTTGAACATTGAGGGATTGACTATAGTTATGATAACGCATGACCCAAGAATTGCAGGATATGCAGGAAGAGTTGTGAAAATGCTGGATGGAAAAATAGTAGGTGAAACATGAAAAAATTTAATCTAATCTTCATGATCGTATCGATATTAATGATAGCACAGGTTGCATCAGCAGCTTCTAATTATCTTGTTACTGAAAGCGCGCCGGTGTATCCTGGAGATACGACATATGTCTATGTACCGATTAAGAACATGGGATTTGGTAACTTTATGGAAGATGTTACAGTAAAACTTGCGCCAAAGGAAGACTCATCTGCTAATGCTGTAAAGATCCTTGACGATGTATATTCACTTGGAACTATTGACGATTGGGGCGATCAGCGAACTGCAAAGTTCAGGATATATGTAAATCCTGATACAGTGGAGGGAGATTATTATTTCAATGTTTTTATTACTTACAAGGGATTGCAAACAGACAGCCCTAATCAACAAATGAGAGCCACGACCAAGCTCGATGACCAGATATTAACTATCAGGGGAAAACCCATGATAATGCTGGTAAACTCAACGATCGGCACCGTGGCGCCTGGAAGCAAGAGCACGGAGACGCTACAGTTCAAAAATACTGGCACAGGTACTGTGCAAAATGCTGTAGCTGAAATAAACATTGCCAGTACTAATTCAGCATTTTCTGTGCTTGGAGGAGGAAAGCAATTTTCACTGGGCACTATGAAAGCAGGAGATGTTGCTTCGATAACATTCGTTCTGGCCACAGATGTCGCCGCGCGCCCCGGTGTATATAATATTCCAGTAAAGATCACAGGACAGAACAATTATTCAATCGATAATCTCATAGGATTGGTTGTTGCAGGCATAACCGATTTTGAGGTAAGCTATGTGGAGACTCTGGGATCTTTTTCGTTCAATGTCGCTAATGTAGGTATAAGCCCCGCAAGCGCAGTGGCGGTCAACCTGCCGCGCCAGAAGAATTTCTCAATAACAGGGAGCAGTACGTCTGTGATCGGGAATTTAAATCCCGGCGACTATACATCTGCAATATTCCAGGTAACGAAAACTGCTGGAGCTGGAAACGGTATGGAATTGGAAATACAATATACCGACACAAGCGGACAAAGACACACGATCCCGAAATATCTTACCGTGGAATTATCCTCACCCGGGGCAGGTAGAAAGACAACCAGTACGAATTATACACTATGGTTTGTGATAGCAGTAATCATACTGGTAATATATTGGCAGCGAGGAAAAATAACAACATATTTCAAGAAACATAAATGAAGATGAAACCAGCATTTTATCAAGAGGACTTATGAAGACTTATGATACTTTCAGGCTGTCATTGAGCCATGTAAGAAAAAGCAAGATGCGAAGCTGGCTCACTATTATCGGAATTGTAATAGGTGTAGCAGCGGTGGTAGCCATAATCTCAATAGGCCAGGGCATGCAGGAAAGCGTTGCGTCCCGCCTGGGGAGTCTTGGTGCGGATCTGATCACTGTCACCCCGGGTTATTCAAGAGCAAGCGGCGGTGGAGGTTTTGATGGGGGACGAGGGGGCGGAAGCACAAGTATAAATCTCACGGATAAAGATGTGAACGTGATAAAGCAGATACCCGGTGTGCTTTATGTAAACGGCATGGTTTCAGGCAGATCGGATATGATAATGGGCACAGAGAAGACCTCGGTATCCATAAGTGGCGTTGACCCAATAGCCTGGCGCTCAATGGTCACAACCGGGCTTGAAGCAGGTAGATACCTTCAGCCGGGCGATTCGAACGCCGTGGTCATAGGTTACTCTCTGGCTCATGAAACTTTCCTGCAGCCGATAACACTGAATAAACCAGTTACGATTGGAGGTAAGACTTTCAAGGTCGTGGGAATCTTCGTCCAATCAGGAGGGGGTTTTGGAGGTGCAGGTGATAATGCAGTGTTTATGCCTGATGATTATGCCAGGGATGTGATAACTACAACAGTATCCAGGAACACATTTACTTCGATCATGGTAAAGGTAACTGACCCAAACCTTGCAAATCAAGTAGCTGCAGATATTGTAACAAAACTTATGCCATCCAGGCACGTCAATCCAAGAACCAGGGATTTTACAGTCACTGAATTCGCTGTGATACAACAGCAGATAACCAGTGTTGTCCAGACCATTTCGCTATTCCTTGCTGCGATTGCAGCGGTTTCGCTTCTTGTGGGCGCCGTAGGTATTGCAAACACCATGTTCATGTCTGTCATGGAACGCACACGGCAGATTGGATTGCTGAAAGCTCTGGGCGCGACAGATACTGAGGTGATGAAATTATTCCTTATGGAATCCGGATTATTCGGATTTGTTGGGGGAATGCTTGGTATATTTATCGGCATACTGATATCTATACTTGTATCCGTAATAGGTCTCAGGGCAATAGGGCCTGGAGGGACAATGAATGCAGTCGTCTCACCACAACTTGTTATATTTGCACTCGCATTCTCAGTATTTGTGGGCATAATTTCAGGCGTTGCGCCTGCAAGATCAGCGGCAAAGATGAACCCTGTGGATGCTTTGAGGTTTGAACAATAAGAAGAATGTAAGGAAAATTTAAAATACAGTAAAAACTTATACTATAAAAACCAATAATTAAAGCAGGGGGCAAAATATGCAAGAGATAGGTGTCGGCGATATTCATACACACACTATGTATTCAGGTTTCACGAAATATAAATTTTTATCATTCCCGGACAGCGTGACCACTCCCAGGACATCCATTAGGGTTGCTGAAAAAATGGGACTTGGCGCGCTTTGCATAACAGATCATAACACTATCAAAGGTGCGCTTGTTGCTCAAAAACTCAATAAGGATATGGTAGTGATCGGTGAAGAGATCTCTTCAAACGAAGGTGAAATACTGGGATTGTTCCTTCAAGAGAAGGTCGATCCCGGCTTGAGCGCCGAAGAAACGATAGAACAAATACACAGCCAGGATGGGATAGCCGTTGCTCCACACCCTTATAGTGGACATTGTTTTTGTGTGGGAAATAAAATGAACATATTGAAGTTCGATGGGATAGAAGTATTCAACTCATTACACAGGGATGGATATTCCAATGCTCTCGCACTTGAAAATTGTAACGGGCATGCAAAGCTTGGCGGAAGTGATGCGCATGCAAGTTTCATGATCGGAAACGGTTATACATTATTTAACGGCAGTTCCCAGGAAGATTTTCGGATTGCGATAAAGAATAGACAGACAATTCATGGCGGAAAAGTTGCATCTCTCAAAGATTTTGTCAATTATAGCGCCCGGGTAGCGTATGAATCGTCAAAGACAATAATGAAGTTCAATGACATAGATTGTCCCATGTCTTCCAGAATATCCAGGGTAAGAAATTCACGCAAAATATCCTATTTGTTATTTTCTCTTGCGTATGCATTTTCCCCCCTGCCGGTTGTTTGCACCCTTCTTGGCGATAGGGTTTTGCAGCATAAAGGACGAAGGGTATGGAAAGAACAGCATGATGGCTGAATTATTATTGTGTGTTTTTATCAATTATAACACATTTTTTTATTTGTAATTCCGTTTCGTGTATGAGTATTTTGAAGCTTTACCCCCATTGGCAACTATGTATAGCCATTCATAAACCGATTTTATCATCCCGAATTGCTGGAACCTGCGCATTGAGAATCCAACCTTCATACGATCATCAAGCATGACACGCCCGAGTTTACGCATCCTCAGTGCAATCTCAACGTCATCACCTGCATCGATGCACCTGTACATGCCAGCCTCAATGAAAGCTTTCTTATCAAATGCAGTGTTGCATCCCAGCGAATAATACAGGGAGCGGGTATAATACCCAACGCGAGAGAAGGTATTTGCACTCGTAAGGTAGATTTTGTGTTTTAATCCCTCTTCAATCGGATAAACGATCCCATAAAGCTGAACAATATCATGCGACTCGAAATCATTCTTTATTATCTCAAGCCAATCGGGAGGGATAATGCAATCTGCATCGGTTGTAGCAACGATATCTCCCCGGGCGCGTAATACACCATCATTCCTGGCTCCCCCTACCTTTGTGCTTGTCTGGGTCATAACTTCATCAGCATAAGCCTGTGCCAGTTCACAGGTGCTATCCTTCGAATTTCCATCAACAACTATGATTTCGTATTCATCCCTGCGAATTGTCTGATTACTCAGGGATTGCAAACAGGCTGTAATGTTAGCTTCTTCATTGTAAGTGGGGATAATTACGGATATCATGCTTCTATCAATTTCCTGTAAAGACTGCAATGCATATCTGCAATTTTTTTAATGTCATACTGCTCGGTAAAGTCTCGAGATATGATAGAATATTGTTTTAATAATCCATCATCTGTAATCCGCTCCCCGGCCTCCTCTACATTATTAAAGAATTGCGCTGCGCCTTCAAAGATCCCTTTGAATTCCGGTATCCCACGGGCAACTACGGGCAGGCCGCAGGAGAGCGCTTCTAAGATCACAAGCACAAACATCTCAGAATATGAAGGCATTAAAAAGACATCTGAGCCGCTGTAAGCTTCTGCGATATCCGGAACGAATCCCGTGAATATTACGTTTTCCTGAGATTTCTTTTTCATCCACTCTATCTTGAGGCGATCTTTTGAAAATGGCCCGGCAGGAAACCCCCCAACCCAAACCCAGCGTATTTCAGGATGCATTTTTGACAGCTCTAAAAAATCGTAAATTCCCTTACGCGGCGTCTGCTGGCCTACGGCAAGAACGACTTTTTCGCTGTCAGATATTTTATACCGTTCCCTGAAGCTTTCCCGCTTGCCTTCATCCCTCCTGAAATAATTTCTGTCCACCCCATTTGGGATTGTTGTGGTAGGAACATCAGGAGCGATCTGTCCCACTTCGGTCCGGTACCCGTCCAACAGGGTAATTATATGATCAAACTTCCTGTAGCTGTACGGGTAATAACGAGTAATATACTGGCTGAAGGCTATGCCCCCTTCATTAAGGCGGGGAGTGACATGTGCTGTCAGTATTTTAGTGCCTTTCGAGTATCTCCGGCTCAGAAGAGACAGCGGACCGAAAGTATGATAATGGACTATGTCAAACTCGCGGCCCCTGGAGTTCCATGACACTTCCATATCCGGCATACTGGATAACTGCCTGTAAAGCGTTTTTGCTGCAGTTGCGCATCCAAGATACTTCAAATTCAGGAAATCTTCTGCAAAAATATTAACCTTCATTTATATTCCTCACAAAATTCATTGCATTTCTGATACAACCATCCATATTTAGATATTCAAATTCCGAAAAACGTCCCACGAGCCCTATGCCAAGTTTTGCGCAAAAGTCTTTTACTACGGCGATATTTTTCTGATAATCGAGATCATAGATAACATACGCAAACCTGTGCCTCTGAAGGGCAGTATATACTATATCCTCCCTATCCTTTATGATATTCATATTCTTAAGCGCTTTAATTACATGGTCAATAATCTTCCGGTCAGGCATTTCGGACACACCATCCCCTTCATGATATGTTATTTCTGCAAGTATCGCCGAATGTCCCGCAGGCGCCACGTCCGGGCTGTAATTTGACGGAAATGAAACTCTGTTAAATAATCCCAATTCTTTATCAGGAACATACATCCAGGAGATATCCTGAAGCTTTCCTCGCACCCCGATAAAAACACAGGCTATCGAGTTATACTTAAGTTCATTGCAGGATTTCCGGACACTTTCCGGAACATTTTCAAGACTTTCCAGGAGCCTTTGCAAGGGGATCGTTGATATGCAGCTATCTGCAATAATAATATTATCCCCGTCACTTATTAAATACTGTTCTCCTTCTTTCCTGACCGAAGATACGTTAAAGCCTGTGCGAATGAACTTTTTAACAGGTGATGCTATCGATTTTACCAGCGCTTCAATCCCGCCTTTGCGGGGGTAACTGAAAACGGACTGGTGCGTATATCCTTCTGTTTCTATTCCGATAGCAGATTTTATCATATCCTCCACCGGCGGGCGGGGAATGCGCCCTTCTACCCAGTGCAATGACATCTGTTCTGTTGGAAATTTCCAGATCTTTTCATTATATGGTATCAAGTACAGGTCAGCTATGCCTTTCCCGAAGGTATGGATGATCCACTCACGAAAATTCCCGGGGGACGGAAGTTTTCCTTTTTCAACAGCGATCAGGGTTTTAATAAATTCATTGATACAGAAAAAGAGATCATCCTTTGGAAGCTGGTTCAACCCATTTTCAAAGGGATATTTGATATACTGTCCTTTATAGAAGATTTTTGCGCTGCGACAATTGCGCTGGCTGTTCTGCGGGAGCATATCATTCATGAATGTTAGGACTTGTGCATCCCGGCTGAAAATGATGTGCGAGCCACCTATATCAAAAGTGAATCCGGAATCGAGTACGGAGCGACATAATCCCCCAAAATTCGGTTCCCGTTCAAGCACTGTCACTTCAACACCTTTTTGCGCAAGTAAGCGGGCAAGAGTGACACCCGAAAGACCACCACCTAATATTGCTGTTTTCACATCAAATAATTCGCTATCAATCAATATATTATTATCTATTTGATATTGATGCTATGTGGTGGAAAATAATCACAGAGAACCGAGTTGTTAAAATAGATAAAGATAAGAGTATACTATGGAGTAATTTATGAAAAAATCATTAGGTGCAAAAACTCTTATCTATCCTCTCCCTGTCTGGATTGTGGGAACGTATGACAAAGAAGATAAGCCGAACGTGGCGACTATAGCCTGGGGCGGTATTTGCTGCTCTGACCCGCCGTGTGTGGCCATCTCTCTTCGGAAAGCGACATATTCGTACGGAAATATCATGGAGCGAAAAGCTTTCACCGTAAATGTTCCATCCGAAAAGTACGTCAGGGAAGTAGATTATTTCGGGACTGTCTCAGGCAGGAACGTGGACAAGTTCACCGAATCCGGGCTTACCAGCGTAAAGAGCGAACTTGTGGATGCTCCATATATCAAGGAATTCCCTCTTGTCCTGGAGTGCAAACTGATCCGCACTAGTGAAATTGGGCTGCACACGCAGTTTATAGGTGAGATCATTGATGTCAAGGCAGATGAACTTGTACTTGGGGAAAAAGGGATTACTGATATCGAAAAATTAAAACCGGTCATATTCGCTGCTGATACCGGCAGTTATTATGGGGTCGGTAAATGTCTTGGAGCGGCTTATTCTATTGGAAAAAAGAGATAGCATTGCCAAAATAATGATTGCAGGATCTCTCTTGGCAAAGCAGCGGAACTTCTCGATGTGAGTACATTTGATATCCTGAGATTTTTTTTTTCCTGTGTCCTCTTTGCGCTCTTTGCTTTTTAAAATATATCCGAGATGGGACTCGAGCTTTCTCTTTTGATGAACATTTCGATCAGAAAGAATTATAAGTGTACATGCACATACATGGATATTATGGCGACCAAAACCATAACAATTACGCTGGATGCCTATAAGAAATTACGAGCAAAAAAAGCCTCTAACGAAAGCTTTACGGACATAATATTGAAACTGACAGGAAAGAAGAATACGCTTGATTACATACGTTCCCTGAAAACCAGTACTGAACTTGCAGACAATATTGAAAAAGCAATGCAGGAAACAAGAAAAGCAAAACTCAGGAAAGTTGATCTATGACATGCCTGGATACTGATTTCATAATCGATCTGCTGCGCCGTAAACCTGCTGCTGAGAATAAATTGGAAGTGCTGGCAGCAGATGGTGATAAATTAACCACAACCCCTCTTAATGCATCCGAACTCTACAAAGGTGCATATAACTCATCCCGGCCGATCGAAGAATCTAAAAAAGTACGGCATCTGCTTGATACTCTTGATATCCTGGAATTTTCAACCGCTGCCAGTGAAACTTTCGGGAAACTTTCGATAGAACTCCAGAGAAAAGGAAATAATATAGGGGATTTTGACCTGCTTATAGCAAGTATCGCCCTTACTCATGGCGAGCCTCTGCTTACCAAGAATGCAAAACACTTTTCGAAGGTTCCGGGGCTGGCAGTTGAGAGTTATTGAAATTTAATCTATTTTCATAATTCAAACCTGGGCTTCGCATTGCTTCGCTGTTTAGTTGAATGTGGGACTTCGCTGAACCACTGAGGAAGAATGATCCTTTGTTGTTTGTATAAAGTTTTGAGTATATCAAATTTTCGTCAGAGAATTCTGGCACAGGATAGGGAAATGTGTTCGTTTCCTTTCACTTTTATTCCACACTGGCATTAGATGTTTTTCTCAGTTAAACGGAATAAATTTAACCCGTGCGGAGATTTCTTAGAATACTGTCATATCTGGAGATGAAGTTTCCTATCTCACCTGTGACTGGATTATATGTATTTCTTTGGGTGTTCCCAATATCAAGTCCGTATATATGTACGCTTAAGGAGGGGATATCGGAAACGTTTTCGATGCAATGTATGCCAGCTTTGCCAAGCACGGTTACGTGTCCCTTCTTGTTTATCCTTTCACCAGTCTTCTTTATTACAGCTACTTTGGGATTTGAACCATCATCAATCCTTCTGTAGTACGATTCCCGCTCCTCTCCTTCATATATTCCAATAAGTGCCCAGGTAAAATGGTCATGAATAGGAGTTGCTTGACCGGGTAGGAAGACTCCTCCAATAACTGAAAAGATCTTATCGTCAGGCAAGTAAATCAGATTATTCGCAAACCTGTCCTTCCTTGGTTTGAATGATTCCTGAGATATCGAATTTGGACTTCGAAGAAGCTCTTCCAGAAGGGGTTTAGCGCGCTGTAAAATATCCGATTCCATTGCGTACTTCCTGATAATTGCCTCTATATCATAAATGAATTGACTAAGTTGAGCTTTATTTTGTTGCGTCATAATTTTATCACTCCCATTTTCCTGAAGGAGTGAAGGTGAAAATAAAGCTTATGGTCTGCCCGAGTCCATGCTCCTAATCTGCATGTAAACTTGTGCTGTCTTGGATAAGCAGATCCTTGAAATTCTTTAGAGTTATTGAAATTTAATCTATTTTCATAATTCAACCCTGCGATTATAAAATGACTACGCCTGCCTTTATTTATTCGCTTCCAGGCATTTATTTTTATTATACTCATCATCATAAGCATAATTATGATATAGCACCTATATACGCTTAAGATACATTTTAAAATCACTATGAAAAACGATGAGATAAAAAGCCCTGATAATGCAACCAGTGAAATGATCAGGCACGCTCATGAACTGGGAATAGAAACCATTTTCGATAGGAATGGAAATTATAGTACGGGGGAATGCAAGAAAGCAAAATGTAATTTTGGTTCACGAGGGATATGCTGCAAGCAATGTATGCTGGGACCCTGCAGGATTTCCGGTCGTTCCTTAAAAGGAACATGCGGTGCAAGTGCTGATACTATTGTGGCACGAAATCTTCTGATGATGATAGGAAGAGGTACTGCAGCACATTCATCTCATGCCCTGCACGTGGCATCAACGCTACTAAAGACAATCCGGAACAATACATCATTCAAGATAAAAGAACCGATAAAACTGGAATCAATCGCAAGGAAAATCAATTGCAGCGAGCAGGGGATCAAAGCCATGGGTACTGCTGTCGCAGAAATGGCAATATCCGATATCCTGGGAGATGAAAAACACTTGAGATTTGCTAAATCATATTATTCTCCTGATGTTTTTGAGAGTCTTTCAAATCTTGGAGTAATGCCTGGATCCGTAGCAAGGGAATTGCTTGATTCGGGGCATGAAACCTGTATGGGTACCATGGCTGATCCCATGGGATTCATACTGCATACAGCAAGGCTGGGAGTGGCTGATATTTCATCACTTATTATATGTTCGGAATTACAGGATGTGCTTTTTGGTACACCACAAATATTCTCTTCAAAGATAGGGTTCAATGTGCTTGAAAAAGATAAAGTGAATGTGGTAATTCATGGTCATGTTCCACTGCTTTCAGAGAAGATCATTGAATTTTCCGAGGATCCCCAGCTCCTGGAAAAAGCAAGATCCCTTGGTGCTAATGGAATAAATATAGTGGGTTGCTGCTGTACAGGTAACGATGCATTGATGAGACATGGCATTCCGGTTGCCGGAAGTAATATTCACCAGGAACTCATAATTGCAACAGGACTTGCTGAAGCCGTAGTCGTTGATGTCCAGTGTATTTATCCCAATATTGAGAACGTTGCAAAGTTTTTTCATACAAAGATCATATCAACTATGAAAGAAGCAAGATTCGCCAGTGCGCAACATATACCTTTCGATGACGAAAATGCAGATGACGCCGCAAAAAGTATCCTTAATGCAGCGATCGAGAATTTCCCGAAAAGGGGGCATAACATCTTCCTGCCAGAAGAAAAGCCTCATGACCTCATGGCAGGTTTCTCGGTTGAGAATATTCTTGGTGTTCTTACTAAAATAAATCCGCAAGACCCGTTCAAACCATTAATAGAAAGTATAAAATCAGGAGATATAAATGGAATTGTCCTGCTGGGAGGCTGCATAAGCCCCGAAATGACTGAGTCCAGCCAGGTGATCATTGCAAAAGAATTATTGAAGCAGAATGTGCTTGTTTTCTCAACAGGATGTGCTGCGCAGGCATGTGCAAGAGGGGGGCTTCTTACTCCTGAAGCCACAATGGAATTTGCAGGTGATAGATTAAAAGGAGTACTGAAATCACTTGGCTATATAGCAGGCCTGGGGAAGCCGCTTCCTCCCGTATGGCATTTTGGGGGTTGCGTTGACAACTCAAGGGTTATCATCCTGGCAATTGCACTTGCACAGAAGATGGGCCTGTCATTAAAAGATATGCCTATAGCTGTGTCAGCTTCCGATTGGGTGGCTGAAAAGGCCGCTGCAATAGGAACAGGTGCCCTGGCGCTGGGTATTACAGTTCACCTGGGGAGAGCGCCGCCAATTCTTGGAGGACCTGAAGTTGTTACTTTACTGACCCGGAAATCACAGGAACTCTTTGGCTCCAGGTTCATTATTGAAGGAGACCCGATAAAAGCATCCAGGCTGCTTCTTTTGCATATCTCGAATGCAAGGGAAAAATTGGGTCTGTCTTCAAATATCGGCGAGGTATCGCATAGATCACAGGGGCCAAACAATGTGGAAAATTTGATCTCCCCGGAAATGAATGAACTCCTCAACCCTCAAGGTACACTGCTTCTGCCGGCATAAGCGGGCTGTGGGACAAAATTGAAAGATACCCCTCCCACTTGAACCATCACTCCTTTAGAACAATAACAAAGACTCTTTTACCAATGTCCTTTTTTTGTGCATCTATCTTGGCACCATTTCCATAAGGTGTAACTTTTTTCTCATAAATCTCTTCAACATTATCTTTAATTATCACTTTTCCACCTGAAACAGCTTTGACTTCTCTCATGTTATAGTATATACATGTAAACACTTATATACTTTGCGGTACATTAGGGGGTTATGCTAAAAAGTGATGATATTAGAGACAGGATAAAGGACATAGATGATTTTCTACTAAAGCAATACAAGGATAGAAAGGTAGAGAAGAAACGAGATTGGCGGACTTATGAACAGCAATTGATGAATAGGATCAAAGGAGCAATCCGTAATCTTGAACCATTGATAGATCAATCAATAAATATTGAAATTCATAGAGGCCCAGGAAGACCTCCAGATTTAGAACTAAAACAGAGAGTTATTATACTTTTATTGAAGGAACTATTGGGAGAAAGTAATAGAATGATGGCTTCAATGCTTGGTTTATTTTCTCTCCTTTCCGGAATTGATGTCGGTTATAAAACTGTAGAAAGATTGTATTCGAATCATGACGTTGAAATGGCAATTCATAATCTTCACATACTCATTTTAAGGGAAAAAGGAGTAAAGAATATTGATGCATGCGGAGATGGAACTGGTTATTCATTGACGATAAAAAAGCATTATGCTTCAGAGACTCAAATACGAAAGGATAAAGCAAAAGAGTATTCCGGAACTAAGGCTTTTGTTTATTCTTTCAAGTTGCTCGACCTCAAATCAAAGATGTATGTAGCATTTGGAATGAGTTTAAAGAGTGAAAAAGAAGCTTTCGATAGAGCTATGGAAATGATTAAGATGATTGATGTTAAAATCGATAGCATTAGGCTTGATAAATATTATAGTTTTACTTCTTATGTCGATAAATTTGGAGAAGCGAAAGTCTATGTCATCCCAAGAAAAAATGCCACAGTAAGAGGTTCGTGGAAATGGAAGGATACGATGGAAGATTTTGTAAATAATACGTTTTCATATCTTGGACAGTATTTTCGTAGAAACAATTCTGAATCAGGATTTTCAGCAGATAAAAGAATGTTTGGATGGGCGGTGGGACAAAAAAGGGATGATAGGATTGATACCGCATTGAATTGCACAGGGATCTGGCATAATCTCATGAACTTGTACTCCGGTTAATTCTGTCCCACAGCCG
>CAJPFJ010000054.1 GCA_905339155.1 Methanosarcinales archaeon
AAAATAGGGATAGATGTTGGTCTTAAATCATTGATTACTCTAAGTAATGGTGAAAAGATTGAACCACTAAAATACCTCAGAGCATCAGAAAAAAGACTTGCACGAGAACAGATACATCTGTCAAAGAAAAAGAAAGGCTCTAATAACAGGAATAAGCAGAGGATCATCGTAGCAAGGGTTCATCGAAGAATCAGGTTTCAGAGAAAAGATTTTAATCATAAATTAAGCACGAATCTTGTGAATAACTATGACCATGTAGTATTTGAAAAATTGCAAATACAAAACATGGTTCAAAACCATCATCTTGCCAGATCAATCTTAGATGCATCATGGTCACAATTAATCGATTTAACTATTTACAAAGCAGAATATGCTGGTAAAATAGTGGAATTGGTTAATCCTAACGGAACATCGCAGACCTGTATATGTGGTCATCACGTACCAAAAGACCTATCAGTGAGGGTGCATAATTGCCCGAACTGCGGTCTTGTCATGGACAGAGATCATGTATCTGCGATATTAATCAAGAATAGAAGTAGTACGGCAGGTATTGCCGGAATTCAAGCCCAGCCGAGCAATCCCAATAGGGAAGCAATGAAGCGGGAAGCCCCTTGTGAGAGCAAGGAGTAGTTCACTATCCTGATCAATTCACATTGCTTCTACTATTTCTTTAGCAAATTCCATCAATTCTTTCGATGCATCACAGCCTTCTTTTGTAACAGCAAAACATTCTTCATTCATGTATGCATCATTAACTATTTTACTTTCAGGGATAACAGCAACTACTTTTGAATCAAGAGTTTTCTCTATTTCATCTATCAATTCCGGATCACGTTTGTATCTATTTAATATCACACCCAGGGTCTTGACATTCTTTTTATCCAGGAGTGCCTTTATATTTACAGCATCCAATATTGAAGGTTTGTTTGAATTAACAACTAGCAATACTCCGATATCATCACCTGATAATACGTCTATAGCTTCTCTGCCAGGGGGCATATCAAGTATAATATAATCATTGTCAACAGGAAGATTTTTTAACAACTTAGCAATTTTCTGTTTAGTTTCTTCTTTGCTATAACCTTCCAGCATAACTCCCGGGGGAATTATTTTTATTCCCTCAGGTCCTGCATATGTAACACGATCTAATCCCACCCTTCCTTCCAAAACATCGATCAGGCCAACAGGAGTACTCTTCCAGCCAGTAATTATTTCAAGATTAGGCATGGCCAAATCCATGTCGATGATAGTAACTTTTTTATGTAACTTTGAAAGCATGATTCCAAGATTAGCTGCAATAGTAGTTTTACCTACGCCGCCTTTGCCGCTTGCAATCGCTATGATATGATATCTTCTTTCAATTATTGGTACTATATTTTCCTCTTTATTTTCTTCTTTATAAAATTTTTTTCGGGGAATATACTTTCTAAGTGATAAAACCAAAATTGCAGCCACAAATATTAAAATAATTGGTCCATATTTATTCAAGGAACTAATCTCAATAATATGATTAACACCCATTTCAAATCCACTATTGGGAATGATATTTCGATCTGTTCCCTCTTCAAAAAGCCCCACATCATCAAACCAGAAAGTGCCGTAACCCTGCCTTAAATCCGCAGTTACATAAACCCAGCTTGTATTATTGCCCGTTCTGAATATTGTCTGCTTTTGGGTCCAGTTATTTGATAGACTTTTCGGATTTACCCATAATAAAATAGAAAATGGAGGTGTGCCCGGTACGCCGATTGCCGAGGTCTTGACAGCATAATCATTTGTTCCATCAAACTCTAAGGCTTTTCCATTCTTTCCAGTTGTCCAGGTCGTACCATTTATAAGAGTGACATTATTTCCATTTCCGCTGCTGTCTGATGCAACTATGCCGGCGCCTTCATTGAAGCTCCAGTAAGAAACTGGATCAGAAGGTTGATCAGACGCTGGTTTAACTGGATTCAGATAATCGGCGTTTATTTCTTCTGCCTTTAAGTTTCGGTTAAATATCTTTATTTCATCCAGCTCCCCGGACAGATATGTCCCCAGGGAGTTACCGCCAATATAGATCGAGTTCGAACCTGGATTTGGCACGCTTTTCTGGATCTTTGTATCAGCTAATGATCCATTCGTGTAGAACTTGACCGTATTATCATCAAATGTTATAGCGATATGCGTCCATACATTATTTGGAGCGACAATATTTGAGATTGTATCCTGTTTACCTGTTATCTCAAGATCTAAATTATTGTTTGGCCCTATCTGTACTGCCCATGAATTTTCTTTCCTGAAAAAGTCACTCCATTTTGTAGTTATTCCCTTGCTAAAAATTAGATTGGTTGTTGACATACTCTTACCATTAACATCCAACTGTACGACCCGAACACCAGGCGAATTAATACCTCCCGTACCTTCTATCTTTCCCCATGATGAGAAAGTATAGTTGGTATCAGGTTTCACAAGAATTTTATTGCTTTTCCATACACCGGACTTCTTACTTTCATTTCCCGATATCTCGATCCTGGCTGAATGACTACCATTATGAGGGACTGTTGGATCCCACGATGTATTATTGGTGAACTGCCATCCGTCCACAAAGTTCCCGAATCTTACTTCATCTTTCAAACCTTCATCAACTTGATAAAACCAGAACATAGGTATGGTAATTGCCAATAATATTCCCGCCAGAGCAAATGTTTTTATTATCCTCTGTAAACCAGGTTTTCCCTCATACAGGATCCTGACAGTTGCACACAGGATCATAATAATTATCCCCGCAAGAAGTACTACGGTATTGGCGATCCTATACCAATCGGGTTCATAATCAATTATCCCTATGCCAAAAAGGCGCATTGAGAATGGCCATAAAAATGCATATGCAGGATTGTAGACCAGCGAATCCTCCAGCATGTGGGCGCCAAACCCTATTCCGGCGAAAATGAAAGAATCTTTGAATTTCATACCCGTCATCTTCAATAACAATCCGACCAACACTGCAAAAAGGAATAGGAATGCAATGTTATGAAAATCACCATGCTTTAAAGGATTTCCATTGATAAGGATACCTATATCAAATTTTCTAAATATAATTCCAGCAAACATATCAAGATCTGGAGCCAGAGCACTGGCTATGATGATCCAGGAGTAATCCCGGCCTGTTTTTTTAAAATGGATCATGCTTGCTATTATCGCGATGGAAGTGGAGTATATGATGTGTTCGAAGAGCATCTCTGTGAGTATTATATTACTATTAGCATAAAACATTTCGTGATACGTGCAATCAGATTGCCACCACGAGTTAAAAATTTCTATTTCTCAAGCAATATTTCAGCTTTTTCTACCTTCAGATCTAATATCAATTTTTTCGCAGTTCTGCCTTCCTTAAGGGTTTCAAAGAAAATTGAACCTTCTCTCAGTGCTTTGGATGCTAGATTTGTCTGGGCTATTTCTGAACTTCTTATCACATGCACTTTTTCATATTGGAATCCAATATTATCTAAGATCACAGTGGAAGGACCAATGGTAAATGGTTTTTCTTTATTATCGATGTTTTTAACAGTTATCCAGACATTCGTGTAAAAGGACGATGAGGATACTTTTGTTACATTAATTTCAAATCCATTAATTACGAATGGAGTACCCATCTTTCCAATAATGTTCTTAGTTATTTTAGGAGTAGCTGCCTGGGTTATTTCAGGAGTAATAACAATTTTCGAGGATGAATTATTGACACCGTTTGAAGAGTTAGTATTTATAACAGGAATTATAGTATTATTTTTATCCATAGTATTATTTTTATTGATATCTGTATCCAAATATGAATAATATATTATCAAAGTGGAGAAAATTACAACCATGGCCACGACTCCAATGATTCTTATTTTTGGGTTTGATTTTCCTTTGTTTCTTTCTTTCCACCCTCTGAATGACGAACGTTTCTCTATTATCTTCTTTTCATCATCTATATTTTCATTTCCTGAATTCATTATTTCTATGCCATTTGACCTGCATCAATAAAAAAGTATGGGGAATAATAGTTATCTTCGATCATATCCATTTGGCAATTCAGAACGAATAGTAAAAATATATTGTATTTGTAATTGCATTTATAATTCTTTTTTTAGTTCTTTAACGTTTTAGAACTACTTATTTAACATAAAAATGCATATAATATAACTGAAAAGTATAAAAAGTTATAATAACTCTTTAAAACTCAAAAAACCGTATAAATCTTCGATGATCTTTTATTATATTTCGTCTATCGGATTTCAACATGAAATCGAATGAACACCAGGAATTATTATTGTGTGATAGGTTGGTCCTGGGATTTTTCATCGATTCAGGGAAACGAAGGATATGATACAACAAACCAAACATTGTAAAAAAAATTTATATAATATTAAGAATAAATATAAATCAATAAAAGTAATGCAATTAACATTTGCCATTATTGCCATGGCCCTTGCTTATTTTGCTATGCCAGCTGCAGCAGAAACGAATCTTATCGCAAACTGGACCTTTAATGAAGACGCCGGGGAAGTGGCAGCAGACAGCAGCGGGAATGGAAATAATGTCAATCTTATAAATGGTCCGATCTGGACAACTGGAGTGAATGGAAATGCCTTACAGTTTGATGGAACAAATGATTATGCTGTCAATACATCAGCTACCGACATACCTGCCAAATCCCCATTTTCCGTTGTAGCGTGGGTTAATGGAAAAAGTTTTTCAAATCCCAGATGGAACGATATTGTCAGAAAAGAAGGATCATGGGCAGTACAGGTAACCCCAAATAACAAACTAAATTTTGAGATCACAGGGATACAGGATACAATTTCGGATATTGAGGTTCCAACCGATGTCTGGACACACATCGCTGTAACATTAGAAGGGACTACGGTAAACTTCTATAAGAATGGAGTACTGGCCGATACAAGAACCCAGACCAATGTACCAGATGCAGGTTTGAACACGATAGATATCGGCGGATATACCTCCTGGGGTACATATCTTAACGGCGCGCTTGATGAAGTAAAAATCTACAACAGATCCTTAAGTGCAGCAGAAATAAATGCTGACTACCTGAATTCAAGTATTTCAACAATTCCTGCTTCTGCTCCCACATCCGTACAACTTCCGCAGGCCGAACCTACTCCTGCTCGGACAAAGACACTAATTCAACAGGTAATGCCGACACCTGTACCGACACCGGCTCCAAAACTAACGACAAATGGTAAATTATTGTTTGATGGTAGTTTTGCACCAACAGACCGCTGGGTTAGCAAGAACGGGGCGTTTGGAAACTGGAAAGGTTATAGTTGTGTACCACAATCAGATAGTATCGTGGTTGTACCTGCATCATCTCTTCCAGGTGGAAGAACTGGATATGCTGCGAAATTTACAATTAAACCAGGTTCAGCTTATGATTGTAATGGCAATCAACATAATCAAATAATATCTGAAACACCGGATATACCAAATGTAGCAAAGGAAGCTTGGTATGGGTGGTCACAGATGTTAGACGCAAACTGGCAATTCGATAAAGGGTCTTATGCTATTGGAATGGCTGAAGCATACGAAAATCCATGTGACACGTGTGCAGGTTCAGGATTTAGATTAGGATCTTCTGTAACTGGAAAAATTGAAATAACAAATAACTGTAAAGGTTCGGCAACTGAATCATGTTTCTGGAAAATGGATAAAAAATGGAATTTTCAGCCAGGGGTATGGGAAGATTGGATGTATCATATCAAATGGACAACTGACAATACGGGATTTATTGAGGTATATAAAAACGGTCAACTGGCATGGTCAAAATATAATCATCCAACAAAAACAACATTATATGAGCATTTCACTCATAGAGTAGGATTATATCGTTCATCTAAATCATCTACTACACAGGTGGTTTATATACTTAATCCTAAAATAGGTACCACCCGCGCCGATGTCGAATATAGAGGATGAGGAATATGAAAACAAATGGTTTTGAGATAATGAATTTATTTCTAACATAATTCCCTATATATTCGCTATGACATCATGGGGTAATATTCAGTATACATAATGAATGTTCCCATGATGTTCCATTTTTCTGTTTTATTCCTTTTAGCTTATGAAGATGGGCTGATAGGAGAAGATTGTCCACTAGTGTCAAGTCAATAACGTAATGTCGTAATCTATATATTGTATGTCCTTCATAATATATCTGAGAGGATGGATTATGAAGAAATATGTTGTAACACTTTCCAAAGAAGAACGCGATGCCTTAAAAGACATTACTTGCA
>CAJPFJ010000055.1 GCA_905339155.1 Methanosarcinales archaeon
ATCTTTTCCTTTTTCATCTGATACTGTCAGGGAGTTGAGTACATACACTGGTTTATCTCCAACATTTTTGACTTCTAATCTTACACTGTCGTTTTGCTGATCTACATGCACATCCACGTTCGCAGATGCCATAGCAGGGAAAAGCATTAATATCAATAGTGCAACTGCTAACGGCGCCATTGACCATGTTTTTGTATTTAATCTGAATTTGTTTTTCATATATTATCCGCCCTATTTTAACGCCTCTTAATTACCAATTGTTTCTGATGTAGACAATTCCCATCATCAAAATAATCACAGTAATAAGTGATATCACTGAGTCTGTTAATCCAAATCCGGGAGACTTCTTTTGCTCTTCTTTTATAATCGATTCTATTACAGTTGTCTCATTCGAATTTTCCGTTATGTTAATAAAATTTGCAGTTTCATTAATTTCAATTGTATCTGTCGTACTAACGGGATTGGCTATTGTCTCATTTGTAGAGATATTTGTGTCTATGTTGACTGCTAATGCATATGCATTTAATGTCGTTATTGATAATATCGCTAATATCGCTAATATCGATAACTTCATATTCATTTTGTTCATATTCTCTCTACTTCTGTGTGTTAATTTTAAACTAAGATACCTTACTATCGAGGTACACTTAAACATTATGGTACTTATAATCATCATTATCATAAATGACATGGAAAAAGAAAGTAGTCAAACATAAATAAATAATACCAATAAAGTTATTTACTTTCAGAAACATTATGATGATACTAATAGGGGTATTTTGGATGTCGAAAATTTCTTAAAGAATTATTTTCACATCTGAGGATGAACCCGTATTAATAAAAATGGTTCAATAGATAAAAACATTGTGTGTAAGGGATGTAAATGAAAGAAGTTAGAAAATTAGTAATAGCATTGGCAGCGTTGGTGCTGCTTGTATCGTCTGCGGGTGCAGAGCCTATGGCAAATGGTTTTGGCGTGAATGACTCTTCCGGTGATCCAAATACATTCGTTAAAGTTCCTGTGAATATTTCAAATGTACATCATGAATCTATTGCTGGTATTGTTTTTGATATCAGTTTTGATTCGAGCGTCATAAATCTGACTAAAGATCGTGTTCAAAAAGGGGATCTGACTGCTGCATGGGATTTTGCAATTTTTAACCCGGAAAATGGTCGAATATCAATTGTATTAAATGATACGGGAACGGAAATCCCAATAGGTAAAAGCGGCTCAGTAGTTATACTTAATTTCAGCGTAGTTGGTGTTCCCGGAGCAACAAGCACTATGAATGTAAGTAGAATACAAATTAGTGGATTGGGAGGAGCTCTTGGAAATGCTTCAGCCATGAACGGCACATTCACGATAACAACGCCAGTACTGGCAGGAATACCCATTATCACAAACTTTACTCCAACATCAGAAGTGATTGATGTCATTGGTGGCCCAATAAGAACATTTTCAATAAATGTGAATCAGACCATTAATGTATCATGGCAGATAAACGGAACAGAGGTATCAAACGAGACGAATGTAAATAGCTCACTCTATTCTAATACCAGTGCAGCTCCTGGAATATGGAATGTATCTGCGTTTGCCCGGAATGTCAACGGGAGCGATATACGAACGTGGATCTGGAAAGTGACACAACCAACGATCGGAATTGGAAGTATCTCAGGCATGAAATTCAATGACTCAAATGGCAACGGAATAAAGGATACAGGAGAAACCGGCCTTGCAGGTTGGACTATCGTACTGACAGGAGGCAGCACTGCAACCATGACCACAGATGCAAATGGCAGCTATACCTTCAGCAACATGGCACAGGGCAACTATACCGTGGCAGAGGTCATAAAACCAGACTGGAAGCAGACATTACCAGTAAATGGAACTTATAATATAACTATTTCAAGTGGAGAAAACCTGACAGGTATGGACTTCGGCAATTATTTGCCTGTGACGCCGCCAGTCAATGTTACTAAAGCTTTCCGCATAATCGAGAAAGAGTCCTTACACCCGGGAGAATCAACCAATATTACTGTTGATATCAGCAGCAATATAAGCCAGGCATTGTCACTTCACGAAATCATCCCTGCAGGATGGGATTTAATAAGAATCTCTGATGACGCAGATGCTTTCAAGAATAGCACCGGCGAGTCGATATGGTCCAATGTAAGCCCGGGAATTAACAAAACAGTTATCTATAGACTGACTGCGCCAGATAATGCCTCTATTGGAACATATCACATTAATGGAACCATAAGCGGCGGAAGTGGAGTGATAGCAGTTGTACAGGGTGACAATAACATTAATGTAACACCAACACTACCAGTGAGGTTCACTCCTGATAAGGATATATATGCTCAGGGGGAGCAAGTAATATTTACTCTCATAAATAACGGAACTGATGTTATAGACTTACCAAACTCAGCACCCTGGTGGGTTGAGAATACAACAACAGAAGAGAGAATCTTTTCCCCATATGCAACTCAAGTCATTATTCAGGTTGATCCAGGAAAATCAGAATCCTGGATGTGGGATCAGAACGATAGCGAAACAAGGCAAGTTCAACCAGGTACATATCGAGGAGGTATAAAATCAAGTATTGGAGTTAACTATACCAAAGAAT
>CAJPFJ010000056.1 GCA_905339155.1 Methanosarcinales archaeon
AGGCTAGTAGGTACGTTACACCCACTACTACCTGATAGGCCGCAGACCCATCCTTGGGCACCAGAGTTTTAAACCAGAGAACATTCCAGTTTCTTTGATCTATCCGGTATTAGTCCCAGTTTCCCGGGGTTATCCCGAACCCAAGGGCAGGTTATCCGCGTGTTACTGAGCAATATGCCGAGGGCTTACCCCTCTCAACTCGCATGGCTTAATCGGACCCCGATAGCAGTAGCCTCTGGCAGGATCAACCAGAGTTACTTATGTTATTACACACTTATCTGAAGTTTGAAGTTTCTTAAACTATCGGAATTGTTGGAGGAACTATTATATATTATATATTATCTATTTAAGGTACAATAGTTCCTTGTTAATTCCCATCTATTGATTGGAATTAATCGAACTGTCACGCCAATGTCAGACGAGAACGTACCGTTCTTGTCTCCATTTAATGTATCATGGTTGGAAAGCAGCTCATCACTTTAAGGTTTGTCCGTCAATCAGAGCCGACGCCAATATTTAACCACGAAGTTAAACGTAAATAAATGTTTGCTGTATTTTTCAAAACGCAACATTCCTTTGTGTTTTCACACGCGGGAAGTGTATAATATGTCTTTTTCCGTATATAACACTTTCCCTCGTGCATTATTTTTATGCACGGTTCCGGCATTTTTCGGAAAACATATTTGTTTTTCCTACAACACACATTCCTGTTTTCACAAGCAGGAAGCGTCTTGTATGTTTTGCACCGTATATAACTGTTTCCCTTGCACATGCAAAAAAATTATATCAAAATTTACGCAGTGCCACTCAATTTCAGAATAGCTGCCGCAATATCCCCCTTTGTTTCTTTGAGCGTATTGCGGGCATCAATTTCACTCGACTTTGACTGTTCCATCACAAGCTTAACATCTTCTTCAGGTATAGTGGCCTCGCGGGCAACTTCCTGCGGGGTTCCCGTTACTTGATAGGTTTTCATGCCCCTTGCATCCATTATCGTGACCTGGGCATCCTTAAAAACAATGTCTTTTTGAGGTGTGCGGATTATCACTTCTTCCACGCCCTCAATTTCATTGACATCAATTCCCATCTGCTTCATCATCGAAGCCATCTTACGTGGATTTAAACCTTTACCTAGTCCGGGAAACATTCATCTCACCCGCAACTGCTGCATCCTGAGCCACATTTTGAAGCGTGGGGATTATCTATGACAAAACCTTTGCCATATTCATTATCTATGAAATCAATTTTGAAATCCTCAATATCTTCCTGAATATCTTTATTGAAGAAAATCCTTATTCCATTACTTTCAGAAACAGCATCCTCATTTTTAGCCACATTTTCCAGTGTAAGACCGTATTGTATCCCGCTGCAGCTGCTTCCAGCTGCGAAAACGCGTAATCCATGGTCTGTTTTCTTTTCCTTTTCAAGCAATTCTTTTAGTTCTGCCGCAGCAGCGTCTGTAATCTCGATCATTTGCGTTCTCCTTTTTCCTTCTACGTTTTGGATATATATAAATGTAGTATCCGCATTCCATTTGCATCTAAAAAAGGCTTATATAGTAAAAGGACGACTTTAATAACGGAGGCTGATTATGACTAAAGAAGAATTGTTGGAAAAATTAAGGTTATCACGCCCGGCCGTGACTGTTGTGGGTCTGGGTGGTGCTGGCTGTAATATAACAACATGGATAGCAGATAAAAAACTTGCCGGTGGTAAAATAATCGGAGCTAATACCGATGCGGGGCATCTTAGCACAATGACCAGGGCAGATAAGATAATACTGCTTGGTGAAAAGCTTTGCAAGGGGCATGGGTGTGGCGGATATCCTGAAAAGGGCGCTGAATCCGCAAGAGAAAACCTTGATGAAATAAGAGACGAACTAAAAGGTACAAATCTTCTTTTCCTTGTGGCAGGTCTCGGAGGCGGGTCAGGCACGGGCGCAATACCTGTTTTTGCAAGCGTAGGAAAAGAGGTCGGGGCACTTACCATTGCATGCGTGACAATTCCTTTTAGCATCGAAATGACAAGACGTGAAAAAGCGCGTGATGCCATAAAATCACTTGCTGAGAATTGTGATTCAATAGTAGTTATCGACAACTCCAAACTTAGGGAAGTAGCAGGAAACCTGCCGCTTAAAGATGCATTATCAGTTGCCAACGCACTCGTCGGAGCATTCGTTAAGAACATAACAGATACAATAACCCAACCAAGTCTTGTGAATCTTGACTATGCTGACCTTCGTGCAGTAATGGAACGAGGAGGGATTTCCTCCATCGGTATCGGTGAAGGTGACGGACCGACTCGCGTGGAAAAAGCAGTTGCCCAGGCTATATCTACACCGTTGCTTGACATTACAGACATCACCACTGCATACGGTGTCCTGATCCACATAGTTGGAGGCGAGGATATGACACTTGAAGAAGTAGCAGTTGCCGGTGAACAGATAATGGACAGGGTCCCCAATACGAAACGCGTAATATGGGGTGCAAAAGTTGATCCTGACCTTTCAGGAAGAGTGCGCGTAATGGCAGTGCTTACCGGAGTCACATGTCCTTTCCTGAGCGGCGCGCCAAAAACTGCGCCAGCTCCTGCAATTCCTAAAGAAATCGCAAAACCCCTCCGCCAGGCCATGGAGCAGATGGTGGAAGCATTACCGCAGGAAAAAATATCTAGAGCTGCGGTATTCAGTAAGGAAAAGTAGGAAATCTGAATTTCTTACTTTTTTCGAATAATCACAAAAAGCTTAAATATGATGATGTTGAATTGACATTTATCAGTTGTCTAATTAGGTAAGTTATAGAGTTTGGGGTTTTCCCCTCTGGGTTTGCTTTTTTTGGTAGATTGGTTAAAATAACAGAGGCAAAAATTTGTTAACAGAAGAAGATAGAATTTCTCCAGTCTCGCAAGGGGCTATCCATGATGTCAAGATCGATAGCATTGCAAGAGAAGGAGATGGAATAGCACATATACAGGGTTTGGTGATTTTTGTGCCAGGCACGAAGATCGGAGATCAGGTAACGATTAAGATCGAGCGAGTAATGCAAAGATTTGCAATTGCAGCGCTTAACGGAAAGAATCAAAATAACAAAATCAATGGAGATATATAAATGAGTAACGATAGGAAAAGCGACAGCCGCAGCAGCGGCGGATTCAGAGCAACAGGTCCAAGAGATATGCACATGGGCCCGAGAGAAATGTTTAAAACAACCTGTGCAGACTGCAAACAGGAAACAGAAGTACCCTTCAAACCATCCGGGGACAGACCGGTATATTGCAGGGAATGCTACCAGAACCACAGACCAAAGAGATTTTAAATAAATCGGGCGCTGATAGGGATATCGCCGCCCACTTTTTTTTAGTATTCATTATTTATCAGCCGGAGGCTTAAACCTCTAATTCCTCTAATGTCTTTGTTATCTTATTCTCCAATTCCAGTATTTTCATTTTGATAACTTCTGGTTTTTCATACTGCACTTCTTCGTATTCGATCTCCCTATACTTGGAAATGCTCAAATCATAATCATTTTCTTTTATTTCCTTAAATGGAACATAGAAACATTTTGCTTTCCTGTCCTCAAACTTTTCCTTATCCCTGCTCTTGAATTTCTCAATAATTTCGGGTATGTCGCCTTTTCCATCAATAAAAATCCGTTTATCATCCAGGCTATAACCATCAGATGCCATTCCATAGAACCAGACCTTTTCTGTGGGCTCGCCTTTTGTAAAAAAAAGCACCCCTGCGGATACTCCTGCATACGGTTTGAATACTCCCGAAGGCATGGAAATCACTGCATCCAATCTGCATTGTTCAAGCAATTTTTTCCTGATCTGTTGGTGAGCATTTGAATTGCCGAATAATACCCCGTCAGGCACGATTACCGCGCATCTTCCATTGCCTGATAATATATTGTACATCAATTCCAGGAAAAGAATCTCGGTTTTCTTTGTCCTGATAGTGAATTTTCCGCTTATCTCGGATTCGTCTATACTCCCTTTGAAAGGAGGATTGGCCAATACGACATCATAATAATTTGCTTCATTATACCTTGTTGAAAGTGTATTAATACTTTTGATGTTTGGATTATTTATCCCGTGCATCATCAGGTTCATCAATGAAATCCTTGTCATTGTCTGGTCAAAATCGAATCCGTAGAATGTGTTTTCTCTTAAAACCTCCCATTGTTTTTCATTCAATTTATCCCCCTTGAAATTGTATTCGTTTCCCTGCTCATCTTTTTTTATAAATTCATGGGATGTATTTTCCTTTAAGATATGCTCATAAGATGCTACCAAGAAACCAGCGGTGCCGCAGGCTGGATCGCAGATAATGTCCCCGATTTTCGGTTCTGTTAATTCAACCATCATTTTGATTATATGTCTCGGCGTCCTGAATTGGCCATTTTTCCCTGCGGTTTTTAATTCTGAGAGGAGATATTCGTAAATATCGCCTTTAGTATCCCTGTTTTGTTCCTTTATGTGCATGCCGTTAATGATCTTTACAGCTTCAATGAGCAGCGATGCAGTCGGGATTGTGAAAACGGCGTCTTGCATGTATTTTGAATATAGGGAATCTTCACCGCCAAGGCTTCGCAGGAATGGAAATACCTTGTCGCGCACATGCTCTAATATCTTATCTGCCGGGAGATTTGTCCAGGATGACCATTTGCAGCCTTCTTTGCCTTTAAAGAGAGATTCGTATTTCTCATTTGATAATTGTGCGTTCTGTTCTCTTGCTATGTCCTCGTCTTCTAAGCGCTTCATGAAGAGGAGGTAGGACATCTGCTCTATCGCCTGAAGGGGGTTTGAGATGCCGCCGCTCCAGAATTTATCCCAGAGCTGGTTTATTTTGGATTTGAGTTCTGAGTCTAACATTTTGAATTCCTTTTCGTATTTTGACCACGAATAACCACAGGTAAAATCCTATCCGATGCATTAAATCTGCGTTCATCTGCGTTTATCTGCGGTTTGTGCGGATTCATAAGATTCTTAATATTACCCCTACAAATCATAGAATTTCTTGAATTTTTATAAAATGTAGGTGTAAGCATTTATTTTGCCTCCAATTCGCCGCTAAATGCTCTTTGCATAAGCACATTGAAGAGGTTTTCGATGTGATGCCTTGATCGGATTTGATGCGCCCGGACTTCTTCGACTTGTTGGGCTATTGAAGCGAATTTTTGCTGAAGTGGGAGAGGCGGAACTAATATTTTAAAAGAATTCACATCTTTTTGATTAATACTTGCTTGATTGACAGCTTTCTTTGCACAGCCAAGTATTTGGTTTTTAATATATTGGGTACATAAAAACGTAGCTAAGAAAGTGGGATTTAGTTTTTCTGGTTTTGGTCTTATACGCATCATATTTGACTCATAAACTGTATCTTCAATAAGAAACTTCACAAGCCCACACTTTCCAAGATATTCAAGGCTGTTAACTCTGTTGATCAAAATATCTCCAATTTGAAGTTTGAATTTTTTAATTTCTTCTTTGGTACATTTTAGACGCTTAAGTTTCTCAATATTTGATATCTGTCCATCATAAAAAGAATCGATTCGTAATATTGGGACTCCATTTCCGTAATTTGTTGCTGGTTTGTACAATCCATTTTGTGTGTCGTCAGACAGTTCTTTTTCTAAGTTTGAAACAATCCATCCTTTTGGATTACTTGCAGGATCTCCAAAAATCTCCAAAAACATGCTCTTCAAAAACCGATCAGTCAGCCCATCCGCATCTTTCCTCCACTCCCTGAGCTTTTCTGCTTTTTCGAGGACGGCAGCGATTTTCTTCTGGGTGGGGAGGGGTGGAAGAGGAAATTCATGATTTCTTAGAATTGTTAAGTTGATATTATCCTGGGTTGCATGACTCTTTTTTGCCAAAATATTGTTTTTTTCCGATCGCAAACAATGGTAAAGGTATTTTGTATCAATAAGTGAATTATTTGGTATTATTCCTGCAATCGCTTGATTTGTTGCTGCTGATATTTCTAAGATACCCATAGCACCCAAAGTTGCAAAAATAGAGTAAACAATAGTTCCTTTCGGAAATATTTTTGCTGAAGAATCATCTAATCCTTTTTGATTAATTTTTTCTTCAGCATAATTTATATAAGTGTTTTTTAAATCCGATATTTTTAACCATGGGATAACTCCATCATTCCAGTATTCTCGAACATTTCTTCTTGGAGTTCCACCAGCTGAGATATTTGCAATATCTGATAGTTTTACAAATTTCCATCCATCCGGCAACTTTTTCATATTTCTCCCTTCAAAATTCCAGCCGTCACAGAACCATTTCTCACCTTGCTTCGGAACAGTTCAAATTGAATGTTCTGGGTTCTGTCGTTCAATGAAACGGAAATTAACCGCAGATGAACGCAGATAAACGCAGATATTTGTCTGAATAATTTGCGGTTGCTTTGTTTTATTTGATGTTGGTTATTTGTTTCCAATTCCTCTCACTATCCTTTTTAGATCTACTCTTGGTTTGCCGAAATTGATAAGCGTGCAGAGCTTTAAATTTGTGATTTTTATATATTTCATGCTTTGAGCAATATGGATATCATGGAATTCTTTGAATGTTTTTAACTCGGCAATAATTTCATCAATAATATGAGGATTGACGATTGAATTCCTGTTTAAGAAACAGGTTTCTTCATCCGTCTTAATTAATCTGCGTTCATCTGCGTTCGTATATACAACACCTCTTGTGAGAATAAATAAGCATTCTTGCACCTACATAAAAGTAGGTCGAGAGGGTAACAAACATTGCGTTTGGGATTCGTTCCCGTTGATTAACCTGTTGCCTTCTCGTCCTTTTT
>CAJPFJ010000057.1 GCA_905339155.1 Methanosarcinales archaeon
GCATACTCTGCACTGGATGCCTGCCCAATCTTCTTCTGCAATTACTGGATTTGTCGCTGTTAGAGTGTCATCGTAGTTCAAGGGGGATTTACACTTGGCACAGTTATTTTTACTGTCTGAAGCTCCAAATCTTGAGTTTGCATGGGAGCTATTAAGCCAGGTGCTGGATGCCTTATCAACTTTTTCTGGAGTTCTAACAGCGTGACAGGTTAAGGAGCACGTATATTGTGGGAACATGCCTACCCCTGTACCGCCATTGATTGCAAGAGGCATACCGCCGCTTGTGTTGTATTCATAGTAACTATGCTCAACTACCAGATTGTGGTCATGTGCATACAGGGATTCATTCAGACTGAAAGGTTGGGTGGTATTTGCAAAGTGACACTGCGTACAATCGGAGGAACCTGTATGTGCTTCCTTAAAGCCATTAACATTGTCGATATGACAATTCCGGCACGTGTTGCTTTCGTTCACCTTGTAGACTTTGTTGCCGCTGGTATGACTTAAATCTCCATAGCCGGTATTGTTATGGCAATCAGTACAGGTCGGAGCATCTGGATTCAGGCTCTGGTTGTGTTTTGAGGACAGTACAGCTGAGCCATATGATGCATGGCATGAAACACAGGTCATACCCTCAGTAGTAATTACACCGTTTAAGTGGCCTGCTTGTGTGCCATTTTCTGCTCCTGCTCCGTGGCAGTCGTTGCAGTTTGTGGCTGAGGTATGAGGCATATTATTCCTGGTGGTGAAACTTGTTGGAGGAATGCTGTGGCAGTCACCGCAAACTACGGTTGATGTGCCCCAGGTCGGGCCGGATTTCGGGTCGTTGGGGTTCGGGCTGTGGCAGTAAACTGTACATGTGCTTAATGCGATACTGCCAGTTACGTTCGTGAAGTTGATGTCGATTGCGGCATTGGTCTTGTGACCGAGTTGCGTGCCTGCATCGGCATTGGTGCCGTGGCATTCTGCACAGCTGTAACTCTCATTGCTGTAGTGTTTTGTATGGTTGCCAGTTGGGGGGAGACCACTTGTAGCTTCAGAGTGGCATTCGTTGCATGCTCCGGCTGTGGTTGTGTCCCAGGTTGCTGTACCAACTTTGGATCCATTGCTAAGACCGCCACTATGGCATGAGACGCCAGCACAGGTATCGTCGTTGCCTGTTACAGGGTTCATGACATATGTTGTTATGTTGGCTGAAGAATTGGTGAACACGGTGGCGTTGTCATCGGTATTGGGATGACCGGCTTCGTTATTACCGCCGGTTGAATGGCAGTAGTCGCAGCTTGTTTCGGGTACATTGCCGTAACCTTCTGTACTGTGAAGGTCATGGGCACCGGTCATGTTGTACCGTGTTGTGCCGCTTGGAGGCTGGCTGTGACAACCTTCGCAGAACGCACCTGAGTCTGGTACTATTGTTCCATTGAATACGGACTGGGCACCATTATGGCACTTATCACAATTGACGGATTTGCTCAGATTATGCAATGGCCAGGTTCCGGGTGAAGTGGACATTTTCTTGGCTGTTGTCCATTTACTGGTCGGGGTTTCTTTCCACAGGCCGAAATAATTGTCACTGGATACTGCATATCCTGTGGCGTTCACTGTTGTAAAGGTCTGGTCATGGCATGCAACGCAGTCAACTTTTTCCGTA
>CAJPFJ010000058.1 GCA_905339155.1 Methanosarcinales archaeon
TATTAAAAATAAGGTAGTTAGCTTCCTGAAAGATAAATACGGAACAGTCTGTTTTCAGGATGAAAATGTAAAAGCATGGCAGAGGATATGGGGCAGGAAAATCTTAACAACATCAATCGGCGGGATAATTAGCACACTCAATAAAAAGGTGCATACTCCGATTGAAGTGCCTAAGATGTACCCATCAACCAAAACATGCTCAAAATGCGGAAACATCCAGGATATAGCTCTGGATGAACGGGTTTATGTTTGTAAGAATAAGAAATGTAGTAATATCATGGACAGGGACTATAATTCAAGCATAAACATTGAGAATGAAGGATTAAAACGAGTAGGTATGGTGCGTACCGAATTAACGCCTGTGGAGATTGAGTCCTCTACTTTATTGTTCCTGAGATACTTCAACAGTATCCCATACGTCAAAGCAAGCTCGGTCAATGAATCAGGAAGCTTCACAGCTTTAGCGTGAGGTAGTTCACACATGCAAAACATAATTGTTTATTGATAGGGACCTAATGAAAACATGAAAAATAATTCCTATATGACATTTTTGGTGATTTGAATGGTAAAAATCATGGTAGTGGATGATGAACCCGATACAGTGGATCTGATAAAACTGGTCCTTGAAACAGAAGGGTTTGAGGTTATATCAGCGTACAACGGCAAAGAGTGTCTTGAAAAACTCAAAATGGAGAAACCGGCATTAATTTTGTTGGATATCATGATGCCTATGATGGATGGTTGGGAAGTTTTTCATAGAATAAAAGAAGAATACCATGATATACCTGTGGCAATCTTGACTATCCGCGATCGTGACATCGATAAAATGTTGGGACTTCATGTCCTGAAAGCCGACGATTACATCACAAAACCATTCGGAAGACAGGAATTAGTTGACAGAGTAAGGAAAATAATTAAAATAAAGAGTTAATTGCAGGAACTGGCAAATAACATCCCATTCCAGCACGATGTGGGGACCAACATCAATGATTATGAGGCCTTGTGTGGGTTCCTGCGACTATATATTTACAGTCGCTCATTGCGATAAATGTAAAAGCTTCATCCTGGCTCATGTATACGGCCTGTTCTTTTTTTAGAATGGTTTTAATTTCTTTATTCTCAAGCTTTGCATCCCCCGTTAAGAGCAATAATATTTCGTCATGACCATTGGGTGCCATTTCTCTTTTCTCTCCACTGGATACCTCTCCATAAACAAGGTACACGCTGTGTTTTTGTATTTCCTGAGAACCAACAACATATTCTTTATATTTCTCTCTATAAAGGTCTCTGATATTGAACAATTTCACTAAAATCACTCATCCTTTTACTTTGAAGTAAAGACTTATAGGGTTTTTGGTTTTGTTTCTTGTCTTAAAATCAAGTTTTTCAGAAAATTCTACCTCCCTGAAACCAGCCGTTTTTAAAAATCCCCTTATTTCTTCAATAGTATATCCCCAGACTTCAAAATGCTGCTCAAATCCAAAATCAGGGAAAATACCATCCATAATAATTACCCCTGTTTTTTCCTTGATTTTTCTTTTCCAGATTATTCGGTTCTCATCCTTATCGGGAGTTATTACTTCCTGGAACGGCCTGGAATTTATCAATACGTCAAATAGAAATATTCCATCATCGTTAAGGCATCCTCTTATTTTTCGAATGACGTTTATCAAATTATCTTTTCTTATATGAGAAAGCACATTCCCAATGCTGTAAACAAGATCAAATTTTCCGAAATACGGCAGCTCATCTTTCTCGATATCAAGAATCATGAAATCTGTTTTTTGCTTATTACTGGCATTCCTTTTCTTCGCAAGCTCGATCGCAGATTGTTCAATATCTACCCCGGTTATTGAAAAACCTTTTTTTGCGAACTCAAGAGCATGCAACCCTCCACTGCATCCGATATCCAGAATTCTTTTAGTCCCTGGAATGTACCAGGTAAGTATCTGTTCAACTTCAGTAATGTGTTCCCCATTTGAATAATGTGACTTTTCATATATTTCAAGTCCTGAGTTCCTGTAAAGTCCGGTCATTGTTACTATGTAAATTGGATATGGAAACCTTCGGATGATAAACATTTCATGATCAGGGTCCCCTATCTAAATATTCCCCGTTTAACCATCTGGTGCCAGTTATAATTGCCATCTCCCTTTTCATTGAAACAAGATCATCACGATCAAGTTTGTTAATATCGTTTTTTCCCACGATTCTGGTGAGGTTAGCTATTTCCTGAGTTGATAAATTGATGAAATTGGATAGTTTTTCAATAGATTTTTCAACGTTTACCTGCTCTGAAAGTACCTGATCTGTTGTGGTCACACCTGTCGGGCACAAACCGGTATGACAAATCCTGTACTGCTCGCAATTGATAGCGATTAGGGCTGCTGTGCCGATGTAAACAGCATCTGCGCCAAGAGCGAGGCATTTGGCAAAATCAGCACAAGTGCGCAGACCTCCGCCTCCTATAAGAGATATCTTATCTTTTACACCAAGATCTGAAAGCACTTTAAAAGCACGCGGCAGAGCTGCAAAAATTGGAATTCCCACATTTTCCCTCACATAAAGATTGGTAGCCCCGGTGCCTCCGCCAAAACCATCAAGAGCGATAAAGTCAACCCCCGCATCGACAAGGATCTGAATATCCTTTTCGACATTTCCACAGCCTAACTTCGCACCTATGGGAATTCCATCTGTGAGATTACGCAGCCATTTAACTTTTTCTTTAAGTTCTTGCGGGGTGGTTATGTCAGCATGATGGGCTGGAGAATATGCGGCTTCACCGCTCTTTAAGCCTCTGATCTTGGCAATTTCCGGAGTAACTTTACTTGCGGGCAGATAGCTCCCTTTACCCGGATAGGCTCCTTCTCCAAATCGGATCTCTACTGCTGCGACCTGCTTTAGCATGTTCTCATTAATACCGAATCGGCCGGTGGAATACTGGGCAATAAGGTAATCTTTTGCAATTTTGAGGCTCTCTTCTAAAACTCCGCCTTCACCTGAATTGAAAGCGAGTTTCAGCTTTGATGCAACCTGTGCGATCACCAGCCTGACATTTTTAGAAACAGCTCCAAAACTCATCCCGGAGATCAGGATTGGGGATGAGACTTTTAGCGGTCTTCCTGCTTCAGGTCCGATACAGAGTCCGGTATTTACCTCATCTTCCTTATTTAGCGGAATACTTCCAACCTGGGCAGGAATAAAATGCAGGTCATCCAGGGAGAGGGGGAGTTTTTTCAATGATCCCATTGCGGCCACCACGCTTTCGCCCATGGCTGCCATATCTTTAATATCCGCTATGGTTCGATAAAAAGAACCATCTTCCCAGGATCTCTTTTTTCTCATCAAGGTATTACTTGCCCCGACCTCTTCCTTGTCGCAGAAATATAACCCCGTGAGCTTATTTTCAAAATAAACAGAGCAGAGGCTACAGGTGCATCCAGAGGCTTTAATATCACAAATACTTTTACCCATGGAACAGTATAAAATCTCCGCCTCACAATCGTGAGGGTAACTGGGACATTCCGGGCAAAGACAATTTTTTCGGTTTTCCGGTGTGTTCTGAACTATCATCATAATCTCTCCATCCCATCCGCGCTATAATGCCTTTTGTTGTAATAATATGCTATTATGCCAATCGCAATCCATGCCCCTGCAAACATAATAGCATTGAAATTCAAATAAATAGCAAGGATAAAGCAGCATAATAGCCCAAGTATCGGAGGAATCGGATATAGTGGCACCTTGAAGGTACGGTTTGCATCTGGCATTTTTTGCCTTAGTCGCACCACACTTATATTGATGAAAAAGAACGTTATCAAAGTTCCGAAGTTAAAGACCGAAGCAAGCCATTCCAGGTTGCCATGAGTAACAATAACAATTAATGCAATTACAATGCCACTGATCAGCACTGTAAAGAAAGGAACACCATTTTTTGAAACTCTTGCAAGTGAACCCGGGATTACATGCTGTCTTGCCATTGCAAAGAGAGCCCTTGAACCTCCAAGAATGGAAGCCATAACTACGGACGCTGTTGCAAACAGCGCGGAAATAGAGATGAATTTCAGCACGAAGAAATTATTTGTTGCTGCTCTCATTGATACTTCCAATGGTGCACTCGAAGCGCCTATGATCTTCCAGTTCAACAGCCCGACCTCAACCGCCGAAACACCAATATAAAGCAAGGTGCTTACTCCAAATGCGAGCATTATTGCCCTTGGCACTGTCTTCTCCGGGTTCTTTATTTCTTCAGAGAGTACTGTAACCGTATTGAAGCCTATGAACGCAAAGAAAATTATTGCTGCGCCTGAAAGCATTCCAGCAAAACCCCCGGGAAAAAACGGATGATAATTGGAAAAATCCCCGCGTGAAAATAGGAAAAAGCCTCCTACAATTATGAAAAGCACAAGGGCTGTAACCTTCAGTATCACCAGTAAATTGTTTGTGCTTGAAGCTTCTTTTACTCCTTTGAAGTTTAACAGCATGATGAGCAAAGGCAGTGCTGCCCCGATAATTATTATTAAACTTTGCATGACCGGAATTCCAAGAAAATATACAAAGTATGTTGCGAATCCTATGCTAACTGCGCTTGCTCCCACTATATAGTCAAATGATTTAGTCCAGCCAACCAGGAATCCCCAGAATCTTCCGAACGCCTTATCTGCATAAATATAGGAACCTCCAGCCTCGGTAATGAATGAGGATAGCTCGGCAGAACTCAATGCCGTAAGAAATGCAGTAGCTCCTGCAATCATGAATGAAAGTATGACAGCAGGTCCTGCGATCCCGGAGGCAACACCACTCAGGACAAAGATTCCTGCGCCAATTATTGCCCCGATACTTACGTTCGTAGCCCCTAACAATCCCAGACTTCTTTTCAATTCAGGCATTCTTAATCCCCTTTTTTTATTTTGCTTCTACTACTCCTTCTCCCGCCTTTATTATTTTATCTATCAACCCATAATCCACTGCTTTCTCTGCCGTAAGGAAAAAGTCCCGGTCGGTATCCCTCTCAATGACTTCAATGGGTTGCCCTGTATGATAGACGAGGATATCATCCAGAAGGTTCTTCACCCGGTTCATCTCTTTTGCCTGGATCTGGATATCCGATGCCTGTCCCTGTGCACCGCCAAGAGGCTGGTGTATCATTATTCGTGCATTAGGAAATGCCATTCTCTTTCCTTTAGTTCCACCTGCCAGTAAGATCGCAGCCATCGAGTCAGCCTGTCCCACACAAATAGTTGCAACATTGCACTTAATACACTGCATTGTATCATAGATAGCAAGACCGGCAGTAATCGTCCCCCCAGGGCTATTTATATATATACGGATATCGCCATCGAAATCTTGTGCTTCTAAATATAGGAGTTGGGCGATAATACTTTCCGCCATATCATCATTGATTTCACCATTGAGAAATATTATCTGCCCATCCAGAAGACGAGAGTAGAGGTCAATTTGTCGAGGACCCTGTTGTGTTTGCTCAGTTACGAAAAACGTGTATGGAATTCCCATTGTTCTTACCTCCTTTAAGGTTCAAATCGCATAACATCGAACCGAATCCAGACCTCCTGATTTAAGATTATTACAGCCTGATGATATTTAACCCCCACGAATCATCTGAGAGATAAACTCAAGCGATGCAATGCAAATTGAAAATTGCTCTGAATATTATATAAACCCATCGCTTAAGCAGTAAATAGCTTCAAATATAAAGAGAATAAATCTGTTTAATGGGGGTGTCCACCCGCATCACTTTTATGAACTACCTGCAAAGAGATTATTTTCATTGCGACAGGGTAGCCAACTTCTTCTGCGGTCTTTACAGCTTCATCAGTATTTTTTGTAAACTATTCATTCTCCTGATTACACTTTCTTTTTAAGGTCATTTGCAGCTATCAAAATTGGATCCCATACAGGTGCAAATGGAGGTGCATAACTCAAATCGAGGTCCCCTATATCTTCCACAGTCATTTTAGCTGCTATGGCTGTTGCAAAAACATCTATTCGCTTCGAAATACCCTCCCTGCCGACCATTTCGGCACCGAGAATTCGGCCGGTGTTCTTTTCCGCAATTAACTTGACCCATACCTTACTGCCACCAGGATAATAATGAGCTCTTGAATTCTGCTCAACCACATTGGAGATAAAATTGAAACCTTCTATTTGTGCATCTATTTCGGAAAGACCAGTCCTTGCAACTTCGAGGTCAAAGACCTTTAAGACGGAAGTTCCGACGATCCCTTTGAACGAAGCATCCCCACCTACCATATTTTCTCCTGCTACTTTCCCCTGCTTGTTCGCAGTGGTTCCAAGAGGAATATAAACTTGTCTTTTAAGGACTTGATGATAAGCCATTGCACAATCCCCGGCTGAATAGATGCCGGGAACATTCGTCTCCATCCGTTGATTGACGTTGATTGCTCCTGTGGGGTCGATTTCTATCCCTGCCTCCTTTGCAATCTCTGAATTTGGCCTCATACCAATACATACAATTACAATATCAGCATTGATTGACTCATTGTCCTCTAAAATCGCTTCCCCGACATAACCATTTTTACTGATGAATTCCCTCACCGATGTGGATTTAAGGAGCTTAACATTGTTTCTTCCAAGTTCTTCCTCTACTATTTTTGGTAATTTCTTCATCCATAGTCCCCAAAATATCAGGCCACGAGCTTATCATATTGATATTCGTTCTCTTCTCCTGTCTTGAGGTTTTTAACAAGTACAGATTGTTTTGCCGGGTATATTGCAATTACTTCATGATAGAGAAATACATCGATGTCCCTTTTTTCTTTAAAGAATTTTGAATCGTGCATAACAAGATCTTCCGGAGATTTAATTAAATCCGATATAAGGTACGGCAAACCGCAGGAACCATAGGAAATATGACCACTTTTTTCAAATACAAGTATCTCAATATCAGTTCTAAGTTTTCGTGCTTTACTCGCTGCGCTCAGCCCGGCAGCTACCCCGCCAATTACCACAATACGATTACCAGATTTTAGCGATTCAAACGACATTCTTATCTTCCTTTCTTGCGCCGTAAAGCCTTCAACAACAGTTCCCTCTGCTTCCAGACCTGCGGCTTCTGCCCTATCTGTCACATATTTTATAGCCATAGCACCCTCCTGACTTAAAGCGAGTATGCGTATTCCATCGGAGCAGATAGTGGGATTGATCGATAAGCAGACTCTTCAATATCTTTATGTGGTGGTATTGATATAAGTCTATCTGGTTGAAATACTATTTTATGTTGGCTGCATTGGATTTCGAGGATTTTATCTACCCAAGTAATATATTATTAATAATTAATTTTAAAGGAGGCGGAAAAGTTTAAATAGCTCTTTCTTTGATATAAAAAGCATAAGAGAAAAGGGAGGTTAGACATGGAATTCAATATACCACAATCCTTGAAATTAGAGCATGAAGAGCTTCATGCCGAACTCACCAGGGCAACCCGGGTGAGCGGGAAGATAGGGGATTGTGCAAAAGCTGTTGCAAAGATTTTACATCCACATTTCATAAAGGAAGAAGAATACGCGATGCCACCACTTGGATTATTGTCTTTGCTGGCGGATGGAAAAGTCACAATGGAAATGAGAGATGCATCAAAAAAAGAAAATAAAATGGAATATATGCACTTTGCCGATAAACTGATATTGCATGCCCAGAACGAAGAAGAGGTTCTATATCCAGCATCCATATTGGTTGGCGAATACCTGAAACTAAGGCGCATTGAATAATGTCCAAATCAAAGATTAATGAAACAGGAGAGTATTATGGCAAGATTTAAAGTGGAGATTGAAAGACCGTTATGCATATCATGTGAGAGCTGCGTTAACATCTGTCCTGAATTCTGGGAGATGGCTCCTGATGGTTTTTCTCATTTGAAGGGTTCAAAAGAGGCAGGCAAGAATGAAGAAAGGGAAGTGGATGATGTGAGTTGCAACATCGACGCGGCAGAGAGCTGCCCGGCCATTTGCATCCATGTGTATGAAAATGGAAAAAAAATCATTTGAGATATTCGCATGCGAAACAAATACACTGAGGCTAACTATGTTTAAAAGAATTGACCATATAGAAATTATTCCCCGGGATATAGAGAAAACCATTAGTTTCTACACAGGAATCCTGGGTTTTAAAATTAAACAGCGGCAAAGGGTAGAAGTACCTCCTCTGGAAGAGATAGTTTACATTGAACTTAATGGTTCAGTTATAGAACTTATTAAGGTTACAAATCCTGCCCTTCCATCTCAAAATCCATGGCAGACTGGTTACAGGATGATAGCACTTGAGGTAGAGGACATGGATATGGCCGTAAAGTATCTTTCGAGTAAAGGAGTGGAAATAACCTGGGGGCCGGTGACTCTTGGGAACTCAAAAAGAGCTGAGATAAAAGATCCTGATGGGCTTTTAATCGAACTGCGGCAGTGGTAGAGAGTAGCTCAGATTAAAGTATTGACTATCTTAAGTTAAAGGAGATCAGAAATGGTAAAAATTGAAGGAAAATACAAGGAAGTCATGGATAGAACAGAATGGGTCGCTATAGCAACATGCGGGGAAAACGGCCCTCATGTGGTAGCGACATGGGGAGACTATGTGAGAGCCCTCGATACAAAAGATAACGAGGTAATAGTCGTTCCTGCAGGACATTATAACATTACAGAAGAGAATCTCAAGAAGAACAATCGTGTTGAACTGCTCATTGCTTCCAGGCAAATTGAGGGAACTTATGGCCCTGGGCAGGGGTGCTGCATCTCTGGAATAGGTGAACTCCAGACTTCGGGAAAATTCGCCCGGATGGCAAAGGAAAAATTTCCGTGGGCAAGAGGAGCGCTTGTTGTAACGGTGAAGGAAATAAACAATCAACTCTGAATACCCGGCTTAATCTATTGCATTACCAGCGTGTGTGTACAATCCTCTATCCTATCAGAGTGAAGTAAGAAATAAAAGACGAGCAATATGACAAAAGATACAAAACGAAGACTCTTAACCACAGAAGAACTTAAAAGCGGGGGTTTCATCCCGCAAAGACAGAAAGACCTGGTCGCAGTGAGATGCAGGGCTCCAGGTGGGCGCTTGACAGGAGCTAAATTGAGGAAACTGGCGGACGTTGCTGAAAAATATGGTGATGGAACTGTGCATCTATCAGTACGGATGTCTCCCGAAATATTGTATGTCAACATGAAGGACTTAACCAGTGTGATTGAAGAGCTTGGAAGTCTCTGGCATTCCCCCATAGCCACATGCGGTAGCAGGGTACGTGTTCCAACCGCATGCGGCGGTTGCGAGTATAATCCAAGAGGATGGACAGATACGCAAAAATTTGCAGTGGAAGTTGACAGGCGATATTTTGGTACAGATACGTATCACAAGTTCAAGATCGCATTTACTGGCTGTGTCATTGATTGCATGCGTACCCGTGAAATGGATCTGGGGTTTCAGGGAATGGTAAAGCCTGAACTGGTAGAAAGCCTATGCACTGGCTGCAGTCTGTGTGTCCACTCCTGCCATTCAGGAGCGCTTGAAATGGTAAATGAACTTCCAAAAAGAATATGGGACAGATGCGTATCCTGTGGGGACTGCATCAACGTATGTCCATCCAGTGCTCTTGTTGCAAAAAATGTAGGACATGCCGTTTATGTGGGAGGAAAACATGGACGGAACCCACATGCAGCGTATCCAGTTGCTGAATTCATTCCCGATGAAAAGGTCTTTGATGTGATAGATGGGACCCTTTCCTGGTATAAATCAAAAGGTAAACCGAGGGAACGCATTGGTTTCACCATAGATCGGGTGGGAATCGACGATTACAGGAAAAATATGAAAGATATTTTAGGAGAGTGTCTCCTCATGCAGAAGGATATTGAACAGCCGAAATGGAAAACTATATTCTGGCCAGGAGCTGCGGAAGCATTCCCCAGGTATGGGGATATTTGAATCGAATTCCGAAAAAGCAAATCAACACGACCGCTTCAGAATATCATGCAAATAACTATATGAGGGTCAAAACATTATAAGTTGTCCGGGGAAAGATATGCATTTTGAGACATATATTAAACAGATAATTCTGCAGACTCCAGATGTCAAAAGCTTTAGATTTGACAGGCCAGAAGGGTTAAATTGCAATCCCGGACAGTACATGATAGTGACTATCAAAAGTGAAGGGACAGAACTCAGGGAGCCTTTCACAATATCGAGCAGCCCAACAGAGACAGACTTTCTGGAGTTGACCAAAAAGCTGACTGGCCATCCGTTTTCAAAAGCACTTGACTCATTAAAAGTGGGAGATAAAGTGATCATAGATGCCCCATTCGGGGAGTTCACCTTCAAAGGGGAGTACGATAAGATCGCACTACTCGCGGGAGGCATAGGCATAACTCCGCTGCGGTGCATAATCCGCTATGCAACGGATAATCAGTTAAAGACAGATATAATCCTCCTTTACTCCAACAGGTTCGATGATGAGATTATATTCAAGAATGAACTTGAAGAAATGCACAGATTGAACAATAATCTAAAAGTCGTTTGCACTGTAACGCGACCTTCCGAAAAATGGAAGGGACTCGTTGGACGAATCGATAAAGAGATGGTACAAAAGGTAATACCTGACTATATGGAGCGTGTCTTCTATATATGCGGTCCCCTGAAGATGGTAGAAGCTATGGTAGTAATACTAAAGGATTTGAACATACCTGAAAAGCAAATAAAACAGGAATATTTCCCTGGATACTGACAACAATAATTATTTCATTCTTTAATTATTTCATCCGTGGTTTCTGATAGTGGACTTGTGATAGAAATCCCGACTACAAGAGACCATGGAGTTATCAAAACAGGCATTTATTTAAACGATTAGCTCCTAATAATTTGCTTGAGAGTGGTTTTACCCATGATTTCTCTATGTTTAAAATCGTGAGGGGTTGCATTGAACTTCAAACATGATATCGTCATAGTAGGCTCGGGTCTTGCAGGGCTTCGGGCTGCTGTTGAATGTGTGGAGGAAGCGGATGTTGCAATAGTGAGCAAAGTCCTTCCAACGCGCTCACATTCAGGTGCAGCCCAGGGAGGAATTACAGCCTCTATCGGCAATGAGGAAGAAGACCACTGGGAATGGCATATGTTCGATACTGTCAAAGGAAGCGATTACCTCGCTGACCAGGATGCTGTTGAGATTATGGTAAAGGACGCTCCCCGTGTGATTTATGAACTTGAGCATATGGGTGTTCCGTTCAGCCGCAATGCAGAAGGAAAAATCGCACAGCGCAACTTTGGAGGTCATACCAGTGAATATGGAAAAAAACCTGTAAAGAGAGCCTGCTATGCTTCGGACAGGACAGGAAGGGTGGTTCTTGACACCTTATATGACCAGTGCCTGCGCCACAACGTAAAGTTCTATCAGGAGCACTATGTCCTTTCCCTTGTTCTTAAAGAGGGGAAGTGCTCGGGATTGGTTACCTATGATCTCTCATCTGGTGAACTCAATCTCATTGAAGCAAAAGCTGTTCTCCTGGCAACAGGAGGATGCGGCAGGATCTTTAAGACCACTTCTAATGGATTTGCCTCGACAGGGGACGGTCTAAACCTGGCGCATGGGGCAGGGATCCCCCTTATGGATATGGAATTTGTCCAGTTCCATCCCACCGGACTTTATCCTTTAGGTATCCTTGTGAGTGAAGCTGCACGAGGGGAGGGCGGTATTTTACGGAACAGCCTTGGTGAGCGGTTCATGGAACGATACGCTCCGACTGTAAAAGACCTTGCTGCAAGGGATGTGGTATCAAGGGCAATTCTTACGGAAGTGCGAGAAGGCAGGGGTTTTGAAGGAGGTTATGTGCATCTTGACCTCACGCATCTGGGAGAGGAAAAGATACTTGAGAAGCTCTGGGAAATAACCTCTTTTGTGAGGATATATCTGGGTATCGATCCTGTTCATGAGCCCGTTCCTGTTTATCCTACATGTCATTACCTTATGGGAGGTATCCCTACTGATTCAGATGGAAGGGTGCTGCAAGACGAGTCAGGTACGATCACAGAGGGATTATACGCTGCAGGAGAATGCGCCTGCGTATCCGTGCATGGTGCAAACAGGCTCGGGTGCAATTCCCTGCTTGATACACTCGTATTCGGGCGAAGATGCGGATTGGCGATGAAGAAGGATATACCGGAAATTGAACATGATCCTGTCTCTTATGAGCCATTAAAAAAAGGCAAGGAGATGACAGCGAGTTTGCTCGACCGCAAAGGAAGCGAAAAAATCGATGGAGTCCGTCGAAATATGCAGTTGGTGATGATGGATTATTGTTCTGTATTCAGGGACGAGGAGGGTTTGAATAAAGGGATTGAAAATATCAGATTACTTAAAACACGATTCAATGACGTGGAAATC
The DNA here is from genome assembly GCA_905339155.1 of Methanosarcinales archaeon. Lineage (GTDB taxonomy): Archaea > Halobacteriota > Methanosarcinia > Methanosarcinales > Methanoperedenaceae > Methanoperedens. The sequence continues at coordinate 12,395 of CAJPFJ010000058.1, forward strand.
GTGAACAAAGGCAGGAATTTCAATTATGAACTTATGGAAGCGGTTGAACTTGGTCACCAGCTTGACCTTGCAGAGGTGATACTTCTTAGCGCCCTTTACAGAAAAGAGAGCCGAGGAGCCCACTTCAGGGAAGATTTTCCGGCAAGGGATGACAAGAATTTCCTGAAACACACCTTTTTTTTCCGGGAGGCGCCCGAAGTGAGGTATAAACCTGTGGCAATAATGCGATTCCGGCCTGAAGCGAGGGTATATTGATGATAATGAAATTCAAGATTTTCAGGTACGATCCGGATAAGGATGTTGAGCCTTATTATCAGAGTTACGAGGTTGAGGCTTCTCCGAAAGACAGGATACTTGACTGCCTCAACAGGATCCGTGCGGAAAATGACCCCACATTGTCTTTCCGGATGTCCTGCGGCCACGGTGTATGCGGGTCTGATGGTATGAGGATAAACGGCACAAGTGCTCTTGCATGCCAGAAGCTTGTAAAGGATTTTAAAGAAGACGAGGAGGTGCTGATAGAGCCATTACAGGTATTCAGGGTGATAAAGGATCTGGTTGTTGATATGGATCCATTCTTTGAAAGATACTATTCAGTCAAACCGTATCTTATCACAACAACTCCCGCGCCGGATAAAGAGCGGCTCCAGTCCATTGAAGAACATAAAATGTTTGAAGGCGCCATCCGCTGCATCCTGTGCGCCTGCTGCACAGCTTCTTGCCCTGTCAATCTGGATAAAGCCACTGAAGCGTATATAGGTCCTGCCGCGCTTGTCCGCTCTTTCCGATACCTTTTCGATTCGAGGGATGAAGGTTCGAAAGAGAGGATCGCTCTTCTGGATAATAAGGATGGGGCATGGGGATGCCAGACAAAATGGATGTGCACAAAAGTGTGTCCCAAGGAGATACCTGTTACGAAAGAGATATTCGAGGTCAAGAAGCGCATCCTGAAGAGTAAGAAAGGGAGGATGTGAAAACTGTTATATACTAACGACCAGAATGAATAATATGCTAATTTAAAAGGGGGTAAAATATGGCAAAAGAACCACAGAAAACTTTTGAACAGAATATGGAAGCAATGAGCAAAATGACCCCGGCAGACATGCAGGCTAAGATAAAAGAATTAGATAAGATATGCATCTGCGGAAAATGTCCCACGTATATTGGAACTGGAGAAAAGAAACTCACATTTTGTGCAATCGGGAAAAGCACAATGATCAAAAAAGATAAAGGCTGCCTGTGCCCAACATGCCCTGTCCAGAAGAACCTGGCTCTTAGATGGGATCGCTACTGCCTCAAGGGTTCAGGCAAAGAGCAGTCCGGGATGAAATAACCTTAGATCAAATGGCTCTGTACAGGAAATCCTGATTGATCTGATAAGCAATCAGAGAAAGAAAAAGCAGTGGCTGTCATGGAGATTACCTTTGAAACTCATCTCTCTCTATCCAGCGGCGCCATTTCGACTGGATTTGACGGTCTGGGCTCTGCGCCGCCGGGCAAATAATATAGTGGACCGGTGGGATGAGAAAACTTATCGTCGGGTGCTACCGCTTGATGGCCGGGCTGTAGATATTGCAGTTATGCAGACAGGCCCGCAGGATGATCCTGAACTTAATATCGAAGCCGCCAGCTCCGGACTTTCGCCTGAAGATGAATCTGCTATAGCAGCAATAGTTGAACGGACGCTGGGTACCGGGCAAGACCTCTTTGAATTTTATCGGTTTGCTTCTGAAGATGCTCAACTTTCACAACTGGCACAGCGATATCGCGGGCTCAAACCACCTCGCTTCCCTACACTTTTCGAGGCGGTAATCAATGGAATTGCCAGTCAGCAGATAACGCTTACCCTGGGCATTATCCTGCTTAATAGATTGGCAACGGACTTTGGCAATAACGAAACATTACCCGGCAACCTTCGCAGCGCTGGCATAGGTTACACGCATATGGCCGGGCTGGGCGGCCTTCGCCACGCACGGAAAGACTCACCTAACATGGGCTGGCATAATTCATCTTTCAGGGGTTTTGCTGACTACATGCAGACAGAAGAATTTGAGAAAAATTTAGAGGAGTTAATACATCTTGCAGAGTCGGAACAAATCGCATTAATGTGTGCTGAAGCCCTTCCCTGGCGCTGTCATCGCTCTCTTATTGCCGATGCGCTCTGGGTTCGTGATATCAGGGTTGAACACATCATGAGCATGAATCGCCGTTCACCTCATACGCTCACGCCTTTTGGACAGGTGAATGGTTTGAGCATCACGTATCCGCCTGATGCAGAGTCAAAAAATCAGCTCAAAAGTATATAAAAAATTAAACGATATAATACAAAATACCCAGCCACGAGAGATGTATTCATCAAACATGGAAATCATCTGATACAGGCGGTGCACGACTTGTAGTCAATCTGCAAGTAACATCGGCAGGTCATTTTCCAAAAAGTCTTCTTTTTTCTGCTGCAGACCAGCGGTAAACTTAAAGCAATTGTTTAAAAATAAACGATTGATCAGATAGTTTTAAATACTAATAAAGTATTCAGTATATTGTTTACCACGAGTGAACTATGGGAGCGGGAATTTATCGTGCTCTACTCATGCACCAGTTTCTCATTGGATCAGGATCCTGGCGTGTGAAAAGGGCACATTCCTTATTGTAAATCCCTATCTGGAAAATAAGTTAAAGAAAGATCGGAAAATATCAGGAATCTCATAATGTAAAGAGGTAAACATGAAAAAGACATTGATTATCGGATTGTTAGTTAATAAGCGGATGAGAGGTTAAATCATGATCGGGACAATAATTGTAATTCTGATTATACTCTGGCTATTGGGATTTTCGCTCCGTTTAGTTGGCGGCTTTATCCATATATTGCTGGTCATCGCTATCATCCTGATATTGCTCAGAATCATCCAGGGACGAAAACCTTTGTAGCCAGTGTAGAAAGGAAGCAATGGAAAATGACAAAAATAATAATCCGGCTGCCATATCCCAATGATGAGTTTAAATATGACACTCTCATCTCGGATCTTGAAAAGTTCCTGCATCAAAAATTAGACTCCAAGAACTGGAAATACGAAATATATCGAGAAGAGGAAATGAACGAACCATATAACTCAGAAAAAATGAAGGATGAAGAATTGACTGAGATGCTTGGAGAACCGATCGAGAAAGTAAGAGAAAGAGAACGGGTAAAAAGGCTTAATAAAATTCCCGAATAAATAACGGGGTGATATTATTGGATATGCGCGCCCGGGGATTGGGGGTGGTTACAAAAAATAATGGGCGCGCCTATTAATGAATAGTACTTGAGCACATATAAAGAAGACTGAACATTTGTGTACAGTTGTGTACATTCGTCCAGCGTTCCACGATCATGTTTGAATATTGCATATATCAAGTGATAAAGTTCAGGCCCAGATCTTTGGCGTAATTTACTGCTTTTTCAAATTCCATTTGAGTAAGACTTCGTGAAATCTCCGGGTATAAGTGTGCCTTCCATTCAGGCCTGTACTGATCCATGATATTCACAATAACTTTTTCTCCGTAATTATCGGAAATATACTTTAAAATGTTTTTCGTGCAGCACTCAAAATGATTTGGCAAAACAAGATGCCTTATCACCATTTCATTGTCCTTGAAGGCCATATCATGATTCCTTCTGACAATTTCCAGATAATTCTTGACTTTTGAAAGCTTTTGCGCGCATTCATTATTCCAGTATTTCCAGTCGCTCAGATAAACATCTATGATATCTTTCAATAACTCCATGGATCTTTCACTCATGTAAAAGTTGCTATTCCACACTGTGGGAATGTTGGATTTCACATACTGGAGACAGTCTAAAATGAAAGGCAAATGCGAGGCAGGTTCTCCTCCGACAAAATTCACATTGCGGCACCAGGAATTGCCATCAATGATCTGTGCCAATTCTTTCACGGTAACGATGTGACCGCTCTCATACCGCTGGCTTATCGTATAGTTCTGGCAAAACTGGCAGTGAAAAGAGCAGCCTATAAAAAATATTGTGAACGAGGGTACGAAGAAAGGCTCTTCTCCCCGGTGCTGGAACGCGGAGGAAATCAATGGCTTGTTTCCTGCTTTACATATCCCCAATTTCCCCTCTGCACGATTTACGTGACATCTCCTTTCGCACAGTTCACATGATTTTAATATGTGATTTGCTTCATCAACCTTCTTTTGCAGCAGGTTGTTTTCTCCTGCAATTATAAACTTTGCCTTTTCCTTGCCGAGCAAAATTGCACGGTAGCGCAGCAAAGCCTTTTTCACATTTTCCGACTCCAGATCATTTTTAGAATCAGGCCAGGCAAATTCAAACATATTCGTTATTTTCTTTTCCAGGGTTAAAATCATGATGGATTAGTGAACAAATCTCAGATCAAAACTAAAATCTCATTATGCCATGGATTTCATATCTCAACTTATTTACATAATTATTGAGACTTTCTATGTCTTTTATTCTTTTTTTTGAAAGGGATCTTAACCTTGACCGGATTTCGGTATTGGGCACAATACCATAAGCAGCGAGATGATTAATGATTTTGCGTGCAACAAGGTTTCCTTTTTTATCCCAGTCGGTCAATAACACGATTTTTTTTCCAGTCTTTGAGAGCGAATCCGTAAGATCAATCAATGGTTGCTGTGAAGCAAATTGTATCTTGCCACAGATGCCAAGATATCGCAAAGATCCAGCATCCTTTTTCCCTTCCACAATGATAATTGCCCCATCTTGTGCAAGTTCCTTAAGTTCCAGGATAATTTCTTCAAGTTTTTCAAGACGTCCTACATCTTCAAGATCACTTCGCGTCATTGCAGGCTCAGGATTTCTAAGATCTCTTCCTGTTTTCCCTGAAAGATCATTACCGATTTCTTGCTGCTTGCAAGACCGGATACGATCTCTATGTTTTTAGAACTGGTATTAAATAATTTTGATAAAAAAGAAATAAGTTCTCCATTAGCTTTTCCTTTCTGAGCCCTTTGTGCGATCCTGACTTCAATACGCTTGCGCCATGGATTATAACCCTGGATTGCAGTTTCTTTTGCTCCTGCTGTTATCTCAAGATCAAGGATCACCCCTTCTGCGGCAACTTTGATAGCATCTTTCATCGCTTCCTAAAATGACCGGACTGATATTAACTCGTGGGGTTAAGGGGTAGAGAATTCCCCAATCCGAAAGGTTATGTATGAATCGTATCCCTTACAATTGTAATACCTAACCCAAAAAAGTAGTTGTTAAGTTTACATATTTAAGGGTAGATATAACGATTTATAGTATCAAAACCCATATAAAGGTTGGTTAATATGAGAAAAGCATATCAATTCAGGATCATAGAAAATAGAAGTGGGGAATTTTATTGAAAAAGTATAACCTGAAAAAATATGATCTTATCGTGATCGGAACAGGTTCGGGAATGAACTATATTGGCTCGATCCTTGAAGAGAACCCTGATTTCAAAATTGCCGTAATTGATAAAGATGAACCGGGCGGAATATGCCTTACTCGCGGATGCATACCCTCTAAACTCCTGCTATATCCTGCAGAACTAATAAGGACAATAGGAACCGCGCAGAAATTCGGTATAGATGTGGAATTGAAAAATGTTGATTTTAATTACATTATGGAAAGAATGAGGTCACTTATTTCAGAAGACATTGGATCCATACGCATAGGACTTTCCAGCGACCCGAATGTTGATTATTATCACGATGTTGCAGAATTCGTATCCGCTTATACGATGAAGGTCGGCGACAAAACCATAACTTCAAAAATGATATTTCTCTGTACAGGCTCAAAAACTATCATACCGAAAATTAAGGGGCTGGAGGAAGCAGGTTATCTCACAAGTGATACTATATTGGAAATGGCGAAGCTTCCAGCAAGTATTGCCATAATAGGCGGTGGATACATAGCGGCAGAGTATGGACATTTTTTCTCCTCAATGGGTTCTAAAGTAACTATTATCGGGAGAAACAAGCAGTACATACCTGAAGAAGAGCCAGAGATTTCAATGCTGGCAAAAAGAGATATGTCCGGATTCATGGATATTGTCACAGGTTATGAAGTTGAGGAAGTGCAAACAACAGCTGTTGGAAAGAAAAAAGTGACTGCACGCGGCGAAGGGAATAAAGTTGATTTTATTGTTGATGAGATCTTAGTTGCATCAGGACGAGGGCCAACTCATGACATCCTGCATCCTGAGATAGGGGGAATAGAAACCGATGCAAAAGGATGGATAGTCGTAAATGAATATCTTGAAACAACCCAACCTGGTGTCTGGGCTTTTGGTGATGCTAATGGTAAATATCTCTTCAAGCACGTGGCAAATTTTGAATCAAGGGTCGTTTTCAATAATGCGATCATGAAAAAGAAGATCAAAATTGATTATCACGCAGTCCCTTATGCTGTTTTTTCATATCCTGAGATCGCAAGTGTCGGAATGGGAGAAAAAGAAGCCCTTGAAAAATACGGACAGACAAACCTGTTGATCGGTTTTCAAAAATATGAAGATACGGCAAAAGGCCACGCAATGGATGTAAAAGATTATTTTGTGAAAGTCATATTGGAAAACAATACCAGAAGGATATTGGGCGCCCATATCATAGGCCCATATGCATCTATTCTTATCCAGGAGGTCGTGAACCTCATGTATACAGAACAAGAAAATCCAGACCCTATAATCCAGGGAATGCATATCCATCCTGCATTAAGCGAGGTCGTCCAGAAGGCTTTTTATTCATTGGTGCCTCCGGAACATTATCATCATCTCCTGGGGCATATGGGGCTGGAATAGAACGCACTCGTTTTGGGCATAGAAAAAAATTGTCATGATCATGATGGTTGGCTCAGAAAACTTTTTATATTATTAACATAATGATTATTATGTGTAAATTCAGCCTGCTTTATGAAAAACAGAGCAGGTTAATATTTTAGTACAGCAATTTAATCCCTGGCCGCGGGATGGGGGATTAAAAAAAGCATAAGAGGTGAGATAAGTTATGGAAAATAAACAGTATGATGGCAAAGGACTGGATATCTATGAAGAAAGGGCTATATATCTGGCAAATATTGATGAAATGATATTAAAAACAATGGAAGTCCCCTTGGCCGAAAAGAAATATAATACCGAGAACGTGAAGCATGGTGTATTTGAAGAAATTGAGTTGATCAATATAATTGAAGCAGCTGAAAATATCGGATCCGTGAAAAATATTGATGTAGAGGAAAACCTATTTTCAAAAAAGGAATTTTTGAACGTCCCCGGAAATAACATGCCCCGACCAACATCCAAAAATAAATATCCGGCTCTACGGGATTATTCCAGATAAATCCGGGGGTATTTGAATTTTTTTATAGGCAAGAATCAGATGCAAGGTCTTCTTATATCATCAACATTATTATGATTTTGTTATCTTCTGTGATCTGAAAACTATGAACCAATTGCAGGTTGATATCAAATCTTAGTAATGTAACCGTATGTCACAGAATCGCGGATTATGAAAAACCATGAGAAGTGGGTAGTTATGATAGAGAAACATGATGACAGAAGAAAATTTGAAGAAAATAACGATGAAGGTAATGAAATCAAACACGGGAAACCGGGAAGCGAGCATGAATTAGACTCTGAAAAGAACCAGGATTATGTCTGGTGGTTGATATGATGGAGCAGACCGAAATAAACGATAAATCACTAAAAACATCTCAAAAAGAAATCAGTCAGTTCCTGGCAGATAAGAAGTCAAAATTGGACTGATTATCTATAAGAGGGTTAAAATCTCTTCAATAATTGCGGGAGTGTAACCTTTTTCATCTGTGAAACGTTTTACAACAACGGATTTATCTTTATCTTGTTCGTTGAACCATTCATCAGTAGCATAGACGAATTTGTTGAGCTTATGTTTGGTTTTTATTATCCGCTTTATTCGTGTTCTGTTATTCTCATAATCGGATTATTCAGAAAGCTTAATTAATCATAATACCTTTAAAAGCAGTGTTTTCATACTTAATTTTGTATAGAAATAGGTGATGGAGTTCGCCTTTAACCGCTCTACAGCTAATAACTCCTACCAACAAATATTACGAACGGAGACAAGATATGAGAGCGGACATCATAGCGATTGTAGGGATATTAGTTTTCATCTCAAGTTTGATTTCCTTGAGAGTTGGGTTATCGGTAGCAATAATTGAAATTCTCTTTGGAGCGATTGCTGGAAATTTAGGGGTTCAACCTGATGATTGGATGCTATATTTAGCAAGTTTTGGTGGAATTCTTCTAACCTATCTGGCAGGAACTGAAATCGATACAAAGTTGATGAAAGAGAGATTTAAAGAGAGCTTTCTAATCGGAGCATTATCTTTTTTGCTACCATTTATTGTAGTTTTTCTTTATACATATTATTTAGAGGATTGGAATCTTTCAGCATCTTTAATTGCAGGAACTGCTCTATCTACAACGTCTCTTGCTGTTGTTTATTCGGTTCTCGTGGAGACAGGCTTATCAAAATCTGAGATTGGTAAATTAATTATGGCATCCACATTTATTACCGATATGGGAACTGCAATTGCTTTAAGCATATTATTTGTTAAGCCTACACTTTATACAGCCCTTTTTATTTTAGTTTCGTTATGTGTGATTTATTTTGCTGGGAAATTTTCTCATCATGTTTTTGATAATCCGAAATTGAAGAACAAAGTGATTGAGCCTGAAATAAAATATATATTTCTATTGCTGTTTATTTTTATGTTCTTCGCAAATATAGGTGAAGGGCAAGCAGTCTTGCCAGCATTCGTATTGGGTTTGTTGATGTCAAAACATTTTACTGAGACATCCGGGACAAAGGAAGTAAGAAATAGATTAAGAACAGTAGCCTACGCTGTAATTACTCCTATATTCTTTATCGTTGGTGGCTTAAATATTTCATTTCCATTAATTTTATCCGCATTTGGCCTTTTTTCTATTCTTTTTGCTCTCAAAATTATAGCTAAGTTTCTCGGTGTTTATTTTCTTGCAAGAAAATATATTCCTGACGGGAGTATGTACACTACGCTCTTAATGAGCACAGGATTGACTTTTGGTACCATAGCAAGTGTTTTCGGATTAAATTCAGGATTTATTAATCAAGTTCAGTATTCGGTTCTGATTGGAGTAGTGATAGCAAGTGCGGTAATACCTACATTCATAGCTCAGAAGTGGTTTATGCCTGTTCACTCAGAGGACCTGGTGGACCTAAACAACGGAAAATGACTTCTGAAAAACACATAAATGCAAAAGATTATACTGTTCAACTTCAATCCAAGATAAAGGAGACTTATATGGAACAAGACCTGTCAAGAATCGGGGTTTCTCTTCCTGAGAACCTGCTGGTAAAATTCGATGAGATAATAACGAAAAGAGGCTATTCATCGCGATCAGAAGGTATACGCGACGCAATAAGGAGCTATATCCGTTACTATGACTGGATGAGCGAGGTGCAGGGTGAGAGAATTGGTATTTTATCAATGACTTATGATCATTCCCAGCGCGGGCTTGTTACCTCGCTGCTGGACATAGGGCATGATTTCACGGCTATTACAAGGTCGGCAATACATGTTCACATCAGCCATGACGAATGCGTGGAAGTGCTAATACTCAATGGTGAAGGCAAAGAAATAAAAGCTGTCGCCGAAAAGATCATAGCACTAAAAGGTGTAAAGAATGTGAAGCTGACCACTATTCGTCCCGGGGAAGAATTGTAAGTCATTCTCAATTCTTTTTATCGCAGCAGCAGTTCTTATTGTCTTCAGAGCAGCCTCAGGTATTTGATCTGCTGTCCACCGTGCTTATTGTTTCCTTCTATTTTCCGGATAACACGATCCGCCATACCGCCAGTGGCAAATACCATAACATCCAGGCCCCGCAGGGCTGCAAGTATGCTTGACTGGATTACGTCCACCTCAAAATCGCATTGAATACCTGCTTTTCTAACTGCCACTTTTGCAGAGGTTCCCATAGCGCCTATTTTGTGTGGGCGCAGCCTGGCTATTACTGCACATATCGTTTCCAGGTCGACTGCCCTTGATCCGCCTTCTATTACACACGGGATGGGCACTATATGGATATCCCCGGTTTTTGGTGAAAGAGTTCCTGTTTTCCCGCTAACCACAATATCCTCACCAGCTTTTGCATCATACAATACTGTGCCGATCGCATTATTTTTAACGTCCGATCCAGCATCAATTCTTGTCGTGAAAAGCGCGCCATTTTTCATAACCAGACCCACATTTTCCCCGGCGCATACATCCGTACTTGTTATCGCGCACCTTACTTGAAGAACATTAAAAGGTTTTGAAACTGACTCTACAAAATTCAGCATAGTTAGCGGTGAATCTCCTCCTGATATACCCCTTGCCTTTAACTCACGAAAAGTCTGGACAAAAGTTGGAAGTCGAAGGCCAGTCCCGGAAATCATGGCATGATCGGCAAATATTTGGGTCGCAGTGCCGTTATTTTTGATTTTTCCTTCATGAAGGACATATATTTCATCTGCCCATTTCGCTGCCAGGTCAACATCATGAGTGGAAAAAATGATGGTCTTGCCCTCTGCATTTAATTCATCAAGAATCTCGATAATTTCGGCACAACCCTGCGGATCAAGGCCAGCGGTTGGCTCATCAAGCACAATGATCTCAGGAAGCATTGCGATCACACCTGCGATCGCTACCCGCTTTTTCTGTCCACCGCTAAGGAAATGCGGCGGTTTATCTGCATAAGCATTCATCCCCACGAGGCATAGGGCTTCATCTACCCTTTGTTTTATTTGTGCACCTGTAAGTTTCAGGTTTTTCGGACCGAATGCCACATCCTGCAAAACCGTGGGTGCAAGAAGCTGGTCATCGGGGTTCTGGAACACCATTCCGACAGTGCTTCGAATGTGATGCAACCCCTTTTTATTATAAGCGAAAGGTTCGTTTTTCAGATATACAATGCCATCACCGGGTTTCAAGGTGGCATTCAGGTGAAGAAGTAGAGTAGATTTCCCGGCGCCATTCTGGCCAAGAATAGCTGTAATGTTTCCTTTTTCAACTGAGAAATCAATGGCATCCAGGGCTTTTGTACCGTCAGGATACTTATAGGTTAAATTTCTTGTTTCGATGATATTCATGTTTTTTCCCACTAGATCAATGCCATGTTTTGTGTTATGATCGCCAAATAAGCAAGGGAAAACTCAAATAATAAAACTGCAAAAAGTGCTGTGACGCTTATTCTTTTTGGATTTTCCCGATAGCTAAGGCTGTTTGTTTCACCGTCGTAACAGCGGGAGTTCATGGCTACAAAGAGTTTTTCACCCTGGTGTAAGGTGCGAAGAAAAAGTGTACTTGCCATCATTGAGGTCACTTCGATCTTTGTTCGAAAATTATTCTCTCCCCTCATTTGAGATGCCAGCCACATCCTCTGGGCTTCCCCTAAGAATAAAAAGATATAACGATATATTATCATGGTAAGCTCAATTACAACTTCCGGTATTCTAAGCCATTTTAATCCAGTGAACAGTTCTGTCATTGGTGTGGTAAGTGCAAGAAAGAATAGACACGCTGAGCCGGCAAATGCTCTTGATGCAACAAGAATTCCCGCATTTATCCCTTCTTTTTGCAGTACAAAAATGTGGGACAGTATTTCAAAAGAATACAAGGGGCTGTCAGTATATCCGAAAAACAAAGACATCAGCAGCACGCTAATAAGTCCAAATAAAAGTGGTGTTAACAGAAGTAATAAATATATATTAAGTCTTATCTTTGCAGCAAACAGTATAAGAATAGTTGCTGTTAGAAAAATTAAAATGGGTGTAATAGGAGATGTTGATGCGACAGTAATTAACAATGTTGTTATGGCAAATATGACTTTCAATCGTGTATCAATATACCTTAGCCTATTTGTATGGGCTATTGTATCGATCGTCGAGTAACTCATGTATTGTCTCTCTTTTTCTCTTTTCTGCCTGTGTATAGACCTGCCACGTATCCGATAATGCCTGCTCCGATAGCTGCCTGCAGTGAGAATAAAAGGGTTTCCATTTCCCCGCCCGGCGGTTTCCAGACGGGTGAAAACCACGGTAGATAATTACTCATTTCACCGATCTTATTCGCCGCCGCAGCATCGGTTCCGCCCCATTCCGGGGTGGTCCCGATCATGTGCGGCACAAATACTGTCAGCAATCCGATGACAGCAATCAAAAGAACCACTATTTTTGTGAGTTTTTTCAGCTCAGACATTTTTCGCCTCCTCTAATGCTACTTTATCACTTACCTGGAATGCCCTGAACACATCCGGTCTTAATTCCAGAAGGTACTTGAAAATCAGCATGGTGACAAGTCCCTCGATTAATGCAAGTGGCACCTGTGTTACTGCAAAGATGCCCATAAATCCGATAAAGGATTTCATGACCCCTCCCAGGGGGGCAGGAAATGCCAGAGCAAGCTGGAATGAAGTTGTAACATAAGTTGCCATGTCTCCAAGAGTAGCTGCCGCAAACACTGCAAAATTGAATCCACCTATATCCCGAAGGGCCCTATAGACCATATATGCAACAATAGGCCCTACAATTCCCATGGAAAAGGTATTGGCGCCAAGAGTGGTGATACCTCCGTGAGCCAAAAGCAGCGCCTGGTATAACAGCACTATTACGCTCATTACTGATGTGACAGCAGGTCCAAATACGATAGCTCCAAAACCTGTGCCTGTGGGATGGGAACTACTGCCTGTTACTGAAGGTATTTTAAGAGAAGAAAGAACGAAGGCAAAAGCGCCTGCCATCGCAAGCATGGGTTTTGAATCGGGATGTTCTTCCGTGATTTTTTTCAATCTCCATACGCCATAGATAATAAAAGGAGCACTGAGGCAGTACCAGAAAATTACCCATGTCAGCGGCAGGAATCCTTCCATTATGTGCATAATCGACGATTCATGCAGCCAATGATAAAAGAATCTGTGTTTTTGGATTATAGTTATTACCTGAATGGATAATGATGGACTATTGTTCAATTTTTACGAATATTCTTTTGCGCGTCACTGGTACCAGTTTTTTCCATTCTATTGTGGAATCTTTTTCGATATTGAAATCTTCAACTGTAGTTTCAGGTGACTTTCCATTGACTTCATAAATATAGAAACCCTGCTCACCATCGATGGAGATGACAAATTCTTTATCACGGACTTCCTTTACTTCCACTCCCGATACCTTTTTCAAGGTCTCAAGAATACTTGAGCCTTTTGGTACATTAACTTCGCACGTGTCAGCAAAAGCATTAAGAAGAGTGTCTATATTTTCTATTTTACATTTGAGCACATGGGTTTTACCAAATTTCGTTCTCCGGATCAAACCGGCTGCTTCTAAAATATTTACATGCCTTGCCACAACAGGATTTGAAAGATTTAGCTCCCTTGCAAGCCCTGAGATGTGCATTTCTTTTTTTGCCAGTGTCTTTAGCATTTTCAAGCGAGTAGCGCTGCTCAGCGCCTTGAATAAATCGTTGTCCATATGGATAACAATTGTTGCTCAAATAGTTAAGTACTTTCCCTGAATTTCAAATAAATCAATGCTGTTACGACCAGGATCAAGGCCAATATAATTACATAGGATAGATGATTACCTTCGAGTGTGAAGCCAAAAATCCCATTATCGCCGCTTTCAGATTCGCTCGGTAGTCCTACTGCATTTGAAAAGCGCTCTTCTATCCCTTTATCTCCTGTTATTATATAGGTCAAAACGCTTAAGACCAGAAATATTACCACGATCGCCCCGAATATAATAATTCCCTTTTTATTACTTTGCGGCTGCTCCATCGGGATTCACCTCTGAAAGCATATCCGGCCTGATCCTTTTAATATATGACACTACATACCCGGTAATGAAAGACTCTATTATAGCAACACCCATGTTCACTGCAGCAATGAGCGACAATCCATAGAAAGTAGTTGTGATATCCTGGTGAACACCCTGTATTCCGGATATGAGAATTATCAATATCATTGCTATGTTTCCAAAAAGAAGTCCGATAATCGTTGCAATTCCGGCTCTTGAGAACGTATCGAGATTCAGCTTAAGAAGAGACTTATATATGGCATATGAAACAGTAACCTCCGTCATGTTGACGAGTATGTTTGCACCTATCATCCCCCATCCGCCATGGCCGATAGCGGCCGATAATATGTTTACGATAAGAACGATGATGCTGCCGATCGCAGGCCCGGCAAGTATGCCTATAAGTGGGGTCAGGTTTATGTGTACACCTCCAAACAGGGGTATGCTGACCTGGAATATCGCAAAAGAGGCGGCAGTTAACATCGCTGCCAGTGTTATTGTTTTATTGTCTATTTTCCTGATTTTCTTCAACCAGTACAGGCATAAACCTAAAATTATGATGGCCAGGATCCACCATATAATAACCCACTGAATTGAAAATGTCCCATCCGGAAGATGTACATGCGCCATGATTTAACTTTCCCTCATCATCCGGGAAATGTTCTTGATCAACTCATCAATTGTCAGGGGGCAATTATCCATAATAACGCCCGGATCTTTTCTTATTCCCTCGTATATCCGGACAACATTGGGCTGCCTTAATCCCGACATTTCCAGGAGATTCTTGTCATAAAATATTGACTTGGGTTTCCCCTCTGCAATAATAGAACCATCTTTCACTATGCAAACACGGTCTGATATCCTCGCTGCCATGTCAAGGTCGTGTGTCGCTATAACGATACTGATTCCGTGGTTATTTTTTAAGTTAAGGATGATGTCCTCTACCATTTGCGCGTGTAACGGGTCAAGGTCAGATGTAGGCTCATCCATGGCGATCACTCCCGGCTTCATGGCAAGAACCCCGGCAATGCAAACCAGCCTTTTTTGGCCACCACTCAGATAGCCCGGTATTTTATCAGACAATTTTTCGGCACCAACTGCTTTTAATGCACTCAAAGCTTCCTCCCTTGCTTGTTCAATATTAAATCCCATGTTCATGGGGCCAAACATCACGTCATCTAATACTGTTGGTGCAAAAAGCTGATCATCCGAGCTCTGGAATACTACTCCAACATCCCTCCATATATCTGAAAGACTCAAATCCAGCTTCTTGCCCATAACTGTGACATTACCGCTGCTGGGTCGCAGCAATCCGTTCAAATGCTCGATGAGCGTGGACTTGCCAGATCCGTTAGGTCCGCATAAAGCCACGATCTCTTTTTCAAGCACCCTGAAACACATTTCATGAATCCCATGGCTTCCATCGGGGTAGATGTGGTTTGCACAATCAACATGAATGAGCTCTTTTGCACCAGGCGTACAAGCATTACAGGTGTGTATTATCTGGATTTGTTTTGGGATTGTCAATCGTATCACTCTTAAAACGGTAATTTAACGAAGTATATTAGATAAATCACTAATATCGTCGCACCAAGCATAGTAAAGTATTCACCTATGCTCACTACAGGCATCCTGGTAGCAGCAACGTATCTACCATTGAATCCCCTGGATTCCATGGCCTTATTGATCCTATCAGCCCTATCGTATGAACGTATCATGGTGAGGGCGAACACCTCGGCAAACATCCTGCTCTGCCTGCGCGCGCTTTTTAAAAGCCCACCGCCCCTTGACCTGAGAGCTTTGATCATGGATTCGACCATTTTCAAAGTCGTAAAGATAAACCTGTACGACATAAGAAATATCTGGTCGATCGGATAAGGGAAAACCCGATATATCATGGATGAGAAATAATTATACCTGGTTGTCATAAGGAAAAATAACGAATAGGTCACAGATGCAAGGGATTTAAACAGAAGCGTTAGAATCATTAGCAGCCCATTATCAGTGAGAGTAAGGGAAAAGTATGGCGCGCCCATGGAAAATATTGGATTCCCTGGCTCGTTCCACATTATTATGAGCGCCAATGATAGAATAAATATAGAGGGCATCATGTACCACTGGAACAATTTTTTGATTGGCAGGCCCGATAAACCGTATAATGCAAAAACGACCAGGAAAAGGCATACTGCCAGTATGAGGCTTTTATCGATCGAAACAAAGATTATGATAAGTACAAGCATTAATGCCTTGGTCCAGGGGCTTATCCTGGAGAAAAAAGAAGTACTTTTTTCACTGTAAAATGTGATAAGGTCAAGGTCTGGTATGTGGGGAGATAGTTCGCTCATCCGGTAATACCCCATTGATTATCAGGAGGACAGCAACAGCACGTATCATGCTTGATCCTGCCACAGATGCCCATGTTCGGATGCCCCAGTGAATTGCATATTTTATCGACCACATCCTTGGATACAAGCCCTTCGAACTTCAAAGCCACCTTGCAAGCTTCCTGCGCTGTAAGCCCATAATGCGAGAGCATCAATTCTATGATCCTGTGCCTTCTTACCAGGAATTCAGCGAACTCCCTGCCCTTTGGCGTCAATTTTACTCCCCTATACGGAATATGCTCGATAAGGTTAGTTGGCGACATCTCCTGGATGGTCTTGGTTATAGTTGAAGGATCAAGGTTAAAATGCTGCGAAATATCTGTCGTATGTACGATACCACCCTTTTCCAGTATGTACTTTAAATATTCGCTTTTCTTGGGGCTTAATTCAAGACCATCAATGTACCTCATAAGATAAAATATGCGTATGTTGGATAAATAATTTTTGGGTAGGCACCAAACTTGTAGATAGCAGCGTTTTCATTGAAGCTTCCGAGGGAGTTCGCCTTTCTCCTTACGATGATGATTCGCTATCTCCTTTTTCCATCATCTCATCAAGCAGTTCCTTTGCCCTGTCAGCCCTGACTTTCTTTTCCATTACCATTATCTGTGCTATTTTATCAACCATATCACCAGTGGCACCTGCCTGGATGGCTACGTTCCTTGAATGAAGCCCCATATGACCTCTCTGGATACCCTCTGTAGCAAGCGCTCGCATTGCTGCGAAATTCTGGGCAAGGCCAAGGGCTGCAAATACCTCACCCATTTCCGTAGCAGTCTTTACGCCAAGGATCTTTACGGCTGTGCGCGCTATCGGGTTGGTCTTTGTCGCGCCTCCTACAAGACCCACGGCCATTGGCATCTCTATTGTTGCAACAAGGTCTCCGTTTGCGTTTTTCTCATAGCACGAAAGGGGGCGGTAAACTCCGCTTCGCGATGCATAAACATGGGCTCCAGCTTCAATTGCCCTTGTATCGTTGCCTGTAGCAAGCACTGCCGCTGAAACCCCGTTCATGATACCTTTGTTATGGGTTGCCGCCCTGTACGGGTCGCCCGCCGCAAAATGATATGCTGCTAGAATCCCATCTACTACCTCTTCTCCTCCTATGGTCTCTTTTGGGAAAACCGCTTTTGCCCTCATCAAACGTTTATCTGCAAAATTTGAAATAATCCTTAGATACACGCGCCCTCCGGTGAGTTCCTCAATATAAGGCGCCACAGTTTCAGCCATCGTATTCACGGCATTTGCGCCCATGGCATCCCTGCAATCCACCACAAGGTGCGTGATGACCATTTTCCCGGAAGGTGTATCAATTACCCTTACTTCCACATCCTTTGCGCCGCCGCCAAATTTAACAAGTATCGGGTCAACTTCATTCGCACGTCTTATAATTTCTTCTTTTTTCTCCAGGATGTTCAATCTCGCTCCATTTGGGTCTTTTATCCCGACAGCCTGTATCTGCCCCATCATAACAGGACCTGTGCTGCTGGTTGTGAAACCTCCGCCTTCTCGCGCCATCTTTGCGGAGTTGCTTGCCGCAGCTATCACTGAAGGTTCTTCGATTGCCATGGGAATAAGATAATCCCTGCCGTTTATCCGGAAATTCACGGCTACACCCATGGGCACTTCCATTACTCCGATGAGATTTTCTACCATTCTGTCAGCGGCATCAAGTGATAGAGCGCCTGTTGCGCTTATGCTTGAAGCCTCTTCTTCCGAAAGACCTGAGAATTCGGATACTATCTTGAGCCTTTCTTCTGGGCTTTGCTTATAGAAACCTGATATCTTTGATGTTTTTACCATATCATATCACCCGCAAGAGGATTTTAGATGGCAGGAGTGTATAAATAGGTATCCAAAGCTTTATCAATGTATCAAGACGTACAGGGTATTCCAATTCTAGATTATTCGGTGAATTCTTATGACTCAAAGGACAAAAGCAAAGAAAAAACGACTGGCAAAACACCAGAACCAGAACCAGCGCCTTCCGGCATGGGTTATCGTAAAGACTAAGAGAAATGTAATGACCCACCCTAAGAGACGCAACTGGAGAAGAAGCACACTCAAAGGTTAAAGTGATTATTTATGGCAGATATTGAAAGGATTTATACTATTCCTCTTTCGGATGCAAGGAAAGTCCCGCGCTGGAAGAGAGCGGAATGCGCAGTCAGGAAAGTAAGAGCATACCTCGGAAAACACCTGAAAACCGAACTTGACGAGATCAAGATCGATAAGACAATAAACGAGAAACTCTGGGAGAGGGGCTCAATGAAACCGCCATTGAAATTAAGAGTAAGGGCGGTCAAGTTCGAAGCCGGCGGCGTTCAGGCTGAACTCGCCCAGGAATAATTTTTTTTAGGGGCATAATTGAAACGTAAATTGAATATTTCAGGGAGCCCCGTACTGGGCGTCTTCGCAACGTGTACAGATGAATTCGTTTTTGTACCTTATGAGATATCTCCTGACACCATAGGAGAATTGGAAGAATCACTTGGAGTTGTAGCCTGCCGTACTGCTGTAAGCGGAAGTTCTATTATAGGTTCACTTATGCGAGGAAACAATAACGGGATGATGGTAGCAGGTTTTGTCCTGGAAAAAGAGATCCGGGCTATAAGGAAACATATCAAGGCAGCAAGGTTAACTGAAGAACTGAACGCAGCAGGAAATCTTATTTTAGCTAATGATACGGCGGCACTTGTCCATCCTGACCTCTCTGAAAAGTCCATTAAGATAATCCAGAAAACTCTCGGTATCGAAGTCCAAAGAGGCACACTTGGCGGTTTAAAGACTGTTGGAATGGCAGGTATAGCCACGAACAAGGGCGTACTCGTGCATCCTAAATCCAGCCCGGCAGAGATATCCGTAATTGAAGAACTGTTCAAATTACCGGTCAATATCGGGACGGTTAATTTTGGCTCACCTCTTGTTGGTTCAGGGCTTCTTGCCAATGGTAAAGGCTATGCGGTCGGCGAAGAAACCACCAGTCCTGAGATAAGCCGGATAGAAGATACACTGGGATTCCTGTAAGCTTAATATTTTTTCTATTTATACGAACCAACCAAAATTGTTAAATAGTATTGTGATTATGATAAGTATGAGCAGGCATTTTTTTATGTCACTCCCACACACACCTATCCTACGCCTGCTCTATCCAATCATAAAATCTTTATGCAATCACTCTTATTGAAGCGTGTATGGCGTTAACTTATGCAAAAGCAGGCGTTGATATCGATACAGAAAACCGGGCAATAGCTGCCCTTGCAAAACAGCTTATCTATAAACGCAAAGGTATTGGCGCGCCTATTACAGATGTTGGCCACTATGCGGGTCTTATTGATTTTGGGGAATATGCTCTCGCACTGACTACAGACGGTGTGGGTTCAAAGGTCATGATCGCAAATGAGATGAAAAAATGGAACACAATTGGGATTGATTGTATCGCCATGAATGTGAACGACCTTCTTGCTATGGGGATTGAGCCTCTTGCATTTGTGGATTACATCGCCATACATGAACCCAATAATGAGATCATGGGACAGATCGGGGAAGGGCTTGCAAAAGGCGCCGAGATGTCAGGGATGACCATCGTAGGGGGTGAAACTGCGACTCTCCCGGATATTATCAATGGTTTTGACCTTGCCGGAACATGTCTGGGAATGGTCAAAAAAAACAGAGTGATCACAGGAGAGAAGATTGAAATAGGCGATGCCATTGTCGGGATACCATCAAGTGGCGTGCACAGTAATGGATACTCCCTTGTCAGGAGGATCATAAAAGACGCAGGTTATTCATATCATGATCCTTTTCCATACAACGAAGAGACCACTATAGGGGATGAGTTGCTGGTACCTACAAGGATATACATGGAAATACTGGATGCAGTAAAAGAGTTCGATATTCAAGGGCTTGCCCATATTACCGGAAGCGGGCTTATGAAACTTCACCGCACCACAAAATATGGATTTGACATAAAATACCCGCTGGAACCACAGCCGATATTTAAGTTCCTGCAGGAAGAAGGGGATGTTGAAGACCTTGAGATGTATAAGACATTTAATATGGGTATGGGTTTTGTTGTAGTAATTCCCAAAAAAGATGCAAAAAATGTGGCACAGATGTTAGGTGGAAAAGTAGTCGGGGAAATCGTTGACAAAGGGATAAATGTGAAAGGATTGGAGATATTAGCTTGAAATGTCAATCCTTAAATAAGAACAAGATAAATAAAGTATAGATAATTATGGCGAGTGAATTAATAGAATTACTTAATAAAGCGATAGCCAGAGAAATAGGTGTAAGTGTCCAGTATATGTGGCAGCATGTAATGGCAATGGGGATGAAAAGTCCTGAAGTAAAGGATATTTTTGAAGATATCGCAATAGATGAAATGAAGCATGCCGAGAAGATCGCTGATCGGCTTTTTTATCTGGGAGGGATTCCGACAGCAAAACCTACACCCA
The DNA here is from genome assembly GCA_905339155.1 of Methanosarcinales archaeon. Lineage (GTDB taxonomy): Archaea > Halobacteriota > Methanosarcinia > Methanosarcinales > Methanoperedenaceae > Methanoperedens. The sequence continues at coordinate 33,087 of CAJPFJ010000058.1, forward strand.
TAAAAGTTGGCGGTTCTCTTGAAGAGATGGTGCAAGACGACCTCGAAACAGAAAATGAAGCCATTGAGCTATATAAGGAAATCATAGCTGTTGCTTCAGAAAATAAAGACTCGACCACAAGATTGCTGTTTGAAGAGATCCTTACAAATGAGGAAGAACACAAACATACATTTACAATATTGTTGAAATAATTATTCTTATAAACACTTTTTTTCAATATGCATCATCATTATTATTTTAACCCCTTTATTTCCCATGGAAAAATTAAATTATAATTTTGATTATGATGATGGAAAAATTGCATATTAAATCAGCCATTGGCTATCGATTCACGATTTAACATGAATAATAGATATTGTTTTTAACAGATTAATGGCAGTCTTTAGAAATATGTTTACTATTTTACCTGCATTTCATGTGGAAAATGTTCTGATAAACAAATCATGGTTTCATTGTTTCATAGAAACGCTTACATCTTTTCGGATTGTTATTAATGCAATGTCACCTGACGAAAAAATGCAGTCTATTCTGGCGGATCTTGCAGAAAGAGGCAGCGTTCTTATTGCGTTTTCGGGGGGAGTGGATAGTTCCGTACTTGCAGCGCTGGCATTTAAGGCCCTTGGAAAAAATTCAATTGCTGTCACAGCGGATTCACAGACACTTGCCCCGGGTGAGCTTGATCGCGCAAAAGCAGTAGCAAAAGAGATCGGGATTTTACATAAGACGATATACTACGATGAACTTGGCGAGCCGGGATTTGCAGAAAATCCAGTGAATAGGTGCTATCATTGCAAGAAGGGACTGATAAAAGAACTAAAAAAAATTGCCTCAGATTATGATATAAAAACTATAATCGAAGGAACAAATATTTCTGATCTGAAAAACCACAGGCCTGGCTACATGGCAATCGTTGAGGAGGGGATCTATAACCCATTCGTGAAATTTAAGGTCACAAAGGAAGAGATCAGGGATATAGCCCGAAAACTTGGTTTATCTGTTGCAGATAAGCCCTCAATGGCATGCCTTTCGTCCCGTTTCCCTTATGGGCAAACCATCACAGCTGATGCGTTAAGGCGCGTAGGAGTTGCTGAGAATTATCTTCATGCACGGGGGTTCACTGTGGTTCGTGTGCGCGACCATTCCGGAATAGCCCGCATCGAGATCACGCCAGATGAGATGGTACGGTTGATGGAGATGCGCGATGAAATCTGTGCTGAATTCAAGAGGCTGGGCTTTTCGTATGTTACGCTTGACCTGATGGGTTTCAGGAGCGGTAGCATGGATGAAGTGCTGTGATTGCGAAACTGAAAATTAAAATGGATTTAAAGATGAAAAGCAAAAAAAGTGTGGAAACTGATATAATAAAAAAACAGGTGAATAAGATATTACAAGACCTGGGTACATCAGCTCAGAAAATAATTCTTTTTGGTTCAAGGGCAAGGAAGGATTTTACTCCATTGAGTGATTACGATGTTCTTATAATAACGGAAAAGCCATTTGAAATAAATAAAAAAATGAGCATTTCTAAAAATATCAGACAATATTTGGCGCATTTGGGTTTAGATGTCGATGTAACAATTAAATCCGTTAATGAAGTCAATATTCTAAAGGATAAGCCTGGAAGCATAGTGCGTAATGCCTTGAAAGAAGGCATTGCATTATAATTGATGATTACATCGAAAGTTTGAAAATCGACCCGGATTTTAAAGATGTGGATGTTGGAAATCTATCATTTTATGCTGTAGAATAAGATACCCTGATGAATTTTATATGCCATCTGTTGCCGAAGCTAAAGAATGTTTCAGCATAGCCTCCAAAGATAAGGATCTCTTATTAAAGAAAATCAGCTAGTTTAACAAATTTTCAAATAATATGATTTCTGTTAAATCTTCTTCACATTTCCTGATTCACACGTAGGGCATTTTACCTTTTTCCCGATCCCGCGGAACTGGTAACTGCAATCCATGCATTTATACTGCTCAAATACAAGATCTCCTTCCTCAAGTTCCACGCTGACCGATGAATCTGCAAAGCACATTTTTTCACCTCTCTTGCTTTTTATTTCTTTTATGAATGTTAAGCATGATAATATTCGCTGGTTGTACGCTGCTGCACGGGTGAGCCGCAGGGCTCTGCACCCGGGACACCAACCGCATCTGCGCGGCACTGCCTGCACAGCCTGAACTGGGGCAGGAATTCTTCCGCAATAGTTCTTGCCATCGTTAGTTCGTCGCAATCCGGGGGTCTTTCCTTTTCAAACTTGTTAAGAGGTATCATGGGAATGATATTCATTATTATTGCGCCGTTCTCTGCCGCTTTTTTTGCGATTTCCTTTATCTGTGAAAAGTTTATTTCAGGAATTAGCACAGTGTTGACTTTAACATTCAGTCCGGCTTCACTTGCCTTCTTTAATCCCTCGAACTGTTTCTCAATGAGGAGTTTTGCGCCTTCCACGCCTTTATAAGTCTTATCATGGTAGCGGACAAAGGAATATATCTTTGCGCCGACCTCAGGGTCAACTGCGTTTATTGTTACAGTGACACTTGTTACTCCGGCTTTGACAAGATCATCTACTCTTTCGGAAAGCATAAGACCGTTGCTCGCCACGCATTTAATAAGGTCGGGATATTTTTCATGCACAAGGCGCATGGTTTCAAAGCTATCTTCATTTGCAAGCGACTCTCCAGGCCCTGCTATACCCACGACCTTGAGATTTGGCATTTCCTTTGAGTATTTATCAACCCTGACAAGAGCTTCGCGGGGATTAAGAATACCTGCCGCAACACCCGGCCTGTGCTCGCATTTATCTAATTTGCGAATACAGTAATTGCACTGTATATTACACCGCGGCGCAACTGGCAAATGGAGCCTTGCAGTCGTGAAATGCGCTTTTTCATTATAACACGGGTGAGCGCTCGTAAGATGCGCGAATTTTGAGCCTATGTTGCCCCAGCGTTCTTGTTTCATGTTTTTCCTCTGTATTATTCGTATATATACGAACTAATATTATGGCCAATACTATATAGGTATTTTCCCAATTACCGCACTAATCGCTTTTTAATATTAAACCTGCCGAAGGATTTCCTACATTTTTTCAAACATTTCTTTTCCCACGCCGCATTCAGGGCAAACCCAATCATCAGGCAAAGCCTCAAATGCAGTTCCTGGTTTGATATTAGGGGAATCTCCCACTTCGGGATCGTAAACATATCCGCACACTGTACACTTATATTTGTCCATTTTTCCTCCTTTATTTTCTTGATTATTCTTTTAATTCGGCATGAGATAAGGATTTCGATCATAGGTTTTATTGGTATTTAATTATATCTTTATTTCAGTATCTGCCGCAGTTTTTTGGGGGCTGAGACCGAAACCTATTTTTATGTTGAGTATAATTATAGACTGCTATTATTTTAGGGTAGCTTTTATAATAATCATTGCAATCATTAAAATTATGGATGTGAAAAATATTGTTTGAAGATAAAGAAATAGGGAATGTTTCTCTGAGATTAAGCGAATACGTGAGGGTGCTCAAACTCACAAGGAAACCATCAAGAGAAGAATTTTCAGTGATTGCAAAAGTAGCTGGCGCTGGTATACTTTTAGTAGGATTCATAGGTTTTATCATTTATATTTTAATAACGGTATTACCGGGAATGTTAAAATGAACGAGGAAGCTGCTGCCATATATGTTATCAAGACAACAGCGAACCAGGAAAGGACGGTAGCGAATTTGATTGAGAAAGTTACCAGGAAAGAACATCTGGGCATATATGCAGTGCTCGCCCCTGATGAGCTAAAAGGCTATGTTCTTGTCGAAGCAGCAAGTCCTGAAGCAGTCGATGAGGTCATTCAGAACGTTCCCCATGCCAGGGCAATGATCAAAGGCCAGTCAAATTTCGATGAAATATCCCATTTCCTTACGCCCAAGCTTTCCGTTACTGGAATTACCGAGGGAAGCATTGTGGAACTGATATCCGGTCCGTTCAAGGGAGAAAAAGCAAGGGTAAAAAGGATTGATTCAACTCATGAAGAGATTACAGTTGAATTGTTTGAGGCGATGGTTCCCATCCCTGTAACAGTTCGCGGTGATAATGTTCGAATATTGAAACGAGAAGAAGAAGAAGAGAAATAATATTAACAGGAGATTTTAAAAATGGTGAGCGTTGTAGAAGCATTGGTTTCCGGCGGTTCAGCGTCCGCAGGTCCGCCATTGGGTCCATCACTTGGCCCGCTTGGCGTAAATGTAAAGGCAATAATAGAAAAAATAAATGAACAGACAGCAGCTTTTAAGGGAATGCAGGTCCCGATCAAAGTAATTATTGATGATAAGAAACAATTCACAATAACGGTGGGAACGCCCCCGACATCAGCGCTAATAATTAAAGAAGCTGGTATCGAAAAGGGCTCAGGAACACCAAATACCGTGACCGTTGGCAATATAACGGCAAAACAGGCCGTCAAGATCGCCAAAATGAAAAAGAGCGACTCTCTTGCAAAATCATTGAAAAATACTGTGAAAGAGATCGTTGGAACATGTGTTCCGCTGGGTGTAACTTTTGAGGGATTAAAACCCAAGGAAGCAATAGCGGCAATTAACAGCGGTAAATTCGACCTGGAGTTCTCCGAGGCGAATTAGATTTTTTTTATCAACTTATCCCCACATCCGCCCTGTTCTCGGTGACGTGCAGGTAGGTGAGGGCGCCGGGGCCGGGGTCGTAATAAAGCGTGAATGATGATTTAGTGCTATCAACTCTATTACCTGGGTCGGTCTGGAAAATTACATCAGGTCCAATGAGTAATATATAATGCTGTATTAAATCAAATGAACTATAATTAGTAGAGCTTGTACATATGACTGGGCTCCAAGTAGGACATGGAGAATCATCAAGGGTAAGATTCAGGCTCTTGTTCAAGAAATCAACTTTTTCCGGGTCAGTTGAAACAATTCCTATGCTATTCCATTCTTCTTCAACGCTCGTTTCTGATGTATATTCGATAATCATTTTGTAATTGCAGCCTTGCTCATGCTCAACACCTATTTTCAATTCTGCAAGACCTTTTGTTGCAGTAGCATACCAGTTTCGAGCCCCACAAGCACCTCCCTTCACATCTTTATACAGATCAAATGAAAGATTTGTCAGGGGGGCAGAGCTGCTCATATTAATATTCCTCATGGTTATTTCGGAGGGTATAGAAACGAAAGTCCCCATCGGGGATATCACTTCAAGAACAATAATTGCTGTCTTATTCTTATCATTAACTGAAACATTTGTATAACTCAGGGTTCTGGCATAATCAGCCCAGGATTTATAATAATCGCTTGTGATATTGACATTTACTATTCCATTGTTGCTGCCGTTTACCGGATTCGTCCTCCCTGCGATACTTGCATTGGGATATTGTATTATGGTTGCCATTTTCTTGACAGAAACTACCGCAGTCCCCTTTCCTCCAACAGACGCATTGCCGCTTACATTAATTACCGGAAGCGTTAAAGTCCATCCATTATAATGGAATTCTGGAGGAGAAAGCATTACTGTGCCTCCCCCTGGATATAGCGCCCATACACCGCCGCCCTCGTAAGACACTATCCTGTCGCCAAGAGTATATTTTATCCTTCCCATAGGAATAGTGAAATTGAAATCACTGCTATTTACAAAGATATAACCAGAATTGTTGGAACTGTTCGGCTCAACTGTCAGGGTGCCCCCACCAAGTTCAATATTTGTTATCTGAAGCGGCGAATCCCCCAATGTTACCCTGCTCGCACGTGAGTCCAGGACGGTAAATGCCTGTTCCACATTCTTGGAATTTGCCATATCTTCTAAGGTGTAAATCGCAGGCACGCCGAACAGTGTTATCATGCCTATTCCAAGAATAGTAATAGACAGGATAATTATGTGGCCAATAACTTCTGCTTCCGCTTTTTCAGAAGTAATTAGTTTCATTCTACCTCCGTATCCAGCTGGATATTTATTATATACACATCAATATTTTCCATTTCAAGTTTTGCAGTGCATTCATCCGGATCACAGGGACTCCAGGCATTAACATTAGTGAAATAATTCTCCCAACCTTTTGAATAAGTGCTATTTATCGTTACAATGATATTGCTCACATTTTTATAAACACTAACCTTCGGTATGCCTTTAGCTGTAACCCTGCTCATACCGCTGCCGCCTACGGACGAAGTACCGCCTATTGCCACGATAGGAATAACAAGCATGTTGCTCTGATTGGAAATGAGCGGCTTTGAAACAAGTATCGTATTGCCGTTTGGATACCTGACCCATACACCTGTGCCTTCATAAGCGACGATGGTTTCTCCCACCACACTTTCAATACTTCGCATCTGCCTGTCTACCAGAGTAATATTTTCATTCGTCGAATTTATTGCTGTAATATTGATCGTACTACTTCCCGTAACACTTAACGACCCACCGTACATTTTCAGCTCTACGTTCTGTGAAGGCGCCTGCCCCATCACAACTTTATTGACGTTATTTGCAAGCACAATAAAACTCTGTTTTGTATTTTCTATATGGTTTGCTTCCTGGGCATTTTTCACGATCGGATATCCTGCCACTCCTATGAGTCCAATGGATAACACCAGTAAACCAAGAATTGTTACAAAGTCAACTACTTCAGAGACTGCATCTTCCGAGGAAAGAAATTTTTTGTTAATCATTGTTTTATTTTCATAGTGTTATTGTTTTTATCATACCACAGTGTATACTCCTGGGCATTGCTGTATATCTTCTCATTTATAGTATATGAAGAATTAAATGGTATCCAGGCCTTTACATCATTTTCCGCGTCCAGGAATATCTTTTCGCGGGTTACATTGATACTATAACTCTCACCTGCAATGGATGCAGGGATTGAAAAATCGTATTCCAGCTGGTTAACAGTACCCCCATATGGTCTTGTTATATTTACCAGGGTATCCATGGATGTTACCCTTGCTGCAAATCCGCTTCCCAGAATATCAAAACTTGCCTTCATTGCCGTTTGTTTTGAGTGCTCTGAGAGTGTAAAAAAAGAAAGAACGATCCCCGAAAAAACCAGCACTGTAATTGAGAACATGAGAATAAAACCAATTGTGATGGATACCGCATCCTCATTTTTTAATAATTTTTTTATTTTCATATTATCACCACGGCACTGAAACAGGAATAGTGATATTAGCACGCATATTGCTGGTAAAAAGAATTATTGTGGCGTTTATGATGTAATCGCGAGCGCGGGTGAAACCTTTACCGTAGGTTGTATTGCCTATAATAGTGTAGTTGCCAGAAGTTGTACTTCCGTTTATGAATGCTATAGAGTATGCTGATGTTATATTTTGCATAATCTGTGTATTATTAATAGTTCGAATCTCTGGATTGGTGAAGTTTATATGCCAATATGTTGTTGCATTGGATATATTTACAATAAAAGTGAAGGAATTTATCGAGGATACATTGACTATTATGGTCGAATTTTTAACATTTTCAATTAAAGTCCAATTTGCTGCCCCATTTACAGTCCCATTCTCCGTAAAATTCGCATAAATACTTTTATTCCAATTATTCACATCCCAGCTTACATTCATTCCTTTTCCATGTAAAGCATTAATCTGGGACAAGTTTGAGTTGAAATTATTCATTTGTTTTGAAAAATTAGTGATCTTATTATTCTTTGGTGCACTTACATTGGTTACATTCCTATATGCGCTTTTTATTTCATCCCCGCTTATACGCATAAGGTTCACTACATCATATTTTATGGAATCGCCTCCTGCTTCCCCCGCCATATTGCTTTCAAATATGATATTATTGAGCATAACCGTGGTAATAACAAGACCGATCGCAATGATAAAGCCCGCAAGGAGCATAAACTGGGCGCGCTCATTTTCTATTATTCCCATTACATCCTCCATAAAATAAGTTTGACATCCACAATATTATATAGATCGGTTGAAGGATCGATATCTGTTAATAGAAAATTATTCTTATTTGGATTATCACTGTTATGCAATGCGATTTTCCTTGAAACTATCACGGCGTTGTCTGAAGGATTCCCATTGTAAATCATTTTCTGGCTTAATAAAGAAGTTCCGTTGTTTGTAAGAAAAGTCACATCCACACTATGCGCAATGCCCTGCGTGACCAGAGTATAATTTAGGTAGTTCGTCAGGTTATTTGTGAGGTTGTTTTGAGGGTACGAAGCATTCCCCTTTTCCATGTATTTTATTCCGTTCCAGGTATATTCTTTGCCATTCCATCCCAGTACATCATTCTTCAGCTTTGAGTTAAATCCGGGTTCAGTATAATCAAGCGCCCCTAAAATATCCTGGCCGAGGACCTGAAGCTCGGTTTCCACATGCACGTTCGCTGTTGAAGAAGTAAGCGGTGTCATCGAAGTTGCATCTATTGCATATACAATGACAAGAAGCATTATTGTGGCAGCTGCCACTCCTTCCAGGGTATGCATCTGTCCTTTTTCATCTAACAAATTACCACACCCTTACTGATAGGATAGCTGTTTCATTATAACCAGTAGAAGAATTTATGATCAATACTATATGTTTAATTTGCCCGATATCAGTTGTTCCAGGAAGAGCTGGTCCGCTCAGATTCATAATAGTTCCGTTCAGGTACGCAACCGTCACATTCATATTAAACGCGGATTCACTGCTGGATAAACCAATTTCCCCAAGTGCAGCATTATAGTTGGTCAGGTTTGAATAATTTAATCTCGTATTATTGAAATAATATAGTTTACCCTGTTCTATAACATTTAATTCACTTGCCTTTTCTGAATGGAGCATACGTTCAACAAGTACTGTTCCTGCCCTGTCAGCAGCAAGAGTGACCTGGTCGGAGCTTGATTGAAAGGGTATGAAAATACTATTTATGAACTGGAAAACAAAAAAAACTGAAAGAAGAAATATTCCTATCCCTGCTATATAATCTATATTTACCTGAGCATTATGGTTCTTTGAAAAATCAATTAATCTCATTTTCATTATCAATATAATTATCATAATACAATACTTGTACAAAAGACTTATGGCAATAAATATATTATCATTAATTCAATGATAATTCCCAGAAAAAAATAAATAAATTAAGATAATCTATTAAAAAAGCAGTGAAAAAAAAATTAACTCGTAAGAACGATCTCAATACTGATATCTTTGGGAACCTGTATGCGCATTAACTGCCGCAGCGCCCTTTCGTCAGCATCAAGGTCGATGAGTCTCTTATGAACCCTCATCTCCCAGTGATCCCATGTCGAGCTTCCTTCGCCATCAGGGCTTTTCCTGCATGGCACTACTAATTTCTTAGTAGGCAGAGGAACGGGGCCGCAAATACTTACTCCTGTCTTGACCGCAATATCTTTCACCTGGGAACATATTCCGTCAAGAGTGATGGGGCTTGTCCCCGATAAACGTATTCTTGCTTTCTGTACCATAAATTACACCGTTTTATTAAAAAAAGTGAGAATATTATATTCTCGCTTTAATGTCCTGTACCATTCCTGCGGCAATTGTCATCCCCATATCCCGGATCGCAAATCGACCAAGCTGCGGGATATCTTTTACCTTTTCGATACATAAAGGTTTAGCTGGTTTGATCACCACAATAGCTGCATCCCCGGCTTTTATGAAATCGGGATTCTCAGCTGCGGTCTGACCGGTCTTTGGATCAAGTTTCTTTAATATTGCCGTGATCGTTCCTGCAACCTGCGCAGTATGGCAGTGCAGAACTGGTGTATAACCAATTGTGATTGCTGACGGGTGCTGTAATACAACAATTTGTGCAGTGAATTCTTCAGCAACAGTTGGAGGTTTGGCAACAGGCCCACAGACGTCTCCGCGCCTGATATCTTTTTTCTCAACACCTCTTACGTTCCATCCGATGTTATCGCCAGGAACTGCTTCTTTGATTTCCTGGTGATGCATTTCAATGGATTTGACTTCACCGACTGCTTTGGCCGGCATGAATATAATTTTATCTCCGGGTCTCATCACTCCAGTCTCAACCCTGCCCACTGGAACTGTCCCGATACCGGAAATCGTGTAAGCATCCTGAACAGGAATGCGAAGTGGTAATGATGTTGGCTTATCCGGTAATTTCAACAGATCAAGAGCTGCAAGCAAAGTGGGTCCTGTGTACCATTTGGTATTCTCACTTGGCTTTGCAAGGTTGTCTCCTTTGAAAGCTGATGTGGGGATAAAATTCATTTCATCAGGCTTATAACCCACCATTTTGAGAAGTGTGCTAACTTCGCCTTTTACTGTATCGTATCGTGCCTTATCATAGTTGACTTCGTCCATTTTATTGATAGCTATGATCAACTGGGTAATACCCAGGGTTCTTGAAAGGAATACATGTTCTTTTGTCTGTGACTGGACGCCTTCTTTGCCTGCGACTACAAGAATTGCAGCATCAGCCTGTGAAGCGCCTGTGATCATGTTCTTTACGAAATCCCTGTGACCGGGGCAGTCCACGACTGTGAAATAATATTTTGCAGTATCAAATCGCTGGTGAGCAACGTCTATTGTGATACCTCTATCCCTCTCTTCCTTAAGAGAGTCCATAACCCAGGCGAAAACGAAGGATTCTTTACCTTTAGCTTTTGCTTCTTCTCTGTATTTTTCTATAATATGCGGCGGTACAGCGCCAGTTTCAAACATTAATCTTCCTACGAGAGTTGATTTCCCATGGTCGATATGCCCGATAACTGCTAAATTTAAATGTGGTTTCTCTGCCATAATATTTCTCCTTAATATTTTTTAAGATTATTTTGTGTCCGTATTGTTGTTTTTGTTTTTAAACCTTCCGTTACTCACGGACTTATGAAATCACTCGGTTTTGGCATTTCAAGTTTAAGCCCTTTCCTCTGCCTGATGGCCATAACGATCTCATTAAGCATGTTCCCCGGGATCGGTTCAAATCCGACAAATTCCGTGCTCCACATGGCTCTGCCTTCAGTTGCGGAGCGGATATCACCTGAGAACCCGAACAATTGGGCAACGGGCGCTTTTGACTCGATAATGGTCATGTCGCCTTCTGATTGCATATCAAGTATAGAGCCGCGCCTGCCCTGCATCTCACGCATCGCCCCTCCCATCTGGTCATGCGGGACATGTATGAACACTTTCTGGAAAGGTTCAAGAAGAGTGGCGCCGGCCATAAGCATTGCAGCCTGGATTGCCTGTCTTGATGCAGGAATGACCTGGGCAGGTCCCCTGTGAACGGCATCTTCATGGAGCTTTGCATCCATTAATTTTACTTTTACACCCATTACAGGTTCTCTGGACAAGGGTCCGGCTTTCATGACCTCTTCAAATCCTTCCAGGATGAGTTCCATTGTTTCATGCAGATACTGGATACCTTTCGTCATATCTATGTACATATTCGTTTCATAAATATGAGCAATGCTCTTGGCTTCATCCTTTGGCATTCCTGCTTTCATCAGTATGTCCCTTCGCTCAACTTCTCCCTGTCTCATTGAAACTTCATTGTTCTTGATAAGTTCAATTATAGCCGGAGACATAGGTTCGACTTCAACGTAGAACCTGTTGTGGCGGTTGGGAGATTTCCCTTCAACAGGACCCACATGACCGGATATCGTTTCCCTGTATACTACAAGCGGTTTGGATGTTGTGATATCGACATGTTTGTCGCGTTTGATCCTGCCTGCTACCACCTCAAGATGAAGTTCACCCATTCCAGCCAGCAGATGTTCACCGGTTTCCTGGTTTATCATTACTTTAAGAGTGGGATCTTCTTTTGCCACCTGTCTTAATACTTCAACAAGTTTTGGCAGGTCTTTCATATGTTTGGCTTCGACAGCCACAGTCATAACAGGCTCGCTGACATGCCTTATGCTCTCAAATGGAGTCATGTTTCTATCGCTTGATGCTGTAGAACCTACGATCGCATCAGTCAAACCTGTTACTGCTACGATATTTCCGGCAGGGATATTATCACATTCAATTCGCTCAGGACCCATGAAGAGACCTACAGATTGTATCCTGTTGGCATTTGGCATTCCTGAAATAAAAACTTCCTTGCCCCTTTCAAGAGTGCCTGAGAAAAGCCTTCCGCTTGCTACTTCACCCGCGTGCGGGTCGGTGGTAATGTCTGTAATCATTAAAGCTATCTTGCCGTTCCTGTCCACGTTTATCATGGATTTTCCGATATCGCTTTCCTTATCGCCATGCCATATGACTTTTATTCTTTCCTGTTGTGCCTGGACAGGGCTTGGAAGGAATTTTATGATCATATTATTCATTACTACATGAAGCGGACATTTTACAGCAAGTTCATTCTGCTTTTCAGCCTGGCATAACTCGATAATTTCTTTAAACCCAATTCCAGACTTTTTCATATAGGGAATGCTGATCGCCCAGTTATTTAAAGCTGATCCGAATGCAACTTTGCCAACTACAGGGTCAAGCTTCAGTCTATCATAATCATTGGGTTTCAGGCCTTTTACGATCTTATTGACTTTATCAATAACAAGCCCCAGCCGCATTTGCATATCGGCAGGTGTGAGCTTTATCTCATTAATCAGTCGGTCAACTTTGTTTATGAAAAGAATAGGTGTTACATTTTCACGAAGCGCCTGACGCAGCACAGTCTCAGTCTGCGGCATAGGACCTTCCACAGCATCAACCAGCACAACTGCTCCGTCCACAGCCCTCATGGCGCGAGTTACGTCACCGCCAAAGTCAACGTGGCCCGGTGTATCGATAAGGTTGATGAGATATTCCTGGCCTTCATAATGATGCACCATAGAAACAGTTGCAGAATCAATAGTAATACCACGTCTTTGTTCTTCTTCATCAAAGTCCATGAATAATTGTTCGCCAGCCAGTTCTGATGAGATCATGCCCGCGCCGGCAAGTAGATTATCTGAGAATGTTGTTTTTCCATGGTCAATATGTGCAACTGTACCGATATTTCGGATAAACTCGGGTTTATCCATCAGTTCAGTGACATGTTCAACCATTTTCTTTCGTCTGCCCATTTGATTTACCTCTTATATTTAAAATTTTTATTGCTCTATTATTCTATCCTATATAAACACTTTGAAAAACAGAAACCACTTATGGAAACAACAAAATCATGGATACGATACTTCAGAATATCAGCACCGACAACCCATGCGAGCCGGATATTCCAGGTCCTGGATAGTTAATACTTTCACATCGCTCTCACCGCCCACTTAAAAGCAAAGATGTTATCCCTGAGCTTTATTGGGTTTGTATGAATTCTGTAAAAGTAGGAACACTAAGTCGGAGGGATCATAATTGATGGCCATGCCTTATCCCCAGTAACAAGACATGTAGGCTGGGAGAACATAATCCATTAAATATATCCCCAATGCTATCGTAAAAAGCTATCATGAAGTACATTATAGTCACCGGCGGTGTGATGAGCGGACTTGGAAAAGGAATAACAGCCGCATCTATCGGGCGGATTTTGAAAAACAAAGGTTTCAATGTTACAGCCATCAAGATAGATCCTTATATCAATATCGATGCCGGGACCATGAGCCCCTACCAGCATGGGGAGGTCTTTGTACTAAAGGACGGCGGGGAAGTTGACCTTGATCTTGGTAATTATGAACGTTTTCTTGATATAGAACTGACGCGTGAGCACAATATTACTACTGGCCAGGTATACCTGTCAGTAATAGAAAAAGAGCGGCGCGGGGATTATCTTGGGAAAACGGTACAGATCATTCCTCATGTGACTAATGAAATAAAAGAACGGATCAGGAAAGTTTCAAAAAAGAGCGGTGCAGAAATATGCATAATTGAAGTAGGGGGCACAGTAGGCGACATAGAAAGCATGCCATTCCTTGAAGCGGTAAGGCAAATGCATAGCGAAGAAAAAGAAGAGGACATAATCTTTGTACATGTAACGCTTGTTCCACTTGATACCCAGGGTGAACAGAAAACAAAACCTACTCAGCACTCTGTAAAAGAACTCAGGAGCCTCGGCCTTCAGCCTGATGCGATAGTGGCGCGATGCAAGGAACCCGTACTTCCTGACACAAAATCAAAAATTGCCCTGTTTTGCGATGTACCCGCAAGCGCAGTTGTTAGCGCCCATGATGCAAGCGATATATATTATGTTCCCACCCTTATGGAAAAAGAAGGACTTTCTGATTATTTAATGAAGAAACTCAATATCACAGAAAAAGAAATTTCAAATGTCTGGGAAACATTAATGAAAAAGATGGCAACCATTGACAGGGAGATCCGCATAGCTGTGGTCGGGAAATATGCCCATCTTGGCGACTCATATATCAGTATCAACGAAGCGCTAAAACACGCAGGTATAGAATGCGGCTGCCGTGTAAAGGCAGATTGGCTTGATGCTGAGGAATTTGAGAAAACAAATTCTGACATTGATATGCTCCGTAAATATAATGGTATACTTGTCCCCGGGGGTTTCGGTGTGCGTGGGACTGAAGGAAAAATCCTTGCCATAAAATTTGCACGCGAGAACAATATCCCATACCTCGGATTGTGCCTTGGAATGCAGCTTGCTGTCATCGAATTTGCCAGGAATGTACTCGGATTAACGGATGCGAACAGTTCTGAGCTTGCAGCAACTGATCATCCTGTGATAGATCTCCTGCCGGAGCAGGAGAATATAAAGAAAATGGGTGGTACAATGCGCCTTGGCAATTGTGAAGCAACACTTGTGGAAGGTTCTCTTGCCAGCAAATTGTATGGAGGTACCACTCTTATCGAACGCCATCGCCACAGGTATGAGGTAAACCCGAAATACCTGAAACAGATCGAGAAAAAAGGCATGAAATTCACAGGCAGGAACGACCACCGAATGGAGATAGCAGAGATACCCGGTCACAAGTTTTTCTTTAGCTCCCAGTTCCATCCCGAATTCAAGTCGCGCCCAGGAAAGCCGTCGCCTCCTTTTTTAGCATTTGTGAGAGCGGCGATCCAGTAGATATGTGAAACAAAGGTCGGGAAACTGCTCTTCTTATTGGACATTGATTCCATTCACAGAGATTTCCGGGTTTTCTTTATAAGCTCTCTTCCGAATGCATACAGGTCGCGCGGATGCCTTGAAGTGATAAGATTTCCATCCACAACCACTTCCTGATCCTCATACAGGACACCTGCACATTTCATGTCGTCCCTGATACCTATGTAACAGGTCGCTCTCCTTCCTTCTATTACACCTGCTGAAATAAGGGTCTGAACGCCATGACATATCGCTCCCACAGGTTTATTCCCTCTGATAAAATGTCGTGCGATCTCAAGAGCCTTTTCATCAAGCCTGACCTTTTCAGGCGCTTTTCCTCCTGGAAGGATCAGAATATCAAATTCTTCAGGATCCACTTCGTTAAATGTCATATCTACATCTATCGAATAACCATATTCTCCCGTAATTATTCCATGTTTCATGGATGCGACCTTCACAATAATGTCTTCTTCTTTTAACCTGTTAAGCGGATAGAAAAGCTCCTGGTCTTCAAAATTATCAGCGCTTAATATGAGTGCCTTCAATTCCTCCCCCGTTTTCTGATCATATATCCTGCGATCACAAATCCTATTGCTGATATCCCTGCAAATCCTGGTATTTTCGCTGTTGAAGCTTGCGGACTCTCTGGTTGATTTTCCGGTTTGGCTGTTTCCACAGGCGATACAACTGTATTTACCGGCTGCGAAGTCTGCTGCGCCGACAATTTGGTCTCGTCTGTGTGGCAGGCAGAGCACTTCAATCCGGTTTGCGAGGTCAATTTTCCTATCTTAGTGAAAGCATGCAATTTATCAATATCATGACATCTTGTGCATTGTGGTACGACCACTTGACCATTTTCCTGGTGGCATCCTTTACAATCCACCTTTGAAGCATGGATAGTGTGTGGTATCTCGCTGCCGTTGGCATTTGAAGTACCTTTGTGGCATTCATAACATCCTTTTTTGTCATTTACTTCCCCGTGGATAGTTGCAACACTTGAAGCCGAATGACAGTTCTGGCAAATGAGGGTCATTTCTTCTGATTTAAGAGGTTTAACAATTGCCGGCGGGGACTTGTGACATTTTACACATGCGGCCTCTTTTCCGTGAACGTCTATCAGGTCCTTGTGGCAATGGGAGCATACAGCGTCGCTCATCAGGTTATTATGTACTTCCGTTATGGTCTTATGGCAATATGCACAGGTCTGTGTGGCCACTTTCCCGGCATGTACCTGGTGGATCGGCCCATCATGGCATTTTGTGCATTGGGGAATTGATACATTCATCTTGTCACCATGACAGTTGACGCATTCCACAGGTTTTTTGGCATGGATCACATGTGGGGTATCAGCATGGCATTTTTTGCAATCGACATCATTTGCCGTAAGTAAAGATGCTGAAAAGTTCGCTTCTGCTGCATACGCTGCTGTCGAAAATGCGACAGACATAAAAACCAATAAAATAATAATTCTTCCAATCTTCATATCAAATCATCAACCAATACCCGTTTTATATGAATCGTGTTGCGCATTGTATATTATGCTTTCGATTTGGTTCGCGATACTTTCATTTATTATAGTACAAAAACAATAAAGATCCAATAATCATGAACTCAATAATCCTTACTGATCCAATAAAATACAACGGCTCCCAGATCGCCCCATTATGGGCTTACAGCATGGGAATAAAAGGCGATTCCATAGTGATGTTCCATGGCCCTATGGATGTGACATTTGAAAACATGAAGGATCTAGAGGATGAAAAAGCAGGGAAAACCATTAAAGGCGATGACCTGATCCATTTTATTGTGGAGAGATTCAATTCACCCGCAAGTATGCGCCTTGCTTATTATATGCAGCGCCTTCTTATTGTTAGCATAAGGGATGTGCTTGGAAAACATGGAATAAAAACTACACGCAATGGTGATGATCTTTTTGTGGATAATGGAAAACTCACTGTAAGCATAGCAAGCGCGGGTGTAACAAGTGAAAAAATCCATTGCGGGATAAATATCACGACACAGGGAACACCTCCCGATGTCAGGACAGCCGCACTTTCTGAAATGGGGATAAAAGACTGGAAAGCAGTTGCAAAGGATATAGCGCAAACTTTTATCCGGGAAATAGAAGATATTGAAGGCGATATCGTTAAAACAAAAAGCCTATGAATTAAAACAGTTATCATCCTGATAGGTACCAGGTTGCAGAAGCTTTGACTTTTTTATTGCTCCGTTATAAAATAATCTGTATATTATATTTTCCGTTGATGCGACCTTAGTTATAAGTTCAGCATTTTCCTTGAAGGTAATAAGTTTAAATACTCTAATTGAATATTTAAGGATGAAACATGGATAAACATATCAAAAAGGATAATGAATATGGTAGAAGATATTGGAAAAATTATCAGTAACAGCTTTGGAACATATACGAAGAATCTTAATATATGCATTCCTTTTATTCTCAATTTTTTTATTTCGATCTTGCTGGTGTTTCTTTTGGCCGGTTTCGGATTTGCAGGTATTTTTGGTTCGTCTTTATCGAACATTGAGAATGTCAAGACTCCCGAAGAAGTTATTTCCATTCTGCTTCCATCCATTATGGAGCATATCATAGAAATCGCTATTTTGGTCATGATAATTTTCCTGCTGGTTTTTTTCATCCAGGCATATTTCACTTCAGGTGCTATCGGAATGGCGATACAGGCTACTGAGTCAGGAAAATCCAACATTTCCGCAATGAGGGATGCAGGAAAAAAGAACCTAGTTAACATGTTCCTTGCAGAATTACTCTTCGGTTTACTTTTACTTGTCGGCGTAGTTTTCATTGTGCCAGGCGCAATGAAGATTGATATTTCTCAAATATTAACTTCAGAAAATACGGATGGAGTTGTATTACTTTTTGGTGGATTTTTATTATGGTTCGTATATTTAGTGATATTGAGCATTCTTCTGGCTGTTTTCAGATATGCGCTTGTCGCAGATAATCTGGGGCCATTAGAAAGCATGACAACTAGCTTATCATTTTTCAAAAAAAATAAGATTGACGTATTTCTATTATTCATATTTGTTTTGGTTGTAGTCCTGGTTTTCATTATAATTGACCAGATCATTGGTCAAATCCCGGTAATTTCAACAATCTGGTATTATATCAACTTTATGATTTCATTACTTGTTATCTCACCACTCATAACCATATGGTGGGTTCGCCTATATATGACAAGAACCAACAAGAAGCTCTATTTCGATGATCTTCTTGCTCACCCGGATGACCTTAAGGGAAATTAAGTGTTATTAGAGTCTGAAATCATTAGATACATGCAATTATGATCTTAATAGTAATCCTAATATACAACTTATTACCCATAGTTATATAATGTTTCTTCCAACTCCAGATGATATAAAGAAATTGAGGCTTGAACTAAACCTCACCCAGCATGTACTTGCATCACGTGCCGGTGTAAGCCAGCCTCTTATTGCCCGCATAGAATCGGGAGATGTTGACCCCAGGCTTTCAACACTTCATAAAATATTCAATGTTTTTGATGAAGCACGAAAAGAAAAGATCGATGTCAGGAAAATTATGCATCCTTCTGTTATTCATACAAACTCTGATCGTTCGGTCGAGGAAGCTGCAAGGATCATGGAAGAACACAGTTTTTCGCAGATGCCTGTGATCGACAACGGTGTTCCTGTAGGGAGTATATCATCTGATCAGATAGTCCGCTCAATGACAGACCATGACCTGAGGAAAGTATCACACCTGCTTGTTCGAAACATCATGGGTGACTCTTTTCCTGCGATCTCCCCGACAACAGATGCCAATACCGTTTCAAGGATACTTGAGAAGAATCCTGCGGTACTGGTGTTAGAAATGGGAAAGGTTATAGGCGTTGTTACAAAACATGATATCATGAAAATGTTAAGAGTGTAAAAAAATTGAACCCTGGTTTCAATTGGACAATAAGCCTATATACTTAAAAATTAATTATAAGTTTCCAGACCTACGAAATCTGGAAAATCGTGTTGATAGGTCCTTGCGGAAGAACGGCAACGCCAAATCGATGACCGTACAGACAACCCCAACGCGGTACACGCGAAATTACCTGACACGAGGGTAACGGGGACGGACAACGGCAATAGCCAATGGGTGAGATCTCTGAGTTAGTGTCAGGTTACAGCAAAACTGCTTTATGTAGTTATTTTGTTTTTGGAGTATTCAGAATATAAAGAACTTAGAGATAGCTATCCGAGGGAGAAGATTCGGAACCTTAATACTATTGAAAATAATCTGATAACAATCGTAAGATATAAGTATAATGATGATAATACAACATCCTTAGGGCAGGCTGAAAATTTTTTTTTATAACACTCCCACACTCCCAACCTGCCCATGATATTTTCTTATGATCATTTTTTTCTAATAACCATTTTGTCTTCATTCGTGCGGTGTTCATCAATAAGCGATTCAAGCATGAAATACTTCTCGACAAATTTCGTCAGTTCCTCATCCGAGATAGCTGATATGCGTTTCTCCTCATTATACAATTTCTGGATATCAGCCTGGATGGCCTTTACACGCTCATCGTTTTTTTCGATCTTGATCTCAACATGCATCAATTCATTGAGCGCCTCTTCCACCTTGAAGCGAATAACCTCAAGTCCTGAGGAATCACCTATCATCAATTCCCTCTTACCTCCAACTATCTCCGGCGGATAAGGTTCATAAGTGAATGGGTTCTTGATGATCCCTGCAGCATGAATACCACTTTCGTGCGAGAAAATATTCTTCCCAACAACCGATTTGTTGCGCGGGACTCGTATCCCTATCTCTCTTTCCATGAATCGCGCAAATTCAGTGATGGATTTTAAGTCATATTTCTCAAATCCCTCTACTCTCTGGATCAGGAAGAGAGCTATCTTTTCAAGCTCTGCATTCCCTGCGCGCTCTCCTATACCGAGGAAAGTAAGGCTTGACCAGTTCGCACCATACCAGTATCCTGCAATAGAACACGCGATCGACATCCCAAAGTCATCGTGGATGTGGGTTTCGATATTCTTTGTTCCGATCTCTAAAAGCCGTTGTGTAATGTGAGGAATACCATATGGCTCATCTACCTCTGGAAACGGTAACCCGAAGCCAACAGTATCGCAAAGGCGAATGATGCAATCAGGATCGATCTGGAGAAGTTTTTTTATAAGCGGGAACACGAAACCTTCGTTATCTGCGCGGGTCATGTCCTCTATATGCGCTCTTGTTTTAAGGCCGTGGTCAACAGCATACTGTAATGAATCGGTATATTTCTTTTCGGCCTCCTCCCTGCTCTTAAGACCCATCTTGTCAATGACATGGGAGTCTGAAACAGACATCAATATACCAGTTTCCTTGATTTCGTCCATACTAAGAACGAAATCGATATCTTTGGGATTTGCCCTTGCCCATCCGGTTACTTCGGGGAATTCATATCCCCTGTCAACCATTTCCCTGGCAGCTTCCCTGTCCCTGTCATTAAATAGGAAAGTTTCAAGTTTTTCGATCCCGATCTTGTGAAGATATTCGTATATTTCGGTCTTATGCCGTTTTTTCATTACAATTCCGGGCATCTGCGAGCCGTCACGGATCGTACTGTCGCTTATAAAGACATCCTGTCCCATAGGCAGCTTGATCTTTGGTAAATCTTCATATGACCTGTATATTTTCATTGGCTGACTGATTGTAATCAGGATTTATATTACTTGCGGTTTTTCATTTTTCTTGAAAGTTTCAAAATTAAATCAAAATCTTTATTATAATTGCAAACTAAACGAATAACGGTGATAATTTATGGTGAAAATGCCTTCTGAAATAAAGGATGTTGTCGCAAAGCAAAAACCATTGCCTATAGCAACTGCTGATAAGAGTGGGAAACCCAATGTAGTATTTGTTACAATGTGGAAGATACTGGATGATGAGACTATATTATTCGTAGATAATTTCTTCAACAAGACAAGAAAGAACATTGAAGCAAATCCCAATATGGCAATCGTTGCTTATGACGGTGATGCCAAGAAATCTTACCAGATAAAAGGCACTGTGGATATAGAGAATAAAGGGGAGAGGTTTTCAAGTGCCAAGGAGATGGCAGATTCTAAGAAATTGCCTGGAAAGTCAGCATTCGTATTCCATGTGAAAGAGATATACGACGCAACATATGGTCCCAATGCAGGAAAGAAACTTGCTTAAATAGATTTTTTTTGTATTTTCTTTTTACTAAATTGTCAAACATTTTGACCCGAACCAGCATTATTTACCATCCTGATTACCTGAAACACGATACAGGATCACATCCTGAAAGAAAAGAGCGCCTGCTGTCGATAATAGCTTACCTGAAAGAAACAGGAAGGCTCAAAAAGCTGGAATTGATCGAGCCAAGGCGCGCAAGCCTTGAAGAGATCCAGTATATACATCCGAAAGAATATATCGAAAAAGCAAGGAGATATTCCGAACTCGAGATGCCCCTTGACCCTGATACGGTTTTATCCCGCGATTCATATGAGGTGGCGCTCCTTGCAGCAGGAGGCGCCATAACAGCTGTTGATTCTGTGATCGATGCACTCGATTCTTCATTTGCACTCGTGAGGCCGCCAGGGCATCACGCAACCCCGAAAGGAGGAATGGGATTTTGCATTTTCAACAATATCGCTATTGCGGCACGCCATGCTCAGAAAAGAGGTAAGAAGCGTGTGCTGATCGTGGACTGGGATGTGCATCACGGAAACGGGACACAGGATGCGTTTTACGATGACCCGTCGGTATTGTATTTTTCAACTCACCAGTATCCCCATTATCCTGGTACGGGGTGGCTCGATGAAACAGGTAAAGGCGATGGCAGGGGATATAACATCAATGTACCTCTGCCTGCCGGAACAGGAGATTCTGGTTTCATCGCCGCATTTGAGGAGATGCTTGTTCCGGTCGCGCATAAGTTTCGTCCTGATATTGTGTTGATTTCAGCCGGGCAGGATGCATGCAATCAGGATGGACTTGCCCAGATGGAAATGAGCGTGGAAGGTTTTTCTGTTCTGGCATCTATTGTACGATCAATTGCGGGGAAGAACTGCGACTGGAAAGTAGCAGCTGTTCTTGAAGGTGGCTATGACCTTGATCTTCTTCCCCGTTCTGTTGCGGCCGTTCTGGATGTATTCATGGGCAAAGAAGCGCAAAAAAAGATGTATGAAGTAAGCCCTCAAGTAAAGGCCCGGTTGGATGAAGTAAAGAAAATCCAGCGAAAATTCTGGGATATTTAGAAATCGATGATTCATCGATAGATTAATACGTAAAAAGCTATTATTTAGGCCGCCGTTCGAAGCCCGGTAGTGTAGCGGTCAATCATGCGGGACTCTGGATCCTGCGACCAAGGTTCGAATCCTTGCCGGGCTACCATACATCATTATATAGCCCGCGGGATTGTAAATAAGAAATTGGAGTTATCTTATGAACAACGGACCCGGATGATATCCATGGATTTGATAGGGCATTGGAAATGGCTCTTAAAAGACTTGACGACCCAATAGTATCACCGAACAATAAAGAACTAACACACAGATTTATATTGATGAAGTATGGCCGAACTAACAAAAGTATCATTCACGAATCTGGACAAGATCATCTATCCCGAGCTGGGATTGAAAAAATCCCGGGTCATCAAATACTATATCGAGATAGCTCCCCGGATGCTGGGATTCCTGAAGGACAGGGTCATAGTCATGAACAGATATCCTGATGGCGTTGACAAAGATGGATTCTATGAAAAGGATGCGCCAGCGGGTATACCTCCATGGGTTGAAACTTTCAACCGATATTCAAAGACAGCGAGGCGGGATATCAACCATATTCTATGCAATAATCTGGATACCCTTATCTGGATGGCTAATCTTGCAACTCTTGAAATAAACACTACTCTTTCAACTATTGATAATTATGATACACCCGATCTTGTATTTTTTGATATAGATCCGGAACCTCCCTGTTCCTTTGATGATGTCATAGATATGGCTCTTTTATTGAAAGAAAAGCTGGATGAACTCAACTTCAGGTCATATGTCAAAACTTCGGGGAAAAAGGGACTGCATGTTGTCCTGCCCGTCATTAAAAGTTATAATTTCAAACAGACAAGGGAATTCGTTCATCAATTCGGAAAGTTCATGGCAAGGGGATCTGATATTATTGTATCGGAGTTCAGGAACTCCAGGGATCCTGGAACTATCTTTATTGATTACCTGCAAAATATCCGGGGAAAGACCATGATAGCTCCTTATAGCCTGAGAGCGCAAGTCAGAGCAACAGTATCTACACCCCTTGAGTGGAAGGAACTTAAGAAAGGATTAAGACCTGAGGAGTTCAACATATTTACTGTCTTAAAAAGAAAGACTGATCCCTGGGAGGGGTTACTGGAAAATAAACAATCACTGGAAGTGAAATAAAATGGAAAATGATCAAGACACGGCCAAACCATCCAGCAGGCCCATCTGGAGCGGCAGTATCACAATAGGGCTTGTGAATGTACCGGTCAAGCTCTATATAATGATCCGGGATCAGGCATTTTCATTCAGGCTTTTACATAATGCTGATGGGCAGCCCTTGAAATATGAACGCGTCTGCATCAGGGATAATAAAGTAGTTGATTGGAAGGATACTGTAAAGGGATATGAAATAAGAAAGAATGAATTCATAGTTTTCAAGAAAGAGGAACTGGATGCCATAAGACCTGAATCAGACAGGAAGATCAGGCTCGATAAATTTATCAGTTTACTCTCCATTGACCCCGTATATTTTGAAAAGTCATATATACTGGTCCCTGACAAGAGCCTGGATGCCTATAGCCTGTTGATGGCAGTGATCCGGCAGGAGGGCAAAGCAGGAATGGGGAAGGTCACTATGAGAACCAAGGAATATCCGGTTGTTGTTTATGAATACAGGGGTGCTTTGGTCCTGACAACCCTGCGTTATTCTAACGAGGTGATTAATCCCGGTGATATGGAAGATCTTACAAAATTACAAAAACCTTCAGAAAAAGAGATGGAACTGGCCATAAAGATCATTAAGGAATTATCAGGGGAATTTGATATAACCGAGTACAGGGATGGTTACAGGGAGAAAATGGAAAAGCTCATAGAAACCAAGATGAAGGGAGAGGTCATAGTTGCGGAAGTTCCCAAGAAAGAGGAAGTCAAAGAATTGATGGTAGCCCTTCAAGAGACTATAAAACAGCTCAGCAAGTCAATCACCCACCCCTGATAGGTGTGGGCATGTCCCGTGAGGGATATGGGAAACTGGTTGACAAGGAGGCATAAATTATGCAGCAGTTAGAAGAAAGAAATACATACACACCCACCGATATTCCGCACGTTAGTGGCAACTGTGATCTATCATTAAACAGAGAGGAAACTCTCAGTGTGATAGGTTTAAAAACATCTTCTAACAACTCCGATGCGGCTCTAATTGCGACAGAACACGCAAAGCAGAACACGAGTGTATCTGCTGTTTATGTTCTAAACATGAGGGGGCAACCACTCATGCCTACAACACCAGGGAAAGCAAAAAAGTTATTAAAGGAGGGAAAAGCAAAAGTAGTTAAGAGAACACCATTTACGATTCAATTAAAATATGCAACAGGCGAAGCAAAACAACCGGTAATTCTTGGAATAGATAGCGGATTCTTGCATATCGGAGTATCCGCCACAACTGAAAAGAAAGAAGTATATTCTGCAGAAGCGAACCTTCGCTCAGACATAGTAAAACTGAATTCTGAAAGAAGGCAGTATCGCAGATCAAGACGTAACCGCAAAACATGGTATAGAGCGCCAAGATTCCTTAATAGGAAAAAACCAGAAGGTTGGTTAGCGCCATCAATCCAACATAAACTTGATAGTCATATCAAGTTAATTAACAAAGTAAAAGAACTTCTTCCGATAACAAAGACCGTTATTGAGGTAGCCGCATTTGATATCCAGAAGATCAAGAATCCTGAAATATCCGGGACAGAATACCAGAACGGAGTGCAGAAAGATAGCTGGAATGCCAGAGAATATGTGCTTCATCGAGATAACCATACCTGTAAAGCATGTAAAGGGAAATCAAAAGACCCAATACTTCAAACCCATCATATTGTTTCAAGACAAATTGGTGGGGATGCTCCTGATAACCTCTTAACTTTGTGCCAGACCTGTCATGAAAAGGTCACAAAAGGCAAACTTAAATTGGATATTAAAGTACCAACAGGTTTCAAACCCGAAACTTTCATGTTAATCGTAAGATGGAAGCTGGTTAATATGTTGAGAGATGCAGGAAATATTGTAAATCACACTTATGGATATATCACAAAATTTGACAGAATCACTCTCTGCCTTGATAAATCTCACAATACTGATGCTTTTGTAATTGCAGGGGGAACTATACAAGAAAGAAGTACCTCATATTTCATAATACAACAGGTCAGGAAATGCAACCGTAAATTGTTCAAAGGCGATAGAAGCCACATCAAGAATACGGCTGCTCGGATCATTCATGGATTCCAGAGATTTGATAAAGTTCTCTGGAATAAGATCGAATGTTTTGTATTCGGAAGAAGAAAAACAGGTTATTTCGAATTGAGAAAACTTGATGGAACAAAAATTCATGCATCGGCTAAAGCAAAAGAACTCACTTTATTAGAAACTGCTGATACGTTGTTAATAGCGAATTTGAGGCGGGGTACGCTCCTCCACACTCTGAAAAGTGTGGTTTCCGACACCCCTGCACCCCACGGAGTTTTATGAAAGATTATAAACCAATGCTTGCCCGACTGGCAGAATCGCCATTTTCGTCCAGTGACTGGATCTTTGAAGTAAAATGGGATGGCATAAGGGCTATCAGTTATGTTAATGAAGAACTCAGTATCAGGAGCAGAAAACAGAAGGAACTGATAGGTAATTTTCCTGAACTTTCCGAACTGAAGGATTTGACAGGGAATATAGTGCTTGATGGGGAAATAATTATTATGAAGGATGGGAGAGCTGACTTCCAATCCCTCATCCAGAGAATGCAAAATACCAATCCGCGTGAAATAATGTATCTGGCGGGCAAATTTCCTGCAACCTATATAATATTTGATATCCTGGAAAAGGATGGAAAGGAGGTCTCAGATATACCTCTTACGGAGAGAAAGAGGTTATTAAAAAATTCTGTAAAAGAAGGAAATTTCGTTGTCCTGTCTTTATTTGTTGAAGAAACCGGAGAAGCTTATTATGGGGCAGCCCTGGAAAAAGGGCTTGAGGGTATTATAGCCAAAAAGAAGCAGAGTCCATACGAACCGGGAAAAAGGAGCAATAACTGGCTCAAAATTAAGCCGGTAAAGACATGTGATTGCGTCATTTTCGGTTATACGGATGGTGAAGGAAACAGGGAGAAGACCTTTGGATCATTGATCCTTGGATTGTATGATAAAGCAGGACCGGTCTTTATTGGTAAAGTTGGTACGGGTTTTTCCCGGGAATATATGGAAAATCTAAAGCTGTCCCTGGATAAACATAAGGTAGAGGAAGAAACACTTCCCGGGGTGGATAATGACAGGGAAATTACCTGGTTAAGACCCGATATTGTGTGTAAAATAGGTTACCAATCAATAACGGAAGACGAAAAGCTTCGTATTCCTGTGTTTAAAAGCTTGAGAGAAGATAAAGAACCCCTGGAATGTACGATAGACCAGATAAGACCTGTTGTTTCAGATTACACGGAAAAAAGGGATTTTAGCAGGACACCTGAGCCTCAAATGTCGCATGAAAGGGGTACCGGAAAATCCTTTGTTGTACAGGAGCATCATGCCCGCAGGCTCCATTACGATCTGAGACTGGAAAAGGATGGAGTTTTAAAGAGCTGGGCCGTTCCCAAAGGTCCTCCGGAAACAAGCGGTGACCGGAGGCTTGCTGTCCAGGTAGAAGATCATCCTCTTGAATATGGTAAATTTGAAGGAGCGATCCCGCAAGGACAGTACGGGGCAGGAACGGTAAAGATATGGGATAAAGGATTTTATGAAACCATTTACTGGAAAGAGGACAAGATCGAGTTCATTGTTAAGGGAGAAAAGATGGAAGGAAGGTATGTGCTTGTAAAATTCAAGAAAGCAGGTGAGAAGAACTGGCTATTATTCAAAGGAAGTGATTGATGTGAAAAAAATGCATATAGGCACTATTGGGTGGAGTTATGATTTCTGGAAAGGGAATTTTTATCCCGAAGGAACGCAGGAGTTGCTTGCTGAATATGCAAGGAATTTTGATACCGTTGAAATAGACAACACTTTTTATAGGATTCCTTCCAGGGATACTGTAAGAAAATGGAAGGAAGAGGTGCCTGATGATTTTAAATTTTGCGCTAAATTTCCCCGCAAAATTACACATATTAAAATGCTCCAGGATTGTAAAGAAGAGCTTGATGTCTTTATTGAACATATGTCATTGCTCGAAGATAAGCTGGGACCTTTGCTTTTGCAGTTGCCTCCCGGTTTTAAACCTGAGAAGTATGAAATATTGAAGGATTTCCTTGAAGGATTGCCACGAAGATGCCGATATGCGGTGGAAGTCAGGAATAAAAAGTGGCTTGATGGGAAATTCTATGATATGCTCAGGGACAATGGAGTCGCACTTGCGTTGATAGACCATCCATGGATGCCTGAAATGAATACAGTAACCGCTGATTTTGTGTATATCAGATGGATAGGGGACAGGAATAAAATCAATGGAAAACTCGGAAAATTTGAAAGAGATAGAAGCAATGAAATAAAGGATTGGGGAATGAAGATCAACGGTTTTATTGAGGATTCTGTTGAAGTTTTTGGTTATTTCAGTAAGACTTATTCGGGTTATCCGCCGGGAGATGTGAGGATGTTGCTGGGATTTATCACTTGATCTTAACTTATGAACAAAAGATGCTGCATCAGCAGCATCCTTTGAAACTTTTGTACATTTTAGCGCATTCTTCTGTACATTTTACGTTGAATCCGTTATCTGTACATTCGATGGTTGCGATCTCCTTTCCTTCACTTGTTACCTTGAATTCCTTGGTTTTCATTTCATTTCACCTCCTCCGTGATATCGGATATACGATAATAAGATGTTTGAATATTTAACTGTATCGGTTATCCGATATAAACCAACCTTCTTATACATAGTACCCAATATAATATTCATGAATTGCTGCGATATGAAAGGGTTTTTGTCCTACCTGATACTGTGGATATTAAGAAATAAGAAGATGAATGGGGCCGAGATATCCAGGGAACTGGAAATAAGAAGAAGCACAAAGCCAAGCCCTGGGACACTATATCCTGCATTAAAAGAGCTTAAGGATAAGGGCTTGATAGAATCTGATGAGAATAAATACTATTCTTTAACTGATAAAGGGAAAAAAGAATTGAGTTCTGCCTGCAATTTCTTCTGCAAGACATTTTATGACATGAAAGAAATGTTTAACTGCCGCGAGCGATAGTCGTATATGTGTATCAGGATAGTCTGCTATCTGGATGGGAGAATTTTGACTGATAAAAAATATTCACCGCAGATAGAAGAAAAAAATCTATCTGCGGTTACTTATCCCCTGGTTCAATCCAGAGGTCTTTTATTCATCCAGAATTGCTTCTGCAACTTCTCGATATGCATTCATCACATATGGAATGCCGGAAACTTTTGATGCGTCCTCAGTCAGTGCCATTACATCCTGGCGCCCGATAGTTGATACATTGAATCTTCGTGAGCCTGCCATCAGTTGCTGCAAGCCTGTCCTGAATTTCTGGGCATAGGTGTAGACGCCAATTGCGCCCAGCGGGATATTCTTTATATCCTCACCGAAGCGATCTGCGAGTTCTTCATAGCAAACGAAGATCTCTTCCGGCCTGCTTCCGAATTCGGAAACGGTCTTGGGCAGGTCGCCATCTTTTATCCACTGTCCAATATTCTTCCCTACGAATCCCGGTATCATGAGGGCTCTTCCCATGCATACTGCCTTGAAGTATGGTGCTCCCATTGCCAGTGCCTTGTAAACACCGTCTTCGCTTGAGAAGCCGCCTGCCATTGCAAGATCGGGTATTCTCATGCCTTTCTTGCTCATCTTTTCTGCGAACTCATAGACAAGGGACTGGAGATAGAATGTCGGGATACCCCATTCTTCCATCATTGGCCATGGGCTCATGCCTGTTCCGCCGGGTGCGCCATCTATTGTGAGCAGATCGATCTTTGCTTCCGAGCAGTATTTAATTGCCATTGCAACTTCAACCATGGAATAGGCCCCGGTCTTGAGTGTGACTCTCTTGAAACCAAGGTCACGGAGACGGTCTACTTCTTCAAAGAATCCATCTTTTGTGACAAATCCGAGTCTTGAATGTCTCTCGAATTCTTTTATTGCCCCATCCTTATATGCAGCCTTTATTGCGTGGTCTTCCGGGTCCGGAGTAACTATATATCCGCGTCTCTTAAGTTCAATTGCGCGTTCGATTGTATTGACCTTGATCTCTCCGCCAATGCATTTTGCGCCCTGTCCCCATTTTAACTCAATGGTATCGAGGTTGTGCTTTGAGGATACATATTCGGCAACTCCAAGCCTGGTATCTTCAACATTCATCTGCACAAGGATTTCGCCAAAGCCTTCATGATATTTATTATAGGTTGTAATTCTGCGGTCCATCTCAGGTGATTGTTTGATCTTCTTGTTGCTGTCAAGAACAAGCCCAGGGTCGATACCGCATACGTTCTCACCGCATACAAGGGTGATCCCTGAGATCGCTGCGCCAACTGCGAAATGTTCCCAGTTTTTGCGTGCGATCTCTGTTGAGCCAAGCGCTCCTGTGAAAATCGGGACTTTCATCCTTACTTTCTTATCCCAGCCGTATTCGGTCTCGGTATTGACAATTGGGAATCTGGCGGTATCCGGATTTGCCTCTTCTCCTTCCGGCAGTCCCCATGCGCCTACTGCATAGCCCTGTATGTTCAGATGCGAGTAATCTATAGGGTAATTTTTGTCTGCGCCTGCTGTTATATTCCCGAATGGACCGGGATATATGACTTCTCGGCCTCTGAATGAGGATTTGAAGATTTCGCAATTCCCGCGGCATCCGTCAAGACACCGTGTGCATATCCCTGACATCGGGGATACGCTCTTTGAGCGATTATAGGTCTGTGTCGCTTCATTTGCATTTGGTTGTCTAAGATTCATGTTCCTCCAAGTTGGTTTTTTGAAGAAGAACCAGTAACAAGAGGTCTCTTCTTCTACATTGTAAATATTGTTTGCGCTCTCAACGCGCGGAAGCGGAAGGGTGTTTCCTCTATTTAAATATTGCGAAATCTTAGCCTATATAACAACATACTTGCGAGAAAAATAAAGAAACCAATAGACTTTCACATCTATTGGCACCTGTTCAAACAATTCTCTATCTTATTCTTCTTCTTTTTGGTAAGCTTCTGTTTATGTTAGTTTATCATGTGCTCCAATGGAGTCCCCCCAATAGTTATTGAATATTCGAACCCTGGAGTATTTCTGGGCAGGATCGAAAGTATATATTCTCCTATAGTGCCTCTAACAGTATAAGTCTCTATATACTGGTTTCCCATTTCCTGATATATACTATTACCATCGATCTCCCATGGTGGAATTTCTCCTCCCATACTCACACTTCCTTTTATCACTTTCTTACTGACTTCTAGATTTGATATTCCATTAGGACCTGAAAGGATAGTTTCGAATGATGGATTGTTTTTCTCCTTACCAGCTGGATACATTCCAAAGGAACTCGAGGTTATCTCTATAGTAATAGGTGAATCTTTTTCCAAACTGAACTTCTTGATGAAAGGGTCAGTTGGCTGCTTCCATATATTGAAGTTAAGGGTTACTCTTCCCCCGTCAGGTACTGATGGATCATCTATGCCGAGGTTTATGTAACCATTATAATATCCACTGGAATCAGGCACTTTAACATGAACCTGTACTATTTCCGTAGCGTTTGCCGGAATATTGTATGGTCCTCTTACAGTTATATCAGCTTCAGTTAAAGCTGGAAGCATTCCATAAGGGCCCATATATCCATCGCTGCCCACACTCGGATTTATATCTATTTCTTTGTTTCCCTCATTTTTCAATTTTATTTCATAATCATACTCTTTCATGGCTTCAAGCTGGTCATTTATATTCTGTGGCGATATCAGAATCATTGGGGGTGTCCAGACATCAATGGAAAGGCTAAAATAGTGGACATAAATGGGAAAAGGTTCAGGATAAGGTGTAGGTAATACCTCGTCAGTAAAAGCAATCTGGGAATTGTAATATCCTATAAAAGCATCTTTTGGCACTGACGCTTTTATTTTAAACATCTGGCTGCTCCCTTCGGATATTTCGGCACTGTTTGGTGTAACCTCTATCCACTCCTTATCTATTACAGGTCCACCATAGGGCGGGTTGATGATGTTAGGCTTAACACTTACAGTTATATTGTCCTTGTTTTTAACGGTAACTGTTATTTCCTTACTCTCACCAGGCTTCAATCTGAAATTAGCATTGCTTGGTGAAATTTCAAGTTTGGTGAATGTGCTTGGCTGATCCACACTTATCGGTGTTGTCGTTGGTGTTATTGTCATTGTTGATGTGACTGATGATGTTAGTGTTACCGATGATGTTGCTGGCTCACTGCTTGATGCAACGCCTACAAAGATACTCAGAATAAACATTGCAACTAAAACAAATACATATTTCTTCATTTAATTAACCTCCTCTTTTTGAATTTATATTCAGATTTTTCTTCTTAGGGAAAAACTGAACGCTATACCACAAGTATCATGGTGATACTCATGTAAATAATTTTCGATTTATTAGATTGAATTACAAGATTTTCTTGAATTTCGATCTGGCAGGAATTTTGCAACTGATCTTATCCAGATAAGATTCTATCCTGCCCAGGGCTTCAACAAGCTGCTCGCGCGATGTTGCATATGAACATCGAAGATGCCCCTCACCACAATCCCCGAATACATTCCCCGGCACTACCGCAACTTTCTCTTCTTTAAGGAGT
Organism: Methanosarcinales archaeon; assembly: GCA_905339155.1. GTDB lineage: Archaea > Halobacteriota > Methanosarcinia > Methanosarcinales > Methanoperedenaceae > Methanoperedens. The sequence continues at coordinate 65,149 of CAJPFJ010000058.1, forward strand.
CCGCCTGCGAACTCCTCCGATGTCATGCCAGTGCTTTTGATGCTAGGGAATGCATAGAATGCCCCTTTGGGTTCAAAACAATCAAGAGCAAGTTTATTTAATCCATCCACGATGATGCGGCGCCTTCGGTCATATTCCCTTATCATCTTTTCCATTTCACCGTTGCCGTTTTTCAGGGCGTCAATAGCGCCCATTTGTGCAGTTATCGGCGCGCAGAGCATCGCATACTGGTGGATCTTGGTCATAGCGCCGACCAATTCTTCGCAGCCTGTCGCAAACCCGATACGCAAGCCTGTCATGGCATGGGATTTTGAAAACCCGTTCAATATTATCGTTCTTTCTTTCATTCCTGGAATTGATGAAAAACACGTATGTGAGCCTTCAAATGTTAATTTGCAATATACTTCATCCGAGATCACGGCAAGATCGTGTTCATTGACCAGCACAGCTATCTCCTCAAGGTCTTTTTTCCTCAAAACCGCACCGGTAGGATTATTTGGATAGCTTAGCACAAGCGCTTTTGTTTTCTTTGTTATGCTCTTCTCTATCTGCTCCGGTGTGACCCTGAACTCATTTTCCCTGTTAGTCCTAACAGGAACGGGTATCCCGCCAGCGAGGGAAACGCTTGGTTTATAGGAAACATAACCCGGTTCCGGGACGATCACTTCATCCCCCGGATTTATTATTGCCCTGAAAGCAAGGTCTGCGGCCTCACTCACCCCTGTTGTAACCAGTACCTCATTTAGCGGGTTGTAATCAACATTATAATCTTTCTTATAACTTTTCGAGATCAATTCCCTTAATTCAAGAAGGCCGGGATTAGAAGTATAGGATGTAAATCCTTTCTCAAGAGAATATATGCACGCCTCCCTGATATGCCAGGGCGTAACGAAATCAGGCTCACCAACCCCGAGTGATATTACCCCTTCCATCTCAAGCACAAGGTCAAAGAATTTCCTGATACCGGATGGGGGGATATTATCTACGGCTTTTGCGACGAATTTTCCCGTCATAAGTATCACTACGGCGACACCGGCAGTCGCTCAGACCTCTCTTTCTCAAACAGGATATCCCCATCCTGCTTGTATGTTCTCAACACAAAATGTGTAACAGTTCCCTGCACCTGTTCAAGGGTAGCTATTTTTTCTGCAACGAAAAATGCAACATCTTTCATGGACTTTCCGCGCACTGTAAGTGAGAGGTCATGTCCTCCGGAGATAAGACGGACAGATACAACTTCCGGGAATTTGGCTATTCGCTCTGCGATAGTATCATATCCTGTCCTTGAGCGTAAAACAATTTTTAGCTCGATAATGGCATATACATATTCTTCTCCTGCTTTTTCCCAATCAATTACTGTTTTGTATTTTCGGATAATTCCATTTTTTTCCATTTCCTTGATCTTTGAGGCAACCTGTGCTTCCGTAAGCCCTGTCATTGTTGCAATTTCTTTTGGCTTTATTTTAGGGTCGTTTTCAAGGATTTCAAGTATTTCTTTCATTGTCTTGCCTCGCGGGTTTTTATTGTTCTGGTAGGTAATAGGTTTTGCCATAAGAAAAATCCAAGCGAGCTGATAGCCAAAGCCAGAGATAACATTAAAAGCGGGGATCACTTCGGGATAATTAATCTTGTGTTGTTTTTATCTTATTCGATAAATCCGAAGCTAGCCTAAGAGCAATTGTGAGCGGAAAAACAGGAAGACTCTTATAATGGATAAAATATCTTTTTATTTAAAGGCAGGTGGCAAATGAAGCAGAAATATGCAATTAAAAATGGAATTTCGGAAGGCATTGTTTATGAAGAAAGTGCGCCTTACAGCAATTCGATTAAAGCGATAATTACTCTGGGCTTTTTTGTGCTGGCTCTTTCATCTTTTTTTGCATTTTTCGGGCATTTAGTTGGTTCCAATAAGGCCCCTGAGCAGGCTCAGGTCGCCCTGCTTTTTGCCGCCTACATCTATGGCCTCATTATGTGGGGCTTTTTCAGCATGAAATTCAGGATAACGAACAATAGTGTGGAGGCTGTAATGCCTCCGTTTAAATATGGCGTCACGTTCTCAGAAATCAAAGAAATAAAAATAATATCTAATATTCCCTGGTATGTGGGCTGGGGCGTCCGTCTGTGGGGAAGGGGGCTTGCTTTTGTCAGCATGCGCAAGAGTGCAGTTGAGATTGAAAAAAGAAGTGGCTTCTTCAGACGGTTGGTACTTACTACCCAAAACCCTGAGGAGTTTGTAAAGACAATAAAGGAGAACCTTAAATGAGCGCTTTCAGGAGATTACGGATACGGCTGGGATGGTGCCCCAATGCAGCAATGTTAAACAAAAAGCACAATAACATACATAAGTATGCACTTTTTTTTCACTTATGCGTAATGGATGAGCCCTGGCAGCGGAACATCAAGAACCTGTACCGCAGGCAAATTATGTGAACGCCATTACCTGTTCTGTAGAAACTATGTCTACCATCCTGTGTCTCCCTTCTTTAACAAGTTCTACTAATCCAAAACCTTCCAGGTATTTTAAGTCTCTTAATACTGATTTCCAATCTCTATGCAAAATTTCTGCAATTTCACTTACATTGATATGAGGATTTTTTGCGATATGATGAAGCAGTTCAAGTCTTCTGGGTGTGAATAATCCTGCTGCCTGATGTGGTGTCAGCAATAGGGTGTCATCGTCCTTTACAATACCTTTTTCAGCATTGCCTAAGATTTCATTGATTTCTGTATCAATTTCTTTTTCACAGATTATTCTTATTTTCATAACTTTTCACAACCATTACTCGTAGTTCACGTCCAAGTTCTTCGACAAACTTTCTTGCCTCTGTAAGTGTCATATTTATGATATCGGGAGATTCCCAATCCCTGTCAATTCTGTGCAGATGTTTTCCAGATTTCTTCTTATGAAGGTGATTGTCATATCGCACGATAGGTATCCACTCATCGTTAACAAAGACACGATAATTGATCCCAAATTTCAGATTTTCATACAATGCATTATCGACCTTTTCAAGATGAATGTCTATCATATCTTTATATGGCTCGATTAGTACACTTACTTTCAAGTTTGATCTAATTTATATGGCATTCCATGCCATATAAGTTTTTTCATCGGATGAACCGTATGAGAACTAATGATACAAACAAAACGTTTCTTGAAAATCTCTCCTTTCTATGCTGCCATGTAGTACTCTAGCATTTATATATATGCCCCGATTATTATTTTATATCTAACAACTTATTTATCTCATTATTTATTTCTTCAAAAATCGAAGCGCCAATTGCAAGTCCCTGCGCTTCTATAAAATAATCTAATGCAGCCTCTTTCTCACCTTTAGTGATAAAAATATTACCGATTTCCATTAAAATTAGTGCTTCTTTTGCTCTAATTCCTATATCTTCGAATAATTTTAATGCCTTCCCATAATAATCCAGAGCTCTATCAAGGTCTTTACAAATACTCCAAAGGTCTTACGGGGGCTGATATGATGATGACTGAATTTGCCTTGAACAAGTTCCGACGAACCTTTGGGAGATTCTTCGAACAATACGATATGCTGCTCACACCTACATTAGTCAAATTACCAGAGCCACTTGGCAAGTACACGAAAATGGGGATAGACATCGACTATGTCGGGTATATGCGTCTGTGCGATGAAATCCGAGTCAACACCCCAGCTGCCAATGTGACCGGACAACCAGCCATAACGTTGCCCCTTGGACATAGCCAATCAGGTTTGCCGATAGGGGTACAGTTCATGGCCAGGTTCGGAGAGGAAGGCGCACTGATTCGTCTGGCAAGTTCGCTTGAACAAGCAATGCCTTGGCGTGATCGGATTCCACCTGTCCATGCAAGCAGGTAGCCCTTCATCTTGCATTCATCAAAAAGACTTAGTATTATTAATCCAATGAAATAAAATTAAGAAAAAAAAAGAAATTAAAAAAAAGATTCTTTTTGTTATGCTTCCTCATGTGCCGCTTTTATTTCTTCTGGAGTAAACATGCTGACTTCATGGGCACATGCTTTATCCCTTAAAAATTCCGGCACTAATTCCAATGCTTCTTTTTCACTATCTGCATCTTGATAAGCCCAGCCTGTATGTTCTCCAGATTTACAGCCGAAAGCGAATTTTTTAAGTGTGTCCTCCCCTTTCTCAAGCAATTCATCAAGTGCCTGCAAACACTCTTCGGAAGTGTGCGGTGATTCTACTATATATTTTGTCATGTTTTTTTGCCTCCACTCTTTTGGTTTCATAACACTGATTTGTGTTAACACATAAATTAAGACTTCTTAACAGATATACTTTTTCAATCAAAAAAAGTGCTGCATTTATTTTATAACCTACCCAAAAAGTCAAAATATCAATATCTCCGCAAATCGACTCTTTTTTCACTTATGCGTATAATACGCCACTATCTCATCACCGCTAACTCTATCGATCCTTACGAAACCGAATCTCTCAAACTGCACCACTTTATCCAGCTCTTTCTCTATCCCGCGCTCGCCAATTCCTGAATATTCGCCGTCCGGTGAAAGAACCCGCACCTTTTGGCCATCATCAGGAGCCCAGTGGATGATGCGTGCTTTCTCCTTCTTGACAAGATCCATATCAGTGCCGATGAATTTGGCTGATAGCGGCGATAATCCTGTAACCTGGATATTGTAAAGGTCCTTCAAACGCAATTTCTCACCTTCTTTCAGGTTTTCCACATCGCTCTGGCAGATAAACACTTTTGTTCCTGCGGGGATCTCTCTCATCGGGCCCCGCGAAGGATGAAGCGGCGCTTTTGCGACTTTTGGTTCTGCGCCCTCAACTTCCAGTTCAACAGGATTCCATACGAAAAAATATCTGTTTGCTATCGGATCAACAATTTTTCGGTTCTCTGCATACAAAGTATCAAGGCTTAAGCTGATATCAGTTTCACCAAGACCAAGGTCTATCATGAATTTCCTTAGAGCTTCTGATCGTATGCCGCGCCTCCTCAATGCTCTTATCGTGGGCAAGCGCGGGTCATCCCATCCTGTATATGTACCGTCAGCTATCGCCTTTTTCAGGCCGCTGGTGCTTAATTTCCCGAACTCGTGTATCTGCACGCGTCCCCAGTGCATGGTTTCCGGGTACTTCCAGCCCATGAATTTATAAACATATCGCTGGCGTGTCTCGCTATCCGTGAGATCCTTACCCCGGATAATAAGGGTCGTACCCAGGAGATGGTCTTCCACGGCGCTCTCAAAATCAAGGAGCGGCCAGACATTATATTTGTCCGCAACTTCGGGTCTTGGGTGCGGCGACTTGACGATACGAAAGGCAACCCAGTCCCTTATTGCCGGATCTTTATGCGCAATATCGGTCTTGATGCGAAGCACTGCTTCCTGCTCTTTGAATTGACCGGACAGCATCTTTTTCCATGAGGCAAGATTCTCTTCCACATCCTGTTCCCTGTGCTGACAGGCTTTCTTTATATCTTTTAGCGCCTTGAAGTCTTCCTGTTCGCAGAAACAAACGTATGCATCCCCTTTCTTAATAAGTTGTTCAGCTACTTCATAATATTTCGGGATCCTGTCAGAGGCTATTACAACCTCATCAGGATGAGCCCCAAGCCATTCACAGTCGTCAAGATACCAGTCGTAAGCTTCAAGCATGGGGCGCTTTGTCGCAGGATCAGTGTCATCGAAGCGAATGATGAACTTGCCATTATATTTTTTCGTGTATTCCGAGTTCACAACGATCCCCCGTGAACTCCCTATAGTAGGCGGCCCGTTGGGATTTGGCGCGAACCTCATCACAAGATATCCTTTAATATCAAGAGTTGGAAGGCCTTTTTCCGGCTCTTTCTTTTCCTTGAGTTCTGCAATGAGTTCAGGTGCGAGCCGGTTCAATTCCTGCTCCCATGAATCAGGAGACATCTGGTTTATCTCATCAAGCACGTCTGACACTAGCGAATTTACTTCTTTTGCCCTTGTCCGGAGTTCCGGGGCTGACATTACCTTGCCCATTACAGAACCAGCCTGCGGCAACTTGTTATATTTTACGGCATTCTGCAGCGCATATTTTTTAATAAGTATTTTAATATCATCAGTTGTTAACATTGCAGCCTAAATCATCATCCGGGAATATTAAACTTCGCAAAAAAGGTTCAATAAAGTTTATATTGATATCATTCATATTCAGATAAGGTGATAATATGCAGGCTGAGGTTTCAACGCTATTTGGATTAAATATTTACACAGAAAAGGGAGTATATATTGGAAAAGTAAACGATGTCGTGCTTGAAGTGAACGAGAAAAAAGCTACGGGTCTTGCGGCCACAAAATTAAATCCCAATATGTTTGATTCGGGAAGTAAAGGTGTAGTCGTCCCGTTCAGGTGGGTTACAGCTATTGCCGATGTTATTCTCATAAGGCATGTCAAAGACCAGTTCAAGAAACCCGAAGAGGTTACTGAAGAGTATAATATCGAAGACGAGGAACAATAATAAATCTTGAATGATGATTTTTCAGAAAATGAAATGAAAGAAAGGGAAATATATTCCCACCTCAAGGTGTTCCCTCCTTTTGCTGTAAGGATCGATGGCAGGGGTTTTCGTCGCGCGCTGGATTCACTCGGGCTCCTAAAACCATATGATGAAAGATTTGCCCATGCAATGGCAGATTCAGTTGAATTATTTTTTAAGGAAAGCGGCCTGAATCCACTTTTTGCATTCACGTTCTCAGATGAGGTCTCATTATTTTTTCATGAGATGCCTTATAACAACAGGGTCGAGAAAATTGATTCCATTATCCCGGCATTTGTTTCATCAGCGCTTACAATCCGGTTGAGGCTTGAAAAACCTGTATCCTTTGATTCAAGGATTGTTCTTCTTGGAAAAGAAGACATTTATAAATATCTTTTATGGAGGCAGGCTGAGACATGGAGAAATCATGTTAGTTCCTACGGATATTACACGCTGTTAAAATCCGGAATGAGCGAAAATGAAACTGCGATGAGCCTGAAAAATATGAAAGCAAGCCAGATACATGAGCTGGTATTCCGGCATGGAATAAATCTTGCAGAAACGCCAGTCTGGCAACGATGCGGCATAATGATCTACAGGGAATCGCGTGAAAAAACGGGTTTTAATCCATTAAAACAAGAGGAAGTTAAAACGCAAAGGAAAAGAATAATACAGGATTGGAACCTACCGATTTTCAAGAACGAGGAAGGAAGAAAGCTTATCGAAAGGCTTGTTTCATAGATCGTATTGAAATAATGTTTTCTGGTTTCTATCGAATTTTTCCAAAATATTTTTTGAAGTCTCCCAGGAACTACGGGCAAAGGAAGGAAGAGAATTATGGTCTTTTACCCATTGTTCAAGGAATCCGATAGTTTTCGGGTCAGCAGGGTAACCGCTTCCTATTTCCATTCCAAGTTCATCTTCCAGTTGTTGTACAAGCCAATCCCTCTGGACTTTTGCAAGTATAGAAGCAGCCGATACGATCGGGTATTTAACATCCGCTTTATGTTCGGAAGTTATCATTATTTCCCCTGGATATTTCATCCTGATATTTTCACCAAATCGGTTCGCAATTACATCCGCAGCATCTACAAAAGCATGATCCGGTCTTAATTCTTCAAGGACTTTGGCAAAGCATATTACCATTATTTCATTCATTGTCATTATCTTCCTGAGTTCATCTATCTGTAAAGGTGTCACCTCAAGGATAAAATATTTTTCAGCCATGTTCTTAATTTCCCCGGCCAGAACTTCACGTTTTTTTGGGGTCAATTGTTTAGAATCTTTAACGCCGATTCTTAAAAGTTCATTTCTTTTTGTTCTATCAAGCAGTATTCCAGCAACGCACATTGGTCCAAGAACCGGGCCTTTTCCAGCTTCATCGATCCCGGAGATCATTAAAACCATTAAAAAACCCTATCAGATGATGAAATTTCCGTACCGAAAATATTTTTCATATATTTCAGGGAGTATTCATAAGACTCTTCATCTATCGAAGCAGTACAGTCACGGGGGACGATTGTATTATATCCTGAAAAATATGCCGAAGCAACATTATTCTGGACGCAGATGTCTGTGCTCACACCTGTAAAAATCAACGTATCAACATTCATTTGTGTTAATATTTCAGGAAGTTGTGTATCCACAAAAGCGCTGTACCATTGTTTTTCTATAACAATATCATTTTTTTCAGGTTTGAGCTCTGGAATTATTTCAGAACCCTTGCTTCCTTTCATAGCATGTTCCCCCCAGATACCCAGTTCCCTATCGGTTGCATTATGTGCATCGCATAAAAATATTACCGGAACTCCATGTTTACGTGCTTTGGTTACAAGAGCACAAACATTCGGGACTATATTCCGGGCTCGTTCACTTCCAAATTTCCCTGTGACAAAATCATTTATCATATCCACAACAATGAGAACTTTTTTCATATTATCTCCAAAATTTCATGTTTCCACACATTATTAACTATCCTGGTATTTTGGCTTATAAAAAAGCACTACCCTGTATTCTGACGGCTCACGATCCATCTTCCTGTATAGTATATAATCAATGGTAATATCTGACTCTTTGAACCAGTACCATGACATCTTTGAACTATTAAGTCTCTCATAATCCGTGCGAAGGCGGCGCTTTACAATTTCAGCTTCATTTTCAGCTTCATCGCCCTGATGAGCGATTATCAACGGTGCGTCGAGAGTGGAATTGATATCGACCTTCCACTGAACATTATTGAAACGGCGCATGTACCAGAGGAACTGGGTTTCTAAATCAGCATCTGTAAGCTGTATTTTTGTTGAATTACCCTCATACTGTGATGAAATTTCATTTATTTTACTGAGAAATAATGCGAACTTCTGAGGAGGCTGAGCCGCCTGGATAAGAGGTTCTGCGGTATCTGTATAACGCTTAAAGTTCAATTCTATGCTTGAATATACGAAAAAAGAAGATGTTACGATAATAATTACAACAAGAATCATCCCTTTATGGGAATTTAAATCCAGGCCCGGAATAATTTCATTCAGGTAGATCGCTGCAATTAATGCAAGAGGAAGTAAGGGATTGAGTACAAGCCAGGGTACTTTTTCCTGGATATATGAATATATAAAGAAATTAGTCAATGCCCAATATGTCAGGAAAGCAACAAGAAGATTTTTTGATTTCAATACACTTAAGAATGCAAATACCAACAATGGCAATAAAAAGATTATCGATGCTGGTAGATAAGATACTGGAAGGCTTGATGCCGGATATGTTTTTAATAAGAGATAAAATAAATCAACTATTATCCAGTAGGTTATAATAATTGTCAATATCTTTATTTTCTTATTATCGCAACAGCTATAATGTGCAATTCCTAAAACTCCAAAAATAAATATTGGGAGTTCATAGAGGACCATGATCGGCAGATAGTAAAAGAAGGGGCCGCCCATACGTTCTATCTTATGCATCTCATACCAGTGCAAAACCGCTTTCATGAAGGCATCTTTCATGCCGGAAAGGTCAAGGAAATTTCCTGTATAATATAAAGAGAAAAAGACAATGAATATAAAAATGAAAAATAGCTTTTCCGTAAACAAAACCAAAAGTTTATTATCAAGACGTTTTATTTTTCCGATCAAACCATTGTACCATTTTTCCCTTATGGCAAAAAGCAACAGGAAAAAGAATCCTAAAGCCATTATTATATACGCATTTTCTTTAAGCGCAGCCAGCGATGCCAGCGCCAGCGCCCCGATAACAATGTAAATAAATCTTAGTAATGGATATCTGGCAAATTTGAGAATAATAATAACCGACACAATTAATGCAAATGAAACAAAATATAATCCGTTTAAAGATAATAACGATGACATCCGAATGCGTAAATCCGGTATGATCCATATAAATATAATTATTAATATTATTAGTATGGTTGAAAATAAATAAACATTTCGGATCGTTATATTTTTATCATTTGAATAATTTATATTAGAATAATTCTCAACAAATTTGATCGCACAAACCAATAATAACAGGGTAAAAAAGGATATGAATATGTCTTCCCTGTAAAAACGGGAATAATACAAAAACGATGGCGATAATGCAAGGAAGAAAGCACAGACCAGCAATCCGATCTTCCCGATATATTTCCTTAATGGAAGCAAAAATAATAGCATAGCAGACCCGAAAATTGCAGGGAGAATTCGCGCCGAATAATCAGTATCGCCAATTCTTTTAAATATTTCCGCTGTCACATAATACATGAAAGGCCCATGGAACGAGGGATCGTATGAATAGGTATGCTGGGTGAATAACTTGTAAGTAAAATAACCTACAGCAGCCTCGTCGTGATGAAATACCCTTTCATCAAGCCTGTAAAGTCTTAAGAAAAATGCAAGAGCTATTATTATAAAAAAACCAATGTAAAAAGCATAGTTTCGTTTATTCATCCGGCTCATGATAGTATAAACTTATTCATAGCATTTATGGTTTTGGAAAAACATTCTGGGTTCATGTCAAAAATCAAGGTCAGATTCTTTGCAAATTTCAGGGAATTCACAAAAACAAGTGAACTTGGGATTGAAGGAGATACTGTACGAGAGATACTTGAAAAGATTTGTGAAAAGTTCAAAGGCCTTGAAAAGATTTTATTCAAGGATAGAAAATTACAGCCCTATGTTAATATTTTTCTAAATGGGGAAAATCTCCCTGGATCAGATGGGTTGGATAAATCTTTGCGCGAGGGCGATGAGATCGCAATTTTCCCTCCTGTGTCAGGTGGATAGATGTTCAAGAAAAGAATAAATGCGCAAAAATCAAGGGAATTATTTCTCAACTCATTTGAGCCTCTTTCACAAATAGAAATCTTGCCCATCGAAGAATGCGATGGAAGGATAATTGCAGAAAATATTATTGCAGGAATTGATGTGCCTCATTACCGGCGGGCTGCAATGGATGGATTTGCAGTCATGGCATCTGAAACCCTCGGAGCAGGAACCGGTTCACCTGTTATGCTCAGGTTAGCAAATACTATGGAGAAGGGGGCCTGCATCCGCGTACATACCGGTTCACCGATGCCAGAAAAGTCGGATGCAGTCGTTATGATGGAAGATACGGTATTTTATGGGGATAAGGTTGAGATATTTACACAAATCCATCCCCTCAAGAACGTTGGGGCAATAGGGGAGGATGTACAAAAAGGTGAAAATATCATAACCAGGGAGTGCCTGCTTCGTCCCTGTGATATCGCTGTTCTTGCATCCCTTGGTATTGGGAATATCAAGGTTTTTAAAAGGCCTGTTGTTGTTATTATTCCAACAGGTGAGGAACTTGTGCCCAGATGGAAGAAAAACCTGGAGGATGGAGAAGTCTATGAAACGAATGGATTGATGTCTGCGATGTATATACGAAAATGGGGTGGCATCCCGCGCCTGCTTGACATTGTGACCGATTCTCCTGAAAAAATAAACGAAGCTATTACATCAAACCTTGATGCCGATATGATAATAACAAGCGGAGGGACTTCAGTGGGAAAACGCGATTTTGTTCCGGCAGTTGTTGAATCGATTGGAAAACTCCTTGTCCATGGCGTCGGGATCAGTCCAGGGAAGCCGACAGCACTTGGAATTATCAATGGCAAACCAGTTTTATGCATGCCGGGATATCCTGTTGCGGGTATAGTGGCGCTTTTTTTCTATGGAAAGGCGGCCTTTCGAAGGCTCGGACGTATTCCGGATGAGCCAGAAAGGATTGTGCAGGCAGAGCTCTCTGAAAAGATAGCTGGAAGGACAGGGTATAAAACATTTGCACGAGTAAAAATAGATAATGGCAGGGCGATTCCACTTGCAACAACGGGAGCAGGGATTTTAAGTTCAGTTTCTAAGGCTGATGGTTTTGTGATCATTCCGGAAAATATTGAAGGACGAAATGCCGGTGAGAAAGTTGAAGTAGTGTTAATTGAATGATTATTTTATCATCATGATAATCATTTTTTGACCGGATGGGTATATTAGTAATTATAATCATTGTTAGTATGAGCAGGCAACAAATTCAATAATATTTTCACATACATCCTATCCAGGCCTGCTCTATCCTATTGTTTTTTCAGTTCTTGCGACTGGTTGCTAAAAAGCCTTATCTATCCGGATATGAAATCGATGATAATCGAATAATGGGCAGGTTGGGGGGGTGGTATTAAAAAAATTTCCTGCCCATTATTATTCCTTCAAACACACATGATATTTAAAATATTCGATGATCATAAGCCTAAAAGCATCCTCTTTCCAACCTTTACATCTTCAATAGAGAACACCTCAAGATTATACACACCATTAAACCTGAGTTCTTTTAAAACAGAAAAGTCAATAACTCCTGTCCCTGGCGCACCATGAAGATCGCCCCAGAATTTCTCGGTCAAAAAACCCTGGTTATCGTGAATATGAACATGTTCTACATGATTTCTTAGTTCCCTGGCAAATTCCCGAAGTTTCACCTGGTTTCCGTTACATGTCAGGTTGGCATGCCCGATATCAAACGTAGCCCTCAAATTAGATGAACTTATCTCTTCGATAGCTGTTATCAGTTCAGTTGCGCTGATGCACAGATTATTTGGGTCAGTCCCTTCCTTATTTTCCAGTCCAAGTGTAACATTCACATCCCCGGCAAATTTCGAAAGACGGGATAATCCTGATACCATGTTCTCAAATGCTCTCTCTTTATTTCCATTTATCCTTCCCGGATGAATGACTACCATCCCTGATCCGAGAGCGTCTGCGATCATGATACTTTCTTTCATGAGCTTCTCTGTTGTATCATTCAATCCCGCAGTGTCAACAACAAGTTCGCGCGGGTAATTTGGCGCATCGCTAAAATAAGGGGCATGGATCGAAGTTGATAGATCGTATGATGAAAGCGTTTCTTTTAGTTTGCATATCCGGGATTTAATTAACGTTGTTCCTTCATAAACTTCAAGTTTGGGAATATACAGTTCAACAGATTCAACTTCGGGCTCCAATTCAGGAAGTGTTCCTGCAAAAGATGATGCTCCTATGATCATTTCCTGTTGATCTCGGCCCTTAATTTTTCAACAAGCTCTTTCTTGATTGAAGAATTGCGGTCTCCGCCGCACACGCAACCTCTGACCCCGATAATATCCGGGGAAATTCTTTTTAATGCCGGGATATCTTCAAATTTGATCGTGCCTGCAAGGGCTGCCTCAAGCCCGTGGTCTCTTGAACTTGAAACGAAACCTTTGAGTTCTTCATTGGTTAAGAATTCAAATGTGGAGCGGCCATCCTTGATACCCGTATCCATCATTACAACATCTACACCTGCTATTTCACCGATCGCTGGCAGTTCAAAAGGTGAAATAGAGTTGATTCGTTTGTAATCAGAATAACCTGAAGCCACTACTTTCTTATTTTTGTCATATTCCTTTACTGAACGGACGATATTTGTAAGCATATCCATGGCTTGCTCTCTTGTCTGGATATCATATAATCCAACTTTGATATAATCTGCACCGGCCACGGCCGCCCCAAGCGCAGCCAGGGATGCTGTTCCGGGCTTATAATTAAAATCACCGATCGTTGCGCTCAAAGGTACAACGCCCGCCTCTATTTTCACAGCCTTTATCATCCACGGGAAATTTGCGCCAAGTGAGCCTTCTTTCGGATTCTTTACATCTATGATATCAGCGCCGCCTAATTTGCAGATTTTCGCTTCTTCAACATTGATTGGGCTTACGAGTAACTTCATAATCATTAAATCAAATTGATGCACTTATACATTTATGTTTCGATTCAATCCATTAGTATAGCATATTGGATTTCATTGGAATGAGAACAGATGTCTTTATATACTATTCTAGATAATTCATGTTTTTAAAGGTAAATTATGATTCGTGGGAAATTGACATACATATTCATTGTAATCATTTCATTATTGATCTCATCTGGTTGTGTGGATCAACAGCAAACAGGAACTCCAATGCCAACGACAATACCCACAACTCCTGCTGTGCAGCCGAGCGTTGAGATCCTAAATGCGCCTGCTACGGCAATTCCAGGAGAGAGTTTTGATATAATCTGGGGTGTGAATAATCTTACTGAAAAAACTATCTCCCATACTGCGATACACTATGGTTCGCAATCCAGAGTTGAGCCCTTAACGCTTACAAGTTATCCCAACCTTACGCCGGTCATGAATGGAACAATTCCCGCTAATTTCAGTACCTCTGTAATAATAAATGAAACGGGAATTAAGTATTTCCGGGCACATGCTATAATCGATGGAGTTAACTATTGGTCTACTGAAAAAATTATAACAGTTTATTCTCCTGCGACAATAACTGTAACCTCCATTCCAAATAGAGTGGTCGAAAGTACAAATTTTGTTATTAAATGGAAAGTTGAAGGAGGAACAAATGGGGAAATCAGTAAAACAGGTTTGATATGGGATTTAAAGAAAGGGAATATGAACATTACTGATTATTCCAACTATACACCATCTATGGCCGGAAAAACCCCACAGGAATTCAACCAGACGATGAAGGCGCCTAAGAGCAGTACTATTTTCTTTAGGGCTCATGCAATAGTTGATGGAATAGAGATATTATCAGATGAAAAACAGATAACGATATACCCCGAATATACATCCGGGTATTGAAAGTATGGAACCAGAGAACAATTCGTTAAATAATTGCCTTCGTGATCTTGGCTATCCTGCGAATTACATAGAAGACATAAGCGCGCAGCTTAATAAATTATTTAAAGATATAGATTTTGACAATATAAAGCAAAGAGCCAACCAGGCAGCACAGGTCAGGGATACGGATGGGTTTATCAAATCACTTAAGGATCTCATGTTCCGTCTTGAGGGAAAAAGCATTTACCGTCCAGATGCGCCCATACACCTGATAAAGCAGCTCGTTAACGGACTTAACCTCAAGAACGAGGACATCTTTTTTATCATTGCCAGGTCAAAAATACCAATGGAAGAAAAACTAAAAGAAATGGAATTCCTGGCATCATGCGCAGCCATTACACAGCTTGGGTTTATCCTGTTAAAATGTCTTGTTCCCGAAGTAAAAGCTGCAAGTTCAGGAGAACATGTTTTCCTGGTTATTGATAGTTTTTCCCCGGATTCAAAGATATTTGTTGATTTCAGTATAGATTCGATCAAAGAAATAAATGTAAGCATTTATGACAAGAACGAAAATAATTGGAAGTTGAAAAAAGACAGGGATCTTTCAACTCTTGATACAGAAACCGCACAATATTTGACCGAATATTACTCATTTTTCCAATTGACGTCAGGCATTGGATTGAACCATAATATCCATAATAACCTTGGTCTTGCATACGATAAAATAGGAATGTTCGATAAATCAATACAGGAGCTTCAAGAGGCTTTGCGTCTTGATCCGGGTTATATTGAAGTCCACAATAACCTTGGGGTAACTTATTATAAAATGGGTTTGACAGATGAAGCTGAAAAGGAATTAAAAGAAGCTATAAGACAAAATCCGGGATATCTGGAAGCACACTGCAACCTTGGCAATATCTATACATGCTCGGGGAGATTGGAGGAAGCGCTTTTTGAACTTAATGAGGCCCTGAGGATAAATCCGGAACATGCTCCAGCCCATAATACTCTCGGTGAGATATATGCTCTTCAAAGAAGAAATACAGAAGCGATAAATGAGTTCAGGGAGGCTCTTCGTATTGATCCCAATTATCCTGCCGCCCATACCAATATCGGGAATTTTTTCTTAGAGTCGGGCATGTATGATGAAGCAATAAAAGAATTCCGGAACTCCCTGGATATCGATCCTGATTTTTCAGATGCTCATTATGGAATGGGACTTACGCATTATGAACTTAAGAGTTACGAAAAAGCATCACAGGCGTTCATTAAAGCTGTATATGCTTCTCCTGAACTTCTTGATCGTGTTCCTGACCAGTTGATCCTCAAAGTGAAGCAGGGCATTTCAAGATTAAGATAATTAGCATTAAGTTAGAGGATGAACGCAGATTAAGATAGATATATGTACGATGTGGTTATAAATATATTTTACTAACCGATAGATGGAATATGAAATTTATAAAAATGGTTGTTCTATTATTATATTTTGGAGTAGCTTTGACAAATGCGGCTTTAGCTGCAGAAGAAGTAGAATATAGTATCACTGTGCCCGATTACATAGACATTGAAAAAAACCTGACTATCTCTAATATACTGTCTTACGGCGATGTTACAAATGCTTATGATGCTGCCCCGTGGGGAATGGACTGGGGAGAGAAACATGCGCCATATAAATGGAAAGTAACTACAGCAAATGGGGAAGTAACAATCGGTTTTGAACGCTACGAGACAATTTCCGCAAATCCTCAGAGCATAACATTCTTCCGGACTGTAACAGAACTAAGAGGAAGCCATACGGAAACAAGATACCGCGAAGTTAGGCAGATGCCCGCCGGGATTCAAGCGACAGGCTTGTCACGACCAACAGCTGAACCGACTACACAGCCAACACAAAAATCACTAACACCAGTCCCGGAGTTGCTCACAATAGCACTCATGGGGCTTGGTTTGGTCAGCCTTTTGGCTATCTTGCGCAGAAGAAATTAATTCTGGATACAATACTTATTCAGACTTGCTTTACCGTGCCTGTAATATTGCCTGTCGGTTTCTTAATAAGTTCAATATCCTGCACCACAACTGCGCTACCGACTGTTGAGATCGTTAACGAACTATTCGTATAATATCTGATATCGTAGGCCGCTGTAATGGGATATGTACCAGAAGCAACGGTCAGCGAATAGAATCCAGTTTGATTACTCGTCGTTGATGCTCCAGGGGTTGATACTGTCACTCCTGAGAGCATTTCTTTAGTAATGCTGTCCATTACTGTACCGTTAATGAACCTTACCGAAGGAAGTATTGTGGTCGCTGTATGCGTCTTCATAGTGGTATTAATATTGCCATAAATATCCACCGTTCTTGTACCAATAGTATATGTTCCCGGAGATACAGTTGCGTTGTAATACTGCACCCCTTTTAAGACATCGTTCTTATAGACTCCATCCAAATAGACCATCACTTTGGCAAAACCCTCATTTTTTGGATCTGTCCAGGTCCAGTTAATGTGAGTGGTGGCATACGTTATGTTTCTCAGGTTCGTGACGCTGTCAGGTGGGTTATAATGAGTAGCTGCTGCTGTCACGTTCCAGATCCACTGTTGTGAAGCAACATCGTTGGTATTATTTGCAATTGCAGTTATGTTCCAGAATCCTGCTGATGCACTGGTATTAGTGTAATTAGCGTTGGTAACACTTTCATTGAACTGAACCTGTGTTCCGTTGATATACCATGTAACGTTCACGGTCTGGTTAACGGTGATGTTGAAGGTTCGGGATTGACCGCCGGTATTGTTTACCGGCGATATTGGCGCAAATCCTGTTATGGAAGGCCGAGAGCTGCATTCACGGATGGCCTTATTTATATTTAGACGTCCACCAGTCACTGTTTTTCCGGCCAGTGAAAATATGGGATCAACGTTATTGAGGATATTTGCCTTCAGTTCAGCTGTATTCAGGGTGCATTTAGACAGTATTAAGATGGCTGCGCCTGAAACGTGCGGGGTGGCCATGGAGGTGCCATCGTCATAAGCGTATCCACCTGGATATGTAGAGAGAATAGAAACACCCGGTGCACCCAAATCCACGGTCGTGGAACCGTAATTTGAGAAATAAGCTAAAGAATCGGTGTTGTCAGTTGCAGTCACTGCAACTACACTGGAGGCATCGTAGTTAGAGGGGTAAAAAGCAATATTATCATTGTTTGAACCCGAGTTCCCCGCAGCGGCTACAAACAACATCTCGGCAGAATTAGCTCTTTTGATTTCATCAAGAAGCGATTGGTCAAAACCTGCCCCTCCCCAGCTATTTGACAGCACGCGGACGTTAGCAGCTTCCCCGAAAAATGCCTTGGTCTGGATCACAAATTCAATAGCATCAATAGCATCAGATGCATATCCTGAGCCGCTTGCATCCAGGAACTTTACTCCCATAATGCTGGCATTCCAATTCACTCCCACAACACCCATGCTGTTGTTTCCTACAGCTCCGATAGTCCCTGAGACATGTGTACCATGCCCCTCATCATCCTGGGGGTCGCAAGTGTGAGTTATCGCATTAAAGCCATGACTTCCGGCCGCACAATTGATTTTAACTCCACCTATCGTCACGTTAAAAGCAGTCGGCGCTGTCCAGACGTTGGCAGCCAGATCGGAACGCGTATAGTCTATACCCGTGTCGATGACGGCAATCACATTCGCTTTTGAGCCTGTAGAAACATCCCAGGCCGATGTTGCACTTATGTCCGCTCCTGCCATGCCCGCAATACCAAGAATGGTCTGCCCTGTGTTTTGCAACCCCCAGAGTTGGTTAAAGTAGTCATCGTTTGGGGTTGCCATGGTATGAACGATGTAATTGGGTTCGACATATTCCACATCACTTCGTGCGGACAGTTCAGTTATTAGCGTGGTGATATTCTTGCTCTTTGAGTGAAAACGCACTATTTTGGCACTTCCCACATATTCGGTTTTATCCACATCCTCTCTTATCTTCACATTGCTGATAACCTGTGCCGTCGGGGCTCGGAACTTAACCAGGACTTCATTTGCAGCCGCTTCTTTGCCGTGGAATATCTCACTCTTATAATTGTCAAAATGTGCCGCCTCTGCACCGATTACTAATAATAAAAATACCAGAATCGTTATTCCAACAGCTGTTCTGAGGGCATGCCAAACGTTTTTTAATGCCATTTTTCCTCCTTTTTGAATTTGCAAGCGGGTATGACCATAAATATTAATCGATTTATTATGTGTTTTAGTTTATATAACTAGTTATTAGTTTTTTAAATGTAATTAATAATAATTATTATGCTTATAAATAAAAACATATTCTGAAAATTCGATGCGATATTTGATATCCTGTTCTGTTCCTTCTAAAATCCATTTTAGTAGCTGGACATACTGTTATGGTTTCTTATGCGTTGAAACAAATATATTGTATTCTGACAAAATACCAACAAAAATTAAAACAACTCAAAAACACCCATTATGCGCGTTCTCATAATTGACGGGTATGTGGATGAACCTGCATGCCTTGGCGTTCCGCCGTATATGGCTCCTTATCCACGTTATATAGCAGGCGCTCTCATCGAAAAAGGAGTTCAAAAAGACAATATCACATATCGCACAATAGACCGGATCCGAACACGCAGGGAGCCTCTGCGATTTGATCTTTATGTTATTATAGCAGGAATGACAGTTCCGGGGAAATATTTAAGAGCATCACCTGTCACCCTGAAAGAGATCAGCGAATTATCGCACCTTGAGGGTACAAAGATAATCGGTGGGCCTATCAGGTTAGGATTTGGCGAGGAAGGCGGCTCATCTGCAAAAGATTTTTCTGTTCCCGGAATTACGCTTGCAAAGAAAGACATCGAAGCGTTCGTTTTCGATCTTATGGATCACAAAGACCCTGCATCTGTCCAGCACAGGATGCGCACTACAAGCGAGATAGGAAGATGGGCCGAATCGGGCGCTTTCATCATCACCCAGCATCCTGATTATCCGTTTGTTTTATGCGAACTTGAGACTTACCGGGGCTGCCCTCGCCATTCACACTGTTCTTTCTGCACAGAACCATTCTACGGAAAACCGGATTTTCGAGAAATTAACGATGTTCTAAGAGAGGTATCTGCACTCTATGAGAACGGAGGGCGCTATTTCAGGTTAGGAAGACAGCCCGATCTGTTTATGTACCGGTCAAAAAACGGTGTCCCTGACCCTGACGCTTTGGAAGAACTCTATACAGGGATACGCACAGTTGCTCCTGATCTTAAGGTGCTGCATATGGATAATGCCAATCCCGTAACGATATCGAAATATCCCGATGAATCGCGAAAGATCGCAGAAATAATCGTAAAATATCATACATCAGGGGATGTCGCCGCACTTGGAATGGAAAGTGCAGACCCTGATGTGATATGTGCAAATGACCTGAAGGCAATGCCTGATGAAGTATTTGAAGCTATAAAACTCTTAAATGAAGTTGGGGCTGCACGCGGGGCGGGAGGTCTTCCGGAACTTTTGCCTGGAATAAATTTTGTTCATGGCCTGAAAGGTGAAACAAAAAAGACATTTGAACTGAATTTTCAATTCCTGAAAAAAGTGCTCGATAGCGGTCTTATGGTCAGGAGGGTAAATATCAGGCAGGTCATGACATTTGCAGGAACCCCTATGGAGGGGCATGATGAAGCTGTTTGGATGAATAAGGAGTTATTCCTTTGCTACAAAGAAAAGATCAGGAACGAGATCGACCTCCCCATGCTTCGTCGTGTCATCCCTGCCGGGACGATACTTAAAGATGTAAGGACGGAAATTTTAGATAAAATAACATTCGCAAGGCAGCTTGGCACATATCCACTGCTTGTGGGAATTCCACTTAGGCTTGATCCTGGCCGCTCCCTTGATATACTCGTTACAGATCACGGGCACAGGTCGATAACCGGGCTCCCTGTGCCAATTGATATTAACCATCTTCCCATTAAATTACTGAATACGCTTCCGGGAATGGATAATAAAGAGGTTGCCCAGGTGATGCGTGGAAGACCTTTCAAAGATAAAGAAGATATTATGAAACGGACATCGATCCGTGGAGAGATACTGGATATGATTTAAAAATAGTTTTAATGACTTCTATAGGAAACAATAGTTTTATGATTATGAGAGACAATAGGATTAATTGGATAGATATGATGTATATTCGAATAACAAAAGAAAAAATAGCAATATGGGCGCTTGCCCTCTTTGCTATAACGCTTCTTTAGTCTGGCAAAATAGCGCCAGTGATTATAATTTTTTTATTCTTTAAATACATTTTTTTGCAATTGTCTTATAATATTCTCTTGTGATCCCCTTTGATATCACAGCCGCTTCATCCAAAAGTTTTTCATCGTTGAATTTCTTTCCAATTTCAATATCGGTTTCCAATATCTTTAACAAAACCGCAGACTTCTCAAAATCATCCTGGATATCATCAGCCATTTCTCTTGCTTTTCTCAAAAATCCGTAACTTCGATTATCATTAAGTTTAGCCAGAACCGCACTTGTATCACAATTTGCAGGAATTTGATATATCGTTTTGATTCCTTCACTTTTTTCTAGTATCTGAATAGAAATATCGAGCAATTCCAATGATTTTATCGGGTCAATTTCTGCCATTATCTTTGAAAGATTCCGATAAGCCATTGCACGATAAGTATTCATCGGTATTGTTTGCGTAAGGTCAAGGGAGTCAGAATAGATCATCTCATCTTTTTTATCAATACCATATTTCCCAAACGCAAATATGATTTCATAAAGCGCAACAGAAAGGTCAAGATCATTATCTATTTTTTCCGTGATCTTAATGGTTTCATCAAATGTTTTTTTATCTTTTCGATTCATTTTTGCGATAGCACGGATGATCTCAACATAAGCTTTTGATGGATCATCAGTCACCATTCCTGCAATCTTCATCCCTTCTTCAATGAACAGGGGATCGTTTGAACGAATTGCGTTCTGGGACAGGATTCCCACAATATTCCTATATTTGATTGAACGTTCCGCCAGGTCAGTAATACTGGCAGCTGATGCAATAATTTCTTTTATTTTGTTTAAATCTTCAACCTGCATGTTCTGTGATTTGAGGCGCTTTTATTATATATTCTTGCTCATTCACGATCAATTCAACAATTGTTGTAGCCAGAATTAAAAGCAAAGATATTTGTCATAATAAAATAATAAAATCACCAGATGGAAAAAACGAACCCTTATTTTACAGCTTCTGCAGCGTCATTGACATATTTTGTAACATTTATTATTCTGAAGTATCTTTTGGTTAATAGAGTTCTGGATTGGAGTGGTGCGCTAATAGGGTCGTTAATTTTCTGGGTTGTAATTTTTATTGTCCATCAAATTCTCAACAAGCGGTCTGATGATCTGGAATAGATAATTAGTACCCAAATAAAATAATAATTTAAATTCAATTCAATAATTTTTTTAAAAATGAATAGATTATGTAAACAACAATTAAAAATATAACCAGTTTTAAAATAATCGCAGTAAACCACCACAAAACCTTAATTATAATTATAGCAAGGATGATCGCGATGATTGCAAGGACAGTATTCTTAAGTTGCATAAATAGGGTTTATTATTTTTAACACTTAAATATTTATTCCGATACTTCCAATTAATCGATAGCATGCGCATAGGTATCATTCTTCACGGGCCTGAGATAGTCGACACAGGTTCTGCCGGGAAGATAATCGACATATTCAAACAAGAACATGAAGTAACTGCAAAACTCGGCGGGACTATGGGAAGAACAGCAGTTCTTGATGCCAGTCTTGAAAATGTTATTGACATTTCAAGAGGACTTACGCCCAGTGAAACTATAATCGCAATGAAGAATGATATTGACCTTGCAATACTCCTTAACCATGGAAAAACCCTGGAGACTGGCCGTTATTTTGGCAGGATCGTAGCATCCAAACTGGATGATTCACTGCCATTCGTTCATATCGAGAGGCCGGATAATAATGGCAGGATAATTTACTACTATCCGCCTGCAAAACGATGCGCGCAATTCGTCAGGGACTTCCTGGCAAAATATGATAGAACCTCACAACTGCCTGTGGAGTTGGGGCTACCCAAACCATCGCATATCCGGATCGATGGGGAGTTTGTCATCCGCAGCATAGGAGGGGCGTTTACTGGTGAAAATATACGTCTTGATGGTGTGGTTATCGGTGAGATCACAAATCCTGATATTGAAATTGCATGCAGGGATGGAAAGATCATGGAGCTCAAGGGTATAAAAGTGAAACCGCATGGTCTTGAAAAACTTGAAAATCGCATGATAAACCTTTTCACAGCAAAGGTAAAAACTGGCGGCATCAGGAGAACAAGATCAAAACCAAGGATAGGTGATGTTGGTTCAAGAACATCCAGTAATAAGATCGCAATAATTGACCACGCTGCAGAATCAACCTTTGAACTTGTCCAGGATGCAGGGCTTGTCATAACCGTAGGAGATGACACAACTACAATAGCTGCTGATATATTGGCGCGTCTTGGTATTCCTGTTATCGGTATTATTGACGGGGATATAGACAATGTTCTTGAGAACACGGTGGTTCCGCAAGGTTCAATGATCATTCGTGTAAAGCCAGGATTTGATGATGTTGTGGGAAGGGAAGTTTCCCGGGAAATAATGGAGGGAAAACAGCAATTCAGGCATGATAAGGATGAATTGACCGCTAAGATACTTGCACTTGCTGAAAAATATGTGGTCGAAGTAACTTATTATTAACTTATGATCCAAATTATTCCGTTCTTGTCTGAAAGATACGATATATTAAATACAAACCACTGACATCTAGTCAAAACCCCACAGGGCGCGTGGCCTAGTCTGGATAGGGCGGCAGCCTCCTAAATAATTTGGAGCAAGCTGTAGGTCGGGGGTTCGAATCCCCCCGCGCCCGTTTTATATCCTATATTCCAAATCCTTAACACAGCAAAGCCTTGCAGCAAACGAGTTCAGGTTCTTGTTTATTTCTTCAATAGCAAGAAACAGTGTCTGTTTATTATCATATTCCCTGATTGTATCAAGAAGTTGTTCCTGTTCCAGTTCTTTCAATTCTTCTGCAAATTTTGAAATATTGGGTATGGCACGGATTATATTATCCACGATCGTGACAGTTGCGCACTGCGCCGTTCTTGAAAGCGGGTTCAGGTCAATGGCAATTACTGTTTTTCCCATTTCCAAAAGGGCTTTGCACCTGTCGCCATCCTCAAGAGGTACAAGCACGACATCTGCAGCGAAGATTCCATGGCTATCCACTTTTGCGCGTTCATGTTCAAGTCCCGGGATCAGGGCATCGCTCCTCCTGAGGATATTTTTTGCGCCGAGGGATCGAAGATGCGCGATAATTTTATTTACCCTTTCCTCTGTCCTGTGAAATAAATTAACCTCAAGAGGCGCATTTACAAGTTCGCTTAACCTTATGAGTTCATAAGGGACAAGGGCTGCAACATTTCCATTCACCGATATTACAGGTTTTCGTGCAAGAAGTAACTTCGCTGCTGCTACTTTTTCAGCCCGGAAAGCGCTTTCTGTGGTTTTCTCACCGATCAGGTAATCAAATGCCTCTCCCCGCCCCTGTGCGATCAAACCCTGAGTACCTGTGATACCATTCCTGACTCCTTTGACTATTAACTCTCGCGTCATCAGGGAATCATATCTTGGATGGCTTTTCGGTATCATAATAGATGTGCTCCGACATTACTTATCCTGCTTTCATGGACCTGTCCGAATTCCATAAGTGCGCCATTATCGTTTATTGCAAAAACCGTATCTCCAAGCATTGCCTGGCTTGCAAGGCCGCCAGCAGCTTTTACGGCTTCGATAGCGTCTTTAACCCGGGGGCTCATGAGTTCAATATCTTTTGCGAATGCTGCGGATTGGATCATGAAATTTTCAATCGTGGGTTTATTTAAGAGTTTTTTGAACCTTGATTTTCCGGCCCTGTTTATGCTCTTCTTTTTCAGTTCATCGGATAAGACTGATCGTGTTGATATCTCATTGAACTCTATCCAGGATATTTTTGAATCCCTTGTCGGGATCTTATCAATAATTCCAAGAAAAGGCGCACCCGCTTTTTTCCTGATGACCATGCCTCCAAAGGTCATTCCTGTCACATCCCCAAGCCCGGTCATATTCGTCACTTCGGCACAATGCGCGGCTTTTGATAATTCTTTCAAGGTCAAATTCAATGAGAGCGCTTCATTTACTGAAAGTGCGGCGCTCAATGCCCCGGCGCCGCTTGCTCCAAACCCTGCGCCGATAGGTATGTTGAGCGTTGTATCTACGAGCACAGGTTCCGGGGTCAAGAGTTCTATTGCCGATAATGTCGTTGGAGCTTTCGTAATAGCCCCATTGATCCTGATTATTGTTTGCTCTGATGGGTGCACTTTTGTTACAGCCCCGTCTTCAAGACATATTCCACAGCCCATTGAACCTGAAAGTGATGGGTCTTTTTTCATGTCGATTATGAAGATACCTGATATGTGAGCGGGAGCGAAAGCTTTACTGATTTTGTTTTGCATTTTCTATATAATAAGCGATCAAAACACAAAAAACTTTACATGATCAATTGAAAGGAGAATATCATTTTTTACTCAGGAATGTATTTGATGTGTCAAACTGTATCATATAATAAGATTATGACAAACATCAAGAACTACTGCGCAGACTGTGCGCATAACAATCCCGGAAATGTTGGATTTTGTAAGAAATGCTTGAAAGACACACTTTTCGAAATTGGAAACATAAAGTCACCTTTCGAATACAAAAAGGTATTATAAGCCCGGCAATGGTGAAAGATTCACCAGAGCCGGATTAATGTAATAAAGACTTTTCCAATGACATAATAAACCATCTATATTTATGAAAACTTCTGAATAAAAAGCCTACTTATTTTAATGAAGCAAGCGCAGGTGCTTGCCTCAATATCTTCCAATATTCTCTGCTGTACGAGTCACTATCTTATGCGGCTCTGGTTCGCGAAATCTCACCGCACTTGACTCTTTCAAATTCCTCATTCCAGCAATTTAATAAACTCCCCCCTCGTCATTCCCGATTGCTTAATGATCGAAATTAAAGTTCCCTTTGGGACTGGGTTTCTTTTTGGAATGATGACGAGATATTTTTCACCTTGAATTCCTGCTCTTACTAAAGCTATGTGACTGCCTTTGCCTTTTATAGGCGCATAATCAAACCCTGCTTTGAGTAGTCTTTTTATGATCTTTTCAGATGAAACAGTAGGAAGTTTGCTCAAACAACTACACCAATAGTAGAAGTGAATTTATTTGCGGAATGTAAGGATGCAGCAAAATCATTTAAAATTCCCAGAGCTTTTGCGTTCTCAAGATATAATTCAACTGCCTCCTTCAGGTTAAGAAGAGCTTCCTCTGGTGTGTCACCTGAACTTGCAACTTCAAGTTCAGGGCATTTTGACACATAAACATCATCTTCTTGCCAGATTATAGCTGTAACATTGAATTTTTCCAGACTTTTCATAATTATTGAAGGGTAATTCTTGCTATTAAACCCTTCCCATTGATAACAAAGCCTCATCCAGCATCATTCTTTTGAAAATGGAGCCGTTAATTGCCCCGGTCGCGCAAGCTGGTGATCCCATGCCCGTTTCCCGGTCAGAGATATTCCTCTCATAGTGCGTAGCATGTCATTTAGGTGGTTACCAATTCATGAGTTTATCTTATAAATTGAACTGTTTTTTATGCTTGCAGTAAAACCAGTGTAATAGTTACAATAGTCAAAGTAAAAATTATGCCAGCAAAATTTTATGCCATTGTAATAAATTACAATAGGAATTATGGCAAAGGAATTCATACGTGAAATAAAGGGAGGAGGTCTAATAGAACGAAAACATTTGGAAAAATGGACTAAAAATTGAAATTTAAAGACAACATGGATTTGCTTAGGAATCTGTTTGTTGGAGAATGATTTAAGCTATTGTAACAAGTTACAATAGTAGAGAAAAAGTTACCAACGGTTTTGGGTGGGTCTTGGAAACTACCTATGATGATAATGATAATAATACGAGAAACCCTTATATATTATTGTTTATAATATTTATATAACAATGAATCCAAATAATAGAGAATATAGGTTAGATATGCCCTATAAATATAAGAAAAAGGTAGCACAAAGAGGTGCAACTTATAATGTTTTTATCAGTTATAGTACACTGGATATTGAGATAGCTGAGAGAATTGAAACCTATCTAAACCAGATTCAAGGTGTATCTGTATTCCTTTCAAATTCAAACCTTATTGTTGGCACGCAAAGTAACGTATTAATTGAAAAAATCAAACACTGTGATTTGTTTCTTGTCTTATACAGCAAAAATTCTCACAGTTCTAACTACGTCCAACAAGAAATCGGAGTAGCTAAAGGATATAATAAGGTGATAATTCCCATCTTACTTGATGTTGAAGCCAGACCGAGTGCAATGCTGCAAGGAACAGGTTACATGCCAATATATGATGAAAATAAAGCAAAAGAGCAGATGCTTTATGACTACATTATCCAAGAATCAAAGAAAAAACCAAACGGTCAGACCAAATACCCAACACGGCTTGAGGTGAAGTGGAACAATATGGAAAGAAGTTGACGGAGAAAGATATGAAAAAGAAAATAAAAGTGTAGATTTTCTGGGCATTATACGAAGATGAAAGCAAAAATAGTATTAATATTGGTGATTTCTTCTCTAATAATTGGATGTGTTGATACTCCAAAATCGATATCATCAAATAATGAAATATCAGAAACTGTTTCAAGTATTACAGACAAACTCATAGGTGATTGTGGTTCTAGGAACACACTAACAACCGAACAATGTGATTATTGGGTAAAAAATAATATAAATAATAAATATGTAAGTTGGTCTGGAATTGTATCAGATGTGAGAGATGGTGTTGTTTATGTAAATGTTGATTATAAATTTCCTTCTGGTTCAAATGGAAGAGTAAACACATATGCTGATGCCAGTGCAATAATTGCTCTTCATGATATAAATATAGATAAATTAATTAATACTAATAAAAATAATAATATACAATTTACTGGAAAAATAAATATTAAAAAAGATTACTATATGTTGCCTGGATATTATAACTCGTGGATTGCAATGACAAGTAATGGAGGAATAATGGGACACGTAGACTTATATGATTCTAAAATAATAAAATCAGATAATACAGAATCATCAATAAAGTCTAATGTACAATCAGGAATATCATCAGTCAAAACTGGTGAATTTCCAAAATCAAAAACATTTGATGTAAGTTACAAGAAAATTAATAATAGCTATATTCAAATAAATGTTAAAAATATCGGAAAGGAAAGTTTTTCAAATGTTTTTTTCAATATTGGTTCACAACGTTCTCCAGTACTTGTAAATTTAAATCCTGGAGATTACTTATCTGCTATATTCAATATTAATGAGATACTTGGAAAAGATAATAATATTGATATATGGATAAATTATGTTTGGTTAGATAGCCCAAGAAATGAGGTATTGAGGATTGCAATAACTACTTAATACTAATAAACTCAGGTCATACATTTTATTATTAATTACTAAAGAGGACAGACAAGTGAATAAAAATGAATCTGGAATTAATATATAGAAAATTATGAATAAATAGGTAATAAAATGAGTCTTTTTGATATATTTAAAGGTAAAAAAGATAATACTGATAAAAAAAGCAAAGATGAGATATGAAATTCATTATTTGAAATTTTAAAAGATACTGACATTGATATGAAAAGTATCGAAGAATTGGCAAAAAACAAATCAGATAGTATGATTTTTCAAGATATCAAAACTCCAGAAGAATATAAATGGAGATATTGGGCATTGAATTCATTTATGAATGGAGAACATGAAAAAACTATTGAATATTGTAATAAAGGATTTTCTAGCGTGAAAGGAAAAGCAATAAACAGCGAGCTTTAGGAATGTTGTTATATCGTTCAGGACTCTTTTATCGCATGACAGAGCACTTTGTTGGTGCTAGTATAACAATTCCAAAATAACATAACAATATTTATTAGTAAAGAGCGCTAATATAATAATATGCCATTTTTAAGCCAGCGCTCGAAACTTCAACTGACCGATAAAGAACTTGAAAATCTAAGATCTCTAAGCTCTT
>CAJPFJ010000059.1 GCA_905339155.1 Methanosarcinales archaeon
AAAAATATTCAGTGAAATATATTATAGGTTCGTAAAGATATTATTTGGGATCAAGGTAAAAGATACCCAGGTCGGATTGAAAATATATAAAAGAACAGTTCTAGAAGATATATGTCCAATGGTTTTGGTCAAAAAATATGCTTTTGATATTGAGATATTGGCAAATGCATATAGATTGGGTTATAAGATCACAGATGCGCCGGTTGAGATCAACATGAACTTTGATAGCCATGTTAATAAAAAAGCTATCTGGAACATGTTCTGGGATACATGCGCCATTTTTTATAGAATGAAGATTATTCATTATTATGATAATAAATTAGGAATGATCAAGGATATAAAAATGGCGACAACGTCTGAGAACAAAAAGAAATATGGAAATAAAGTTGTTGGTAACATACTGAAAACAAAACATCCTGAAATATTGCAGTAACAATTTTTTTTCTTTTTTAAGACAGCACAGAAAAATTGGAAAACGAAATACAAGAGGAAAAATGAGCGAAAATTATAGGA
The DNA here is from genome assembly GCA_905339155.1 of Methanosarcinales archaeon. Lineage (GTDB taxonomy): Archaea > Halobacteriota > Methanosarcinia > Methanosarcinales > Methanoperedenaceae > Methanoperedens. Next base: position 514 of record CAJPFJ010000059.1, read on the forward strand.
AAATACTTGAAGACCTGGGGATTAAAAAAACCTTGGATGAACCGTTAACAAACTCAGAGTTACGAAAGATATTCATCAGTATGCAAGAAGGACTGTTTGTTGAATAGGAAGTGAAGTCATGACAGAAGATATTTTAAATTTAAAAGAACACCGTATCCTCTTCAAATTAAATGGTAAATAAACATATTGGTATTGAAATACCCAGAACTTCCTTTGCACAATAATGATGCAGAACAGGTGGGAGGTTTTACTATATTTATTTATTTTAATAGTAATTGAGAAACAATGCTTAAATATAGAATAAGGTAATAAAGAGTACATAATGAATAGTGTAATTGAAGTCTCTTCGGAACATAAAGCGCACTGGGTAACTATTTCCAGTGATGAGTATGAATCCATGAAATCTACTATTGAAGTTCTTTCAGATTCTGAACTTATCGAACAGATTAAAGAAAGTCGAGAGGATTATAAAGCAGGTAATTACAAAAAACTTCGTGCATTAATAAAGGAATAATTTTTAAGTCATTTCATCCTTGTGTTTGAATCCCACAATAATAATTGATTTATTGCTTTCATCTATTTCAAAAAGCACACGCCATCTTTTCTCAAAATATATTTCCCATATGCCTGCAAGTGGAACGCGTAAAGGTTTTGCGTATAATTGTGGAGAGTTTTCGAGTTTTAATAGTTTTTTCAATAATATACATAAATTAATGTCCGGCCTCAGCGTGCAACGCCGCATACCTCTCGCTTATCAGCGCCCTCTTGAGCTTGAACATAACTCTTTGCTTATCGAAATTGAACTGCTCGCCCAGCATCTTGATAAGCCTCTTTTTTGACGCCCCTTTGAGCGCCATCTCTGTCATGATGCCATCAACGAATTCCTTGTTGGGGTCAGCTTCCTTCTTTACTTCGGCTTTTGAAGCTGCTGTTTTTACTTCAGATGCAGGTTCTACCTTTGCCGCTTCCGCTTTTGGCGCCTCGGGTTTTGCTGCCGGTGCAGTTGCTTCCGCCTTAGCTTCCACCTTTGGAATTGCCTGGACAGCTTTTTCCTCTGGTTTTTGCACGTTCTGGACTGCTGACGGCGCCTTAACTGCCGCTGCCTTCTGTGGATCTGTCTGTGCAAGCGCCTGCAAAGTTGCTTTTGCCGCTTTCTTTGCTGCCCTATCATCGATCTTTTGCATTTGCGCTTTTTCTGGTTTCTTTATTTTTTCAGCCATTCCCATCACCTCGAAATCTCAACTGGCGTAATAATTCCCTTCTTCCCGAAACTTTTCCCTGTGAGCAGAACATTATCCTGTACTGGCGCCACTTTGAATTTCTTTTCGATTGCGCTGCCGTTTGATTTTATCTTCAGGATCCCGCCCTTAAAAAGCTTAAGCGCCCTCACAGTATTCAAATTCAGTTCCACAAAATCATTATCATCAGCCAGGTTAAACCACATAAAAGGATTATACACATAAATAAGAACAGGTTTTGCTTCCAATGGTTTAGGCGCTGCCTGTATTTCGCCGTATGCGGGTCTGTCATATTTCGGGATAGTAAATTCATCGACCGCTGTAATACCTATTGATTTCTTTACAGATTCGTGAAGTTCATTAAAATCAAATTTGGCGCCCGCAATGGTCCCCAGAGCTTCAAGCCCATTCGTCCCGGCGCCACCAAGTGCCTGCGCCCTGCCCTCATTGTTTATTAGAGTGCCTTTTTTCTTATACATGGGCTCGTGGGCAATAATGATATTGGCTTTTGCAGAAACTTCCTGTCCTGTCTGGATTATCAGGTTTGTGAGCTTTGAAAGAGTATCGGATGGTATCAACACTGATGGATCAGATTCAAGAGCAAAAAGCGTCTTGATCGTTCCTTTGTTTATATCATCAATAAGCTGTGCCAGGGATTTTTGTTTTGCATCCTTTGACAGGATATACGCCCCAGTTGAATTCGCAAAGGGCTTAAGGAACGTTACTTTTGCTCCAGCGTTCTTCGCAAGTGCCAGGACGCTTTTAACTTGCTCTATATCAGAGAAAGGATGGAAATCAGCAATAATGACCGAATCTTTCGTGACCTGCAATTTTAAGACTTGATCCGGTCTTATGTTTTCATTTGCCAGCGGCAGGTCTTTCCACCAGACCGCCGTTATTTTTGCACCTTTGTTCTTTGCCAAAAGCAGGCGCCGTACTATCAGAGGATACTGCTCGTATGGGTCAATGAAAAGCACGATATGCTTTGCAACCTCGATATCGCTATATGGAATTCCTACACTTATCGTCTGATATACATCCTTCGGGATCGCCTCAAAATTTACTCCTGTGCATAAATATGATTCGGCTATCTTCTGGAAAGCAAGAAGCTCTTCACTTGTGGTATTGCCAGATGAGAGAAATGCAACAGAACCCTTACCTGCCAAAATTCGCTTTGCCGCTTCCTTTGCAGCCTCATCAAGAGTTGTTTCTTTGCCATCCACAATTGACTTTACCGGTTTATAGAAACGCGGCAGGCTCATTCCGAACCTGCACAGCTTTCCAGCATTAGCAGGTGATGATTTCCGGAAATCAACTTCCAGGATATCATTCTCGCGGATATATAATCCACACCCGAAATTGCAGCCTGGACATATGGTTGAATAAACATTATCGCTCATATGATCACCCGTATTCTGTTAATCTTGCAGTCCGGGCGTAAGGGAGTCAGCCCTGATGATTTCTTCAATGTACGATTATCATAAGAGGGATGCAAAGTAGTTAATCCGGAAGGATTGAAATTATCATCATGCATTTCATTAACAAATTGCAGAGGAGTCAATCCCTGATCAATTCTCATATCCTCTTTTGCCAGCATCCCCTTTCCCAATGGACCAAAGAAATCCGGAGTTAAACTGCTTTCTTCTTCCTTCTTCCGGTTCCGATTAAGACCCTGATCTTCACTCATTTAACTTCACCTCGAAATAAGGCGGTTTTCGCATATCCATCCCCGGCTCATATTTCAATTGTTCCTGCACTGGATTTGCAAACCTCCTGTATAATCTTGTAAGTGGAATATCAACCGGGCACACATCGCTGCACTGCCCACACCCGATACATGCATCTGCCAGGTGCAAAAAGCGAACGAGATGATACATTGACATCTTATAAGCATCGCCTCTGGAATGATACTCTGTGCACTTTGAAACATCGCCGCATGAACATGTGGGGCAAATTGTCTTGCATGCGCCGCAGTCGATGCAATGTTCGAGTTCCTTCCTGAAATACTCAAGCCTGTTATTTTCGATCGGAACGAATACTTTTTCTTTCCATTTCTGGCCAAGGCCTTCCATCACGCCTTTTATCCTGGCGCGCATTGCAACTCCTTTCTCATCCGGCTTTTGCACCTGCACATATCCGGCATCAACTGCATTCTGAAGGAGCCTGGCGCCTTTTTCCGAGTTTATCTCAACAAATGTGGCTTTTCCTGCAAGCTCTCCTGTAACGCCCCAGTTTCCGCAGGCAATATCAGAATTATTGGGTATCTTAATAGTACAGTATCGGCAGCTTTCACGCCTTCCGTACCCTTTTTCTTCAAGCTCATCGATAGTAATGGCGTTCTCTTTCCCGTCCTTTGTCTCAAAAATTAGTTTTCCCTTCTCGATCTCTTCGCCATGTACATCTTCCGGCTTTATCTTGTACATCACTTCAAGCATCTGGCGTGTAACCACAGGATGCATCGACCCGCCGCAGTTTAATCCCACGATGAAAGTATTATCAAGATTAATTGCATTGCGTTTGCCCTGCTCGATTATCCCGCGTACATCACATCCTTTTGCGGGGAGTGCGACTAACAGGTTCCTGTTTGCGATCAGCTTTGCAAAATGGCTCGGCACAGAGTGCAGGGAACCTGCAGAATTCAGCACTTCATTCACGTCAGAAGTTATTATCGGAACTGCTTCGAATTCATTTATCTTTTTCAACACAACAACTGCATCCACAAGCTTCTTTTCAAGAGCAGCAGCCAGCATGGAAGTAACAAGACCTCCAGACCCTCCGCGCTTTCTCACGTCCTCTTTTGTTGACCAGCCTACATACATCTCGCCTTTTTGCATTACGCCACCCCCTCAGGTTTTAAGGGACTCGGGCCAAGCTTCTTTATCTGCTCTGTGACATCCCTGATAAAATTTGCGAATTTCTCGCCTTCGCTTGCCGATATCCAGTTAAGTTGCAGCCTCTCTTTTTCAATACCAAGCTCATGCACCACGTTTTCAAGGTATTTGTATTTTATTCTTGTCTTATCATTACCGTTAACATAATGGCAATCGCCTATATGGCATCCTGTCACAAGCACAGCATCAGCGCCCTCCAGGAATGCATTGAAAACATGCAGCGGGTCGATCCTGCCTGAACACATGACGCGTATGATCCTTGCTGAAGCGGGCTGCTGAAATCTTCCCATCCCTGCACTATCTGCGCCTCCGTATGAACACCAGTTACAGCAGAAGGCCACGATTTTGGGCTCCCAACCATTCGTCTTTGTTGAAGCTACTGCTTCCGTATTCATGCCGCTACCTCCTGGAACTTGAATACATTCTTGACCTGTGCCAGTATCTGGTTATTCTTGAAGTGGCTCTGCTCAAGCGCTCCAGTCGGGCATGCTGCCACACATGTTCCGCAACCTTTGCAGAGCGCTTTCATAACATTTGCCTTCCCGGCCTTTTCATCCATCGAAATGGCCTGGAATGGGCACATTGGTATGCATACTTCGCATCCGACGCAAACATCCGGGTTCACAACTGCTGTTATGCCCTCAGTTATAGCTTTTTTGTTCTTAAGCAGGATAGTTGCACGGCCTGCGCATGCGCTGCCCTGGGAGACTGCATAGGGAATATCCTTGGGCCCTGAAGCACAGCCTGCCAGGAAAACTCCATCAATAGTAGTATCAACAGGTTTGAGTTTCGGATGCGCTTCCATCAGCAGCCCATCTGCCGCTTTTGATAATTTCAATAATTGTTGTATCTGGCCGATCCCTTCATTCGGGACAATACCTGTAGCCAGTACCATAAGGTCGAATTCAAGGTTTCGCATTTCCCCGGCAAGTGTATCTTCGACCCGCACCTTGATATTTTTGGTCACAGGGTCTTCTTTCACTTCTACAGGTCTTCCCCTGAGAAACTTAACGCCAAGATTCCTTGACCTGTTGTATGATTCCTCGTAGCCCCTGAAGGGTGTCCTGATATCTATATACATTATCGTTTGGTCTGTTTCAGGCCGCTTCTCTTTAAGGAGCTGGGCGTTCTTTATTGTGACCATGCAGCACACACCAGAGCAGTAGATATTGGTATTCTTATCTCTTGAACCAACGCAGTTCACGAATCCCACACGTATAGGTTCCTTACAATCCGAAGGCCGCACTACATGACCGCCAGTGGGCCCTGCTGCGTTAAGAAGTCGCTCGAACTCCATCGCTGTAATGACATTATCATATAACCCGTATCCGAAATCATGTCGTGGTTCGGGGTCATAGGTCTTAAAGCCCACTGCTCCCACGATAACGCCAACATTAATATCAGTATAAGAAGGCTCCATATCATAGTTTATCGCTTTGCTCTCACATGCTTTTGCACATGCTTTGCATGAAATGCAGTTTTCCATATCAAGCACGGCGCGAAGAGGAACAGCCTGCGGGAAGGGAACATATATCGCCTTGCGGGTACCAAATCCTTCATTGAAATCATATGGAACTTCAACAGGGCAGACCTCGCTGCACTTGGCACAGCCTGTACACTTTGCAACATCAAGGTACCTGGGCTTATGTTCTATCTTCACGTTGAAATTGCCAACATACCCGTCTACTGCTTTCACTTCTGAATAGCTCATTATCTTGATATTCTTATTGCGCGCGACTTCCACCATCTTGGGACCAAGGATACATATTGAACAGTCATTCGTGGGGAACACTTTATCAAATCGCGCCATCCTTCCGCCTATTGAAGGCTCCTTCTCCACAAGATACACCTGGAAACCCATATCAGCAAGATCAAGCGCAGATTGCATACCAGCAACCCCCGCACCGATGACAAGAGCCTTATCAATGACCGGAACTTCGCTTGCCTGCAATGGCTCAAGCAGTTTTGATCGCTCAACTCCCATTCTCACAAGGTCTTTTGCCTTCTCGGTGGCTTTCTCCTTCTCCCACATGTGTATCCATGAGCAGTGGTCCCTGATATTTACGAATTCAAGGAAGTACTGGTTCAACCCCATCTCTTCGATACAGGCACGAAATGTAGGTTCATGCGTCTTGGGAGAACACGCTGCAACTACCACACGGTTTAAGTTGTGTTCTTTTATCTTCGCCTGGATATCAGCCTGGCCTGAGTCAGAACATGTGAACTTGTTAACGGATGTTACTTTTACACCAGGCAGCGTTCCGATGTATTCGGCCACTGCTTTTGTATTTACGACACCTCCGATATTAACGCCGCATTCGCATACGAACACTCCTACCCGTTTTTCTTCCTGATCAACCTTTGATTCAACAGGTTTCTCATCGCCCTTATTATCACTCATTTGACTTCACTTCCTTGAATATTAGCCGCCAGCGCGCTGGCGCCCTCCAGAGGCGCAACTCTTGGCGCCTTTATCTGCGGTTCCTTTATCTTCTTAACCGGATTTTCTCCAAGTCTCTTTATCTCTTCTGTAAAATCTCGAATAACTTCTGAGAATCGCAATCCTTCGCTGGCAGAGATCCACTCAAGCCTGAGCCTCTTATCGAATCCGAGTTTTTCCAGCGCTTTCTTAGTATTATTTATCCTGACCTGTGCATTCTTATTTCCATCAATATAATGGCAGTCACCGATGTGACATCCAGCCACAAGAACGCCGTCAGCTCCATCTTTTAATGCTTTTAGAATGAATGCTGGTTCAACTCTGCTGGAACACATAACTCGCAGGACTTTTACAGTTGGAGGATACTGGAACCTGCTCACGCCTGCAAGATCTGCGCCTGCGTACGAACACCAGTTACAGCAAAATGCGAGGATATTTGGTTCCCATCCCTCTGATTTTGGTGTTCCTGTCGCTCCTTCCGTACTCATACAGTTACCTCCACGACGCCTTTCTCGATTGAAATGCTCTTAACACCCCTATCGAAAGCATTAATCGCTTCGCCTATCTCTTTTGAGGAGAAGTGCTGCGCTGTGATAGCCCCTGCCGGACAGGCTGCAGCACATGAACCGCAACCTTTGCAGGATGCTGCGTTTATTTTTGATTTCTTTGTCATGTATGTGACCTCTTCTGCTTTCACGGTCACATCATAAAGTGAAGGCGCATTATACGGGCACACTGTAACACATGTACCGCAGCCAATGCATTTAGCTTCGTTCACAACTGAAACAGCACCCTCTGTTTCAATGAATTTCCTTGATAAAATAGTACAGGCACGAGATGCTGCGGCGCTTGCTTGCGATATGGCTTCATCTATGAGTTTTGGTGCCTGGGCGCTTCCACACAGGAATACGCCATCAGTTGCAAAATCCACTGGCCGCAGTTTGGGATGAGCTTCAAGGAAGAATTTGTTCTTATCAAGTGGTATCTTGAAAAGCTGGTTTATTTCATCATTTTCGCCTGCCACAAGAGGCGTGCTCAGGACAACAAGGTCTGATGCCAATTCAATATCCTGATTGAGCATTGAATCATGTACTGAAACAAACCCGCCCTGTACTTTTGGCGGAATCTCGGCTTCGTATTTAATAAATATTACTCCAAGATCCCTGGCATTTTCATAGAGTTTTTCCATCACGCCGTAAGTTCTCATGTCCCGATACAGGACAAAGACATTTGCTTTGCTATTTGCTTTCTTTATCCTTATGGCGTTTTTTGCCGCATCAACACAGCACGTTCGGCCGCAGTATTCCCTTTCCTTATTCCGGGCTCCAACACACTGGATCATAGTAATATTATTCGCGCTGATGCCCTTGCCTAGCATTTTTTCAAATTGTGCCTGCGTAACCACGCTGTTATCTTTTCCATAATTGAATAATCCGGATGGCTCAAGGTTCCGGGCTCCAGTAGCAATAACTGCTGCACCAAAATCTATTGGCAGCTCTTTCCCGTTTGCAAGGACAACTCCTTTGAAGTTACCAAGATAACCTTCGACTGCAAGGAGTTTTGCTTCATTTATTACCCTGATGTTTATATTTCCATTTACTTTGCCTATGAGTTCTTTTAGCACATCAGCAGGCTTCTTTCCGTCATACAATTCTGTCATTTCACGAAGCATTCCGCCAAGTTCTTTTTCCTTCTCGATAATTGTCACATGGTAACCATTATTGGCAATATCAAGCGCTGCAGTCATGCCGGCAACACCACCGCCAAGTACCAGAGCCTTATTAATAAGCGACACTTGCTGTTTATAAAGTGGCTGGAATAGGGCGGATTTTGCGACTGCCATCTGCACGATGCCTTTTGCTTTCTCGGTAGCTCTTTCTTTTTCTTTCATGTGAACCCATGAGCAATGTTCGCGGATATTGGCAAGTTCGAATAAATATGGATTAAGTCCTGCTTCGCGGCATGTATTCTGGAATAAAGGCTCATGTGTGCGCGGTGTGCATGATGCAACTACCACGCGGTTCAGATCATTTTTTGCGATCGCATCTTTTATTGTGACCTGGGAATCAGAGGAACATGCATACAGCATCTCCTGGGCATGGGCTACACCAGGCAGGTTTTTTGCATATTCCACAACATTGGGGACATTGACCACGCTTCCGATATTTATTCCGCAATGGCACACGAATACTCCTATGCGCGGGTCAGGCGAAAGCTGCTTTTCATCAGGGAATTTTCTCTCTTTGATTAACGTTGCGCGCTCGCTTGACAGGAGCGCTGCGGCCTTTGATGCGGCGGCGCTTGCCTGTGCTACGGTATCAGGGATATCCTTTGGTCCCTGTGCTACGCCGCATACGTATATACCTGCAACGCTTGACTCAACAGGTTTCTCTATGCTTGTAGCAATATTGCCAAAATCATCAAGCCCGATACCCGACGATTGCGCAAGTTCGCGGGTTGAATCAGCAGGATCAAGCCCAATTGAGAGAACGACAAGATCAAAAACCTGTGTCTTAAGGTCGCCTGTGTTGAAATCCTCGTATTTCAGGGATAGGGCATTATTCGCGCCCACGACTACTTCAGGCGGGCGGGAGTTGATGTATTTTATTCCATATTCCCTCTGGGCCCTGTTGTAGAATTCCTCAAAATTCTTGCCATACGCCCTTATATCGATATGGAAAATAGTAATATTTAGTTCAGGATCATGCTCTTTTGCGATTATCGATTCTTTGGTAGCATACATACAGCACACTGAGGAGCAGTGCTTCCTATCTATGCGCGGATTTCGTGAGCCCACGCACTGGATGAATGCAATATTTTTCGGAACTTTGCCGTCAGATTGTTTCGTGACATGTCCCTGGGTAGGGCCGCTGGCACTGAGGAGGCGCTCGAACTGGAGCGATGTTATGACATCCGGATGATCGAACCGGTAATTCTTGAGAATGGACGGGTCAAATGGTTTAAAACCCGTTGCAAGGATAACCGACCCCACATTTAATTCGATTTCTTTATCTTTTTGTTCATAATCAACAGCTTTTGGCCCGCATACTTTCTTGCATACACCGCATTTGCCTTTTGTGAGATACAGGCAGTGAGCAGCGTCAATTGTGGCAACCCTGGGTATAGCCTGTGCAAAAGGAATATATATGGATTTGCGCTTGCTCATTCCGGCATTATATTCATCCGGGACTTTTGAGGGGCATTTTTCGGTGCATGATCCGCAGCCTGTGCATTTTGTCTCATCAACATAGCGCGCTTTCTTTACTATTTTTACTTTAAAATCCCCTGCTTTGCCGCTGATGGATTTAACATCGCTGTATGAGATCAATTCAATATTCGGGTGCCTTGATGTTTCCACAAGTTTTGGAGATAAGATGCACATGGCGCAATCATTTGTAGGGAAAGTCTTATCAAGTTGTGACATTACTCCGCCAATGCTGGGTCTTGATTCTATGAGGTAGGTCTTAAAACCGCTGTCAGCAAGATCAAGAGCTGCCTGGATTCCGGCGATGCCTCCACCTACTACCGCTACTGAGCCTTTCATTCTGCCGCCTCCGCTTCTTCTGCTTTAGCCATATCTGTAGTTGCGCCTTTTGCTTCTACTTTTGTTTCTCCCCTGCCAATTGAGCCAATAAGTTTTGAGGTTGACACCATATTCTTATCAAGCTCAAGCTCTTTTTCGCTTATTCCCAGAGCCAGCCCTATAAGCTGGGTAAAATAAAGGACAGGCATATCGATAACAGTATTATGTGCCTTTTCGATAGTTGATTGCTGGCCGTCAAGCAGCATGTGGCACATTGGACAGGCTACAACCACACAATTTGCTCCTGCTGCTTTTGCCTCATCGAACAACTTCTTTGTGAGGAGGAATGCATAATCCTGCTTGCTCATGAGAAGATTCCCACCACAGCATTTTGTTTTTTGCATAAAAGGAAGACAATCTGCACCTGTTGATTTGATCAGGTTATCAAGAGACATGGGATTTTCAGGATTATCAAATTTTGAAACCTCAGAAGGGCGAACAAGAAGGCAGCCATAATAAGCAACCGCTTTTATGCCTTTTAATGATTTTGTGAATTTCCCGGATATCGCATCAATCCCGATATCATTTACCATTACATCCAGCAGATGTTTTATCTTTACACCTTTATATTTCTCACCAAGAGCTCTTTCGATCTTTATCCTGAAAGCTTCATCATTTTTCAACGCTGTGTCTGCTCTTGAAAGATTATGTGAGCAGATGCTGCACGGGATAACAAGGTCAAGCCCGGTCTTCTGGGCCTTGAAGTTGTTGCGTGCTGACAAACCCATCGAAAGTTCCTTATCAAATATAGCCTCAAGAGCCCCGCAACAATTCCAATCATCGATCTCAACAAGATCAACGCCTGCTGCCTTACAAACCACTTTTGTGGAAGCATCGTATTCGCGAGCTGTGCCGTGCAGGGTGCATCCCGGATAATAAGCAAGCTTCATTTTTTCTCCACTTCCTCGAAAATGCGCTTTATCTCTTCGGTACCTTTTATTTTATGCGGCAGGATGCTTAACTTTCCTTTCATGAATAATTCCAGTCCCATCGGAGCATAGCCGATTGCTCCCCCGATACCTTTTGTCTTTAACATGAACGTGCCGCTGACACCTGCTTCATACCACTTTCCATTACTTTTTACTGAATCTATGAAAAGATGATCGAACAGGGGTTTGTTATTAGTGATCTTTATCTTACCGGCTTTTGCCTCACGCTGGGCAATCGCCCGGATTGCCCCTATCACTTCTGTTATTTTAACATCCTGAGGACAACGTTCATAGCAGATATAACATGATGCACAAAGCCACAATGAATCATCAGACAGGACTTCATTTCTCATACCAAGGAGGGCTTTACGCAGTATCATCCTGGGATTATAGGATTTATCTATTTCCGTCACCGGGCAGCCAACCGTACAACCGGTACAGTTAAAGCATTTCTTTATATTTTCACCGCCGGGTTCATTTGATATCTCATATTTGAAATTCGGGTCAAGATCGCTTGATTTAATCATTTTCCCGCCTCCATTTGTCTTGCAAGGAACACGCTAAGGTCAACAACATCAAAATTATACTTCTTTACTGCATCTTTTTCTGTCTTCAGGCAATTAAAATGAGCAAGGCATTTTGAACATGTTGTGATAAGGGTCTTTGCACCTGTTGCTTCGGCTTCATTCATCCTTGCAATGCGAAGCGCTTTTGTCTGCTCATTGCAGTTCATGAAATTGCTCACTCCGCAGCACAGGGCATTTTCTTTTGAATGCTCCATCTCCTTTACGGTAACACCGTTTGCGATGAGCGCCTTTCGCGGCGAATCATATTCTCCCATGTGCCTTCCAAGCCTGCATGGGTCATGATATGTAACATCAGCATTGATCTTTAATCCCAGTTTATCCAGTAGCTGTGAGATATGAACTACTTTTATCCCGAGGTCGTAATCTTTCGAAAAAGTGCGGTAGCATTCGGCGCAGCTTGTGACAAGGATATCGATACCGCTTTCCTTGATGTATTTTATATTATATGCCTTAAGGCCATCGAAAACATCTTTTTTTCCCTGCCAGAAGACATCATGGCCGCAGCATTTCATATTTAACATCTGGGGTTTCATACCCAGTTTATCAAGAAGCTTGATAGATGAAGTTGTTATTTCCCCAAAATTAGTTTTTACATCATGCAAGAATAAGTCCAGTGAGTCGACGCATCCGGGGAAGAAACCGATTTTTGAATCCCCGAACTTCGCAGCAATGTTCCCGTTGAGTTTGGAATTCAATTCAGCAAGCTCTGTGAAAACACCAAGATGCGCTATATCGAGGGGCTGTTTCCCTTGCCGTTCTTCCCGGATAAAATCCAGGAAATCCACCTGTTGGGGGCATTCCTGCGGACATAACCCGCATGTCAGGCATGTCCAGATATCCGAAGTCTCAACCCCATATACATTAGCATTATAAATGGAGCTTCGAGGGGATGTTTTTGATACTCGGCGCATAGGGCATATGGATGTGCATTTCCCGCACTGATAACACGATTGTACGTTACTCATTTTGTACCCATCATATTTAATTAGTTTGTAACGTTTTTTTAATGTTTAGAGGGATTTATTGCTTTTAAATCTTTCTATTTTAACGATGCAGAGATGCATTATTAATAATTTAACATCATTATTAATAATGGAACATAATTATTAATCATGTTACTTTACTTTCGAACCTCTGTCTCCATAGAACAATAATACATTATTAACTTCATGGCTCGTGGGTTCCCTGTTGTTTTCCATCTCAAATATGTCAATAATTGCACTGAAGGTGCAATGCAGTCTGTCAGTTGTTTTTCTCTTGCTGTATCGGGTCATATTTACAATTATTGTAAACGATATTTAACATAATAAAGATTTTGGTTCGTATTGGTACGAATGAAATCTCCCTCGACCGCTTGAATACCCACATGAACTGTGTACACATAAATTGTCAGCTGAACATATTAAAAAAAACAGCATAACAATGGGATTTTCTGAAGCAGAAGATTAATTTTAAGCCGGCGTATAGTTTGATTGGAAGAAACGATAGAATGGTATGTTTTAAATAAATCGTCGAAAAATAAGGTATAACTATGGAAACCTCAAAGTATAAGAAAGAATTACTGAAAGAAATAAAAGATCTTTCAGATGAACAAATATCCTACCTCGTGAAAATTACTCGTATATTTAAAGAATCGATTATTCGACAAAAAGAATGCGATTTTGGCCTAAAAAAGGAATTTGAAGAATGGGATAACCTTAGCGATGAAGCCCTTTTGAATTTAGAGGGGAACTTTATAATGCAAGAGGGCGACGTTTATTCTGTAGAAATTCCTATGTCAGCGGACATGAACAGGCTGGATTAAGACCCGCAATCATAGTGCAGGCATCTGGTTTAGAAAAACTCCCAACAGTTTTAATAGTCCCTCTTACTTCTAAACTAAAAGCTGCTGACTTCCCTTTCAGCTTTTTAATAGAACCTGACCAGATCAATAATCTGGATGTTGCTTCAGTAGCTCTGGTCTTCCAGCTCAGAGCAATAGATAAAAGACGTCTGAAAACTAAAATCGGGAAAATAGGACGGAAAAAAGGCGAGATTCTAAAAAGAATGTTGAAAGACATTATGGGAATATGACACAAAGAAATATTATTATATAGTAAATTCTTGGCGCTGATGACCCCGAATCACTTATGTATCCTCAGGTTGGTCGCTAGATATTCCTCAACGAGCTTGAGATAAAGGAACCTGACTACCGACATCGTTATGGTGTATGGCGATACGAATTCGACCCTTGCAGGAGCGCTTGCTGCTTCAAAGCTCCATATCAGGGTGGCGCATGTGGAAGCAGGATTGCGAAGTTTCAATCGCGCCATGCCTGAAGAGATCAACCGGGTGCTGACAGATCATATATCGGATTTCCTGTTCTGCCCCACGGGCTTCTTCGAGAGAAGAACGCAAGAATGATACTTACTGATTCCGGTGGTGTGCAGAAGGAGGCATATTTTTTCAAAGTGCGCTGCATCACACTACGCGAAGAGACTGAATAGATCGAGACACTAGAAATCGGGTGGAATGTGCTGGCGGGGGCGGATAAAAGCAAGATTATTAATTCCATCATATATGACCGGAAGTCCAACCTGAGACTGAATTTTTAAACCTCTCTTTTCCAATTCATATTTCAAGCAGCTTCATAGGTACTTTCCAGCAATCCAGGCCCAAGGATTCTGTGTACCTGTATTGCTGCTCCAATGATTTTTTTAGATATTTCATTCAATTCCATTTTCTCTGTGCTCTCTGTGCACTCTGTGGTTTTGAATTATTTAATGGGGGCTTTATATTTTGAGAGAGAGCGGATTGAAAGTAATATATTTTAAAAAATGGTTGTTGATTCCCAAGTAACGCCATGATTTTTAAGTCACTGATATATAAAAAATCAGATCAAGAAATGCTCAACACTACAAATAACTCAACAAAATAATTCTGTTTTGTTGCTTGATTATACGAATTAAGGGTTTGTATTCTATCTGTGTAGTGTATATACAAAATATTTATCCAATTATTTTTGATTATTTTACATTTTTCATGAACCGAAGAAACATATTAAATAAATTAATGATTACTATATTTAAAAAGTCCCAAGTCTATCTTGACGATATGGGGAATAAGTCTTATTCCAAAAGGGTGAAGTTTAATCCTAATCCTATCAACGGTACTATCGCAATACTCAAGCCAAAACTTAAAGCGATACATTCTATATTTAATAAAACTAATAACAATACATAATTTGAAGGTCTCTGATTTTTGACATGGCATTATTATTTTTCAAATTACCCTACCTGGAAAGGTACCAGAGTAAAACAAAGCAATCCTAGGATAAAAGTAATTACCCCTAATGCCATCCTTCCTTTCCCGAGCGGCATATCATCATCAAGAGGCTTGGGATGACCGGCTGCTGCAAAAAATGAAAGGAAGATACCCCATAATACCCATATGAAACCATCGCGGTTCAGAATATATGTGACATAGAAACCAAGAGAAATAAGGATGAAGGGTATTACTCTTGACACTTCTTTTGCTTTCTCGCCAACCATTGCGCGAAGAACATGACCACCATCAAGTTGACCTGCCGGGATCATGTTAAGCGCTGTTACAAGCATCCCGACCCAGCCTGCAAACGCTATTGGATACGAAATCAACTCCTTATTCAACGGGATAAAACGAGTTATAAATTCAAATAAAATAGGACTGGATAGTTGAATTTTAAAAAATTCGGAGGTTTGATCGACTGGCCCTTGAAGCAGACCTATGATCGTTACAACAATAGACACAAAAAGCCCGATAAGAGGGCCTGAAATACCTACATCAAAAAGGGCTTTCCGGTTTGGTATTGGTCCTCGGTGTTTGATCACAGCCCCCATCGTACCTATCAAGTTCGGGAATGGGATAAAATAAGGCAA
This sequence comes from Methanosarcinales archaeon, assembly GCA_905339155.1. GTDB lineage: Archaea > Halobacteriota > Methanosarcinia > Methanosarcinales > Methanoperedenaceae > Methanoperedens. The sequence goes on from CAJPFJ010000059.1 coordinate 16,078, forward strand.
AGACGTTTGCATACCATGCTTTTTCGCGACTATATAATGTCCTGCCTCATGCGAGCCAAGCACTGTCATGATCGCGATAGTAAAAGGTAATCCTTTCATGACATCAGCGGGGGATATGTCCGGATGGCCGCCAAACAGAAGAGAACCAACTATCATCGTGGTAAATATGGTAGCAATAGCCAGGACATAATTTATCCAGCGGCGCTCTTTTGCAGGTGAGAATGGCGATGCTATGAGAATGTGTTCACCAAGATCGTATTTAATTGTGAACTGGAAACCTTTTTCAGAAAGTAGCGGCCATAGCTTCTGGAAGATGATTCTTATATCTTCCTTTGGCGTGCCAAAAAAATAAATATTGCCATCCGCATGCTGGATATCATAGATAGAAAAAACCTGGTTTATTTTCTCACGCAGCTCCTGTTCTGTCATGGATGCATTTTGAAGATTATTCATCTGTGCTTATATAATCCATACACTATAATGAATGTAACTAATAATTGAAAAATGAATAAAATAATCAGGGTTTTGGTTCCATCGGTACAAATTTTGTCCCATAATATATCATTCCTTTGTCGCTTTCCTCACCAAGCCTCCTGAAAGCTGATTTGACCCTCAGGCCAATATGGATATGTGAATGGTCGCATATTACCTGGGACGTAAGCCTTGGGCCCTCATCCAGTTGTATTATGGCAAGAATATATGGCGTAAGTTTAGCATAATCTTTCGCCGCAGTATGCACGATCGTATATGTAACAACAATACCCGCGCCTTTGAATTTGAACGGATTTACTATACCATTCCTTCTGCATTTGGGGCACATGTTCCTGGGCGGATAGAAAAAACCACCGCATTTTTCACAGTGCGTTCCTATGAGATTATAAAGGTTTTTAAGCCTTCTCCAAAATCTTGGGACTGACATAATTATTTTTCCCTCCCGAAAATATGAACGACAGCAGTGCCGCCCGAACCTCCTACATTATGCGTAAGACCAATATCGGCGCCTTCTATCTGCCGTTTCCCGGCTTCACCTCGCAGTTGAAGTGTAATTTCAACAGCCTGTTTTACACCCGTAGCTCCGACAGGATGGCCGCATGCTTTTAATCCCCCGGATGGATTTATAGGGATTTTTCCTCCAAGGGCTGTCATGCCTGATTCTGTAGCCTTTCCGCCCTCTCCTTTCTTAACAAATCCAAGGTCTTCAATAGCACAGATCTCGGCGATCGTGAAACAATCATGAACTTCGGCAAAACCAATATCCTTTGGTTTGAGTTTTGCCATTTTATAAGCCCAGCTCGCTGCTGCGACAGTCGCATCAAGGGTTGTAATATCTGGCCTGTCATGAAGCGAAATAGTCCCGCTTGCTTGTGCTGACGCTTTTACGTAGATCGGGGTATCCGTATATTTCCTGGCGATTTCAGCAGGAGCGATGACCACAGCCGAAGCGCCATCTGTGATGGGGGAACAGTCAAAGACACGCAGAGGATCTGCGACCATAAGAGAATTAAGTACAGTTTCAATTGAAATTTCATTCTGGAACTGCGCTTTTGGATTCATGGTGCCGTTGTGATGGTTCTTGACCGCCACTGCTGCCAGCTGTTCCTGTGTTGTACCATATTTATACATGTGAAGCCGTGCGATCATAGCATACAGGCCTGGGAACGTGGCGCCCATAATACCTTCCCATTCCCTGTCAGCAGCCGCTGCAAGAGCATCCGTTGTTGTCTCAACACCCACATCGGTCATTTTTTCAGCCCCTCCTGCTATCACAATATCATGATAACCTGATGCCACTGCAATAATTCCCTGGCGCAGTGCCAGTCCGCCCGATGCGCAGGCTGCTTCCACGCGCGTTGAAGGGATATGAAGGCTGGCTAAACCGGAGTAATCCGCAATGAGCGCTCCGAGATGCTCCTGTTCAATAAATCGCCCGCCGCTCATATTTCCCACATAAAGCGCATCGATCTTTCCACCCTGGACATTGGCATCTTCTATCGCGCTCACTCCAGCTTCTACAAATAATTCCCTGAAGGATTTATCCCACAATTCGCCGAATTCCGTGCATCCGACTCCGATAATTGCCACATCTCTCATTATTTCACCTAAATTTGATTCATTTGATTTTTATAATTTGATTTTATTCTTATGTCTTGCATAGGTCGCGTAATTGATATATATAGGATCAGCCAGCAATTTTTCAACGGCTGGCGCCCCATTTCGTATTTCCTCTATCCTGTCTGTAACCATAAAGCTGAATGCATCACTTCCGGCGCCTGAACCGAATGAAGTCATAAATATCCGGTCTCCGGCTTTTGCAATATCAAGAGTGGCTGCAAGGCCCATCATGCATGAACCCGAATATGTATTTCCAAGACGCGGAACAACAAGTCCGGGTTTTATTTGCTCACTGGAAAAACCAAGCATTTTTGCAACGCGCGTGGGGAACTTGCCATTTGGCTGGTGGAATATTGCATAATTGTAATCTGAAGGTTTTGTGCCCATTCTTTTCATAAGACCCTCGGCAGCTGATGAAACGTGCTTAAAGTATCCTGGTTCTCCCGTGAACCTTCCTCCATGTTCCGGATAAGGCATCCCTTCCCTTCTCCAGAAGTCCGGCGTATCTGTAGTATATGAATATGTGGATTCGATATTTGCAACCTGGTCTTTCTTTCCGATGATATAAGCCACTCCACCTGCGGCAGCAGTATATTCAAGTGCATCTCCGGGCGCGCCCTGTGAAACATCGGCGCCAATTGCCATACCAAGCTCGATCATTCCTGTTTCTACCATGCCCATGCATGTCTGGATAGCAGCAGTTCCGGCCTTGCATGCGAATTCAAAATCAGCCACTGTAATATCCGGTGTAGCCCCGATAGCTTCAGCTACAACTGTGCTTGAAGGCTTAACCGCATAAGGGTGGCTTTCCGAACCAGTATATACGGCTCCTATTTTTTCAGGATTTATTCCTGCCCTGTTTATTGCATGACGTGCAGCTTCTACTGCGATCGTTATTGTATCCTCATCAAGATCCGGCACTGATTTTTCAAAAACCATAAGCCCGTCAATTATGCTATTTGCGTTTGCGCCCCAAACCTTTGCTATCTCCTCGACCCGTATCCTGTATATGGGTATGTAAGCGCCATATGAAACGATTCCAACATTCATTTTTTTACCTCGGTTTTTTGTTTATTATTTAAATAAAAATTTTAATGTCTAAGATCATGTGACCGGAGGGCCAGGATCAGTTCTGGCATTGGCATGACCGTTGCAATAAGCGGAACATGTTCAATCTCTGCTATTTTGGCGGCAATTTTATCTACCTGTGATCCCGGAATTCCATGGATGACCACCAATGCTGGCTTCAGGTTTGTTACCCTCAGGGCTACCATAGGCGATCTTCCTGTTGATATCTGGGTGAAGATCATCGCTCTTTCCGAGCTCCAGCCGTATAACTTCTGGAATTCATTGTAAGATAACTGCAGGATCGCCCTGAGGCTGTCCACAATGGTATAGCCATACAATGGTTTTATATGTTCAGCCGGAGGGCTGTAAACCACTTCCCCGTTCACAAGTTTTATGAGTTCTTCTATGGACATCGGGGAAAGGTATTCATGAATTTCATATATGGCGTCAGCGCTAAAACCACCCCGGAGCATTCCTTCATAAGAACGGATTTTTGCGCCCCCACGTGCAGTATCCATTTCAAGTATTGCTTCCACTATCTTGCTAACGATGAAAATCCCAGGGGATTTTCTCCTTCCGCTTTCATAATCACTTATCACTGAAGGGGAAACTTTAAGAAAAGAAGCCAGGTCCGATTGTGATATATCAAAGCCAGCTCGCCATTTCTTTAATGTTTCTCCAGGATTATCCGATAAAGTGATCTCCCCCGCCATTTTTTCAGCCAGTCTGTTCTTCAGGTCATGATAAGAACCGTTCATTAAGGGAGGATTACCAGAATTAGGAGAGGCAGGAGTTGGGGCAATATCTGCTTTTTCTGTCATGTTGAAGCGAGGTAACGATTTGAAGGCATATATAACTAACGAAACGAGCATCGTCAAATAACGAAGTGGGAAGAGAAACAATAATTTTGCTAGAAGGGTTTTTATTTCTGTGAACTATCAAGTATATTCTAATATATAAAAAGTATTAAAAGGTGATATTCATTGTTTACAATCGAGCACATCCATGCAAGAGAAATCTTAGATTCACGGGGAAATCCCACAGTGGAAGTTGACGTTTTTACAGAAAGCGGATTCGGGCGCGCAAGCGTTCCTTCTGGCGCATCAACAGGTACGAATGAAGCGCTTGAATTAAGGGATAAAGATAAGCGTTATCTTGGAAAAGGCGTCATGAAAGCCGTGAACAATGTCAACACAGAAATCCAGGAAGTGCTCCTTGGTATTGACGTGCGCGACATGCGCGAAATAGATGCGATAATGCTTGAGCTTGACGGGACAGAGAATAAATCAAAGCTTGGCGCCAATGCTATTCTTGGAGTTTCACTTTCCGTGGCTCATGCTGCAGCGGATTCACTGGGGATTTCACTATACCGTTATCTTGGCGGAACAAATGCATTCACGCTTCCAGTTCCCACGATGAACGTCATAAATGGAGGTAAACACGCCGGAAACGAACTTGCAATACAGGAATTCATGTTACAACCTGGCGGCGCAAAGACCTTTTCCGAAGCCCTTCGCATGGGCGCTGAGACTTACCATACCCTGGGCGCAATACTTGTAAAAAAATACGGGAATTCTGCGGTCAATGTGGGCTACGAAGGCGGTTATGCCCCGCCGCTAAAAAATACAACAGATGCCCTTGATGCGCTTATGGGCGCAATAGAAGAAGCAGGATATAATAAGAAGATAACCATCGGTCTTGATTCTGCTGCAACCGAGTTTTATAAAGACGGTAAATACAAAGTTGATGGCAAGAAACTCTCAAGCGAAGAATTGATTGATTTCTATTCTGACCTTGTAAAAACATACCCCATCCTCTCTATTGAAGACCCATTCGAGGAAGAATCATTCGAGGATTTTGCAGAATTGACAAGAAAACTTAAGGATACAATAATCATAGGCGACGATCTTTTTGTGACAAATGTGAAGCGTCTTGAACACGGAATAAAAATGAAAGCAGGTAATGCGCTTCTCCTTAAAGTGAACCAGATAGGCACGCTTTCAGAGGCATTTGATGCTGCAAGGCTTGCCCAGAAGAACAGGTTCAAGGTCGTGGTAAGCCACAGGTCAGCAGAGACAGAGGATACAACGATCGCGGACATCTCCGTGGCTATCGGCGCAGAGCTAATAAAGACAGGAGCGCCGGCAAGGAGCGAGAGGAACGCGAAGTATAACCAACTGCTCAGGATCGAGGAGGAACTGGGAAAGGCGGCGCGGTTTATGGAGATTTAAGTTCTATATTTATTTAAGTGGTATACATAGCATTGATCTTCACATAATCATACGTTAGATCGCAGCCCCAGGCAATCGCGCCGAAATTTCCGATACCAATATCCACCTCAATGATGATCTCTTTGCTTTCCATAATTCCCTTCAGTTCATCGAGTTTCCCTTCTACGATTTTTCCAGTGTCAACAAGCAAAACCTCATTTTTATTATCAGAGAACTTAAGAGAAATCTTATCCTGATCAATATCAGCGCCTGAATAGCCGGCAGCTGCAACCACTCTTCCCCAGTTCGGGTCTTTACCGAATATCGCTGTTTTTACAAGTGGGGAGCGCACTATCGCCTTTGCGGCCCGTCGCGCATCTTTCGCGCTACGTGCTCCTGTAACCCTTGCTTCCACCAGTCTGCTTGCTCCTTCGCCGTCTTTTGCTATCATTTTTGCAAGGCTGATGCACACATGAATAAGCCCTTCCTGGAAAACATCTTCTTCGCATTCATAATATCCTGTAGAAGTTAAGAGCGCCATGTCATTTGTGCTTGTATCACCATCTACTACTAACATGTTAAAACTCTTATCAACTGCCTTTCTTAAGGCAGCATCAAGTGTAACTTTTGATAAAATGGCATCCGTAAATATAAAAGCAAGCATCGTGCCCATATTTGGTTCGATCATCCCTGAACCTTTCGCGATACCCCCGATCCGCACACCATTATCAAGCTCTATAGCTATTTCTTTTAAGGCAAGGTCAGTTGTCATAATGGCTCTTGCAGCAGCCTTAGCTGATTCTTCCGTATCTGAAAGCTGACCAAATACCCCGTCAAGATGTCCTTCGATCCATGTCCTGTCAAGATTTCTCCCGATCACTCCGGTTGAGGCTACTCCTATCTCAAAAGGAAAGCATTTCAATTTTTTTGCCAGGATCTCGGCCATCCATTTTGCATCGATCAGGCCTTTTTCCCCTGTAAATGCATTTGCACATCCGCTATTGGCAATTATCGCTTTTAAATTGCCCTTTTCAATAGAAGCTTTTGTGACAATTAACGGTGCTGCTATCACTTTGTTTCTCGTAAAAACTCCCGCAGTTTCAAGTTCCAGGGCATCTGCAACCATGATCGCAAGCCCATTTTTCCCCTCCTTGGTCCCATTAGCTCTTATACCTTTTACGGCACATATACCACCTTTGATCGTTTTCATGTCATTGCACCGGAGAGGCCCCTTAAAATGTCACTTCTTGCAACTATTCCGACAAGCTTTCCATTGTCGATGACTGGCAGCCTGTTAATTTTATATTTTACCATAATACTTGAAGCATCTTCCAGGTCGTCCTGGGGTGAAATTGCATGGACATCCTTTGTCATTATATCCTTTACAGGCCGCAACTTAAGGTTTTCAAGGTTTTTCTTAGTCTCTTCGATCTGTACAAGATTCCTTATGGGTATTTCAATTATTTCAAAGGGACTTGGAAGCCACAATTCATTTGAATATTCCGGCATTTTGAATAATTTTAAAAGGTCAGTTTCCGAAACAAGCCCCACTACTTTTCCTTTGTCAACAACAGGCAATCCGCTGATATGGTTCTCTTTGAACAGGTTTGCCAGATGGCTTAATGAGTCACCAGGCGCACAGGTAATAACATCTTTATTCATAACATCTTCTATTTTCATAATAACACCTCATGGAGCAAAACCGGGGGACCAGAGACCTGTTGTCTCAGGAATACCAAACATCAGGTTCATGTTCTGGATAGCCTGGCCTGATGCTCCTTTTACCAGGTTGTCAATTGCCGATATCACAACTATCCTGTAGCTTCCCGTTTCTACTTCAAAACCTATATCGCAGAAATTAGAACCGCGCACATTTCCCAGCATGGGTATGCCTTTTATCAGCCTAATAAATGGTTTATCCCCGTAAAAATCACCATATATCGTGCTGACATCTTCCTGGCTCAATTGTTTCTTTACGAAAATATGCGCAGTTGTGAGAATTCCCCGCACGGAAGGAATAACATGCGGTGTAAAGCTGATGCTTTTCAGATTGCCATCAAGCCGCGTAAGTTCCTGAACGATTTCAGCGCGGTGCCGATGTGTTGTGAGCCTGTATGGCTGGATATTCTCGGCCATGTTCGGATAATGGGAAACAACGCTTGGCTCTACTCCAGCGCCTGATATCCCGCTTTTTGAATCAAATACTACGCGCTCGATCAGTCCTGCATTGGCAAGAGGCGCGGCTGCAAGTGTGGCGCCTGTTGGGTAACAGCCGGGATTTGCAATAAATTGTTGTGACCGGACCTCAGGATGAAGTTCGGGAATGCCGTATACCACTTCGCGCGGGTCTGTGTGTTTGAGTTTATAGGTATTTTCAAAAACATCTGTTTTGAGACGATAATCGGCGCTAAGGTCTACTACCTTAATGCCTGCATCAATAAGTGCGGGCACAACCTGCATAGCGGCGCCATGAGGGACAGCTGTAAAAACGATGTCGCAGCGGGAAGCGACTTCTTCGGGAGTCAGGTCTTCAAATTCAAGATCAAAAATTTTTCGAAGATGTTTATGAGTATCGCTGACTTTCTCTCCTTTCCTGCTGCGTGAAGTAACTGCTTTGATGTTTCCTTCCGGGTGCTGCGAAAGAAGGCGCATCAATTCCCCGCCTGTATATCCGGAGCCTCCGATTATTCCGATGTCCATGTAGTCCCTATATGCCGGGATAAATAATGATACTTTCGTTTTCTGTCAGCTTATTTGCGATCCTTATTATATTGTCCTTGATATCCTTTTCGCTGAAAAAAAGATGCGATTTGCATGCGCAGTCGCTGCACCCAAAGCCAGGGATCAATTCTGAAAATCCTATGAGCGTTTGTGCAGCTTTGCATTCAAGGGCTTCACCTGTCGGCAATAGTACGGCACATATCACTTCCGAATGGGGAAGAAGGTGATCAATGTGCCATTTTCTGGTGTTGTTTTTACCCGAAGCCACATTGAAATGTCTTGTGACGCGCTTGAATCCTCCGGTTCCAAAAGCTGAGCCGATGTAATAGTAATATCCGGTATTGAAATGAAAAGTCCCGAGTTTTCCTATGGCCAGGTCGATGTTGTTATTCAATTTGAGGATCAGGAAGTATATACCTTTCATTTTTGTACTTTATGGATACGATGCCTATTGATGTTTTGTTTTCATCCACTGTTTAATAAAAGGTTTTAGTGTTTCGGTAGTACTCCAATGATAATTAGCTATTTCTTGGTGCTACTACATACTATCATTGTAGTGCGTAGGCAGGCTGGGGAGTGAGGATTAAGTTGATTACCTGCCCACGTACCTCCTGATAATTTCAATTTTTAGAATTTTTCCTGATTATTCCAAACATCAAAGCTTTTATGTGATAAGGATCATCTGAAGGCTCGGAGGTACAAAATGCGAGGGTAGCCCAGTCAGGTCAAAGGCGATGGATTTAGGGTCCATTCTCGTAGGAGTTCGTGGGTTCGAATCCCATCCCTCGCATAAAACTACAGGTTCAAATTCTTTTTTTAAATAAATCATGTGACTTATGCTCATTATTTAATTTTCGATATATTTAAATAATTTGTTTCCTTATTACTCTTTGTTTAACTTTATTTATTCAAAATAAGTTTATTATTAATTATATTAAAAAATAAATTTACACAGGTGATCAAAACGAGAGTTGGCGTAATTGGTGGCGGTGCCATGGGGCAACACCACATAAGGATTTATAGTGAAATGAAAGATGTTGAACTTGTTGGAATATGTGATACGGACAGGAACCGGGCTATTTCGCTTGCAAAATTAAACAATACCACCCCTTATTTTGACCCCAGGGAATTGCTGGAACATGAACTTGACGCAGTAAGTGTGGTCGTTCCAACGACTTTTCATCATAGTGTTGCAATGGATGTTATCAATTCAGGAACTCAATTGCTTGTCGAAAAACCTATCGCCGATACTCTTGAAAATGCAGACAAGATGATAAATGCGGCTCATGATGCTAAACTAAAGCTGATGGTCGGGCACATCGAGAGATTCAACCCGGCAGTCTCTAAACTAAAAGAAATAGTTGATTCAAACCTGCTAGGTAAGATAGTATCCATATCTACAAGAAGGGTCGGGCCATTCAATCCACGCATACGCGATGTCGGCATAATAATGGACCTGGGAGTGCATGATATTGATGTTATTTCATACCTCTATGGAAAGAAGATCAATGAGGTATATACGATCGCAGGTAAAGATATTCATTCTTTTGAAGACCATGCATCTATCCTTTTAAGATGCGCCACCAATCTTTCAGGAATGGTGGAAACGAACTGGCTGACGCCACATAAAATTCGAAATCTTACAGCAATAGGATTAAAAGGCGTTGCATATCTTGATTATATGAAACAGACAGTTGAATTGCATGATGAAGCATGGATCAGGACGGCCAAGGTCGAATACAAAGAACCTTTGAAAAATGAACTCGAACATTTTATCAAATCCGTGAGGGATGATACTCCTGTAATTTCAGACGGTGAAACAAGCAGGCATGCACTTGAGACTGCAATGGCTGCTATCGAATCATATCAAAAAGGAAAGGCAATAGGGATCAAGTGAACTACCCCTTGCTTTCAAAAGGGGCTTCCTGCTTCATAGAATACCTACTGGATTCTCAGACAAGCTTGAATTCCGGCGATACCCGCCGTACTATGTCACATCCCTTATCCAGTTCGGCTTTACGAAAGACGGGAATAGGATGTTACGTTTAAGTCGTTT
>CAJPFJ010000060.1 GCA_905339155.1 Methanosarcinales archaeon
ATGGTTGAATCCCATGATGAGGATTACGCCTACAAAGACTTCTTGAAGTCGGTTGATACGGTGATTATGGGACGCAGGACATATGATCAGGTGCTGACATTTTGGGATTTTCCTTACAAGGATTCCAATTCTATTGGGCAAGGGAATTCTGCTTTTTCGCAGTAACAGGCCAGAAATTAGACTGCAACTGTGTCGAAATGTTGCCTATCTATCAGGGCTGGTTCAGCTTTCTTATGATCAAGCTAGACCCAAAAAAACAATTATCCATTAAAAAATAATACCCTACAATTTTATGACAAAAATGTAGTATTTATTCAGCTTTGCATCTATAGTTGTAAAGTTGCGCCTAAAGTCTATGTATTGCGAGTTTTTTTATCGGTCTGTTATTATCTTAACATTACCGTTTGTTCCATCCACTTCTATCAAATCCCCATCTTCTAGAGCAGCGATAATACCTTGAACGTTTACTACGCAAGGAGTTCCATACTCACGAGCCACAATAGATGCATGGGACAGCACTCCCCCCATCTCTGTAACTACCGCTTTTGCAATAGGGAACAGAGTTGACCACATGGGGTCTGTGGCTGGAGCTACAAGGATTTCTCCTGCCTTAAATCTTCCAAATTCTTCAGGGGAATTAATGATTCTCGCCCTTCCCTCCACGATACCGGAACTTGCGGCATAACCTGTAAAGACTTTTTTAAGTTCTGTGGCGACATTATCTTTGACCATCTCAGGCTTGAACTTCTCTACAAAAAAATCAGGAACAACGTATCTAGAATTTCGTTTTCTATCTGCTTTTCTTCCATCTACGATATTTTTGGAATCAATCTTTTCCCGGCTTAAAAGTTTTTTGATTTCGGGTATAGTCAGGTAAAATATGTCCTTTTGTTCTTCCAAAATTCCCCTTTGTGCAAATCTCCTACCCAGTTCAAGAACATGCCTTCTTGAAAGTGTTATACCCATTACAACATGATATCTATTCTCCTCCCTTAAACGCATAAAATTTGTATAATTATTAAGAAATTGTTTGAATTGTTGCTTTTTGACAAATGATAAGCCTTTATTGTTTAATATATCTTCTATAGCATCTTCCCTTATTTTTTTCTGACGGCTTACAACATCTTGCGGAGATGTCATTCCTTCCGTGACGTAGCCCTTAATAATTTTCAATATAGCTTCTGGATTTTCATAGTATCGTGGGCTTTCAATACAGGTTTCATATAGCCCCCTGTGACCGAATTTATACAAGAATTCATTTAACATTCGTTTGAAAACCGGGTCTGATATTTCATCATCTTTCTTTTCTAATTCAGATTCCAAACCATTATCTTTTACATATCCAGCAAGTCGCATTAGTTCAAGAGCTTGGTTTGCAGATATTATATTATTCGTGCCGGTTACCAATTGATTGATAATATCATCAGGGTTTTTAATATCTGCTATGCCTTTTAACAATTTCCTTAATTCCCAATAATTATAATTCAATCCTGCGACAATTATTAAGGTTACGTCGTTTCTTGTTAATTCATCAAGAGAATCAAAATATTCCAGAGCCTCTATATCCGTTAGGTTTTTTAGGTTTTTATTAAAATCAGTCCTGTACTTATCATTTCTCATTTTAAAAGAATTATCTGTTATTTTGTTGATATTGGTAACATAATAAACTGATTTAATGACAGAGAACATTATTTTTATTCTATCAATGATAGATAATTTAACATGATTTTCTATCATTGTGGGATGAAATCCCCCATAACTCATTTTAGTCATTTTTGGGTCTAAACCAAAGTCAGACACCATTTTCATCGTGATATCCATATTATAATATAACCTTCCATAGAAAACCTTGGTGAATTCAGTATCTTCATGTAGGAGTTTATATCCCATCTTTTTTTTATATTGCTCTAAGAAAAATGATTTATTAGCTATTTCAAAAGCCGATTGGGTTATAGGATATGGAAGTTCAGATATGACCTCTTTTAGATTCATCCTTGACCATGTTATTTCGTTTTTTCCGTTCCCTAAGCTCATTCTCCTCCTTTAAATCTTGACTATATATAATCAAGATATACTATTTATCTAAACGCGCGTGTACATATATATTATCGTGATGACATACGTAAGGTATGCGTATGTATAACATTATGAAAGTAAACTGCGAATGTCAATTGTGGTGGGATTAATTGAATAAGCACCGCGTCAACACTACGATCTCTGCAAAATACTGGGAGATACTAAAAAAGCGTACTGAAAAATTTGGGACTCAGCAAAAGGTCTTAGAGGCTGCTCTGGAAAGTCTAGAAAATAGCTCAAAACAAAATCCTCTGTCTCCAGAAGATGATCTATTGTTGCGATATCATAAGGAATATGGGTTTAATTTATGTGTTCTTCACAAAACTATCATTAAAGAGTTTCTTAAATTTGGCGGCTTTGATCAAATAATTAAGATAGTAGATGTAATGAACATGACAGAGACACAGGTTGTCTTTTTCTGCAAAAAACCTCTGAAAGAATGCAATCTAAGGGAAATTATGGAGGCAATAGTTCATAACTTTAGGCTAGTAAATATATTCGATATAGTAGAATATGAAGATTATGATACCTTTTATTTGTTAAGTATAACTCACTATCTTGATTTGGGGGCAGATAGTCAAACGTCTCTTAAATTACTTTTTGAGAAGTTGTTTGAAAAATGTGGAGTGACAACCGAATCTGAACTATCTGAGAATAACTTATTTATGAAAATATACAAAAACTCAAAATAAAACGTCCGAAATTCTTAATTCATCAGACATTCTAAACATAATTTATTTGTTATTCATAAACAACTCATTTGAAAATTCCCCCTTCCCCGGACCCTCCTTCATCATAAAAGAATAAAGAAAGTAAACTGCATAAAATACTAAATTATACGACATTTTCACGATATCATGTCCAGAGCCTAATATGAGTGATAGAATAATATAGAATACAAGAGAAAAAGGTTTTAAATTATGGTATCCTACATTCTGAGGATCTGAATCATGAAGGATAAGCATAGAACAGCAGCATTATACGCAGCAGAACTCTTCCTTTTGAAAAATGGGTACAATTTCAATTATAGTCCTGAAGAGGCTTACCAATTCAGAAAAGAACTTTACGATAGAAGATTGCGTGAGTATAAAACCTATGAAGAAATGCCTGTAAGAATATTAAAAGAAACTGATAATCAAGTATTTTCAGTATGCATGGAGTTCATTAAGGAACATGCAAAGCTATCCCAAAATAACTGATACCTCATAATTCAACAGAAAAAGAATTCCATGGTGGATTCTTCCACCATAGAGGTTCAAGTTCCTTTTGCATTTTCTAATCAGTTACCCTTTTCTCCATGCAAATCCGAGATATTGTGGGTTATACGAGCACCTGAATTTATTGACCTTCACAGTATACGTCCCCGTAAACGCAGGTGTGAACTCCACAATCTCATAGGTATTGTCGTAACTGGATGAACCTACAACAAGTGCACCAGATGGATCATAGATACTCAAATCCAAGTCTGCGCCCGGTTGAGAAGCATAACTCACATAACTAGGATCATTGTCCCAAGCTATTGTTACACGAGTTTTGACATCTGCAGTGAGGGGCATGGTTGTAAGTGTTAGCGGAGAGGGCGAATCACAATTATAACCTATTCCACCCCAGTTGCCATTTCCTCCTTGAACAACATCGTCCGCTCTATCTGTCTGTATCTGACCAGCACCATCTTTTTCACTGAGGCGCGAAGCGCCTTCAATATTCTGCCATGCGGTTGTCATGATGATCGCCTTTACAACTTCAGGCCAGATTTCAAGGGCTGGCTGGCGCTGCATCAACAATGCCGCCTCACCGGCCACCATTGGGGCTGCAAAACTTGTCCCGCTACCGATATTGCCTATCCATGGATACGCATTCGTGGTACTGATGATACTCGTACCAGGAGCTACTACCTCTGGTTTTTCACGGTCACCATGAAGAGATATGGGATTTTTCCAGCTTGAATACGTAGGAATTGTATCGACCCCGCCAGGAGTGTTCCAGTCATCAGAAGCACCCACCGCGATTGCATTGTATGCCAGAGCTGGACTTGTTACATATCCGTCGCCAGTTGGATTATCTGGATAATAAGGTTCGCCTCTATTTCCCGCAGAGAAAATGACTGTGCGCCAATTATTGATCACCATATTGTCATAAAACCGGTCCAGAGTTGTCAACAGCCCGTCTCCGATCTTTGAACCCCAGCTATTGGTGAGTATCTTTGCACCCCAGTCTTTAGCCGCGGTCGACCGTGACATCAATTGATTGCCATCTCCGGTGCAAGAGCCTCCAACCCATAACGATGTTCTGGGTGCAACACCAAAGTATGATGGATTATTACTTTGAATGACCCCTGCTACTCCAGTACCATGCCAGTTGAGACATGAATACGTTAGATCCTGATACGCTATCGTAAGATATGGATTGGCCGTTGCAACTCGACCTCCAACTTCGATCTCTCCTGTCTTGACACCAAAGCCATCTATACCGCGGTTACGGACAATGTCTGCTTTTATAGTTGGAACAGCCACATTCAGATGGTTTTCAGCATTTAATTCACTAATTTGGACAACTTCAGGTAATTTTGCAACATCTGCGATTTGTTCAGATGTCAAACTTGCGTAAACCACCGGTGCAGATGTATCCGATGTAACGTCGATATCTTTCTTTTTCATTTTATCTTTAAATTGGCTTGTTGCTCCTTTCACATTTGCTGCTACATTGGCATTGACTTGCTGTAATAATTTATCAACTTCAGCTGACGCTGCTAATCGTTCCTCTTCTGAGAGCGGTTTGTCCCCTCCATTTAGCTTAGGACGCTCAATCAATGGGGAAATTGGTTGGGTTGCCAACCACATACTTACTTTAAATTTCTCTGTCGTGCCCTTTTTCTCTTCGAGGCGTTTTTCCATGTCCGGCGATATTTTGCTGCTCTTGGAAGCTTTGTCAGCCAATATTTCATCAAATTCCGTAGAGGCAACGAAATTTTCATCTTTATCCAAAACAACTCTTATTGTTTCACCAGATTTTTTATTTAAGACTTTAAATTCTTTATATGAATCTACCTCGGCTGAACCAGCAATCTCAAGATCATTGATCTCTATTTTCTCGGTTTCAGCTGTCTTTTTCAATACTGTGGTTTCCAGATTTTCTTTTGCTGCAATTGCCCCATTAATAAGTAATATACTTATCAACAGACAAGTAAGCGGCAGTAATAACCTACCATACCTTTTTCGATTTTCATCACCACTGTTCATAATTATACTCTTCTTCATTTTATTATTCCTCCTTTAAAACTTGACTAAAAGTGATCAAGTCTTTTCATATTCTTTCATGCTCATGTACATATATATTATCGTGATGACATACGTATGGTATGCGTATGAATAACATTATGAAGGCAAACTGTAATGTCAATTGCATTGGTGGAATTAAATGAATAAGCACCGCATCAACACTACAATCTCTGCAAAACATTGGGAGATATTGAAAAAGAATACTGAGAACTTTGAGACACAGCAAAAAGTCTTGGAGGCAGCTCTTGAAAACCTTGAAAAAAGATCAAAACAAGAACATATACTATCTCCAGAAGATCAATACTGGATATCTGCAGGTGGAGAAATGAAATCTGCCTGCCTTGTACACAGAGCTATCTTTGAGGTTTTAATAGATACAGCGAACTTAGAGAGAATTATAGAGGTAATTAATAACCAAAAACCGACAGAGCACCTGATAGCACGTTATTACCAGAAACCTCTAAAAAAATGTAGTTTGAAAGAGGTGATCGACGGACTTATCTTTTTTATCAAAGTAGGAAACATTCCAGACGTGATAAATTGCACAGATGAAGGCAACTACTATATTCTAAAAGTGGTCCACACTCTAAATATTAAGTTTTCTAAAATGCTTGAAACTTTTATTAATAGTTTATTTGAAGCATATGGGATCAAAACTGAAAACGAGATTTCTGAAAAAGTTCTTTTCATAAAAATATATAAGAATTCGTAGTGCTGAGCTAAAAAATTCATATGAGGACTATTCAGGTTGTGTAGGGATACAAAATATGATCGACACTAAATTATGAGGTCTATTGACTTCTTTCTATCTAAATTGAAGGTTTATTGGATTGTAACCTCGTCAAACATTATTAGCATCCTTATTTTGGCATTAATACGTCTTTTTAAATGATAATACCTCCCTTTAAATTGACAATGTCATATTAAGGAAAGAGATATATCCCTTCTTTATACTGAAAATAAAGATTTTAAGATAGAAATATTGGCAAACAACGGTGCCTAATCACTTAGCGTATATTTACGGACGAATCGTGGTGGTACCTTACTATAGTAGCCGGTTGCGAATATCTTAAATGTAGTTTTAGTCCTGTTTGTTTAATTATTACCCGAGCTTCATACAAGCCTCATAGAGACACTAAAACGGTCAGAATAGTAAAAACAATAGCATTAACCTCTATTCTCTGAACCTTTGTGGTAAATTTTTTATTATGTCCAATAAATCTAGGAGCGTAGTGCAATACTTCCATGACTTTGTGGGAACAAAAATGGAATCAATTTATTATCGTTGCATGACCTCTTTTTCACCACCCCAGCAGGCATCTATTTTTGGACCGTCTTAGCTGATCGTTCTGCGGCGAGGAAAGGCACTCGTGGATCGAACAGAATATCTATAAACGCCTTCACCGTTTCCTCCCGGTTCCAGTCTCGCTGAAGCTCGCACATGAGCTGAGCCCAGCTTGTCGGATGGCCGCCGGCTTGAAAGATGCGTTCCAGCCCGGCCCTGTGCGCTTCGACCGACGTGCCGCCAACAGCATCGACGACAGGGTACACTTCATAACCCTCTCGCAACATATCGAGCGTGGGGAAGGTAGACAAGCTTCCGTCCACAATGCCGTAATGATGAGCTTCTTGCGGCCCGTTGCCCTGACGGCGGCCGCTAATTCCACATCCTCCCAAGCAATGATCGTGGTACGGTCAAGCGGCTCAATTCCGGTCAGGACCTTTTGCAGCTCTGGAATAGTTGGTTTGTTCACGCCGGTCTTGACGTTGACCGTCGAGAGGACAATCGGCAGACCTACGCCTTGCCCATCTTGGCTACGCGAACAATGTTCTCGACGAGCACGTGCTGATCCATTGAGAGAATCGAACTCACTTGAACCGGTTGGTAGTCAATGATGAGCAGGGCAGCGTTCTTAGGTGTCAATAAATGATCTTTGAGTTGATCACGAATTGTCTGGCTTGTCATACTATTTCTCCTTTTTGATAGTCTCATTGTTCATGCGGCCGTACCCTTTCGTCGAACTGTTATTAAGAGCACTGCTCTCTGCTTTCAATGGTTGACTAAATCGATTTTCTACTTCTATTCTTAACCCCCAATTAGATTTGGATATAATTATAGTTGTGCTTTCTCAGTACTAATAAGTTGCCTATTTACAGTAAAAACCATTATTCATCCCTCGCCTTCGAAAGGCTGGGGGTTCTTGATACCCGTTAACTAAAATTTGATGAATATATAAAGATCCGAAAACTTGGGAAAAATTGATATTGGTAAAGTCTATCTTAGACAAAATGAGATAATACAGAAAAGGAGCCAAGAATGAATTTTAATATTTTTCATGCATACGATATACGAGGAATATATCCGTCTGAAATCAATGAGGAGGCAGTTTATTCTATCGCAAAAGGATATATCTGCATTTTTAGACCAGAAAACGTTGTTATTGGCATGGACGTTCGCATTTCCTCACAATCTCTGAAAGAGTCGCTTGTAAAAGGATTTTTAGATGCAGGCGTTAACGTTATAGATATAGGACAAATAACGACAGATATGCTTTATTTTGCGGTTGGAAATTATAACTATTCGGGTGGAATTATTGTTTCTGCTTCTCATAATCCGAGAGAATATAATGGATTGAAAATGGTGAAACAAAAAGCAACAGCTATATCTTCCGACACTGGTCTTTTTGATATACGTGAGGCTATAAGGAACGGAAAAGAAAGAAAAATTTCATCCAGGAACAGAGGCACTTATGAAAGAAAAGAGATACTGGATGATTATATAGAACATGTATTGAGCTTTATTGACACATCATCAATTCGAAAGCTTGTGTTCGTTGCTAACGCAAATTTTGGATTTGTATGCAAACCAATAAAAATGATTATGGATCAATTACATCTCAATTTAATACCACTTAATTTCACACCGGATGGTTCATTTCCGAAAGGTGCACCTGACCCGATGCTGACCGAAAATCGTGCAGAAACTGAAGAGTTAATCAGAAAATCAAATGTAGATTTTGGAGTTGCATGGGATGCCGATGCAGATCGTGCGATGTTTTTTGATGAGGAGGGGAGATTTATATCGGGAGCTTATATTACAGCCTTTATATCGAAGATCATGCTGGAAAAGTATGGGAAAAATAATAAAATAATTTTAGATCCTCGTGTAATATGGCCCACTTTAAAAGTGGTGAATGAAATGGGAGGATATCCAATAATCTCTAAATGTGGGCATACCTTTATGAAAGATAGGATGCGTTCCGAGGATGCTTTGTTTGCGGGAGAGATGAGTGCTCATTATTATTTCCGGAATAACTTTTACGCTGATAATGGCGTAATACCTTTTTTATTAATTCTTGAATATTTATCTAAAGAAAATAAAAAATTCTCTGAAATAATATCTCCGTTTATGAAAGGGCATTATATGTCTGGAGAATTAAATTATAAAGTAAAAAATATCAAGAGAATAATTGAAAAAGTTCGTTCTCTATTTGGAAATAGAGGGAAAGAAGACTTTACTGATGGCTATTCGGTTGAAAGCGATGCATGGAGAATCAATATTCGCCCCTCTAATACAGAACCATTGTTGCGCCTAAATGTTGAAGCAAGAAAGGAAAAACTTGTAGAGAAAATAGTAGATGAGATTGAAGATATTATCAATGAACATTCAGTCTGATTGCCCTATTCGTCTTGATAACATTATTATCATGCTTACATATATTTTCAAATTTTAATAATTCGACCACCTATATATACCATTTATATCATCTTAGGTGCAGTGAGGATTTAATCCAATAGTACAGATAAATTCTCCTAGAATCTAGCTAACATGGCGGTGAAAATATGAATATGTGTATTTCTAAAAAAAAGGATTCCTTTGAACCGCATTACTTCGATTATAATGAAGTTGACAGAAAACCGGATAATATTGAGTATATTGTTCACAAGAAAAGATCAGCAATCAGTCGCAAAGGAATAATTGCAATACTCCCGGCATTTAATGAGGAGATCTCTATCGGCAGCATGGTGCTTCACGCAAGAGATCATGCAGAAAGGGTGATCGTTGTAGATGATGGAAGCTCTGACCGCACTGCTGAGATCGCTGGGCTTGCAGGTGCTGAAGTTATTCGCCATACGAAGAACATGGGGAAAGGCGTGGCTCTTAAGACCGGTTTTGATCTTGCGGGACAAAATGGCGCAAAGGTCATTGTAACGATGGATACAGACGGCCAGCATGACCCTGAAGAAATACCAAAACTTGTGGCTCCGATACTTCAAGGTGAGGCTGATATGGTGAATGGCAGCAGGTATATGAACGGAAAAGACCGGAATACGCCATTTTACCGCCGTGTGGGGCAGAATGTATTGGATAAAGCTACAAACTTTAACAGCGGACTTCAATTAACGGATACACAGAGCGGTTTTCGGGCTTTT
>CAJPFJ010000061.1 GCA_905339155.1 Methanosarcinales archaeon
TATTCTTGAAAGCATCTGCGTCATCAGAGATCCTTGTCAGGTTCCATCCCGCAGGTATAATTTCATGAAGGGCCAACGCCTGGCTCATATTGCTGCTGATATCAACAGTAATATTGGTTGATTCTCCGAGGAGTAAAGATCCCTTCTCGATCATCCTTACAGCAATAGTACCGTTCGGCGGCACAGGCAAATTAATACCGAATTCCTGGGTATAGCTATTTCCAATACTCGAATTTATACCGCCTCGATATGTACCAGTTGGAATTTGTTTTCCCTGGTCATCTTTCTGATCCCAACTCCAGGAGATTGATTGCCCGGGTTCAAGCGGTGTAATTACGGCAAGCGCTATCGGGGAAAATACTTTCTCTCCCGTCCGGGCGTTCTCAACCCACCAGGGCGCTGAATTTTGCAGGTTTATAATACCGATTCCATTGTTTGTGAGGGTAAATGTCACAATCTCTCCCTGAATGTATGTGTTCTTGTCAGCGACGAACTTCACGGCAGGAGTTGTTGTCACATTCCAATCCCATGTCTGCATGGTAGTGCCATTTGGATTGCCTGCAATAACAGTTACATTCCATACTCCCCCGGCTGCGCTCGAATTGGGATATGACGATGTGGTTACGCCTGTTTCATTGGTTACTTCTGCCTCATTGATCTGCCAGGATACGTTCACTGCCTGGTTAACTGTAATGCTAAATGTTCTGGTAGGGCCTCCAACAACATCAATTACTGTGGGCGTCGTCGGAGAAAAGCTTGTTATATTTGGCTTTCCTGTTTCAGTTGAACCAAGAGCTTCTACGGAATCATTAGCCAGAGTCGAGGACTCATTGAGCAAATTGCTTACCTTTACCGGATCATGCACACCCCAACTATCGTCTGATGAGACCATTTGTAGCTTCCAGTAAGCATCAGCGATCTTGTCACGGCTCACGTCCTTTGGACCTGTATACGCATTTATTGTTGCCAATGCACTCATTACCGTTATGTTTGTGGCATTCCACTTTTCATGTGTATCTGCCTGTATTTTCTCGATTGTGGCGCTTAAATTACCAGGTTCGGTTCCAGTTATGTGGCATCCTGCGCAAGTAGTGTTGCTCTGCAGTAAAGATATGTTCACCTTGAAAGAATGGCCGTTAACCTTCTGGTTATCAGGCAGCACTATCTCGGTCATGTTCGTCGGGTCAGTTACCTTTGTTGCCATATGGCAAGAAATACACTCGAATTTCAAGTCTGTCTGCTTCCATGAACCGACAAAGATATCCTTTGCCGGCCAACCGTGTGGTCTTATCGGAGTGGTATCATTGGTATTATTCCAACCTGGTCCAGCCCTGTAAACTCTGGCATTATCATTCGAATGACAGTTGCCACATAGCTCTGTTGTGTTTGCCATCATGGAATAGTTGGCTTTGTATCTGGTCAGGGCGCCAGTTGCGTTATATACCGGGATCGCATCTCGATTATACCATGCATAGGCTTTTCCGGTATTTTTAAGCCAGTCGCCCATGTCGTGGATGTTATGGCAGATCGCACAGGTAATACCATTAAAATCATCAGCAGATACTATTGCTCTTTCATTTAACGGGTTCCAGTTGGACGGTGAGTGGCATTTGCCGCACGAACTTTCTCTTTCCCTCGGGGCGCCGGTGCTGTTGTTGTAAAAACCACCATTTACTTTGTCATTGTGTAAGCTTTCCTTCCATTCATTTACCACAGGAACCAATGAAAAACGACTATGGTTCAGGTTCTGGTCACTTGTGACATGACATTCTGTACCGCGCGAGCATGTCTTTGATGGGAAATTATTTTCATCTTTTACATTGAAGGAATGTTCTCTCAGACTTCCTGCAGCTGCCATGTGGCAGTCGATGCATGTGGCAGGCGCAAGACCTAATCCCGGATAATTTAATCTCGCATGTGTCAGGTTCACTCCAGCTATATGAGACAATCCATGTTCATAGTGGCAATTGGAGCAGAGTACTTCTGAGATCGGACCTGTCACTTCTATCGGTCCAGGGTAGCTTTCATCAATTATTTCTGAAGGTATCAGTGCTGGCGTTGTGAGAATGTCATAGACATCCTTTCCTGCGCTCAGAGTGCCTGTTGGGCCACCTGTTGTAAGAAGAAGCCTGCTGGCAGTTGAATTAAATAAGCTGTTCTTTGCGTCCTTCACATCCGCATATGCGGTTTGATTGAAACCTCCGGGTGAGAATAGCTCTCTATACTTGTTATCGCTTGTATTATGGGAATTGTGGCAATTTGCGCACACTACATTGATGGCTGTAATGCTTGTTACAGTTCTATTCCTGGCATAATCGAACGGAGAATGGCATCTCAGGCATGTTGCAGGCGCTTCAAGTGGCGGAGAGTGGGCACTTGATAGGAAGGTCCCCTGTCTTGTTGAACCGTTATGGCACTGCAAGCATAGCTGTTCAGACACATTAGCTTCCACCTGATGTCCGTTGCCTCCGGGGCCGTGGCATCTCTCGCATGCAATACCAGGCTCACTCCATGTCCCCACTATACCCGGAAGGCCGCTCTGATTACCGCTTGCATTATATCCTGTAGTATGGCAACGCCCGCATGTATATTGGCTGGGGCCATAATCTGCAGATGTTCCGTTTTCAGCAAAGAACCTCTTGAACAAATATCCGGATTCATTCAGGTATCTCAGTTCCTGCTTCCCCACTATCACATAGGACATATTCGTCCAGGTTAAATTCAGTGGAGCTGGAAGGTCCATGGCCTGGGCGGTGCCGTTGTCTGTCAGCATTACGCGATGCATTGTGCCACGCCAGTCATCAAATTTGCGTTTGTGGCAGTTTTCACAGGTTGTTGATTTCAAGTATGTTGCTGGGACGCCGGAGATAAGAGTGAAATTATCAGCATTGACATCCACATGACAATTAAGACAGGCGGGCGGTGCAAGCCTTGCTGAAGCCAGCGTAGTATCGTTGTATCTATGTGAGTTGCTATAATTCTGACCGGTCTGTGTCAGCGGAAGGAATGTCGTTATATCGCTATGACATTCGGTACAAGACGCAGCATTGCCCGGCACATTGGCTCCGTTGAATTCGTGAATTTCCTTGAAGTAAAGCCCCTTCTCAATTAAAAAGGGGGAAAAACCTGGCCCGTGGCAATAACTGCAATTTGCACCTGAGAACCCGGTTTTTGCGCTTCCAGTTCCTGCCAGCGCCAGCAATAATATCAATATCCCAATTCCAATAAAAATCTCTATTTTCCCCATAATCAATTTCCTCCATTATCGATTTTATAGTAGCAATATTCATGCTGGGTTGAATCAACTATCATGACCACTACTTCATGAAGTGCTACAAGTTCCCATAAACACACACACAAACTTAAACTCCTATGTATTATTTGCCTTTTATTACTAATAAGTTTTACGGTTACTTATTTTATATTTTATAAATGGAATCCAATTCGAAGCATTACTTTTATAATCGTGGGGCAGAGGGGTAGAGAAAACTCCGTACCTTCAGGCCGGGGATGAATCGTACCCCCTTTCATAATAATACCTATCCCAAAAAACGCTTGTCGAGAGCAGTATTTAGGGATAGGCAAAGGATAATATAGTATCAAAATGATATATAGATTGTCGAGAGTAGTAATATGAACTTCCAAAAAACAATCAGAATACCAGTGCATTACGATACAACAAAAACCAAGATCGGAATACTGGATAGACTGACTGCAAGAATCACATACTGTATCAGGCTAATTTCCGGTTTGATCAATGAAACAACCAGACTGGACGTGACAACTCTGGACAAACTCATTAAGAATAGTGATATAGTTGAAAAAACAGGTCTATCATCGGGTTTCATACAACAATGCAGGGATAAAGTCATCTGGACATGGAAATCATATCACAGGCTGCATCGAACATGGGAAAAACAGGCAGCATCAGCCGAAAAGCGAGCAGCATCGGCACGGGATGACAAAGAACTGAAAAAACGCCAGAAATATTTAGAAAAGGTTCTCAAAAAAGAACCGTCCATTCCTGATTTCAGGAATAAGACACCATGCAGGCTTGATTCCAGAACAGGAAATGTCGTGGAGGGAAAAGGCAAACTATCGCCTCTGTGGATACATATCTCAACACTTGAAAAACGCAAAACAATAGATGTACCGTTAAACCCGTCACAGTACCACCTTAATCAGCTAAAAGAAGCACAGAA
>CAJPFJ010000062.1 GCA_905339155.1 Methanosarcinales archaeon
GGTTGATGGGAAATTCTTTGGTACTTCAATCAGA
This sequence comes from Methanosarcinales archaeon, assembly GCA_905339155.1. Taxonomy (GTDB): domain Archaea; phylum Halobacteriota; class Methanosarcinia; order Methanosarcinales; family Methanoperedenaceae; genus Methanoperedens. The sequence continues at coordinate 35 of CAJPFJ010000062.1, forward strand.
GTATGCGCTTTTTTCGTTAATGCGCTTATTATCCCGCCGATTGAAGTGGATAACATTTTCCTGCCCCATATCCGCTGCCATGCTTTTAAACTTTCATCCTGAACGCAGATGATCTCATAATTGTTTTTCAGGAAGCTGACGACCTTATTCTTAATATCCTGTTTAATATTGGTTGCTTTTTCATATTCCTTATTGAGTTTGATCCTTGTCTTATTCCAGTTCCTGCTATGAAGCTCCTGCTTACTGAGTGTTCTTGCAATTCTCCTGAGTTTCGGACTGACAGGAATGGAATACTGGATTGCTATTGCTGTTGTTGAAAGCATTAATTGATTGCTAAGACCGAAATCAATTCCTACTGATTTGTTTGCAGGTACTTGTTTTACCTTTTCCTGATAGGTTGTTATGGTTAAGTAGTAGTTCCCGTTCCTGTGTATCAGAGTACCGTTTGCAATGTCAGCACCTTCTGGTATTTGCTTTAATCCGATCATTTTTAATTTCTGCTTGATTCCCTGAATATGGATATACTTTTTATCGTCCAGAATCTTAAAAGTATTATCAAATTGTTTCAAAGGAATGGACTGCATCTCGCTTTTGTATTTCAATTTCCCGACTTTATAACCTTTCTTTTTCTTTTCAGCAAGACCACGAATATCATCCTGTATTCTTCCGATAATGTTTTGCCTCATCTGAGAGGATAAACATTTCAGTTCACGGATTTCAAATACATCTTTGACTTTCACAGGTACTTCATAGATTTTATCATCTATTCCAAAAATCTTCTTTTGGGATAAAACATAATTCCGTAGCCACTTTCCTTCAAGGAATAATCGGTTAAGATGTTCCTGTGTAGCATGATTAAGATGAGATAAGTCTATTTTTGTTTCATAGACCCTACAAATTTGGGTTTTCCTCTTTGCTTTTGTAGCTTTCACAGAAGCTTTGATAGTTTCATTCTTGTTCATGCAAATTCGACAAGCCTATATATGTTTTGATACTATTTATGTATGTCTATCCCTAAAAAATGCAGATTCGACAACTCTTTTTCGGGGATAGATGCTACTATTGCAAGTGGTACGATTCATCCCACATGCTAAAGCCGTGGGGCTTTCTCTACCCCTTGACCCCACTAACGTAAATTGATACCGATCAAGGTTTATTGAAGCAGCAGGTAATTATGTCCCAATCGCAAAAAAAAGAATATGTCCGGAATATGTTCGCAGGTATTTCCAGAAGGTATGATCTTCTAAATCACCTCCTGAGCCTTGAAAAGGATAAATACTGGCGTCGCTTTGCCGTATCAAAACTGCCACCGGGATATATTATTGATGTCTGCTCAGGTACGGGGGATGTCGCAATAGAAGCCGCAAAAAAGAATCGGGTAATAGCTTCTGATTTTTGTTATGAGATGCTGCAATTATGCAGGCCGAAGTTAGAGAAAAAAGACATAAAAAATGTAAGTTGCATCCAGAACGATGCCGAGAACCTATCTTTTAAGGATGGGACTTTTGATGGCGCAATTGTAGCTTTTGGAATACGTAATGTCGCAGATATCAAGAAAGCCTTATCTGAGATGAACCGTGTGGTCAGGACCCGAGGCAGGGTGGTTGTTCTTGAATTCTCTTTACCTGAGAATAAGATTTTTAGATCCGTGTATTATTTCTATTTCAAAAAGATCTTGCCGTTAGTTGGGGCGGTCATATCCAAAAAGGATGATTCTTACAATTATCTTCCTGCATCAGTGATGGCATTCCCAAAAAGGAAGGAGTTTGTTGAACTTATGAAAGATGCAGGCATTTCGCATGTTGAATATTTTGACCTGACTTTCGGGATAGTCACGGTTTATGTGGGAGATTGTATTGATGGAAATAGTGCGAATAAATCACTTCTCGAACCTGACCTGAATTCATAGAAAAAATCAAGACAGGGCAAAAAGAAAAAACAGTCATTTTAAAAAAATTAAATCCGATCTTTTTGAAAAGAATTTAAGGGATATGTTAATGCCAATTCGTCAGGAAGCAGAAACAAAAGGCTTGACTGAAAAAGACGTAGAAATAGAGATCAAAACTCATAGAATGCGCAAAAACCTGACATGATACGTTTGGTCTTAGAGACTTTTTATTATCTTCTGGTACGAAAATAACCACAGAGCGCGCAGAGGGCACAGAGAAATTACATCTCTGGGATCTCTGTGCCCTCTGTGGTTGTGAATTCAGTAAAGAAAAAATAAATACAGCCATGGAAGCTATCATGTCGTTCTCTGAAATCATAAATCCAGAAATTAAAATGAATGTAATAAAATCAGATCCTGACGAACCTAAAGAAAAAAGAGATAGCGACCTTATTTCGCAACATCTCGGGCAGCCTCTTGCATCACTCTTGGCGGATTCTCCTCGATCACAGGCCTATCTTTCCTGTAATCTTTCAACCTCCTGATTATCACTTCTGTCAGGAATAACACAAGCGCTGCAAGAAGGTATGGTTCTTTTTCACTCTTTGGCTCATTCACAGTACGCACCGCTTTTTCCTTGATATCCAAAAACATGAGCCCCTGTACCTCATCTTCATTATACACACGCCCTCCATTTGATTCGATGACCGCGTCCAGTTTATCATTAAATCCTATTTCCCTGTATTCAAGAGGATAGTTAACCGCAATTCCATATCCTGAAACGTCATGAAAATCCCCGGTATCAAGATTGATAGTGGTTTCATAAGTGGTCGGCCCTGTCCTTGAAAGGTCAAGAGGCGCCCCGTCAAGTTTCACCTGAGGCACTGAACCCGATGTGACAATGATCCGGCCTGATGTTCCTGCCCATATGTCCTCAGCGTTTATCACATCCCCTTCTTTCGGGCGCGGGTCGCCGATCGCCCAGTTGATCATCGAAGAAATAAGGCGCGAGTTCTCACCGCTATAAACGCTGCTTGCCCAGCGGGACTCCCCGCCGCCGTTATCGGTTGTGAAGGAAACGACCCGGCCAAGGCCGAAGCTCCATGTTGTAAGTATTGGCTTACCGCTCGTGGTAGCTACAAGCCGGCCTGAGCCGAGTTTTGGGATTACATCATTGTATCCTGTGACCGATGCTGAGATATTGATATATTTTGTTATGAAATGGCCATTGTCCAGTGTCGCGAGGGGATATTCGTAAGTTACTGAGGGGGTTTCAGCAGGTGTCGGAGTAGCGGATGGGCTTTCGCCTATCAGGGTGCTTGCACGTTCATCAGGATACAAGAGTATCACATCAGTGCCGGCTGCTTTTGCCAACATATCATAATTATCATTGGGCATTCTCGCTTCTTCAAGAAAAAGTATTTGAATGAATTGTATTTTGATATCTTCTTTTGTTAGATCCAACACCGTTTTCTCAGTTTGAGCAAGTCCTTCCGGAGGTATGAATCCATCAGATATGATTATTATTTCTTTTGTCCCGCTGACCGAATTTAATGAATCTTTGGCTGTTTGCAGCCCTTTATCAAGATCAGTAGGATTATCTCCTCCTTTTGGACCAATTTCCCGTATGAAATTTTCAAGCTCCAACTTATTTGCTTCTGCTCCCATGGATAGTATATTTGTTAGTCTTGTTACACCGCTAAAAGCCACTACTCCAACATGGCTATCCTTTCCGATACTGCGGATGATGCTTATGGCATTTGCATCAATAAGACTGATCCGTGATTCTCTTCCTATGCTGCTGCCAAAACTGGTGCTTCCTGACGAATCAATTAAGATAACAATGTTCCTTCCCCCTTTAAATTCTGCCGACCTCGAAATGATAGGCAGTATCGCTTCTGTCGGTGAATTATTGTATGCTCCTTTGTCATACGACGATTCCCCACCTACAACCACAAGCCCTCCACCATTTCCCACGTAATTGCGCAATGTATCAGCATTAAGCTCGGCAGCTCCCTTATTGTCTATTATCACAGTCTTATATGATGAAAGCTCTGTCGGCAAAGAGCTCATTGTAGCAACATCATATAGAGTGTTTGTGATCGTATAAAGAGGAGATTCTGTATCGCCCGTTACAACCAATAACTTTGGTTTTGGCACAACGAATATTGATCTATAAAATACGTTATTGAGCGTGAACCTGTCTTCTGTGCCCGGAGTTATCGTTGCTTTCATTTTATGCGAGCCAAGACTTGTAAATGAGCCAGTGACAGGAATTACCTTTTCTCGTTCCTTCTGGGTAAAAGTTTCACTCATTACTGATGTTCCGTCTATTTCCACATCAAGCCTGTAGCTGATATCGGTTCCTGCCTGCCTTACAACCACATTGAACACATTATCATTCCCAATAATGATATTCTTAGCACTTGCTATCTCAACGCTTGCATCATTATGGAGGGGTTTTTGTTTTACAGCGAACACTTTTGTCCCTGTCTGTGATACAAATGAGATTGCATCGAAAAGGTCTTTTCCGTAATTGGCGTTCCCGTCAGTTACCAGTAATAAATTATTATTCTCAGCCGCTGCTATCACTTCATCGCCAATTGGTGATTTTAGTCCCGCGAATTCCCTGAATTTAGTAGGTGTTTTGGGCTGCATCGCGTCAAATATTTTCTTCCCGGTATCTTTATTGAACAGGTCCATGCTGAAAGTATTATCGGAAATAACAGTTATCCTTGGAGCATCATCACGCACTGTGGTTATGCCCAGCGAGTAAGGCGAAGCAAGGGCAATTATCAGGAGGCTCAGTATGATGATCCGTGAAAATATGATCCATTTCGAAACGCCTCTCCTCATATAATACAACCCTATAAGGATCAGAGGGCTGATAAGCAAAAGGACATAAGGATTCTCGAACTGGGGAGGGGTGAAAACCATTACAGTTCACCCCTCCAGCGCAGGTAATACAGTTCAAGGAATACAAGGAACATGGCCGCCATTATAAAATAAATATCAAGATTCTTTTGTTTCCGGATGGTCTCAGGTGAATAGACAAGCTGTTGTGAAGTTGAAACATTTGCCGCCTCATCAGCAAGCCCGCCGCCAGCAAGGTTTGATTCCCTTTCGTCATATAGGTTCACAGCCACACTCTTTCCGGGCACATCATAAACGCCAACCTCATCAAGCAGCAGCGTATCAGTTGTCACCTTATCTGTTGGTGTATTCACTGTCACTGTTGCCGGGAATTTTATCAACATTCCCGTCTTTGCATTATATTCAGTAACATCAAGGCTTCCCTTCATCCACTCAAGCATCTGTTTCCAGAAAAGCGGATAACCGGGAAGCGTGTGAAAGTCATTCCAGACTTGTTCATTAAGCGGGTCATAAATATTATTCCCCTGCGGGTCAGCAAGGCCGGAATAGATAACTGTCCCTTTCCCGAATTTCCAGTAAGCAATAATAGCTGATTTTTCTTTGTCTCCGCTTTCAACAAGACCTACCGCGCCATTTTTCAGATGCGCCTTGAAATATTTCTTGACATCGGTTTTCTCAATATCAATACCAGCTGTTATCGTAGTCTGGCGCGCGATATTCAGGGATGTCTTATTCCCGGGTGTTCCCAGTTCGACTGGCAGGAGATCCATATCCGTTAGACCCGGGGAAGCAATTATTACAGCCGTTCCCCCATTATTGACATGGTCTTCGAGATTTATAACAGCGTCCGGGGGCAGGGGAGAGCTCACTACAACGATATTACCTGACATCGAAGGAATGCTTTTAGGGTCTGCTTTTGTGACTTTTGTATTGGGGATCAGTCCAAGTGCAACTATTGATGGCGATTTTGGATTATCCGTGATAAAAAGGACATCACGCTGCATCGAGGGGGGCATATAAATAAAGGCGTTGTTGTCAACAGGAAGGGCATCATTTGAATCTATTGATATCTTCGTAATTCCCGGATTCAGGTTAAGGTCATTGATGCTGAAATATTCACTTGACTGGCCTTTGATATTTATCGTATCCTTAACTGCCGTCTTTTCATTTATCGAAACATCGATATTTACATCCCGTGCATCTTTATTGAAGTTCTTTATGACTACTTTGTAATCGCTTGCAGATTCAAACCAGCCATTCACGATGCCGATATTGTCCGTCCTGCCACTTACGGTTATAAAATCAACTTTGATGCCGCTTGCCTCTGCTACTTTCTTCGCTATTTCCGGGCTGTCACCGCTCCAGCTGACAAAATCCGATAGCACAACGATCCTTCCACCTTCGGGAAGCATTCTTCGCCCCAGGAGGATGGCGCTTGAAAGGTCAACACTTGTGGCTTTTGCCTTGAGTTTTGATAGCGCATCCGTAGCGCTGCTTGCCGGGGCTTCTTTCATTACCATTACAGGAATACTCTGGGCAAGAATGATTGTATTTTTGGCGCTTAAGAATTTATTTGCCTCATCCACTGCTTTTGTGAATCTTCCGTCTGCCTGCATACTTCCTGAGGCGTCAAGAATTATGACAGTTGACCCGCCGCCTGCTTCCTCGTTCGCCATAATGAAAGGCGCGGCAATTGCAAGTGAAATGATAATTAGAGCAAGGAGCTGGATGAGAAAGAGCGGGTCTTTCAGGAATTTCCTGAAAATATTAAGACGTTTCTTCTTTTCAATGTCAAGAAGGAACATTACAGAAGGGATCTTTATTTTTTTTGCCCGTGGCCTGAGAAGATAAATTATGATAAGGGGAATAATAGATAAAAGCGCATAAAGTCCGGCCTCATTTACGAACTGCATCGGATTTGCGTAGAATGAATCAAGGAGAGCCATTTTGTACCTCTAATATGCAGTTAAAAATTTTTCTCCATTAAAGTGAATCATATCTTTTTCCCTTCTATTTATGCCCCGCTTCTCTCCTGTTCACAACTTCGAAAATTGAATCAAAGACAGGTTTATCCGTAGTGACCGTATGAAAATCAGCCCCTACAGTTATACAGGTTTCCTTGATCTTTGCAATATGGTCATTCAGCCTCTTCTGGTATTCTGCGCGAAGCCTTGGGCTTGTATATATATCCATTTTTGCATCGGTCTCAAGATCGATCAATTTTGCTTCTCCGCCAAGGTCAAGGCTCTTCTCCAGGGGGTCAAGCACCTGTATAAGCACGAGTTCATTATCTCCGAGCCTGAATATTGAGTTCCTGATTGCTTCTACATCTGTCATAAAATCAGATATTATAAAAACGAGTGATCTTGATTTTATAACGCTTGCATATTTTTCCATGCAATAATCAAAACGTGTTTTTCCAATAAGCTGGGCGCTGTTAAGAAGATCAATCGTAAGGGAAAGATATTTTCTTCCTCTTTTGGGTTTTGTGATATTTATTTCTTCACCAAACGTTGCAACCGCGAATTTCTCATTATCCTTGGTTACAAGATATGCAAATCCAAGCGCCATCATCGCTGCATATTCGAATTTATTCCGAAAATCCATGCTCTTGCTGGTATCAAGCAGTATGTGTGTGGTCAGGCTTTTTTCTTCCTCGAATTCCTTTACATAAAGTTTTTCAGTTCTCCCGTAAACTTTCCAGTCTATGGTCTTGAAATCGTCTCCCTGCGTGTATTCACGATAGCTTACAGGCTCCATTCCCCTGCCTTTCAGTATAGAGCGCCTGCTTCCGCTGTATGCGGTGGATACGCGTTTTCGCACCATGAATGAGAAGCGGTCAAGCTCTTTGAAGAACGAAGTATCAATCATCTATTTCACGTTTTTGAGAATGTCTGAGATTACCTGATCTGTCGTCATCCCTTTGCGTTCGGACTCAAACGTCAATATGACACGATGGCGAAGCACCGGATATGCCATAGTATCAATATCTTCCTTGCTTACATAATTCCTGCCTTTCATAAGCGAGCGCGCTTTTGCGGCAAGTATTATACCGATCGAAGCCCTTGGCGATGCGCCGTATTCAATATGCTCGTTCTTTCCCCGTGTAGCTATAACGATCTTAATAGCCCTGGTCTTGATATCTTCAGCTATGGGAACATCACGCGTGAGCTTCTGGAGTTCGAGGACTTGCGTTTTTGAGACTACGCTGTTTACGGCTGGAACAATATTCTTAGTGTACCTGTTAACGATCTCATTCTCATCTTCGAATGTGGGATAGTCCATTAAGATCTTAAGGAGGAATCTGTCAAGCTGCGCTTCAGGAAGAGGATATGTGCCTTCCATCTCGATGGGATTCTGGGTGGCAAGAATAAAGAATGGCTTATCCAGCAGGTAGGTCTTGTTGCCCACCGTTACCTGTTTTTCCTGCATTGCTTCAAGCATGGCGCTTTGGGTCTTTGGCGATGCCCTGTTAATCTCATCAGCAAGAACGATATTGGCAAACACTGGTCCTGGTTCAAACCTGTACTGTTTCTTTCCGCCGATATCCTCGATAATATACGTGCCTGTGATATCCGAGGGCATAAGATCCGGCGTACACTGTATCCTGTTAAATTTAAGGTCAAGCGCTTTTGAAATTGTGCTGATGGTAAGTGTTTTAGCCAGACCGGGATTGCTCTCAACAAGCGCATGGCTGTTGCACAGGATCGCTATCATCATCTGTTCAACCGCTTCATGCTGGCCCACGACCACTTTGCCTATCTCGTCAAGAAGCTCTTTGAAAATCCTTGTCGAACTCGCATATGTCTCGTTACTCATGTATTAACCTCTTTCATATTTTACTCCTTTCGACTGCATATTTATTAATAAGCATCTTTTCAGTTTCTGTTTTTTTCATCAGCATACTGTAACCGCCATCAGAAACATTGGAACCAAGGGCATCAACCGGGAATGCCGCTGATGTGATGAACTGGTTACTGGTCTGGCTCGTATCCCTCACATCAAACCCTGTATCCATTCCTGTATATAAGGTCAGGTCAATATTCTTTCCTTCAATGGATGCGATCTTTGGTTTTCCGAAAATGTCCCCTGACCCTTTTGATCCAATGACATCACTATTCTCAGGGCGGCCAGTGATATCGCCGATAGTTATATTCGTATCTTCATTTCCTATGCCTGTTAAATTCTTGAAATTATTGGCAATGGTATCAGGCGGGATCCTGTATTCAGGATTTAATGAAATGAACGTTGCTCCGGAAATAAATATTATCACCAAAATTATCCTTGTGATTACAACACTTGCGGCTATTAATTTAGAAGCTGAAACGACTGTCAGGACACTCAGAACCAGATTTTTCAGTGATTCTACAATTACATTGGTTTCAGAGATGTTATCATAGGCAGTCCTGAGTTTTTCTTTGAGTTCAGGATACTTATCTTCAACCAAAAAATTAAATTTGATCTTATGATCGTTTTTATGCAGTAAAAGAGCCCCTATTATAGCGATAATAAATGCCAAAATAGGGGGAATAATTCTAATAATATTCACTGGTATGAAAAAGAATGGCGAAGAGCGTTGTATGAAATATTCTATCTGAAGAACAAGAAAAATTGCATAAAAAATGGCAAAAATAGATATTAAATCCAGAATAAAAAGCAATCGCCTGCGTTTAAAATAATCAGCCTGGAGTTTTAAAAGTTTCTCCATCAGTTCGTCCATTCAGTCACCTTAACCCGCATTATTGGTTTTGATTATATTAAGTCTTGGGATAGGTAAGTTTATGTATTTAAAAAGGAATTAAGGCAACCTGAACCAAATTCTATTGGTTCGATATTAACCGTAGCAGGTTTTGGCCTGCGGCGTATGAATTGAAACAATTCGAATGCAGTAAAGCCTTGTGAGGTATGCATGAGTCGGATCTTAAATGATCTTACGGAGGAAAAGAATGAAAAATAATTACAAGACGAATGAAAGATTGCTGGACCTTATTTCAGGTCTTAAAGAACAATCCAGGAACAAAGAGGTTCCACTCTGGCGTGATATTGCGATAAGGCTTGAGCGCCCCACAAGAAATGCTACTGAAGTTAATCTGAGCAGGCTCAACCGGTACACAAAAGAAAAAGACTTGATACTTGTACCGGGTAAGGTCCTGGGCGCAGGTGAATTGAATCATCAGTTAACTGTTGCAGCTGTAAGTTTCAGTGAAGGCGCAAGGAACAAAATAATCGAAGCCGGTGGTTCATGCCTCTCAATAGAAGAACTGATGAACAAAAACCCGGAAGGCTCCAGGGTAAGAATAATCGGGTGATAACATGACAGTAATAGATGCAAATAATCTTATTCTGGGAAGAATGGCAAGCACAATAGCACAGCGAATATTAAATGGTGAACAGGTCAATATCATAAATGCTGAAAAAGCGATCATCTCAGGCAGGAGAGATGCTACATTCGATCGTTACAAGGCTTATGTATCTCGCGGTTCACGGGAATTCGGCCCTCGTTTTCCAAAAAGGCCAGACCAGATAGTGGCAAGGACTATCAGGGGTATGATCCCACATACGAAAACCTCAGGTAGAGATGCTTATAACCTGTTAAGGGTTTATATCGGCGTTCCGCCTGAACTCAGTAAAGAACAGGCGATCACCATAAATGACGCAAGTATTACACGTCTTAGCACCAGTAATTATACGGTGCTGGGTGACTTGAGCAAGAGATTAGGATCAAAATTTTAGGTGTTATATATGAAAATCGTTAATTCATCAGGAAAAAGGAAAACCGCAATTGCCCGGGCAACCATAAGGGAAGGAAAGGGGCGTGTAAGAGTAAACAAGAAACCTATAGAAATATTTGAACCAGCAATGATCCGTTTCAAAATGTCAGAGCCTCTTGATTTTGCAAGCAATGTCATCCCCCAGGTCGATATCGATATAAATGTCCATGGAGGCGGTATATTTGGCCAGGCAGGCGCCGTTCGTACAGCTATCGCAAGAGGTCTTGTGGAATGGACGAACGATATGGCGCTAAGGGATGCTATGGCGCAGTATGACAGGAGTCTGCTCGTGAACGACACCCGTTATAAACTGCCAAAGAAATTCGGCGGTCGCGGAGCCAGAAAGAGAAGGCAGAAATCATACAGGTGAAATATGATACCGGTACGATGCTTTTCATGCGGTAAAGTTATCTCCAGCATATGGGATGAATACAAGAAACGATCCCAGACCGAGGACGCAGGTAAAGTCCTCACTGATCTTGGAATCGAACGATATTGCTGCAGGCGAATGCTGCTGACCCATGTAGAGTTGGTGGACCTCCTGGCGCCGTACCAGTAAGGAGGGGTTGTAGGGTAGCCTGGTCCATCCTATAGCGTTCGGGACGCTGTGACCTGAGTTCAAATCTCAGCAACCCCATTTCTCAGGACACGGCTAATGAAAAGAACATGAACCACTCCCAGGGGGACTCTGGGAAAAAAATATGTATAAACAATTGAATTCATTGAACTTTAAGGTACTAAAGGTTATTTTTGAGGTGATTTAGTGAGTGAAATTAAGCTAACGCGATATGAGCGTGCACGACTTATCGGTGCAAGGGCGCTTCAGATTTCCCTTGGGGCACCGGTTTTGATAGTTATTGATAAAGGTGAGCCAATAGATTTGGCTATGGCAGAATTAGAACAGGGAGTAATCCCGATAACAGTGAAAAGAAAAGGAAAAGAAATAAAAACGGCTTCATAAGGTGTGGTTTAAATGGAAGATATTATTGATTTGAAACAGGATGTAAGACAGGATGTAAAACAGGATACTGGTTATGAATCGATCATTCCGCAGGATGAATATCTGACTGCAGGGATACATATTGGCACACAACAAAAAACAAAGGAAATGATGCGCTTTGTATACCGCGTCAGGACTGATGGCTTATATGTATTGGATATACAGGCAACCGATCAGAGAATTAGACTTGCCGCAAAATTACTTGCAAAATATGACCCGCAAAAGATCCTGGTCGTATCTGCAAGACAATATGGTTATTATCCCTCGGAAATGTTCGCAAAGGTAATAGGCGCAAGAGCAGAAACGGGAAGGTTTATCCCGGGTACAATGACAAACCCGAAATTGCATAAATTCATAGAACCTGATATTCTTGTGGTAACTGACCCGGCAGGGGATATGCAGGCAGTGAACGAAGCAGTTAATATCGGCATACCAGTAATTGGCCTATGCGATACCAACAATTCATTAGGTAATGTTGACCTTGTAATTCCAACAAATAATAAAGGGAGGAAAGCACTGGCTTTGATATACTGGCTTCTTGCAAAGAAGACACTTGAGGAAAGAGGAGACATTATAACCCACACAGTAGCGGATTTCGAAGCAGAACTTTAAGAAAATGAGGGCTCCGGCAGTTTCGGGACAATTTTACCCGCGCAATAAAAACGACCTGTACCGTGAAATCAGCCGATGTTTTGAAGGTGTACCGGCTGATGAGAAACAGGTTTTGGGAGCCGTTGTTCCACACGCGGGTTATATTTATTCCGGAAATACGGCAGCTTATGTATATTCAATGCTGCCAGAGGCTGACACTTTTGTTATATTGGGACCAAATCATACAGGATATGGCTCTCCGGTATCAGTTTCATCTGAAAATTGGAGCACTCCATTAGGTGAGGTGGGCTCAGATAATGAATTCATAAAGGCATTGCCCAAAAGGATCATTGATACAGATGAAACTGCTCACAAGTACGAGCATTCAATAGAAGTGCAGCTTCCTTTTCTCCAGCACAGGTTCAGTGATTTCAAAATAGTTCCTATCTGCATGGGGATGCAGGATGAAGAAACAGCTCTTGACGTTGGGTCAGAACTTGCCGAAGCTGTGCGCAAGGTGAATAAGAAAGTAGTAATTATAGCCTCAAGTGATTTCTCCCATTATAAACCAGATAAGGTGGCGCGCGAGGATGATGCTTATTTCATAAATTCGATCCTTAATATGGATATGCCTGGTTTTTACCGGAAATTGTACGAGCGCAATGCCTCTATATGTGGATACGGGACTATTGCTGCGATGCTTACGGCCTCAAAGGAAATTGGCGCAACAAAAGCAACTTTGCTCAAATACAGTACGAGCGGCGATACAACCGGGGATTTCTCGGCGGTTGTCGGATATGCGGGAATTATTGTGGAATAACCGCTTAAATTCGCAACAATTTAGTTCATGTTGTAAACCACCCAATATTTTAATATTATTATATTTTAAATAAAGTTCTTCTATTGATTTTCCATCGAATCCTGCTTTTAATAATTTCACCCTCTCTTCCATAGTTTCTAGCATTAGAATATCACTCCTTAACTATTAATTTCCATTAACAGAATATAAATATATCCATGCTCATGTAAAAATATTTATAATAACTGAAAAAAGAATAGACGAAAAAATAAAAGCCTGAACATGCCGATAACATTACGTTATATTATTCATATTACAGTACTGGCCCGGAGTTGAAAAACATATCATGGAACTTTCATTTATTTTCATAATTGCAGTTGCTGTCGCTCTTTTCATGGGGCTTAATATCGGTGGCAATAATGCTGCCGCATCAATGGGCGCTGCATACGGGGCAAAAGTCAGGACAAAATACCAGGCTGTTTTACTTATTGGAGTATTTTCGGTTCTTGGCGCTGTATTATCTGGAGGTGAAGTGATAAAGACACTCGGCAAAGGGATACTTCCGCCGGGAACGATCCTGCTGGAGGGCGCTATCGTTGCAGTGGCTGCCGCTGGAATTACCGTTTTTATTGCCAATATGCTAAGAGTTCCAATATCTACAAGCCAGGCAGCAGTAGGGTCTGTGGTTGGGATCGGGTTCTTTTATGGGGCCTCAAAAATAAATGCAACTTTTATCGGTTATATTATAAGCTGGTGGATCATCACTCCAATCCTGGCATGGTTGCTAGCTTATTTAATGGGTAAATATCTTTACACGCATATCCTTATCTGGTTAGCCGATCACCATGAATCCGATGCTTCAATAAGGAAATCCCTCAATATCCTTTTGACTATTTCAGGCTGCTATGTAGCATATTCAGCAGGCGCCAATAATGCTGCAAATGCAGTCGGTCCTTTTGTGGGAGCAGGGATCATAGGACCCATTCCAGGAGCGATTTTCGCAGGTCTTGCAATTGGTTTTGGCGCACTACTCATGGGAGGGAGAGTGCTTGATACCGTTGGGAAAGAGATCACTGAACTGTGCATAATAAGGGCTACATTCGTGGAATTCACATCAGCTTTCATAGTACATATAGCATCCATAAAAGGGATACCGGTTTCATTAGGTGAAATAGTCGCCGCAGGAATAATCGGTATTGGATGCGCAAATAGCGGGATGCATATCGTAAAAGGGGATGTTGTTAAGAAAATATTGGTCGCATGGGTAGTTTCTCCCCTTCTTGCAGGAATACTTGCATTCGGATTAATGAATTTGTTATGACACAAGTAAGTTCTCAAGCAGCTCAAACCTGCTTATCGCAAGATCTTTGCTGGCGATCCGCCTGATTATCACACGCCCCGTATCGAAAATAATTATTTTTTCAACCGGGGGGTTTGTAAGTATTATCATCTCGTTACCAGGTGTGACCTGCACGCTGTCAAACTGTTTTTTGAGTTCTTCGATCGCAGTCGGTGCAATTTTTATAACGCCAAGCTCAGCTTCGCCACTGAAAAGGTCTTCATCGCCTTTCGTGAAGCATGGATCGATCGTGATGATCTTCATGTATTCCTCATTATCTCTTCGACCTTATCCATGATCTCTATTGCTATCTGGCGTTTTGAAGCTGAAACATGTTTTACCGAGCTATCGACCAGATGAACATTATTTTCTTCTGTCCCCATACCCCCGGAGGAAACATCGTTTGCTATAACCATACTCAGATTTGATGATTCCATCGACTCCCTGGCACGCCTGATAAGCTCTTCGTCCGATATGCCGGTTTCTGCTTTAAATCCAATGATTTTTAAGTCGGGATATTTCTGGCGAGCTTCTTTTATAAGTTTAGGTGCTGGTTTCAATTTCAGGGTAAGCTCTTTTGCTGACTTTATTTTATTCTTTAAGGGTATTACAGTGAAATCAGAGATGGCAGCAGCGCTTATCAATAAATCATATCCTTTGCCAAGCTCTTCGATAACAATATCGGTCATTTCCTTAGCACTTTCTGCATAGAACTCGCAAATACCCTGTATTCCCAGGCAGCCCCTGTGAACAAGAGTCAAATAAGCCCCCCTCCTGAATGCCTCAAGTGCCAGCTCAATGCCTGTTTTTCCTGAGGCGCGGTTTGTCAGTATCCGGATGGGATCAATGGTCTCAGCAGTTGCGCCTCCTGTTATGATTATCCTCTTGCCTGAAAGTGTCTTTTTTCCAGCAGCCCTTTCAACCCTGAGTACTATTTCTTCTGTATCCGCTATCTTTGCAGCGCCTTCTTCCGTTTTCGGATTTATAAACTCAACTCCGAGTTCTGTAAGTTTTCCTATATTTTCAATGACGATAGGTTGGTCATACATGGATTTATGCATTGCAGGAACAATGATGATCGGGATACTTGAACCAAAAGCTGTCGTTGCAAATGTAGTGACAGGGGTGTCATCGATCCCATGTGCAATCTTTCCGATGGTATTCGCAGTGCATGGGGCGATTAAAAGTAAAGTGGCTCTGCCGCCAATGCCGCAAAAATCCACATGTTCCACATCGCCTGTTATTTCAGTTATAACATGATTGCCGGTAGCATACCGCATTGCTTCAGGATGTATGATTTTCCGTGCAGCGTCTGTCATTACGGCATGAACATCAGCGCCATCCCTTCGTAATTCCCTCGCAAGCTCAACACATCGAACCGCAGCTATGCTGCCAGTGATCCCAAGAATGATGGTCTTTTCTTCAAGGGATTTTGAAGTCTGTATTATTTGGATTCCCATCACTTTCTGATATATTGTATAAATGCTTATAACTTGCTTTCTTGAATCTGTCTGCGAAGCTTCCTAAATTAAATGCAAAATCTTATTAGGAATACAACCTTATCAGGCACATTGAAGGGCCCGTGGTCTAGCCGGTTATGACGTCGCTCTCACACAGCGGAGGTCCTGAGTTCGAATCTCAGCGGGCCCATACCGATACTTATTTTTATCATCAACCCAGATTCTTGAACAACCGCGCCTGGAAGCCGTGATATTTACAGAATCCTTCTGCATCCTTCTGGTCTATGGTTTTGCTGTCAAATGACGATGTGTCAGCAGAATATAATGCATAAGGTGAATTTCTTGCAATGACATTTGCGCTTCCTTTGTAAAGCTTAACTTTGACAGACCCGGTCACTCTTTCCTGTGTTTTATCTATAAAAGCGTTTAAATCCGAATAAAGCGGTTCATCCACAAGACCTTTATAAGCGAGCTCGCTCCATGTATCATCGACAATCGCTTTGAATCGCAATTCATCTCTTGTCAGGACAAGTTTCTCAAGATCTTTATGCGCCATCAGCAATATCGTAGCTGCCGGATGTTCATAGTTCTCCCTTGCTTTGATCCCAAGAACCCTGTCTTCGATCATATCCGTACGCCCCACCCCGTGTGACCCGCCAATTACGTTGAGTTTCCGGATCAATGAAACACCATCTGATTTATCACCATCAAGCGATACAGGAACGCCATTTTCGAAACCTATTTCAATGATCCGGGCAACAGGCCCTTTTTCTGGTGAAACCGTCCATTCAAATATCTCTTCAGGAGGAACAAAATCAGGTTCTTCAAGCTGTCCGCCCTCGATACTCCGGCTCCAGATATTTTCATCTACGCTCCATGGCTTTGATTTGGTGGCAACAACAGGGATGCCGTGTTTTTTTGCGTACTCCATTTCCCATTCCCGGGTAAGGTTCATATCCCTCATTGGAGCGATAACATCAAGTGAAGTGCTCCTGAATATAGTTTCAAATCTTAACTGGTCGTTGCCTTTTCCAGTGCATCCATGAGCAAGAGCCTGTGCTTTTTCCTTTTTTGCCACCTCAACGACTTTTTTCGCAATCAGAGGACGTGCAATAGATGTGCCAAGCACGTATCCTTCGTAGCTGCCGTTCGCCTTGATGAGAGGAAAAATGTAATCTTTTACGAACTCATCTTTAGCATCGATGGTATAATGTTTCTGGCTGATCTTTTCGGCTTTTTTTTCGGCCTTTTCTATCTCTTTTTCCGGCTGCCCGACATCAACCGTAACTGTAATAGCATAATTACAACCATAATGTTCTTTCAAAAGGGGGATGCACACGGATGTGTCAAGCCCGCCTGAATAAGCAAGTACTACTTTCTTCATGGATTATCTATTATAGTGAGAGAAGATTAAAAGTTTTTGCATTTTGCATTTCCTTTTTAGAAAACTTATTTTATAATAGCCGATATTAATACATATCATGGCAGACCTGGTAATCAAAGGGGGCGCCGTGCTCACAATGTGCGGTGAAATCATCAAAAATGGTATGGTGGCAGTAGATAACGGTTTGATAACTTTTGTAGGGAATGATACAAAAGTGAAAGCTGATAAAATAATAGATGCAAAAGGTTGTGCTGTAATGCCGGGTCTTGTAAATGCCCATACGCATCTTCCAATGACGCTTTTACGGGGTTATGCGGATGGGCTTCCATACAGGGAATGGACCATAAAGATCCGGAAAGCTGAGATGAAACTGACTCCCGATTATATAAAGGCAGGCGCCCGCCTTGGGGTTCTTGAGATGATAAAATCGGGAACTACATCGTTTGCTGATATGTATATTCATATGGATGAGGCGGCAAAGGTTGTTGAAGAAACAGGTATAAGAGCCGCATTGGGCTACGGGATGATAGAGGGTCTCAATGAAGATTCCGAAATGAAACTTAAGAACAGGGAGAAATTTGTACAAAAATGGAATGGCAAAGCAAATGGCAGGATCACGACTATGTATGCGCCTCATTCAGCGGCTTCCTGTTCAAAGGAATTTTTAATAAAAGTCAGGGAGCTGGCTAAAAAAGATGACGCAAGAATTCATATCCATGTGCTTGAAACTGAAGATGAGTTAAAATTAATGAAAAAACGTTACGGGATGTGTTCTATTAATCTGCTGAACAATATCAACATGCTTGGCCAGAACCTTCTCGCAGCACACTGCATCTGGTTATCTGATGACGACATTGGGATATTGAAAAACAAGGAAGTTAATGTTGTCCACTGTCCCACGAGCAATATGGCTCTTGGCGCCGGGGTTGCGCGCGTGCCAGAGATGCTGAAAATTGGAATTAACGTGGCTCTGGGTACTGATGGCGCTGCGTCCGGAGGGAGTCTTGATATATGGAAAGAGATGAGAGCTGCTATGCTGCTGCATAAGCTCAAAGACTCGCGGGTGATGCAGGCGCCAGAAGTACTTGAGATGGCTACGGTCAATGGAGCGCAGGCGCTGGGGATAAATGCAGGAGTACTCAAAGCAGGGTGCCTGGCTGATATAATTATTGTGGATTTGAGAAAACCGCAGTTAGTATCTTCAAATATCCTTTCAGCACTTGTGAATGGCGCGTCGGGATGCGATGTCAGGACAGTGATAGTAGATGGAAAAGTAGTGATGGAAGATCATAATGTTACTTTGATAAATGAAAAGAAGGTTATCGATGATGGAATAGATGCGATATTAAAACTTGAAAGTGAATGTAATCTTGCTGAAGAAACTGGCTAATGGAAAAAAAATTTAAACTTTGAACAACGATGACAAAGCTTTTCAGGATAAGCTCAATTTATCCGCGCCTCCAGCGCGAGACAATAAGCAATGTCGCCAGAGTAAACACCACGGAAGGGAACGGCGCTGGTTTCGCCGCAGCGCCCGTTCCCGTTATTTCCGGCGCGGGAGTCATAGAGGCGCCGGTGTATTGTTCATCGAGGATGTAGGGATTGGCGATGGTGAATTGGATTTTTTTATTATTCATACCCTTATTAAATTGAACAAAAATGTTAATTGGTGCATTTCCATTTTTCCATACGCCGTTAGGGGATATTGTCCATATATATGTTTTCAATGATCCATTTTCTATTTTTGAGTCTATCCACTCATCTTGTTTACTAGGCCCATTTAGCACATTGAAAGCTCGAGTGGTACCTGGTTCTTTTAATTTTAGTGAGATATCACCGTTGATTTTTGAGAGTACTTCAACTTTTACCTCACCGGTTTCTCCAATTTTTAATTGAATGCCTTCCACTGTTGCATTTTCACCGTTAAACCATGCTCTAACGATACCATATTCATTTTCAGCTCCTGTTACAATTTGAAAATTTATAAAAAATAACGCAAAAATTAAGATAAATATTTTATACTTCATTTTTTCACCTTAAATCCATCCGTTTCTTCAATAATTCCCCCAAGATTATCCCCTACTCCTGTTATTTTACCTGGCGGAACAGCTATGAAAGTTCCTGTTGTAAAATTGAACGTAATAGGCAAATTAGCTCCTATATTTGAATTTGTTATTGAATCCTTTATCCTCTCATCTTGTCTTACATACACCTGCGCCTCGTGCCCGAATATCGGGTCAGGATGAACCTCATTATCCACATCCTGCACCTCAAACTTCACAAACTCACCTTCCACATCTATTGA
This sequence comes from Methanosarcinales archaeon, assembly GCA_905339155.1. GTDB lineage: Archaea > Halobacteriota > Methanosarcinia > Methanosarcinales > Methanoperedenaceae > Methanoperedens. The sequence goes on from CAJPFJ010000062.1 coordinate 19,446, forward strand.
CCATGCATTGAAAGTAGCGATCCACGGCTCAAGAGATGGCAAAATATGCACTCCATTTCCCCCCAGCAGATTAATATTTCTC
>CAJPFJ010000063.1 GCA_905339155.1 Methanosarcinales archaeon
GTAATCAGTATTTTAGGGGATTTTATTAAAAAATATGATGATGATAGTCTGAAATTACGCTGGTAAAAAGCCATCTGGCAAATTGTATAAAGGGATAAAAATACGTTTTACTTAGCCGGAGGTGGCGAAGTTAAGTTAATAGAAAGACGCAGGAGGCGCTGGCAAGATGAAAGAGGGCGCGCTGCATGAACAACTCCCAGGGGGCTGGGTTTGGACGGCTGAGAAGCTGGGTATATGGATTAAAGTTTGTCCCATTCTTCCAGCGTAATTGTTCTTCCGATGAGTTTCTCTAATTCTTTGATCATCATTTTTAGCAGTGGGACTGAATACTCATCATTGGTTGGAATTGTTAAGACTTTGGTGCCATGTCTCATATAGAAATGTCGTCCGCCAGGTTCAGGCACATTGAAATCTAATTGTACAAGTTTTTTGATAAAGACTCTGCGTTTACAGGGTTTCCATTTAGGCATGAGCCTCGACACCTTGTGGGATACCTGGATTTATATCCATATGATCTATCACAGGCAAAGTATCACCGTACCGTATTTTGACTATAAGCCAGCCTTCAAGAACCGATTCAAGTTCTTTCTGACACTCAAAAAGTGTATTTCCAAAAGCGATAACACCTGGACATTGCGGTATCCTGCCGGAAAAGCTACCATCTTCAAGCTTATCATATTGCGCCTTGCTCAACGCTTTGTTAATATAATCTATAAGCATCAGAATCACCAATTTTGCATTTTGTATTTTAACTTATCATCCTGATATACTTTTTTATACATAGCAGTATCTTATTAACACCTCAGGGTTGAAGATGATGAAAAATCTGGATATGTGTGATGATGAAATATTTTCGCCAGGATCATGGCTAAAATCGCAAAACTCTGCAATCCCTGCGACGGCATATGAAATGGCGTCACCATCAGGACGAGGAACACGGATGACAAGGATCGGACGGATTTCCACGGATACCTTCAATCCGTGTGCATCCGCGTCATCCTCGCAATCCACGTTCTATTGCCTTCCATCAGCGTTTTACTGCGTTCATCCGCGGCTAATATCTAATAGAAAGACGCAGGAGGCGCTGGCAAGATGAAAGAGGGCGCACTGCATGAACTCCCAGGAGGCTGGCTGTGGACGAAGCTGGGGGATATTATTGAGGTAATAAGGGGAGCATCTCCGAGACCAAAAGGAGATCCAAGATATTTCGGTGGAAACATTCCTTGGATAATGATTTCTGATATTAGCAGACAGTATGGCAAATACATCTCTAGAACAAGAGATACTGTCACGGAAGAAGGAGCAAAAAGAAGTAGATACCTCAAAACTGGAACATTAATTCTCTCTAATAGTGGAACAGTATGTGTACCCAAAATCTTAGCAGTTGATGGTTGCATTCATGATGGTTTCGTTGCTTTTCCAGAAGTGAATAGTGAATTAGAGACGTTATTTTTATATCATTATTTTCATTTTATCCGGCCTGAAATAATCCAAAAAAATCGTCAAGGTATTACTCAAGTAAATCTCAATACCAATATTGTAAAGAGCATTGAAATTCCCCTCCCCCCTCTCCCCGAACAACGCGCGATAGTCTCCAAAATCGAACAGCTTTTCAGCGATCTGGACAACGGCATAGAAAACTTCAAAAAAGCGCAGGCACAGTTGAAGCTCTACCGCCAGTCAGTCCTCAAAGCCGCCTGCGAGGGCAAGCTCGTGCCCACCGAAGCTGAACTTGCGCGCGCGGAGGGGCGCGACTACGAGGCGGCGGATGTGCTGCTGGCGCGCATACTGGAAGAGCGGCGCGAGAAGTGGAATGGGAAGGGTAAATTTAAAGAGCCAGATGCGCCGGATACGAGCGGGCTACCGAAGCAGCCGGAGGGGTGGGGATGGGCGACGTTGGAGCAATTGTCGTGGGATTCAGGATATGGAACATCAGAAAAATGTGATTATAATTTTTCAGGACCGCCTGTTCTTAGAATACCGAACATAAATGAAGGCCGCATTAATCTTAACAATATCAAATATGCTTCAGAATCAACCAATCTGAATGAAACTGAATCACTTGTCTATGGTGATATGCTTGTAATTCGTACAAATGGAAGTAAAGACCTCATAGGTCGTGCCGGCGCAGTGACTCAGAATTTTAATAAACCCTATTTCTTTGCTTCATATCTCATCCGCTTTAGAATTGTTGAGTTTGGTGGATTACCAATTTGGCTCAGTAGCATATGGCAAACTCTACGCATACGTTCATGGATTGAAAGCTTTGCAGCAACATCTGCCGGACAGTATAACATCAGTATGAGTACATTAAACAAGCTTCCACTTGAGCTGCCTCCCCTCGCCGAGCAGCGCCGCATCGTTGCCGAGGTCGAGCGCCGCCTCTCAGTATGTGACAAAATGGAAGAAATCATATCAGAATCCCTGCAAAAAGCAGAATCCCTGCGCCAGAGCATTCTGAAAAAAGCCTTTGAGGGAAAACTGCTTAACAAAAAAGAGCTGGAAAAAGCACGAAATGCGCCTGATTGGGAGCCTGCCGAGAAACTGCTGGAGAGGATACGCCAAGAAAAGCAGATAAAGGAAAAAAACAATAAGCCAGCAAGGAGAAGAACCCATGGATAAAGATGAGTGGTTTAAACAAGCTGATTATGACATGGATACCGCAGAATTCATGTTTAGTGGAGAAAGGTATTTTTATTCCGTATTCATGTGTCATTTATCCATAGAAAAGGCTCTCAAAGGACTATATATTCGGAAATTCAAGGATGCTCCACCTAAAACCCACAATCTTTTATATCTGCTTGAATTTATTGATCTGGAACTTACAGAAGATACATATGATTTTGTTTTCACCCTGAACAGGGTAAGTGTTCTGACACGATATCCAGATGACCTTCAGAAAATGCTGGAAGATTACAACAAAGAAAAAACAAATGAAATACTTGGGAAAGGCAAGGAGTTATTAAAATGGTTAAAGTCAAAGTAACTGAAGCAATCAAATTCTTTGAAAAATGTCTGAAAGAAAAAGGATTGAAAGTTTCAAAGATAATTCTATTTGGATCACAGGTCAAAGGCACAACCACTAAGGAAAGCGATGTTGATATTCTAATCATATCAGAAGATTTTTGCGGAAAAGACATTTTTGAAAGGGCGAGATTGACCAAATACGCCGAAATAATGACCCTTAAGAAATTCATGATACCACTTGATATCGTTACCCTGACATCGGAAGAGTTTGAGCGCGGAACTTCCCTCGTTGTTGAATATGCCAAAAGGGGGAAAGTAATGTATGCCGCATAATCGCTATTTTCGAAACTTTATATTATCTTCAGGTACGAAAAAAACCACAGAGCGCACAGAGGACACAGAGAATAATTACAACTCTGTGATCTCTGAGTCCTCTGTGGTTGAATATCCTGACTTGGAGCAGTGATAAATTGTGGCTGAGTTAAAAAAACAGGAAAGAAGCATCATAAAAGTACTGGAAAATGAGAAGGATATCCTCTTTGCTTATCTTTTCGGTTCATATGCAAAAGGTACGCAGGACGAAAAAAGCGATATTGACATCGCAGTTTATCTAATAGACGAAAAAATCCTTGAAAAATATCCCCTTTATCCATCAAAGATCGCAATAAGAATAGAGGATGTTCTTGACAAAAAGAAAGTGGATGTAAGGATTCTAAACGGTTCAACACTCAGATTCAGGAACCAGGTTCTAATGCACGGAAAACTCCTCCACTCAAAAGATGAGAAAAAAAGAATAGAGTTTGAGACCTCATCCTTAGATCAATACTATGATTTCAAACCTCATATTGATAGGTACGATGCTGCAAGACGGGCGAGGTTAGGAGTATGATAAGTAAAGATGTCGTGAACGCCATGATAGATATAATTGATGAGAATATCAGGCTTATCGAGGAGATCCGGTCGCAGGGTTATGATTTTTTTTCAGGAAGTTTCAGGGATATCCAGGCTGCAAAGCATTCGCTCCAGGAAGCAATTGAAGCATGTCTGGACATCGGAAGCCATATAATAGCTGAAAAGGGGTTCAGAAGACCCGAGGACTACAGGGAGATATTCAGGGTTCTGGAAGAAAATGGAATTATTGACCATGTCTTATCTGTAAAACTTCAAGAGATGGCTCAGTTTCGAAATCTGCTGGTGCACAGGTATGGGGAGATAGACATAAAAAGAGTCTATATTATCATGTCAGATGACCTGGAAGACATTCAGAAGTTTGCTAAAAGTATATTAAAATATATTTATTGAAATTGTTTCCATGGATAAAAAATGAGTAACACAAGTGCCATAATATCAAAAGTATGGAGTTACGCGCACGTTCTCAGAGATGCTGGTGTCGGCTACGGCGACTATCTGGAACAGTTGACATATCTGCTTTTCCTGAAAATGGCTGATGAATATTCAAAACCACCATATGACCGTAAACTTCCGATCCCGGAAAAGTATCACTGGGAAAGCCTAGTATCGAAAAAAGGTGCTGAACTGGAATCCCATTATACAGAGCTTCTGCGTGAATTAAGCCAGGCAAAAGGCATCCTCGGACAGATATTTACAAAATCCCAGAACAAGATACAGGATCCTGCTATGCTATCTCGCATCATAGGCATGATCGATAATGAAAACTGGAGCCTGATGGGTACTGATGTTAAGGGGAAGATCTATGAAGGACTGCTTGAAAAAAATGCAGAGGATGTAAAAAGCGGAGCAGGTCAGTATTTCACACCGCGCTCACTTATCATCGCAATGGTTGAATGCATTCATCCTGAACCTGAAAAAACGATATGTGATCCTGCATGTGGGACAGGAGGATTTTTCCTTGCATCCTATGATTTCTTAAGTAACCCCAGGAATTACAGTTTGAATTCAGGGCAGAAGAGATTTCTCAAAGACAGGACCTTTTCAGGAAATGAGATCGTTGCAGGCGCAAGAAGAATGTGCCTTATGAATATGTTCCTTCATAACATTGGCGAGATCGATGGTGAATCTTATATATCACCAGCGGATTCCCTTATATCCGTTCCAAGCGAGCGTTTTGATTATGTTTTGACCAATCCTCCTTTTGGTAAAAAAAGCAGCATGTCCTTTACAAATGAAGAAGGGGAACAGGAAAAAGAAGAACTTGTCTACAATCGCCAGGATTTCTGGGCAACCAGTTCTAACAAGCAGTTAAACTTCCTGCAGCATATCCATACTATCCTGAAATCGGACGGATGCGCCGCCGTCGTTCTGCCTGATAATGTACTGTTTGAAGGAGGCTCTGGAGAGACCGTCCGTAAAAACCTGCTTGCAACAACGGATCTGCATACAATTTTAAGACTTCCAACAGGTATTTTTTACAAACAGGGTGTAAAAGCAAATGTTCTCTTTTTTGATAATAAGCCGGCAAGTAAAACCCCATGGACAAAAGATGTATGGATATATGATTTTCGTACAAATATTCATTTTACGCTGAAAGAAAAAACGATGAAATTCCAGGATTTATTGGATTTTATCAAATGTTACAATCCTGAAAACAGGCAAAAGAGAAAAGAAACATGGTCACAGGACAATCCAAATGGGCGATGGAGAAAATTCTCATACGAGGAAATAATTTCAAGGGATAAAACAAACCTTGATATTTCCTGGGTAAAAGATGAAAGCCTTGCTGATCTTGATAACTTGCCCGATCCGGATATACTGGCAAATGAGATTATTGAAAACGTAGAAGCAGGACTTGAGGATTTCAGGGAAATAGTTGTAACAATAAATGAGTAAAAAAATTAATTCCGGATAAAGCTGCACTCATTCAGCGCTATCCGGACACTTTCCCCCAACTTCATTGCAAATTTAGTGCCCGTCATTCGGGTAGTCCGGATGATCCCGAAGGACTGGCATCCTGTTAACGATCCATCTGTAAACCAGTACCTGGATTATGATAACTGATATAACTACCAGCACTTCCTTCCAGTAGAAGAGTTCCCCGCGGGGAAGCTGGTAGTTGAATGTCAGCAATGTCAGGTTGAACCGGTTAAGGATAATTCCGATCATCGTCAACACACCCGTTACCTGGATAAGCCTTACGTTCTTTTTCATAACCCCGTAATAATACAGGAAAGGAACTATTGCAAGAATCGTTATCTCAACCATGAACCAGTGGCCTGTCGGCGTATTGAGATATTGCCATGCGCCTTCATGTGTAATGCTTATCAATCTCATTCCCAGATATGTGAACATGACCAGCGAAGAGGCTTTCCCAAGACCGATCGTAACATCAGGGATGCTTGCAAGATATTCTGGCGATGCCCGTTCCTTAAAGTAGATAGTAGTGAGTTTACTGACCACTATCATCAGGGCCATCGCAGCTCCTATTGCCGAAATTAGGGCAAGCCATGGCAGGTATGATGTATACCAGAGCGGATGCACCTTACCCGGCGCAAGAAGGAACATGGCAGACAGGGCCGATTGGTGCAACGTGGAGAGCATTACTCCGAATATAGTAAGACCCAGTGTCATGCTCACAGCTATCTTTCGCAGATACCCCTGGTTCAGCCATGATAGGATTGACGGGCAGAATTCAAAGAATTGCACCGAGAGGTACAATGCGACATGCCAGGCCACAAGGAACATTACTGATGCTGTCCCGAATGAAATGACCATTGGATAATATATTCTCCAGGGACGGCCAAGGTCTATCATCAGGAATATTACAGCAAATAAATATCCCAGGAAACCCAGCAGGATCGCATTCTTAACAATAGGCTGGTATCTTTTGACCCCGAAAATATAAACTCCTGTCCCTATGACAAATCCCGATGCTGAGAATGGAACTCCACTGAATAATCCCCATGTCAGGAATAGTCCCCAGGGTTGTTCGTTCGAAGCTTCCGTTACCTGATCAAGTCCATAAATGAACCTCATTGCTATCAGGAAAAGACCCGCAAAGACAATGAGACCTGCACCAATGTTAAGGGGAGTGATGAGTGTCTTCATATATTCTTTGAACGATAGTCCCAAAAATATCTTTTCCCTGAGCCAGTTAGAAATTATTTCAGCACCGGTCAGTTCATTTTTGGGATACACATGTCTTTTTGCAGTTTCGTTTCCAAATTCATTCATGTTTTATATCCTCCTCAGGTATATTTTCATGTTTTTCATCATGTCCTTCATTCGGTTTCTTATGTGTCGCCATATAGAAACCTCCAAGCAGTGCAGGCCATGTGACGAGCGTTAGATTTACCATTCCAAGGAAATCCTTGGTCAGTTTCGGAAATGATGTTGTCCCGATATTTCCAGGGAACCCCATTTTATCAAATGACAGTTTTGAAACATACAACCATCCAGTTCCGCCAGCTTCGGTTTCACCATACACATGGTCGATATATTTATCCGGTTCACTCCATATCCTCTGCTTTGCCATTTTTAACAGGTCTTTTCTCTTTCCGAATTGTATTGCTTCAACAGGGCATGCTTCTGCGCAAGCGGGTAAAAGACCATCTTTTATCCTCTGGTTGCACAAGAAACATTTCTGTATCCGGGGTTCAAAGGCGCTTGAATATTCAAAGGCCGGGACATAGAATGGACATGCTGTGATGCAATAACGGCATCCGATACACAGCTTTTCATTCCATACCACAGGTCCTTCTTCTGACTTTGTCAATGCAGCTACAGGGCAGGCTGTAACACATGCCGGCTCATCACAATGCATGCACTGCACCTTGCGATATACCGGTTTTCCGTCCTCTCCCTCGAACCGGTTGACTACTGTATATGACTGCACATCTGCAACGTAGGGTTTTCTCTTTTCTTCGAAAACCGAAGTATCTTCAAATGATGTTTTCGGAGCTGGAAGATCATTCGCCTTGTTGCATGCAGCTTCACAGCGGCGGCACCCGATGCATCTTGTTGTATCAGTCAGCATACCCAGGCGGTCAGGGTTACCTTCAAAATCCTGCGCGCCAAGAACGTTTTGGCTGCCCAGAACGCTTGCTGCAACCACAGTTGTGCCGATCTTGAGCAGGTCTCTCCTGTTTATCATAATTTACCCTCCAATTGGTTTGTGACAGCCCTGGCATGTGTTGCCAGCTCGTCCTGCATGGTCTTCAGGAACTATAGCCGCTCCTGCAACTCCTTTTGAATGGCAATTGAGGCAGCTGTCATGATATACGATCTTTGACTCCAGGCCCCCATTTGGTATCCCCTTCGGATGGCACCTGGTACAGGTATCCCATGTAAGCTGGTGTGGGCGGGCTGGAGCTGAAACTACAGCTGTTGATTTTAACTCCCCGGTATGGCAATTGATGCAGCTTTGCGGGCCGCTGCTGAAATCTTCCGGATGACAGGATATGCACCGCTCGTGATAAGCGGCCTTCAGACCCGGCTGGGTAGAATCATGCGGATTCGCCGGACTATCATGACAATCCTTGCAGGCATGGATCTCGTCCCCGCTGTTATGATGGCATGTAATGCAGCTGACCTTTTCACTCATGATCTTATGGAACTCAGTCGCAGGCCCGTATTTGATTGAAAGATACTCAGATTTATTTACTGTCGGCCATCCGTTATTCGAAGCAAGAGCTACCGTCTCAATATTACTCCGAGGGATTGTCGCTTCTGATACATTTGGGGCTGCTACAACATCAGAAGTATCGGAAGATGTTAGTACGATCGCCCCCCCTCCGAAGACCAGTGCGAGTGGAATGACAAACGAGACCAGGGTTGACATTTTCATCTTATCCCTGGAGTTTACCAGTATCCACAGGGCGATAAACCCGAAGCAAAACGCTATAACGATCAGGTATTCGACCCCTTTGACAAATGTCATGAATTCAAGTAATGTATTCATTTTAACTCCTATTTTTATTTAGTTCAATTTTTTGTATTGTTTCTTCTGCGATTCCACTTTTATCCAAAATTTTTGATTTTATGGCACTCGTATTAACACCTCACAGCAATCGTCTCCATGTGACAATAATTTCTTGATATCAAGCTGGGCCCTGTTCCCAAAAGCGTGATTCACTGCCCCCTTAAAAGTTTCCCTTATTGTATGGCAGATATATTTATCGACTGTGTTCCCTTCCGCGACAATATTGCATTTCGTGATTGTATAGAGTAGATTCTTCCCATTTGCTTTCCATTCGCTTTCCCTGTGGAGTTTAGAATCAATTATTTCAAGAGCTTTCTGGAAATTCTGGAACTCCCAGCTCTTTATATTGTTCTCTTTTTCGTACTCCTCCATCAGGGACACACCTATCCTTTTTCCTAGTGCGGTCAGGGATACGGGTATATCTGGAATGTTCTTTAGCCCTTTTAAGAAAGCCATGAACATTATCAGATCCTGGTCCACCCTGCTATTGCTGATCTTAAGGTTACTTACTATTTCGTTAATCCTGATGCCCACATCAGGCCTGTGTGTCAACACCACCATATTGGCAGTTGACTTGGCATCGTACAGGTGACCGTTCGCTTCCAGAAGTGACACTATGCTTGTTTTTAATTTGTCTATTACCTCTTTGTTCCTGTAATTATGGAACAATATAAGGTTCTCCCGGTCAACCTCTACCCTGTCCACAACTCTTGAAGTTTCATATACTTCCTTTATCAGGGACAGCATTTCTTTAAGGGGAATCTCCTGGATAGGTTTCTTGGCAAGCGTTTCTATTGTTATCTCACCCATCGGTACTTTACCTGAAAGCAGATCCTCAAAGTAATTCCTGTGAACAGTTACCATATTGTAATTGCTCAGGAGATGTCCGTTGATTATTGATTTCCAAAAATCCGGGCGACTTTTGATGGCCAGGATAACTTCATTCAAACCTCCAAAAGAAGTTATAAGACTATCATATCCTTCCTTCTTGTTTGATTTTGATAATTCAACTCTTATACCTCCATCGAGATTAAAAACCGAAGTTATCTCAAGCGGAGCATGCTCAGGTGAGTTTTTCACAAGATACTGGGCAATCATCCTCGCAACGAATCTTATTTTCTGGGGCGAGCCTTTGACCTCTATCAACACCTCTGATGCAGATGCATCACTATCGCATTTTAGTGAAAGGTCAACATCCCATTCAAGTTCGCTGAATTTGTGCTTGAGATGGTCTTCAAGTTTTCCCATTGAATTTATCAGCATGGGATCTATCAGATCATCCAGTACATTGTCCGGTACCAGCAAACCATCGGTTTCGTTGAGCATCCACTTGAACAACGTATTGTCAATCGTGGATATATTCTCAAGTTCACTGTTTTTTCCAGCCCGGTCTATGATCTCTCTTATTGCGGCGCTGAAATTCCCTTTATGTTTATCAACATAAGGTTCCATCTTCTGGATGCAATCATTGTCAAGAGAGATATGTCTTGTAACGATCATAATTACCCCGCTAACTCATCCTCGATCCTTTCGAGATATTCATTTACATTTTCCCATATTGCTCATAGAGAAGTTCTTTTTCCCGTTTCAGTTCGGCTTCTCTTCGTGCAAGCGCTTTCATGGTCTCATTTGCTCGTACTGAAACCGTGATCCTGTTCTTCCTGTCTAACATGTATTCCCGCAGTCCAACTGCCAGGAAAGCAGCCGCTGTGATCGGCAATAGGATGACCCATCCTGTCAGGAAAGCCATAAAACTTTCAGATGGCAGGAAATAGACAGTTCCTATTACGATTCCGGCTGCAACATACCTTTTCCAATTATTCATATGCTTCACCCAATTATGATTATTTAATGCCAATGTTAAAAGAATATTTGACAGGAAGATAGCATGGAAAGCCATGAATAGACATAGTTTGACATAAAAGAGGTATGATATGCCATTCAATGGCCTGTGAAATACAAGATATGGCAATATTTCAGGATCATCTTGAAAATATGGTCAATGCATTCTTATAATTACCTCGCAGAAAGTATCCCCGTGTGTCAGTAAATGTTTCGTGCACAATTCCGCTTTGTTTCCAAAAGCGTAACTCAATGCCCCTTTGAATGTCTCCCTCACAGTATGGCAAACGTAAGTATCAAATTCATTTCCATTTCCTGCAATATTACATTTCCTGATGGTATAGAGCAGATCCTTCCCTTCCAATTTCCATTGGCTTTCCCTGTGAAGCCTTGAATCTATGTTTTGCAGTGCCTTCTGGAAGTTATCAAGTGTCCATGTCTTGATATGGTTTTCCTCTTCATACCCCTGCATTAAGGATTTACCTGTCCTTCTTCCCAGGGATGTCAGGGATATGGGAATATCAGGAATGTCCTTTAATCCTTTTAAGAATCCAAGAAATACCATAAGTTCCTGGTCAAGCCTTAAGTTGCTGTTTTTCAACGTCTCGACGATCTCATTTATTTTTATGCCAACATCAGACCTGTGGGTAAGTATTACGATATTGGCTGTTGCCCTGGCATCGTACATATGACCATTTGCTTCCAGGAGCGCATGAGTGCTCTTTCTTAGTTTTTCAATAGCTGCCCTGTCCCTGTAACTATGGAATAAAATAAGCGTGTCCTTATCGATTTCCACCCTGTCAACCATTCTTGATGTTTCAAAGACCTCTTTTATGAGATGAAGCATTTCTTTGAGGGGGATTTCCTTGATGGGTTTTTTTGCAAGATTTTCTATTGTGACCTCCCACGCCGGTATTTTACCATCAAGCAGGTCCTCAAAATAATTCTTGTGGACTGTGACCATATTATAATTACTGACAAGATGCCTGTTGAAAAGGGATTTCCAAAACGTTGGGCGGCTCTTTATGGTTCTGACAAGCTCGTCTGTCTTTCCAAAAAATGTCTCAAGGCTTTGTAGTGCATCTTTATTATTTGAGCCTGATAATTCAACTTTCATACCTTCGTTGATGTTAACGACTGACCGGACTTCAAGGGGTGTAATTTTAAGTGAATTTTTGACGAGATACTGGGCAATTAAGCTTGTTATGAATTTAATTTTTTGATGGTCGCCTTTTATCTCCATCATTACTTCACCAGGGAAAATATCATTATCAGATTTTAATGTGATGCAAATTCCCCACTTAAGTTCCTTGAACCTTCGATTCAGATAACTTTCAAGTTTGTCTATCGAATTCATCATCATCGGATCTATGAATTCATTGAGTATCTCAGAAGGAAGGAGTTTTTCATCTATTTCCTTAAGTATCCAGTTTAATAATGAATGGTCGATTGCTGATGAATTGACCCTGGTATCATACTTTCCTGCATGACAAATCATATCCCTTATTGCAGCGCCAAAATTACCGTCATGGTTATCAACATACGGTTTTAATTTCTCAATATATTCATCTTCGAGTGAGATATGTCTTGTAATATTCATGTTCCTCACTTCCTTAATTAAATCTATATATTGACAATCTTAAAAGAGTATTTGAGGAGGTATTCGGGTTTTGTGTCCATTGAGGATATATTATGGCATAAAGTGGCAATAAAAAAAGAAAAAGCGTTTTTTCCTGATATCCTATAACATATTAATATACTACCTGACCATAAAAGTCTTAACCGCTTCCGTAAGTACGCTGTATGATATCCACAGCATCCAGATGCAAATTGCAAAGAAGAGAATCGTGAACACAAGTTTCGCAAATCCTACGATCAATATATTTTTGTTTTCCTTGTGTTCCATATTTTCCGGATCTACAATTTTTTGGCTTTTCATGGCTTCTTCATATTCTACGGGATGCTCATGGCGCATTTCCTCCTCTGGAATATTCCCTGTCAACCATGAAAGATTCGGGAATTTCCCGAAATGCTCATCATAGATGTGGCCTATGAATACTGCAATGGATGCAAGTACTGCCTCCCATGTATGGAACAGGTTCGCTATCTGCACAAATCCTATCGGGAAATATTTCATGGCTTCAAAAGGCTGCCACATTAATAATCCTGTAAAACCCATGATTACTGCTCCGAATCCTGCCCCGAAATATTCGAATTTTTGTTTCCAGGTATATCTCCCGAATTTTGGATGCTCATCCGAATACCTCAGATAATACCGTATCTGCTGCTGGAAGTCTTCGAGGTCTTTCAGATTGAATATTATATCATAGCGGGGCTTCTCGAGAATATGATAAACAACATGATATATACTCACCCCTATCATTGCAAGGCCGGAAAAATGATGGATAAAAGTCCTGTTATCGAATCCTCCTACTGATTCTATCATCCACCTTGACCACCATTCTTCAGGAAACTTGAGAGGAAAACCCGTATACGCAAGCAGAATAAAAGAGGTAAAAAATATTATATGCTGTATGCGCTGGTTCAGGGTAAACCTCTTGAATTTTAATTCTACCATGATCAATTCCTCCTTCTTATCTCAAAATTTGATGTAATTCCAAGGAAAATAAGCCCTATTGTAAAGGTAAGTTCAAAAAGTATCATAAGTATATAGAAATATGTTACAAGTCTTTTTGCATCCAGGGAAAGCAGGTAAACAGACTGCTCTTCATGGATCTTACCCCCATATATGAATACATTATTTGCACCCGGATGACACCCGCTTTTTCCGCAAGTGGACGGCAAATTAGCGGGATTTATTGCTGATTTCGGATCACTTGCCTGCGTGGTATCATGGTTTTCATGACAATCAGAACAGACTGCAAGTAACCTTCCCCCACTTTCATATGACTTATAATGGAAAGATTTTTTGTAAGTGTCGAACCTGTCTGTGCGGATGCCATAATATAATGCTTGCATTCTGGTCTGGTTTTCATGGCATTTTGCACATGTTCCGGGCACATTTGCCGAATATGTCGAAGAATTGGGATTTTTCGATGAAAGGATATTATGGATGCCGTGGCAATCGGTACACGACGCTGATGTCCTCCCTTCATTGAGTCTTTGCCAGTGAATGCTTTCTTCATATACCCGGGTTTCATTCTCATGACATTTTGAACAAAAGTTCGTGACATTTATAGGTGAAGGTATTCCTGTAAAATTCGTATGCATCACATTTATGGAAACTACGGTTCCGCTGATATTTATGTCTCCGCCATGACAGTCCGCACAAGTATTTTTATTGAAATGTATGCTTGCCCGGAATTCATCCACCTGTGCCGGATGGCAATGATAACAGGAAATATCCATATTCTCATCCTGCGCGGATGCGGTCGTCAAAAAGAAAACGGCGATCAATGTCAGGACTATTATCCTGTACATCCAATTCCTTACGATGTTAAATTCTGGTTTTATTGAATTCGTATTACCACCTCGCAAAAATTATCACCTTTAGATAATAATTTTTGAACATCCAATACTGCTTTATTCCTGAAAGCATAGTTCAATGCCCCTTTAAATGTCTCTCTTATAGTGTGGCAAATGCATTTATTGGGGTCATTTTCCGCAATGCTGCATTTCCTTACAGTATAGATCAGGCCATTCCCATCCAGAGCCCATTCGCTTTCCCTGTGAAGCTTTGGGTCAATGATTTCAAAAGCTGTTTTGAATTTTTCAAGGCTCCATTCCTTGATGTTATTTTCCAATTCATATTCCTGCATTATTGATTTACCAAGCCTTCTTCCAAGAACAGAAAGAGACATAGGGATGTCGGGAATGTCCTTAAGGCCGCTTAGATAAGTAATGAACATCAATAATTCCTGGTCGACTTTATTGCTGCTGGTTTTTAAATCGTCTATTAATTCATTGATCTTTAAACCGATATCAGGCCTGTGTGTGAGCAGGATCATATTTTCAGTTGACTTTCCGTCATACAGATGATCGTTTGATTCCAACAGGGTCAAAATGATCTTTTTTAATTTTTCCACTGCTTCTTTTGTTCTGTAATTATGAAAAATGACCAGTGTATCGTTTTCGATCTCGATCCTGTCAACAACCCTTGAGTTCTCATAAACTTCTTTTAATAGATGAAGCAGATCTTTAAGAGGTATTTCCCGGATCGGTCTTTTGGCAAGAAATTCTATCGTCACTTCCCCCATTGGTATATTATTAGCAAGTATGTCCTCAAAAAAGTTTCTATGGATTGTGACCATATTGTAATTGCTAAGGTGATGACCTTTGACAATCGGAATCCAGAAATCAGGACGGCCCTTTACCGTTCTCAATATTCCGTTCATTCCTCCGAAGAAATTGATCAAGCTATCTTCTGCGGCTGTTTTATTTGACCGTGATAATTCAACTTTTATACTCTCATTAAAATTGACGACTGACCGTATCTCCAGTGGTGACCGATTGAGGGAATTTTTCACGAGGAACAGGGAGACTATTCCCGCAATAAATTTGATTTTCCTGGGTGTGCCTCTTATTGTCAAAAGGACTCCTGATGGAAACGTATCGTTATCACATTTCAAGGCCAGATTTACTCCCCACTCAAGTTCTGTTAACCTCTGGTTTATATTTTCTTCAAGTTTTCTCATCGAATTAATCAGTAAAGGATTAATCAATTTATCAAGAACATCATCAGGAACCAGTATGTCATCGATCTCCTGTAACATCCAGTTAAACAATGAAGTATCAATTGCTGATGAATTCATGGCTGGATTGTATTTTCCAGCCTGGTTTATCATATCCCTTAACGCAGCCCCCATATTCCCATTGTGTTTATCCATATATGGTTCCATCTTCTTCAGATATTCATCGTCAATGGATATGTGTCTTGAAATGCTCATGATCCCTCTTTAAATGTTAAAGAGATCCTGTATGAAGTTTCACGCAGGATCTCGGTCCCTTTCTCCAGCCAGTTCATTGCTATGCTTGGTCATTGTTGTTCTCAGGCGCTTGCTACTGATTGCATCATATACACAAAGATAGCTGCTGGTATCAGGAACAATCCTCCTGCAAAGGCAGCAAGGAATGTTTCTGCCGGGAGATAATACGCTGCTGTCATGAAAGCTGCCGCAGCTATTGCAGCTATTATATATTTGGTTTTATTTTGCATATTTCATAACACCTCAATACAATCTATATATTGACATTATTAAATAATCAGTTGATAATAAAATGTTAGAGAAAGAGTGTTATCCGTCATATCCGGTTTTTTGTGGAATTCTTTCACCATGTGATAAAATATAATGTAATATATAATTTAAATTAGCCTTAAGTCTTAAAATTTTGGGTGAAAAGAAACACTGATCTTATAGATTGGGTTGCCAAAGCCATTTGAATGGAAAATTTGGCAAGCTTCCAGACAAACAGTAGCTTTTCAAAGGATAGTCCTATCGTCTTTTAATATTTCTTGATTCTTCGAGAAGGATAATTTCAGCAGTATGCTAAAAGGGATAGCGGGAGGAGTGATTTCCATCATCCTTCAAATGTTGCGATATTTGATTTTTTTTTTTGCAATTAAATCGACAATAAGTGAAGTCCAAATCGTCAATTGCGCCCATGCATGCATGTTTTGACCACAAAAGATTTAAAAGGGTACTGACTATAATCGGATGTAATCCATGATGGGATTAAATAGAGGGTGATGAAATCGCCTTTTATGACGGCCATTGAATTGGCTGTCCTGACATCGGCGGTTTAGCGATGGCGGTTGAACGAAAGTTCAATCTTTGATAACTATCACTCCTTGCCGTTAGATCGGCATATCTCGGAGGAGAACAAAATAATAAAACCATATAAGATATGGAGGTAAAGAAATAATGACGAAAAAAATATTAAGTGTTGCATTGGCAGTATTAATGCTATTAATAGTAGCATTTCCTGTAAATGCAGCAGTAGAAGTAACTAACGTTAAAGTCCGCGGTTTAGTAATCGATAATAATACCGCCGGACCAATACCAGTATGGGATTATCAGAACTTTGCTGGATTTTACTATGACCTTAAATACAATAGATCCACGGAAACATTAAAATTAAATGGTAGTGTCAGCGACTATTCTGGCAGAACTATCGATAAGACCGAATTAACATACGAAACAAAAGGCGTCCCAGTTGATTTCAAAGTCTATGAGAAAGAAACTTCGGATGTATCAAATTCAGCCACATGGGTAAAAGTCGATGGAGATTCATCATATAATCTTGTAGGCTGGCAAGCTGAGAAATGGATCGCCATAAAAGGTGTTTCCAATAAGATTGCAAAACTTGCATTTGAAATGGAAAAAGAAGATAAGAAGACCCTTACGACAGGTGAGACATGGTCACTTGGATCAGGTTATGAATTAAACATCAATGCTATCGATGCCAGAACAACCCCAAGACAGGTATGGTTCACCCTTAAGAAGGATGGAGCAATAATCGACGAAGGTATCGGTCAAGCACCAACAACGAATACCGGGGAAGCCAAAACAAAAGCAGTTTATTTCAAGAAGAAGACCATTCTCGGTGAATCAGATGCATTATTGTTCACAGTTTATGTAGATACAATATTCTCTGGCGCTACATCAGATATGGTACAATTCAAATATGCATGGTTGATC
>CAJPFJ010000064.1 GCA_905339155.1 Methanosarcinales archaeon
AAAAGGAGGTTAGAAATATGGCATATACAGAACCTAAAGAAGGGAGCATGGCGGCGGAAGGCAAATTAAAAGAAGCGCAAGCTAAATTAAAAGAAGCAGAAGATAAATTAAAAGAATGCGAAATGAGCCTGAAAGGAAAAAAAGAATAAATAAATTTAGGAAGGAATACCAAAAGATGTAAAAAGTCTATTGGTTTCTTTTCTTTTTCGTTTTGGCGATGTCTCGATAGCGATTATCTGATCCGACTTTGAATTCTACAACACCTCCTCTTAATACCATGAACGCTAAATTTCCCTGAAGGGGTTTTTCTTGACTTTTCGGTAGGCTTTATGCAGCAATCTTATAAAATTTGCTAAGAATCGCTCTTTCCTTTCCATCGTCCTTACAAAAATATTTTCTTCAGAAATAAACAACTCTTTTAGATGACGTATATCTGTTTTTGGTGAAAAAAACACATACACCAGGATACCAAAGAATATTAACCCTGAACCAACAACCTTATCGAACATAGTTGTGGAATAAAGGAGATATAGACATACTCCGATACCAAGCCATGGCAAAATATTTTGTCCATATAAATCTTTTTCTGTACGTTTTTTTAGTATAATCAGGGCAAAACAGGTCAACAGGTATGAAAATGCAAGATTAAAAACAGAAAACGAGATCAATCTATATAATCCAGAAAAAATGGACAATGTAAATGCAATTATCCCATGGATCAATAATGCCATATATGGTGTGCCAGAGCCTGGGTGGATTTTAGAAAAAATTCCGGGAAATAAGCCGTCAACAGACATTGCATACGATAATCGTGCGGTGGTAAGTACCCCTGCTTCATCAGATCCTGATACTGATAATAAAGCTCCTATAGCCATAATTAAGGCTCCGACCGTCCCAAAAATTACTGATGCAACATCAACCAGGGGTGTTGAAGTCCCTGCTAAAGCAGACCATTTAATTGTCCCATAAATAACAAAATTAGTAAAAAGATAGAATGCTGTGACGATCATAATGCCTGTTGCTATGGATTTTGGTATTGTTCTCTTTGGATCTTTAACTTCACCTGCAGGCAGTGTGCCCAGTTCAAATCCGGCATATGCCCAGAATATCAACACCAGGGCAGTCCCGAAATTATTCAAACCAAGCGGGGCTAACGGTATATAATTTGTAACAAGAGTTTTTGGATTAAATATGAAAAAGAAAATCCCGCCAAAGATCAATAAAATTAGCGGGATTAGTTTAATTACTGTCAAAAAGTCGTTGACTTTTCCCGCAGCTTTAACACCAATTATATTTATAAAAGTTAAAGCAAATATGAACAGTCCTTTTACGAGGATTTGTTGAAAAGAATCCAGTGGGAAAAAATATTGCAGATATTGTACAAACGCTATAGCAAAAACCGGTAATGCCAGGATTTCTGCAATCCACATACTCCAGCCGGTAAGGAAACCAAAAAAATCATCAAAAGCATAAGAAACAAAAGCGAAAGGACCTCCCACCTTCGGAACGTAATAACTACAGTAAGCAAAAACCAATGCTATTATTGTGGCCATTATACCTGCAATAATCCAAATGATTATTGAAAAAGGTCCGATCATTCCGGCTGTCAATGCAGAGGCTATATAAATATCAGCCCCAACAATCGAACCGACAATAATATTTGTTAAATCGAAGAAAGTCAATTCTTGCTTGAACTTGTCTTTAGCTTGTTCAGTATTTTGATTTGAGCTCAAGATCTTTGCCACTCAGTTTTTTGATGAATATTATGTGATAATAAAAGTATAAATGTTATTGAGCAAATATATCTGGGCTTTAGCCCCACTTAGAACAAATTCATACTTCTTTTTCACCTTTCGTATTCTGTTCTATCATAATAAAAAGCTTTATGTGATAAGAATTATCCGAAAGGCTTGCCACGAGGTCGCCCAGCCAGGTCAATGGTGCATGATTTAGGGTACTGCTTCGCAGGAGTTCGTGGGTTCCAATTCAATTATTTCGTGGACTATTCCCTTTTCAATCGCTTCTTTGGCTGTTATAACTATCCAGTCTTTTGAGAGCAAACGCTCAATTTCATCATCAGATAATCTTGTTTCTTTTTTATAAAGTGTTTTGACTTTACTATTGCCTGTCCTGAAAAACGTAGTTTTTTCTTCCAAATCATATTCGGACATTTCTCCATCGAAAGGATAAGTCATTCGATGCACTAAAAAAGTCGTATTCTCAAAACATATCCTTTTAGAGCCAGCAAGTAAAACTGTAACAGCCGAAGATGCTACCATTGAAAGTCCGACAGTGGTTAAAGATATTCTATTGAATTTTATCCACTGATAGAAAGCCAAAGAAGCATTAACACTGCCTCCAATGCTATCTATAAGAATAGTAACGTCTTTTGTCTTATTCTCTTTTATGCCTGTTTCTATTGCTTTAATTATTTCGGCAAGCTTGGAAAAATCTATAGATCCAATCCAGTTTATTTTTGTTCCATCTGTTTCATTCATATTTATCTCCTTTTTCCCCATACGCAAATCTCAAATTGGCTAATTTAAACATTCATATATAAAATATTATCGTAATCATCATTATAGTGTAGAATTGGATAATAGGGAAGTTACTGATGAAGATATCAGGAATGAGATCAAACTCCAGAAACGCAGGCTTGCCAGGGATTATGTAAAGATGTGGTGGGGAGCTAAAGTACCGCCAACCAACAGTACGGGATCACACAGGCAATTAATTCCTCATTCACTCCTTTTTCCGAATCAATATTACCAAAACAGCCTCTTTACGCGGATTGAATACTTATGCAGTCGCAGTTGTATTAATAAAAAATGAGGAGTTAAATAACATGGCTAAAAAGATTGAAGAAAGAAAAATTGAAGAAAGAATAGATATAAAAGAAACGAAGGACGAAAAGAAGGACGTTTTCAATGCATTGACAGATAGCTATACAGCCGTCTCGAAATTGTGGAGGGATTCCTACATAAAGCTATACAAACCATGGCTTGAATCCACAGGAACGCTGTTTGAGAAGGCTGTTCATCTCTCAAAGGGCGCAGCACCGGAAAAATATAAGGAATTTTATGACGAATGGGTGAAAACACCCCTGAATAACTTTGGTAAATTGTATCAAGTACCAACTCTGGAATCCAATAAAGAGACGATTGAGAAACTACTGGTAAACGCAGAGGAATCCAATAAGATATACAGATCATGGATCGTTGAGTTAGAGGAGAATTCGAAGGTGACACGCGAAGTACTCCAGAGCGAACCAGATCCCGCAAAATACAAAGAAGTCTATGATCTATGGATAAAGTCGTATGGAAAAATATTCGACGAGCTTCTTACACTGCCATTCAGGCAAAACATAAAAGAGATATTTGGAAACATCACAGGTATACCGGATATCTATTCAGAAACTTTTGAACAGTTTTCAAAACAATATAAGGATTCGTACATCAAACTTTATGGACCATGGATTGAATCCATCCTGAAGCTTAATGAAAAATCGGCAGAGATATCCCTGGGAAGCGCAGGGACTGAAGAATATAAGGAATTTTATACATTATGGCTGAATACCTACCAGGAAACCTATGGCAAATTGTTCGATATCAAGTCTGCAACACCATCAAGGAACGTATTTGAGAGTTTCGTAGAGAGCACAGATATTTATCTGAACCTTTTCAGGTCATTGATAACTACCCTTGAAAGAATATCACAAAAAACCAGGGAACTATCAAAACAAACCTCTGATCCGGATATAAATAAGGAATTATATGATCTCTGGGCAAAAACATATAGCAAATCTTTTGATAGCTTCTTTGAGAACACGCCAACTATCAGCCCTTTTAAGGAGTTTCTGGAACCTGTAAAAAATGCATCCAAAATATATGCCGATACATTTAACAGCATATCCAATAACTGGGTGAAATCGTACCCCACAAGTGTTGTTTGAGATTGAATCTTTTAAAAATAAATCCGATTGGGTTATTGATTTACAACCGATAAGTATGGTAAACCCCGCCATCTGCGGCGCTTCAGTTGGGGTCTGGGGTCGCCAGCGCTGTAAAGCGAAAGTAAATAAAAAGCGTTAATACGCTTATATGGACTGACATTTTTAATTATATTAAAAATATTATTTGTTCACCACCTCCGGCATCATAACATTCAACCCATACAGACTCTGTCTCGCATCCTGGAAATAGAAGCGCTCTTGAAGTACTTTTTCTTCTTTAAGTCTGTTAAGGGCGTATCTTACTGTTCTTGCCGGAAGATAGGTTTGCTTCGCAATATCTTTCTGTGTTATAAATCCGCTGGATTCAAGCACTTTAAAAACAAGTTTTGCTGAAGGTGGCAAATGTTCTATCTTCGATTGTTCATATTTTTCAAATTGTTGGCCATTGTTGGCAAAGACGATTCCTCATTGGTTCATCACCGACCTTAAATTCTATTTAATATGTTATAAGTCTATTTATTCAAGCAAGTATTGTCCCTATTATACTATTTTTTTATAAAGTAGGATGTGACCCCCCGGACACATCACCCTTAACGGGCAATATGCTAATGATCTTTA
This sequence comes from Methanosarcinales archaeon, assembly GCA_905339155.1. Taxonomy (GTDB): domain Archaea; phylum Halobacteriota; class Methanosarcinia; order Methanosarcinales; family Methanoperedenaceae; genus Methanoperedens. The sequence goes on from CAJPFJ010000064.1 coordinate 4,571, forward strand.
AAAGATAATCAAGCCTCTTGAATGGGCTATATTATCCCGAAATCTGCTGACTCCGGAAGGATGAATGCAAAAATGGACACAAATCTTTTATATTCATAATAAATGCGCCAATTTTTGCTGGCATTTCACTTGGCCCCGAATCCGCCACGGAGGAACCTTTGCAGTTCCTCTTCTTCCTCGTTCTCCTGCTCTTTGTTTGTTATCTCTTCATTAGTTTTCATGTTATTCCCTTCAAAATTTATCAAAAAGGAACAAAATGGATAGGATATTTCGCCCCTTTTTCAATTTCGTCATCTTAATAGAGTATCCTCGATCGTAAATGAACCCATACCGCAGTCCACGCATGAAACCATCGCAATTCCACGGATGAAATCAGCGCTTCTTAGCGGTATTGAATGTTTGCAATTAGGGCATTTATACTGTTTGTCGGAAGTCATATTAGCCACCAGACAAGATCCTGATTCGCATGTTCATGCCTTGTTTTAATTATTCTCGGTTCTATCACTTTTCTTTTTTCTTTATCGGGGACAAAGTAAATCCCTTCTTTCTTGTTGTGCCATTTTGATCACACTGTGTTTTATTATTATCATATATATTTAAATGTTGCAAACAGGCCATATTTGGTTGATCCATATCGGTTTCAGAAGGAATCAGGCAAGATCCACCTGATAAGCAACACTTGATAATCAACACTTGATATTATACAGGCATTGTCTGGCATTCTGGTAATACTCAAAAGTTTATTCCTTGAGGCAATTATTGTCGTGATAATTGCAATTATGCTTTGTTTATAACAAAAACTGCCTGCATATACATGAATATATAACATACAAATAAAATAAGGTGCGATATAATATGTTAAATCAAAGAAGGAATCGTTTTTGCCTTTACTGGTAAAAACCTTAATAATGAATTGCATGACCTGGATGGTTCGCAAGGAATAGATGAAGGCACATCAGAAATTAAGGATCGGACTTGAAAGATTAAATCGTTCGCTGGTATTGATAGAAGGCAGCTGGCAGCGTACGAACAGGCGCAACACGTTAAATGAACTTGAAAATATACTGAAAAGACAGCATGAAATTGAAAACGAGACAGAGAACATTAAAGATGTATTCCTGCGGGAATATATCCATGAACACCTGGACAATATCGCTGCAGCAAGGCGTAATTTAGCTGAAGAAATCAAATGGGAAATTGAGTCAAATGAAAAAAGCAAGGGAATACAATGACTGAGGGTGTGTTTATTCGAAAAACCGCTAACTACAGGGCCTGGGTAGATGAGGCTGGAATCGGGCGCATCCGTATCCTGAGAAGGATCAACTTCAAAACCCTTGCTTCCCTTTTTGAAGAATTGCATGGTGAGATTAAAAACAGGATCAAAGAAGGAAAAGTTAATATTGTGTTCTACATATCAAAATCCCTGTATGAAGAAATGTCGGTTAATGCGAAAGATTTCCTTGGGTTTTGCCAATCCTGCATGGGTATCAAATTCGAACTTGTTTTGATAGAGTTGTAGAAGTATTATGAACGATGGAGTTTTGATTTCATTGTTTGTTCTGAGCTTCAATATATTTTTGAATTGTTTCACTGCTAACGTTTCCTGCTGTTGATACGAAATAAGAATGAGTCCACAACGAGGGGAGTTTAAGAAGCTCTGGGAACTCTTTTCGTAACAGATTTGAGCTTCTACGTTTGAATGCTTTAATTAGATTATGAATAAGAATATTCGGATGCGAGGATACGAAAATGTGTATATGGTCTGGCATGACTTCAAGCGCTAAGATACGTATTTCTTTTTGTTCAGCAACTTCGTTTATAATCTGCTCTAATCTGGTTTTTATGTCTCCCGTTAATACTTTCTTCCTTCTTTTAGGACACCAGATTAGATGATAGTTTATAAGATACACTTTATTCTGTGTGTGTTGATAATCCATATAGCATCTACTATATCGCTGTTGCGCATATAGTTATCGACCCCATGCAAGGTTCTCCACGGCTAAAAGCCGGAAGCTTGCCCATACAAAATTTCCTCTTATCCATAACATATTTAGGTCTCAAAATCCATAATACTTTTGCGATTAGTTTATTCAGGAGATTAGATATGAAATCGATTATCACAGCGGAACTTGAGATTGTCGCTCTGGGGACAGGAAGCACAAGTATGAGCGGTTATATTTCCGAGGCTGTAAAAGTTATCGGCATGTCGGGTATTAAATATCGGTTAACTCCGATGGGAACCGTAATAGAGGTATCTTCCATCGATGAAGCTTTCAATGCAGCCAGAGCAGCGCACGAAGCGGTCATAAAAAAAGGCGCAAAGAGGGTTGTCATGCACCTTACAATCGATGACAGAAGGGACGCTCCAAAGGGTATGGACGAGAAAATAGAATCTGTAAAAAATAAAATTTAGCGAATATCATCTTTATTAAAGCCCAGATCCAATTAATCCATAATGTGGTTTGCCGCACTGCTCCTGGCTTTACAGTATCTTTTATCAGTGATACCTGCAACGATCGCAGGTATTATCCTGATGGAACTGTTGATAAAAATGGGATGGGTCCAGAGACTTGGTTTCATAACGGCGCCCTTTATGCGCTTCGGGCACCTTCGGGAAGAAGTCGGCGTGAGCTTCTTTGTGTCCTTTGGGTCTCCAACAGCCGGGAATTCAATGGTGGCAGAGCTTAACAAAAAAGGATTAATAGACGATAAAGAAACCCTGATTGCATCTCTTGTAACCTCTTTTCCTGCGACATTCATTTTTGTAAGGGATCTCACTCCTGTACTTGTAGTATTGCTCGGGACCACAGGAATCATCTATCTTTGCATAGTTGTAGCAGTTGGACTTCTTCGAACAGCAATATCCCTTGCTTTTGGCCGCTGTTTATTGCCCCCTAAAAAGATTGCAATTATACAACAAGATCAAAAGACGAAGAAATTCAAGGATGCGCTTCAAAGTGCTATCTTATCTTCACGGGTTCCCCTCCGGAGCATTATCCCAACGATGATAATCGCTGCAATAATCGTATTTCAGCTTATCGATATCGGTTTTTTCGATATGCTATCGGTATATCTGAAAGACCTGCCTATTCTGAAATCTCTTCCCGTGCAAGCTCTCCCCATCATTGCAGCATGGTTTGCAAGTAACGTCGGGGCATATACGATAGCAGGTAAGCTCTTAACCGAGGGCATAATGACGTCAAAAGAAATCGTGATAACGTTGCTCGTAGGCAGGGTACTTTCAAGCATCGTACGGCTGCGATTCACCATTCCTTATTATACCGGAATTTTCTCTCCTAAATTGGGAACGCAAATAATGCTTCTCGCCACTGTGATGCAAGAAGGATTAACTATAATTGTCATCGCTATTCTTGCAGTCTTCTGGTGAGCTTTTCCTGGCAAGTAGCTATTTCCAGCATGAACTTTAAGAGTTGGGTGCAGGGCGCAGTAACTCCCCGGCTTTCAAGCCGGGGATACACAGGCCCGCCGCCATAATTACTTTCACCCCACTCTATCATAAGAACTATATGTATTCAGAATCATGTCTATACTGCATGAAAAAAACGTATCAGTTCAGGAAAAAGAAAACGGCAACGAATAATCGTAGCAAAAGTACACAGGAAGATCAGGAATCAGAGAACAGATTTTGCTCATAAAACCGCAAAAACGCTGGTGGATACCTATGACCTGATCAAGTTTGAAGATTTGCAAATAAGAAACATGATGCAGAACCATCATCTTGCGAAATCCATATCCGATG
>CAJPFJ010000065.1 GCA_905339155.1 Methanosarcinales archaeon
ATTGAACTTAGAAGCTCACCCACCCTTGATGGCAATACCTGGACGCTTGAAAATTCCAGTCTGATTCCAAAAGGAGGAACATGGCATACGAATTATCTTTATACAACGTCTTTTGTCGAGGAAAATGGTAATTATTATATCGTTATGGAATCAGGTACTCCGGGTGTGTCGTGGAAAATAGGTTACTTTAAAGCTTCAACGCCAAGAGGACCTTATATTGATAATGGTGTTTTGCTCTCACCCACACTACCCTGGGAAGGAAAAGGTGTCCTGGACCCGGAAATGAGGAAATTTGGCAATACTTATTATCTATTTTATACAGGAAACGACGTGTTTCCATATCAAAACTCTTGGGCCTCTTCGTTAAGCCTTGGGGGCGCCTACCAAAAATCCAGCATAATAGTTACCCCTGGAGGCCAGTCATATCCGGCTATACTGCAAAAAGACTCATATTATTATATCCTGGCTGATGACCAGCCTACGAAATACACTGGAAAGAGCCTGTTTAGAAGAAAGGATCTAAATGGTCCTTTTGGATCTCCTTTTGAATGGAATAGAGCGGGAACTCCCACAGTGTCAGGATCAGAACTACTCATAAACGCGAACGGGGAATTTCTAAGATCAAGTTCAAATTTCCTGTATAAAGCAATGAAGATCAGGGCAAAGTACGCTCCAACATCAGCCGCAAATTCCTACCAATATTTTGGGTTCGTACCCAGCAGCGCGGCCTCTGAGAATCCTTCGGAGATGTTCTTTAGCCGTGAAAATCCAACAAATACCTGGGTTGAAGCCTGGTCAGGAAATTTAGCAGGTTCGGAAAGTACACAAATTTTCAACCCAAATTACTTCGGCTCCTATCACAACTATGAGATCCTCTGGAGAAATGGCGAGGCAAAATTCATTATCGACGACGCGCTAAAAGCTACTCAAACCACCTCGGTTGCCGACTCATCGATGCCTGTGGGGATATATGACTATAATACAGCTGCAAACTTAGCCGTTGACTGGGTGTTTGTCCGTAACTATGTTTCACCTGAGCCATCGTGGGGAGTATGGGGTACAGAACAG
>CAJPFJ010000066.1 GCA_905339155.1 Methanosarcinales archaeon
CCGAAATGATTATTTGTCCCTTCTTTAAAATTTTTGTGCTGCTTTCCCTCAAACCTCTTTCGGTGATTTTTTTCTCTGCATCAATACAATATTTTTTTCCAGTATTAAAATCTGTAACAGATAGCCAGGGTATATTTCCACGCCAGTATTCTGAAATTGTTGTTTTTGGTGTGCCACCACCAATCAACTCCATTATTTCAGATAATTTACATTCCTTCCACTCACTCATCCCGAACCACCCTCCTTAGCACTACCGCGTTAAACGTTTCTTCATCCCCATCCTCTGCAACCTGAAATTCACCTTCATAGTACATATTTTCAGGCTCATGCTTCACCTTAATAATATCTGGTTCAAAAAAGTTCTCAAAACCACCTTCATAACCGCTAGTTAATACAGGCAAATCCTGCGGCAGGGATCTTAAAATTTCAACTAACTGACCGACTGTGAAATGGAATAATTCTTTATTACTCATTACAAGCCCTCACCGCCATTCAATTCCGAGACATTTTAATTTTTCCTGGAATAATGAATTGCTGCCTAGTTTTTCAACCACAGAGTACACAGAGAGCACAGAGCGATGCAGCTTTTCTCTGTGTACTCTGCGCTCTCTGTGGTTTTTCAAATTAGAACATAATAAAAAGTCCCTCAATTCCGCCTCAATCTCCTCAATACCTGGCAGAGATGATCCGAAATCATAAGGCAGATTCTTTGTGATATTCTGTATCCATGGAATCTGCACTAATTGGGCAACAACGTGTTGCCCAATTTTTGTTTCAAATTGAGAAACAGCTTGTTTCGCAATTGGCTTTTCTGAGTGCAAAAGAGCTTGTGATGAAATTTGGCCAACAGCTTGTTGGCTTCTTTCAATTCTTTGTTGTATATAATTTATAGAACATATACTCCGAGCTAATCCAACCGCAAAGGAGGATTTTCGTGTTGTTATTATTTCCTTCCACTCACTCATTTTCCGCCATCCTTATTTGAAGGTTTTTCCTTGGTAGTCTTGTATTTCTTCCCAACAGAAGCAATTGCAGAGGATTCCTCGGTAGCTGAATTATTGTCTAAATCATTTTCATTATATAAATTGAATTCCTGCAATTTTCGTGCAATCGTTTTCGCATCAGGCAATAATTTCTTATAGCTCTCAGGCAGGGCGGGGCTGATGCTATAAGTAGATACACCGATAGGATGAACCGATTTCTTCAGGGCATATTCTACGATAGTTCGTTTTTTGTTTTTGCAGATAATAATGCCGATGCTATCGTTTTCATGGGGCAGTTTCACCCTGTCGTTCAGAAGGTTAAGGTAAAACTCCATTTTGCCCTTGTATTCAGGTTTGAAATCACCAATTTTAAGCTCTATGGCTACAAGGCATTGCAGTTCGCGATGATAAAGCAACAGGTCAATAAAAAAATCTTCATCATCAACGGTAAGCCTGAACTGATTTCCCAGAAACGCAAAGGAAAAGCCCATCTCACATAAAAAATTTCGGATATTTATTATAAGAGCTTCCTCAAGCTGATGCTCGGAGTGTTCATCTGCAAGTTCCAGGAAATCAAAAGTATAATGGTCTTTTACCGCCAGTTTCGCCTGATTCTTTATACTATCGGGAACCGTCCTGTCAAAATTTGTCTGGTTCAGAAGATATTTTTCGTACGATTTGTTTTCGATTTGGTGCAATAAAACATTCTTCGTCCAGCCGAATTTCTTTGTTGCAGTTATATAAAATTCCCGTTCCAGATCATCCCTACACTTCTCGAAAATAAGAACGTTGTGCGACCAGGCAATTTCTCGCACCAGTGGTGCGAGTTTTGGATGGTCGGCATAAGTTTCATAAAATAGTCTTGCTCTCCAAAGATTTGACGACGAGAAACCGCCGATACCGGGAAACTCTTCCTGAAGATCACTTGCCAATTTAGTAACGATTGATTTGCCCCATGTCCTTCCTTTCTGGCGTTGTACAATGATCTGTCCTATATCCCAATACAATCCGATCAGTTCCTTATTGACTGCTTTTAATGCCTCATATTGAGCAGAACGGATTCTTTGTTTAATTTCTGTCAATAATTCTGAATATCCACCAGGGATTATATCTTTCATTTATTCTCTACCTTAATTTTCGAAAGATTTTCTCTTATATGTTTGTTAAGCTCTGCTTCTTCTGCGATCTGCTTTTCCAATTCCGATTTCAATGCATTGAACCTTTCAGCAAAATTGAAATCATCTTCATCATCAGGCAAACCAATATACCTTCCAGGTGTCACTACATATTTCAAAGTCTTCACGTCATTCAGTGTCGCCGATTTACAAAAGCCCTGCACATCCTTGTATTCCCTTTCACCTGTGCGCCAGTTGTGGTATGTTCCTGCAACCAATGCAATATCTTCATCAGACAATTCCCTGTTCTTTCGGTTGATCAAATGCCCCATATTGCGGGTATCAATAAACAATATTTTGCCCTTACGCTTCTGTTTGTTACGGCTTAAAAACCACAAGCAAGCGGGTATCTGTGTATTCAGAAATAACTTGGTAGGGAGATTCACAATGCAATCGATCAAATCATTTTCCACCATCGCAGTGCGTATATCGCCTTCGTTGTTGGTTTTGGTGGTCAGCGAACCCTTAGCCAGAACAAAGCCTGCCTGCCCGGTCGGCGCAAGATGATAGAGGAAGTGCTGAATCCAGGCATAGTTGGCGTTGGCTGGCGGCGGCGGCAGTTTTTTTCCCAACACGCTCCAGCGCGCATCATCACGAAGCAGCTCACCGCTCCAGTCGCTGTCATTGAATGGTGGGTTGGCGATGATGTAATCGGCCTTCAGATCCTTATGCATATCATTGAGAAAAGAGCCTTCATTGTTCCATTTCACATTGCTGCTGTCAATCCCGCGGATGGCAAGGTTCATCTTTGCAAGGCGCCATGTGGTCTGGTTGCTTTCCTGCCCGTATATTGAAATGCGGTCTTTGGGATCAATGCTTAATTTCTTACCATTATTCTTTTTATAATGATCCTGATGCGCCTCAATGAACTTTTCACTCTGCACAAACATACCGCCGGAACCGCAGCATGGGTCAAACACACGCCCTTCATAAGGTTCAAGCATCTCGACCAGCAGCTTTACAACGCTGCCCGGAGTGTAGAATTGTCCTCCCTTTTTGCCTTCTGCCAGCGCAAACTCACCCAGGAAGTATTCAAATACCCTGCCCAGGAGGTCTTTACTTTTGGCTTCTTTAGTACCCAGTTCCGCGCTGCCTATAAGGTCGATCAAACCGCCAAGGCTCTGTTTATCTAATTTCTCCTGTGCAAATACTTTGGGCAATACCCCTCTTAGTGAAGGGTTGTCTTTTTCGATAGCATCCATGGCTTCATCCACATCTTTGCCTATGGTGGGAAGTTTTGCACGACCCTGCAACCAGTTCCAGCGCGAAGAAGGTGGGACGTAGAAAACCTTTTCAGCAGTGTATTCGTTCTTATCTTCGGGGTCTGCACCTTCATATTCACTTTTGCCTTCTTTCAGCTTTTGATGAAGTTCGAGAAAGGCATCAGAAATGTATTTCAGGAAGATTAAGCCCAATACAATATGCTTGTATTCGGCTGCGTCCATGTTCTTGCGCAGCTTGTCGGCTGTCTTCCAGAGTTTCTTTTCTAAGGGTTCATCATTCTGGTTGTTTTTGTCTTTATCGTTCCTGGCCATCAATCAGTCTCCTGTATAAACAATTTAAACTTATTAATACTTCCATGCAATATTACTTCCCTTGGCCAAAGTGCATTACTTTTTTTCAACTGTAATGTCTTGCATCCTTTATATTAATTGCTTTATCTAATAGACTACAAATATAAAAAATAAGTCCCAATTCATATGAAAGAACAACCTAAGAAAGCTGTTATCCTCACGGCAGATAGATTTGAGGATATGGAATTTTTCTTTCCGTTGTTTCGTCTTTTGGAAATGGGATGGCAGGTTGATGTGGCGGCTCCCAATAAGAAAGAGATTAGCTGAGAACATGGATATACCTTCAATCCTACTATTACATTGATGAGGTTAAGCCAACCGGATAGTTTCCAGATTCATTGGCGCCCTGGTCTCGATCTTGAATTTACGATAGATCGAACTGGCAAGATCCATGCAGTTCTTTTCGTCGCCATGCTGGGTAAGGACATGCTCCGGTCTTGGTCTCATTTTCCTGATATATTCCATAAGCTGCATCCTGTCAGAATGACCGGAGAATCCATCAACTGTATCAATATTCATGTTGATCTTTACTGTCTCGGTTCTTCCTCCTGCTGCATGCACGGGAATTTCTTTCCAGCCTTTCTGGATACGCCTGCCAAGCGTACCTTCGGCCTGGTAACCTACGAAAACAAGCGTATTCTTTTCCTCCGGTCCGAATGCCTTCAAATATTCCATGACAGGGCCGCCGTTCATCATGCCTGATGTTGCAAGAACTATACAGGGGTCACGGTCATCTAAGATTTTCTGTCGTTTTTCTCTTGAATCGACCTGAACGAAGCATTTTGCAAGGAACGGGTTCATGCCTTTATGGAATATCTGGTTTCTCAGTTCATTGTTCAAATATTCCGGATGCGTTGTATGAATTGCTGTAGCTTCATATATCATACCATCAAGATAAACCGGCACATCCGGGATTAATCCTTTCCTGATTGCTTCCTCAAGAACTATCATGACTTCCTGGCTTCTTCCTACAGCGAATGTCGGTACCAGGAGATTCCCCCCTTTCTCCAGGGTTTCTTTGGCTATTTCCTGCAAATGCCTTTCAGCATCTTTCCTTGAAGGCTGCATATCCCTTGAACCTCCGTAAGTCGCTTCCATGACTATTGTTTCCACTCGCGGGAAATCATTGATGGCCGGATCGAACAGGCGTGTCTTTTCATACTTGAAATCGCCGGTAAAAGCTATATTATACAGGCCATCCCCGACATGGAAATGAGCGACGGAAGAACCAAGGATATGGCCTGCATTATGGAATGTCAATTTCATGTCCGGACCTATATCTGTGACATCCCCATAATCCAATGTTATGGTATGTTTGAGAACTTCACGGATCATAACCGATTCATAGGGGGCTTTCTTTCCCTCACGTGCGGCAACATCGATATAATCCAGCTGAAGTAAAGCCATCAGGTCTCTCGTGGGAGGTGTGCAATAAACTGGCCCTTCAAATCCATATTTATACAATAATGGAACAAGCCCGATATGGTCAAGATGTGCATGAGTAAGAACTACTGCATCGATCTGGCTTATAGGGTGCACCTCAGGAACATAAAGATAGGGTGAGCCATTATCTTCACCGCCAACGTTTACACCGCACTCTATTAAAATCCTTGTTTCAGGTGTTGAGAGCAAAAAACAGCTGCGTCCCACTTCCCTGCATGCTCCGAGGGTGGTCAATCGTACCCATTTGTCCTTGGAAGAAACGCCGCGGTGGATCTTTCGACCTATGGTTTTAAGAAGGGTTTTACGCTCTTCCTTGTTAGCGCGCATGAACTGGCGGATATTATTCACGGTCGTGGATTTCATCGGAGGCGTTCGAACTACCTTTGGTGTCCAGCCAATTTCTTTTGTGATCTCGCGAAGTGTTTCACCATGCCTTCCTATGACAAGGCCGGGTTTCTCAGCTTCAATTACAACCTCACCGGTATCCACGTCAAAAAAATGATTTGAAATTCCGGATTCTGCTGAAACGATCTTTGAAATCGCAGTGATCGCTTCTTCGGGCTGTGCTAGAACTTTTGGGTCAGGCCTTACCACAAGACGTTTTCTCAGTTCCTTGGCAAGCCCCTTGATAAGATCGCCATCATCAGCAAATTTTCGCGGTTCTTCGGTATAAATAACAAGTTCAGGCCCTTCAAAATCCACATCAGATATGGTGATATCTTTGGGAAGCTGCGCTTTTATTTTCTTTTTCAAATCATTTAATACTTCTTCAACTGTCATTATTTTTTATTCCTTCTAAAATACCCTAAACATCCTAAAAATAAAAAATGAATTTATGTAAGTGCAGCTCGTATTTTCTTAACTTCGCTGTCTTCCACTTGCATATATCCGTCTTTAGTGATTTTTACGACATTAATGCCATCACCTGATGCTGAATCACGCTTCATGGCACTATGCAATGCACGTATGGCGAGTTTAACTCCATCATCAATTGACATATTGTCTACATATCTGTCTTCAAGAACACCATATGCCATTGGTGAACCTGAACCTGTTGAAACCGCCTTTTTTTCCTCGATAATTCCGCCTACGGCGTCAAGTGAATAGATACCAGGCCCATTCTTATCGACTCCGCCTACAAGAAGCTGAACATAATAAGGGTAATATCTGTTACCGCTCAAGATATTGGCCAGCAAACTTACGATACCCTTTACGGTCATGGGTTCTTCTCTTCGCATTTTATAGAGTTTTGACTCTACCTGCATCCATTTCACAAGCCTTTGCGCATCCCCTACAGAGCCTGCGGTGGTCATTGCCACGAGATCATCAATCTGATAGACTTTCTTTGCATCCTTACTTGCAATGAAATGTCCCATCGTAGCTCTTCTCTCAGTAGCCAATACTACACCCTCATCGCAAACTAACCCTATAGTGGTAGTTCCTTTATATTCCATATTATCCATTTTAAATACCTCTTAAACCTCATCACAAAAAATGAGAAAATTAGCACTATATAATCTGTTTAGGGGTATAAAAAGGTTTTTGCCCGGTGAGCTAAATTACATGAAAAATCAATTTAATAAGATATAAAATCAATTTAATAAGATATATATAGAATGACAGGAGAATATTATGTAAGGAATGGAGGATGTTATGTCAAAATATGTAATAATATCAAACCTTACAGACGAAGGCGCGATGACTTTAAGGAAGAATGCAGGCAGGATAAAAGAAGTAAATAAGGAACTTAAGGAAATGGGGGTAAATGTAACAGATCAATACGCAGTCCTGGGGAATTTTGATTTCATAACCATAGTGGAAGCAGAAGATGATATCAATGTCATGAAGGCTGTTATCGAAATTGCTTCTCGGGGCAGCATCAAGACAGCAACTTATAAAGTAATTCCCATAGACGAGTTTATAGAATCACTCAAATGAATTTATAAATGTCATCTCATTTAGATAAATTCTTTAATTTTTTCAAGAACGAGAATGGCATCCTGACGTTTTATATCTACTTCATTCAGTTTAATGAAATCAAGTAATTTTTTCTTTTCAATTTCAAGGATAATTCCATTTTTACCGCTTTCGAAAACGACATTCTGGTAATTCCTGTCAGGATAGAATAACTTCCGGGCTATCTCAATAATAGCAGATGCCTGTGCCGGATTTATAACCCCTGCATCTTTTGCAACTTCAATTGTCATCCTGATATTAACAAGCGGGATCGAAAGGGCTTCATTTGATCCAGCATCAAAAGTCACAGCAACCTCATCATCCGATTCGATGATCCCGTTCCGGTACATCCCAAAGACTTTTCCTACGCCTATCATCCCATAAGATTCAAGCTCATAAGCTCGAAGCGCCCCCATACTTCCTCCCCCGACAACGATTATCCCACTTTTTAAGGCTTCAATTATTTCACGGTGACCTACTGCGGCATTGTCAAAAAAAACACCGTCAATTAGCCCGATTATTTCAGGAGGCGATGAAAGAAGCCTCCTGAAATCATGACGCCTCACAGGCGCACGATAATCTGCATCCAGTATTTTTCTTGCATCGCTGTGGCTTATGCTTGTGCCTGTGTACACCACTGGCTTCATTTAGCCACTCTCTTCTTCCTTTTCTTGATACGGTCCCCTTTTCTTTCACGGTCAAGCGTATAAAGCTCAAACATCGGGATTATCGCCCTTACAACCGGGATATCAACTCCTCTTGAAAGATTTACAATTATCGCGCCATCGGCGATGTCACCAAGTCTCTCTAAAACTGTTTCTATGTTGGCGGCAGGCGTATTACTTGAGCTGTCCTCTAACTTGTCCATATGGACTTTATCAAGATCTTCATACCAGTAGCTGTTCATTCGTTTCATATGATCATAACCAAAGGTTCGTACTACTTGCTCCCTGTCAGTGTCCTCGCGCGCTCCATGTATCTGCACGACCCGGCTTTGTGCAGCTTCTGTTAGTGCCCTTGTGACCGCAATTTCAGGTGTCAGATGCGAACCAGCGCCCATAACAAGAAGAGCCGGGTCTTTAAGGACAGTATCATCAAGCGCTGTTACTACCGTAGGAATATCAATATCAGAATCAAGCAGCCAGACCTTTACATTAATGCCTGCAACTTCTAATTTTCTTTTAAGTGTGTAATTCAATCCATCATTTTCAGTAAGCACGATTTCTCTTCCGGGATTTCGGGTGTATTCAGCTATACTTAGTGAATCCCTTTCTATCACTTCAAGCAATCCATGGAGGATCGCTTCCTCTATAGTATTTCCTGAAGCAAGGCCATTGGTATTGCTCCTGAACAGCTTGTTCCCACCCTGGGGCTCATAGGGATGGAAAACCGCATTTGAAGGAACGAAAACTTCTACATCGTTTAAAATGTCTTCCCCCTTGATCCATTCAAGTTTTGTGAATTCAGCAACAGGCTGCGGGAGAAGGAGTGCATCCGGGTATAATGTCGGATAGCTCTCGCAGAGTGACTCGTATGAATCTGTAACGGTCTCTGTTTGCAGCTTGATGCCACCCAGATTTACGCTTACTTCAGGCTGCTCAGCAAGGCAGCGCTCAAAACTTTCCATTATCGCAGATATCCTGGCATTTGTTTCTGTTGCGCCTTTTCCTGAGTATATGGATATTGCGCCTGCGGCCGCGCTTGGCCTGATAGCCGAGAAAACGGGTATCCCAACGCGGTCAAGGTCAGTGATATTGGCAATTCGGGTCACGCCTATCTTCGGGAGAAGCTTTGTTGTATTTGCAAGTGTGGTTTCAGGGTCAAATACGCGCTGTGTGCCTTCCAGATATTTAATATTCGGATCTATTTTTATAGCGCTCATTTTTTCTTTCTTATTTAACAAGGGTTATGCAATTCCTCAGTACGTTTTCGTAATATAAAAAAGTAGGGCATGGATCTCTTCAATGTAAAACCAGATTTCAAACCATAAACCTTATCCCTATTTCAGTTCCTCTGCGACGACTGACATGCATATAAAAAACGACAAAAGACACCAGAAACCCCAATTCCTGCGCGACGACTCCGCTCGCGTTCCCTTCGCGGTTATCGGCATATTCCTCGTGATCCTCTCCACGCTCGTCTCCCTGAACCTCACCCGCATGGACATAAGAATGGCAAAGACCATGTCCTCAAATCTTGAAATATCAGCGCCAGACCAGGCATTATCATACGCAAAGGCAGACCTTTCGCGGGCTCTGAACTATGCAGGCATGGAAGCCCTCAAGAAGCTGGGTGAAAGCCCTGTTATCAAACCTGATAACACAAGCGGGTACTACAACGGCACAAACGGCGACCCTTATAAATTCAACATGAACTGGGCTCGCGCCATGACAAATTCGACATTTAACCAGTACATGGAATCAAACTACAATTACGACACTTTCACATACAGCGGATATTCAGTGAACGTGGACTCTCCCGATTCCTGGGAAAAAATAACCCTGACACCAATAAGAATGAAACTTAACAGGACTATACG
>CAJPFJ010000067.1 GCA_905339155.1 Methanosarcinales archaeon
AGTTCATCAAAGTTCAAGATCAATTCACCGGAAGATGTCTATAGGCGACTTTATCCGACGATGCGGGAATCAAAGAAGGAACATTTTGTGGAGCTGTGCCTGGATACCAAGAACCAGATTATCAGGGAAGATACCATATCCATTGGTTCACTCAACGCAAACGTCGTTCATCCAAGAGAAGTTTTTCGCACCGCCTTGATTGAGTCGGCAGCACACATTATTGTTGCTCACAACCATCCATCCGGCGACCCCACGCCGAGCAGGGAAGATATCGACATCACAAAGAAGCTGGTTGAGACAGGGAAAATAATGGGCATCGATGTGCTTGATCATGTGATAATCGGTGATGTCAGGCACTTCAGCATGAAGGAGGCTGGACATATATGAGCATCACACCGGAAATGAATACAGATAAATCTGAAGCAAAGGAATTGATCCGAGATTGGATAAAGACAGGGCGGGGTAATCCCTGGATCAAATATGTATGCGACCCGCCGTTTAACGAGATGCGATTCAAAGGATATATTGAAAGATTGCTTGCTGCGACTAGGGAACAGTGCTTAAAGCTGGAGTATTGATTCTACTGGAAATATGCCTCGTGAAGCTAACTTATATCTCAGAACTAAGGAAGAGTATTAGGTAAATAAAGCTATGGGATTGCCAAAACTATAATAGTTAGTGGACTAAGAAACACAAGAGAGGTGAAATAAATGGAAGCTAAATTAAGGTTCCCCGATGAAGTTATTGATGTCCTGGAAAAGCCTGTAGAGAAATCTTTAGTAGAACTGATAGCTATTGGACTTTACAGAGACGGAAAGATCACGCTGCGTCAGGCTGCTGACCTGATCGGGGTTTCTATCGAAAAGATGCCTCAAATACTCCAAAAGCACAATACATATGTGAGCTATGGAACAAAAGAACTGGAAGAGGACATTGCATATGCAACCAGCAGTGAGTGATTCAGATGTAATCATTCACCTGGCGAAATTGAATGAATTGCGGCTTATAAAAGAATTATATGGATGCACTAACATACCGGAATATGTTAGGTCCGAGATATTGAATTATCAATACAATGAAACTGGTCTGATAGAAGAAGCAATTGATCAGAAAATCTTAAAAATTCACAAGACCGGCGAAAAAATAGCCAGAGAACTTGCGAAACGATATGGCATCCATATCGGCGAGGGGCATGTCAAGGAATTGGCTGAGAGGCTGAAAGCTGAGATTTTCCTTTCAAACGAGAAGAAAGTGCGTAATGCGGCTAAGACCGAGGGGTTCATAGTTGTTGGTACGATAGGAGTCATTCTTCGCAGTGTAGCAAAGAATCTCCTTATTGCAAAAGAAGCGATAGGATTACTTGAAGAGCTAAAAGGGGAAGAATTCAGAATTCATCCGGATATCATAAATAAAGCCATAGATTCATGCAACAAGTTATGAGACTTAGTCAACGACCTCGGACTCAAGTCCGAAAGGCATCCCGGGGTGGATGCTCGATGGTTTATTCCGCTTTTGGTCTTCAGCGTTTTAATTCAGGCGCAGAAATTCAAAAGAGAATAATATTTTTGAACAAGCAGCTTATCATTAAGCCGGTTGCCCCATAATTGATTTTTCAGCAATAGCTATTATTCTGCAAATGATTTGGATTCAGGAATAGTTAATTTATCTTCCAATAATCCCTGGATATGCATTTCAATAGCTTCATACATATTCTTTTCAGCTTCTTCAATTGAGCTTGCTTTAATATACTGTTTAATGTTCCTGGCGCCAAATCATCACTTAGATGACCTGCGATTGTTACTCTGCCTGGTTACTTAAAGAATATATGGACATGGTCAGGATTTACTGCGATCTCAAATATCTTAATATCCCTTTCTACACAGGTTTTGCAGATAATACCTTCGCATATCATTGCTACATCATCCACAAGCATCTTGCCTCGATATTTTGGGGAGAAAACAAGATGGTCGGTCAGCAATGAAACTGTATGGCGATCATGGCGAAGCTCTTTTCGTTTGAATTTGTCATTAATAAGTGCAAATTGTCACAGGGATTAAAGACACTTTAGCAAGCGGATTGAAAGTATTTTTTGATACTTTTCCTGACGCCAAGAAAAAATTAATTTAAGACAGGTTAAACAGGATACGAGCCAATCCTATCTACTTCCTGAACACTTCCAAAAGCATTATGAGGCCGATTATCAGAATCGCTGCTGCCCATATTATGAAATCGAATTTATAAATTGTTGCTATCCCGTATAACAATCCAAGAGTGCCAAGCCATATAGTAAACTTACTGATATTGATCTTCCAGGAAATCCGCAGCAGATTCAACAAAAGCAGAATTGCGCCGCATCCTGCATAAATAATTCCCCATTTTTGTATGTTGTCTATCTTCTGCAGGCTTTCAAGTATCCAGCTTCCTCCAATAAGAATAAAAAACAATGCCCAGGCTAATTTCACAAGCTTGAAGTTGAGCATATGCCTGGAAAGGAGCGTCTTTTCATCCATCACGACTTCTACTTTCGCCATACCCCTTAATAAACCTCCTGGACTTTAACTCGTGGGGTCAAGGGATAGAGAAGTCCCCTTCTGTGAGGGAGGGGATGAATCGTGCCCCTTGGAATCGTAATGCCTATCCCAGAAAAGCAATTGTCAAGATTGGATTTTGAGATAGGCATAATATATATAATGTGATAAGACAATATAATGTTTGTCAAGATTGGAGATTAGTATGCAGCTAACTGAAAAAGTCAGGATATATCCAACACAGGAACAGATAGAAGTATTATGGTTTCTTTCAGAACGATGCAGGCTGATCTATAACTTTGCACTTGCAGAACGAGAAAAGGAATGGATACTCAATAACCTCAGAGCTGATTTTGAAGTATTTCCCTGGGGAAAACCATATTATGAAGTTGATATGAAAAAACAACAAAACGATTTGCCGGAGATAAAGGAAAAGTATCCTAAATATAAAGCGGTATATTCAAAAGTCCTGCAAATGGCTGTTAGAACGCTCAATGCTGATTATAGTTCATTTTTTGAACTAAGAAGGAATGGGGATACAAATGCACATCCACCCGGATTCAAAGGCAAAGACCATTTCACGACAATGATGTATAATCAATCTGGGTTCACGATCAAAGAACAGGAAATA
Source organism: Methanosarcinales archaeon (assembly GCA_905339155.1). Classification (GTDB taxonomy): domain Archaea; phylum Halobacteriota; class Methanosarcinia; order Methanosarcinales; family Methanoperedenaceae; genus Methanoperedens. The sequence goes on from CAJPFJ010000067.1 coordinate 3,160, forward strand.
TCGTTATCTCATTTTTATAACAAAGTACCTCTCGTATTTGAATTATTGAGAAAATATGATAAGGTCTATCAAGTAAATGTCTATCAAAAAGCAGGGAAATATTATCTTGGAATTGTTCACGAAGTTCCTGAAAAGTCGTATATCGATAATGGATTGTATCAGGCGATTGATCTTGGAGTAACAAAAACAGCAACCGCTATAAATACTCAGGGAAAATTCCATGAAACTTCTAATCCAAGACCAGATAACTATTGGAATCCGAAAGTTGATGCCATTCAAGCACGACGAGATCATTGCATAAAAGGAAGCAAGCATTGGCACAGGCTCAATCGGGCAAAGAATAAACTTACCAGCAAATGCAGCAACCAGATAAAGGATATTCAGCATAAACTCACACGAAAAATGGTTGATAATACTAAAGCCAATACAATTATTGTTGGTGATCTTGATGTCAAGGAAATGGCTCAATCGAAGAGTACAA
>CAJPFJ010000068.1 GCA_905339155.1 Methanosarcinales archaeon
ACGTTCACTGAATATCCGCTGTATGTGAAAGTGTCGTAATTGTAGTTTGATTCCATGTACTGGTTAAATGTTGAATTTGTCATGGCGCGAGCCCAGTTCATGTTGAATTTATAAGGGTCGCCGTTTGTGCCGTTGTAGTACACGCTTGTGTTATCAGGTTTGATAACAGGACTTTCGCCAAGTTTCTTGAGTGCTTCCATGCCTGCATAGTTCAGAGCCCGCGAAAGGTCTGCCTTTGCATATGATAACGCCTGGTCTGGCGCTGATATTTCAAGATTTGAGGACATCGTCTTTGCCATTCTTATGTCCATGCGGGTGAGGTTCAGGGAGACGAGCGTGGAGAGGATCACGAGGAATATGCCGATAACGACAAACGGCACGCGAGCGGAGTCGTCGCGCAGGAATTGGGGTTTCTGGTGTCTTTTGTCGTTTTTTATATGCATTATCAATACCTTGGACACTTTGCTGGTGCCAGAATCACAGAAACTCCATTCTTTTTAAGTTTTTCATTTAAGATATTTCTGATATTTTTTTCATCAGGATTCAAAATTACCGTATCCTTGATATAATTACTCACAAGCCCTGTAAGGTCCGGGACTTCCTGTCCTCCGGTCATGGCAGCCACTTCGTTCTGGAGAACAACTACAACGACTTCATGTTCATTATGGACTGCGTTTATCATTGCAGGGATCCCTGAATGTGCAAGTCCATAATCACCGATGATGGCGATGCCTTTCCTGTTAAATCCGCAGGCTGTACTTATAGATGAACCTAATGAGAACGCAGCATCAATAATTGAAAGAGGCGGCGAGGATGTCATGATGGAGCATCCAAGGTCGCCTGCAACAGGTACATCCAGCTCTTTTATTGCGAAATACAAAGGCATATACGGGCAGTCCTCGCACATGGGACGAGTTCCTCGTTTTTCTATAGTCTGCGGCACAATATCGCGCTTTACTGTATCAATATTAATATTTCCAATAGCTCTTTTAATATCCTCTTCTTCTGCGATGCCATAGGGCATGTGTCCTGTGAGCTTTCCAAACACTCTTTTTGAAACCTGCTTTTCAATAACAGGCTCTGTCTCTTCCACAACAAGTACTCTTGAATGCTTTTTAATAAAGCGGTCGATAAGATCAATAGGTAAGGGGTTTACAATCGTGAGGGAAAGATGGGAAATATTATCGGGTATTATGGAATCAACAAGCGATGATGGAAAACCAGATGAGATTATTCCAATATCGCCTTTTTTCTCATTTATCTTATATAAGTTCAATATTGAGGTTTCAGCGTACTTACACATATGTGGAAAGGATTCAACATGGAATCGCTGGTGTTTCCCCAGCATAGTAAGATGCCATATTTTTTTATCAATTGGCTTTGATTGGATCTGCTCGCTTTTTCGTACGAAGTCGCCATTACTTTTCAATAGCCTGTTAGTAAGCCTGATTATCACAGGAGTTCTCACTTTTTCAGATAACATGAAAGCTTCTTTCACACAAATATAAGCATTTTCCGTTGTTCCCGGGTCAAAAACCGGTACTTCTGCGATCGATCCGTAAAAACGCGAATCCTGTTCGTTTTGGGATTTTTCGATACCCGGGTCATCACCAGCAAATATCACAACGCCTGCGCCGATCGTATGTATTGCCGAGGTAACAAGAGGGTCTGAAAGTATATTCATGCCCACATGTTTTGTAATGACAGCACAACGTTGCCCGCATACCGAAGAACCCAATGCAATTTCAAGTGCCACTTTTTCATTAATAGACCATTCGTGCTTGATAATATCGCCGAGTGCTTCCATGAGGTCTGTTATCGGATAACCCGGGACCCCTGTAACTTTTTTCACACCGCTATCAATAATGCCGCTAACTATTGCTTCAAGGCCATTCATAAAAATACCGATTCAACGTTTCTTGAAAACCAGGGAAGAGCTGCAAGCGCCCCGATTATACCTTTTCCATCTATGCAAATTTCAACACCGTTTTGTGCTGCGGTTTCCAGGGTCAATTCTTTGGAGATCATTTTGCTTCTGCATAGTCTGCTGTATTCCATAAGAGAAGAGGCGTCAAAATCAGTTAAAGCGACCATCCCTGTCTCATGGGAAACGCTGTATTTAAGAAGTCCTTCTTTTATTTTAGTAAGTAATTCTTCCTTAGCCCCACCCATGCAGGCAAATTCAAGCACTGTCGCCACGCAATTCTGGGTCTTGTCTGGCACAGGATAAAGCTGGACAAGCGTATGTGAAATATATTTATGTTCCAGGGAATCCACGGCTGCCCCGATATTATGGGCAAGAGTCCATGTTGCTCCCACTTCCTTTGAATCAGTATTGTCCATTCCCACCAGGATCCGTTCCCTTCGCGGAACTACGATCGTACCGCTTGCACGTTTTCCTCCGCCTGACTCTGAAATATTGGAGCGGATAACCCCGTTTGCGCATGACCTGCATGTAGTCGCTCCAACGCCTCCGCCACCGAGGCCGCTATAGGTTATCTCGATTTCATCGCCATTCACGATGACTGATTCAATACCAGCAGCAGCAGTTGATGATTGCAGCGCAAGGTTTGACTTTCCCACATGCACCAGATAGCGCATCATGTCCCCAACAGAGCGGCTTTTAATTACAAGCGGGCTTTTGGAATAATGATACAGCGCCCAGGCAGAGCCGCCATAACAATTGGAATGTTCCATAATTTCCACACATTCATTATTTCGGTCGGCTACTGCGTAAATGCCTTTATAAGGTATTGTATAGGGATCTTGTAGATTCATAAACACTGGTTTTAAGTATTTTATCTGATATATGAGTTATGGGTATAATAAAATGACATATAGAATCCTTTGTATCTTTTTACTGATCTTGACAATAAATGGTGTTTTTGCACTCGAAGAAGGTGTTTCGGTTCCTCTTGTTGCTGACCGGAGCACAGGTGATGGGGAAGAAGGGGTCCTACTTGGTGCGGAGGTAATTGTCACAAACGGCACGGGCCATGTATTCGTGGATACTAATCCATACACACAGGTTGATCTTCAGGGTTCGGCAAGAATCGCAGCGATGGTCGCATCTGATGTACTGGGTGTTGATGAAAAGGTATATGATTTCTATTATATTATCGATATAAGTTCACCTATCATCGGCGGGCCCTCGGCAGGTGGAGCTTTGACGGTGGCAACCATTGCTTCCATTCAAAAATGGCCTTTGAAAAGTGATGTTGTAATGACAGGGATGATAAATCCCGACGGATCAATAGGACCTGTGGGTGGAATACCATTCAAGCTTGAGGCTGCAGCAGAAAAAAACGCCACGCTTTTCTTGATACCAGAGGGCCAGAGTATAGTAACAGTGAAAAATACCTCCTCCCGATTAAGAGGCACACTGATAGTCATTGAAGAAAAAGAGGAATCGGTGGATGTTGTAGAACTCGGGAAAAAACTCAATGTCACAGTTAAAGAAGTAAATACGATCCAGGATGTTGTCCTGGAATTTACAGGTCATGAGATAACTAAGCCTGCATATGAGGGCTCAATTCTGACATCTGAATATATGGATCTTCTAAAACCTCTTGCCCAGAACCTGAAAGGCGAATCGGGAAATATGTACAGGGAAATGGAATCAAAGATGCCTAAAACCCAGTTCACAGAGACTGCAAAAGATATCCTGGACAGGGCGGATAAGATGTATGATGATAAGAAATACTATGCTGCGACCTCCTTATATTTTAATTCAATGTACACGATGCGCTTTGTTGAATGGAAGGACGGATATGATAAAGCATCAGATAAAGAACAATATCTTAACGAGATCGTAAGAAGGGTAGAGAAACAGATAAAGTCCTCTGAGACTGACCTTGAAAACTTTACATTGTACGGAGTAAGTGATGTGGAAGCAGTAGGGGCTGCCGAATCAAGGATCACAACTGCCAGGATTGGACTTGATGAAGCAGCAAAATTAAATGATACAGAGGAAAAGATATCATCGCTAGCCTTTGCTAATGAGAGGGCGCGCACGGCACAATGGTGGCTTACACTTGCAACACCTGATGGAAATATCGTACCTGAAAAAACATTGAAAGACCGCGCTGGATGGTATTTGAGCCAGGCGCAATCCATCAATACCTATATGATAACACTTATTTCAGAAAGCGGTTCGCATCCGGATATCTCAGGAGGCGCTGGTGAAGACATAATTCATGCCCAGAAGGAAATGGAACGAGGATATTATGCAGGCTCAATATTTGATTCGCTCCAGGCCACTATAAAATCCACCACCTCGATAGGGTTGTTGGGTAAAACAGATTCGCAAAAGAAAGTTAATGAGAGTTACGAAGCAGCAAAAGTTGCGATAAACGAGGCCCGCATGATGGGAATTGAACCAACTCTTGCTGTCAGTGCGTATGAGTATGGGGAAACGATGACAAATCCATATGAAAAGATATCCCAATATTCTTATGCAAAGATGATCGCAAAGACCTCCATTGTGCTAAAATCACATTCCATTCCTTCAAATCAATCACCTGTTAAACCGGTCATCACTCCTTATGTATCTGAACCATTTGAGCCTTTGGCGCCAGAGCCTAATGTTACCGGGAAAATATCAAAGACAAAAATACAAGTGCCGGGTTTTGAAGCCGTTATGGCTATATCGATATTGCTGGTCGCAAGGAGGTTATATAAGAAAATAAAATAAAAGGGGAAAAAACTTGTGAATTCTATCCTTGCCATGTCTGCCCAAAGCAGATGCTTAAAGAATTATAACATTATGTTTCCTTTTTTTACGATCTGCAAAATCTCAGGTCTAGATTCACAGCAAGAACTGCCGCAACCGCACGTTACTTCCTTCTGCCCTTTTACAGCAGCCCATATCATCGCAGATGCGCATCCAACGCCGTTGTCTACTTTGATAGCGTTTGTTGGACAGTTGAGCTGACAGGCTCCGCATTCCATGCATGCTTTTGGGTTCACTAATTGCGCTGCCTTTCCACTCGTACTGAATACACCATGAGGACATACAGTACTGCACATTCCACAGTTAATACACAATTCCGGATCGTATTTAAGAGTGTTTGAATCATACGAATTAAACATCATATTCCTCCAAATATTTTCATTAATGATAACGCAATTACCAGGATAATACCGATCCCGAACATCCAGGCCATTGTTGGAACATATGTAAATATTTCGCGCTTTACCCCTATCACTGAGGTAAAAGTTGTAGAACCTGTAAAGTTCAGTGCCAAAAAGGCAGTTACAGGCGGCATGGTCAGCATATAAGTCAATGCCCAACCTGAACGCAACCACAGGGCTTCATTCATCATGCCATAAAACACGTTCATGGCAAACGGTAGCGCCATCAGTCCGCCTATAATGAATCCCTTTGTACTGAAATCTTTTGTTGGGATCCAGGGCAGCAGGATTGGAAATAACACCACTCCTGACAGGATGGCTGTAATGGCAGCCGCTGCCGCTATATATCCTCCAAAAAGTGAAAGGATTAAGGATGCGATCAACCCGGGTATCAGGATCGAGTTCATCTCAACAGGTATAAGGACAATTCGGTCAGGGAGAGTAAAGCGAACGCGGCGCATTTCTTCTGTTGCCTGGTGGGTTTTAAGATACGCTGGAAGATCAGATGCTCTCACTGGCCCGAACTCGACTTTGAATCCTGAACGCTTCCTGACCTCCTGGGCAGATACTCCCGTTGCGGCAAGTTGTGGAACAATAAGTATTCTGTGGCTGACTATATCATGAAGTTTTACTGCTTCGATGCGTCGTACCATCTCATCAGTTCCAAATGTGCCTTTACCCGCAGCGCACCATACATTAATGCCTCTGGTGTCAAGAACGAGAATATAGGCATCAATACCAGCCAATGCTGATCTTAGGGCATCAAAACTGAGGGTATAATTTGCACTGGCAAATACTGGTGAATCTTTTGTAGGTTTTCCTATGGCGTATAGCCCGGATGCTATTGAATGCTCGCTTCGTTTTACTCCAAGACGGGCCAGAAAATGGTCCAGATGATTGGCAAGTGTTATGTCGCTGGAAGTGGATTTAATATCAATTTCTTTTGTTATTGTTTCAGGTGGATTTTTCAATTATACTCCTTCTCTTTGAGATTTCCTTCTTCAACCAATATTTTAAATTCTTTTATCTCTCCAGTATATCCTTCATCACCGGACCAAGCATACCTTTTACCATCCCTTCGAGTTTCTCGACCTTGATTAAGGATATACAGCATACTTCGCCGTCCTTTTCCCAGCTTACAACAGCCAGCTTATCACCGGCATGAATATTTGCTTTTTCTCTTATCTCTTTGGGAAGCACCATCTGCCCCCTGTCATCTACAGTTATCACGGATTCAACCTTGCAGCAACCCAGATCGGCAGGAGCACAGCATGATTTGTTTTCATCTTTCTTTGCCATTTTTATCACTTTTGTGGCAACTATGTATTCTGAATATTTAAACTTTTCTGAATAATCAGAATAAGCTGAAAAAAGAATTTGTTTAAAAAGCTGGTCAATCTCCGGTATTTTTCCGAAATGAAGGAAAGGAAAATCTGTTGTCAGGCGCTGGTTTGGGGGAAGACGGGACATCATTTAACTTTTTTTTCTATGACCGAAAAGAAATGATATAGGGGATTTGAAGCCCTTAAGAAGCCTGGGCACCTCTGCATGTCCTGTCTGTTTTACAAGATTCGGAAGCTCATTCAACCTCGGTTTTCTTTGTAGCTGCAAAACCTCAAAATCCTGGATTTCACCGGTTTCATTTTTTATCTCTGAAAAAGTGACATTTTTCACAATATCAGCCTTTTTTTCCTTTGCCTCACTGGGCTTGTCCCTGCTAGCTTTGCCTTTGATTTTACCATCCTGATAATAGCTTTCCGGCGATTTTATACCAAGTTTGCGGGCATTCTCCACAAGAGTGTTATATTCCCTTAATACCCAGCCAATTTCAGAGTGACTTTTGACCCCCACTTCAAAGCCAAGCTCATATATTTTCTTTATTAGTTCAGCCCTCTCCTTTTCCATATTTGTATTGGTAATACCCAAAACCCCCCTGGTTTACTTCTTGAGCAGCTTTCCAACTTTTATGCCCTTATCTGAAAATTCAATGGCTCGCATCTCGCAGTCATGCTTTGTCCCGCGCATTTTAATGATCTGTAAGCCTCGGACCATACTTCCCTGCTTGTCCATGAAATTATGCAGGAATATCACACCATGCGATGCGAATTGTTCTATGGTATAAGCATCTGGATTTGTAAGTTCGGAGAGCAGTATAGTTGTACATCCTAGAGTTTTCAGGTTGCGGATGAACCTGCTAATGGAACGCTCTTCCGATGCTATGTCCTTTGAGGCGAACCTGATCGAAGACAATGAGTCGATCACCAATCTCTTAATACCGAACTGTTTGATCTGGTTTTCCACTTCTTTAAATACGGAAAATGGGGTGGGTGGTTGATTCACAAGGGAGTCGCCAGATTGCTGAACATAATCCGGAGTAATAAGACTTGACATCTCATCATATTCTCCATAATTTATAGTCGGACCAAGATCTATAAAGAACAATTTTTTCGTCTTGATCATATCATCGATCTGTGGATTATATCGTAACATATCTTCTACAAGGGTGCCGATATTTTCGGATAATGCAACGTATGCTCCTATCTCGCCTAAAAGCGCCCCTGCTGCAAGAAATTGGACGCCAAAAGTACTCTTGCCACTGCCCGGAGTGCCGCTCAACAAGTACTGCCTTCCCTGTAATAATCCTCCCTCAACCAGCGTATCAAATCCTTCAATCCCTGATTTTATTCTCATAATCTACCTCATAATTGCGGTTATTGGTGTTATAATTTTTTGAATATATATATGCATTGAAAAATGATTGGATTTAAGATGATTATTCTTGTTTTTTCTACTTTGAAATTGTCATGTTAAACTTTCCAATATCATTCTTTATCAGCAGTTTGTTTCTTTTGAAAATCAATATCCTTTAATGACTCGGACGATGTAGTTGATTTTTCAAACCTGTGAACCTCTTCGATAGTATCATTAATTGATTCAAGAAGTATATCCTGGTCACTCTTGAGACCGGAGATCCCCCATTCACATGAATTTTTTATTGTTCTAATCGCTGATTTCATTGGTTTCCTTCGTGATTCATATTCTCCAAAACTTGTTAATAATGCTGATCTTTCAAGCATATATATATTCTCCCTGAATTTTTTTAATTGTAGTATAAAAAGTGTATTTTCTCTAACATTCGTAAGTAGGTTCTTGTCAGCATCAGAAATATTTCTAACATTGCATAAAGTATTAATTTTTAAATTTAAATTTTCAAAATTTACATTTTCATTTGTAGTAAACTCAATATAGATTTCGCCAGCACTTTTAATTACATTTGAAATAGGTTTATATAGCTCTGTTTTTGAATAGTCCAGGAAGAACTTCGCCTTTATTGATAAAGGCAAGAGTCTGAAAGAAGAAGCTGATATAAATGAAGAGGATGTTGATTCGTTTTTCAAAGCAATATTCTTGCGTAATATTGATTTAAAAATTAAATTATCTTTAGAGTCCATGGAAACCACAATTCTTACCTCTGCACAATTTCATCACCAAAATCTAACGCGTTCATGGATCCCTCTCAAAAATATCCGAGAAAACCATTACAATACCAATTATACTATCTCCGTCAATTTTGATGCTTGAGCCCATAATATCGACAGGTATTTTCAAACCTTCCTTTGTTATTAATACCGTATGCTCAGATAGACCGTAGAACATGTCTTCTTCAATTGCTTTTGTTACAAGATCCACTATTTGTTCCCCGGTTTCTTCGCCAATAATATTGAAGACACCTGCCAGAGGTTTTCCTATAGCATCCTTCTGATTCCAACCTGTTAGTGCCTCTGCGATCGGATTCATGAGTCTTATCATTCCTTCCGGATCTGTAGCGATCACTGCGTCACCTATGCCCCCAATTACTGAAGAAAGCCATTGGTTTTTCTCTCTCAAACTCTTTTCACTCTCTTTTAACATCTTCTCCATTTTGTTTTTATAGAAAGCAATTTCAAGATTTATCTGTAATTCCCTGTCTTTAAATGGTTTTATTAAGTATGCATAAGGCTCAGTGATTTTTGCCCTTTCAAGTGTCTTATTATCCGCATATGCAGTGAGATATATTACTGGTATATCGGAAAAAGAATGAATTTTTGATGCAGCTTCAATCCCATCCATTTTGCCATACAGGTTTATATCCATTAAGACAAGGTCGGGATTATTTTCTTTTGTCTTTTTGATAGCCTCTTCCCCGGAAGATACTATTACGGGAACAGCATATCCCATTGCCTTTAATTTTCTCTGTAATCCTTCAGCAATAAGTATTTCATCTTCAACAACAAGTATCTGTTTTTCGTCCGACATTTTATTCACCTTTAAAATTAATTTGAAATTCTGTTCCTCTTTCCCTATTTAAAGTGATCTCCCCATGAAGCTGATTTTCAGAAAGCGTGTAGATTAGATGCATGCCCAATGATTTCGTATTTCGAGTATCCATATCCCCTGGAATGCCTATACCATCATCACTTACTGAAAAATAGATCATATTACCATCCATTTTTTGAAATATAATTTTAATTTTGCCGTGTCTATCTTTAGGAAATGCGTATTTTAATGAATTAGTAATAAGTTCATTTAGTATCAATCCGCATGGGACTGCATAATTAATATTCAGTGGAATATTATCAACGTTAATTTCTAATTCTGCATTGCCTTTAGTCCCATAAGAACCCATCAAGTTGGAAGCAAGATCGTTAATGTACTCCTGGATATTAATTTGTGCAAGGTTCTCGGATTGGTAGAATTTTTCATGAATAAGGGCCATAGAAAGTATCCGGTTATTACTATCATTAAAAATATCAAGATACTTTTGATCAACAATATTCTGGGACTGAAGAAGGAGAAGACTGGAAATAATCTGCATATTGTTTTTTACGCGATGATGAATTTCCCGCAGAAGCGTTTCTTTCTCGTGGAGAGAGTCTTGAATTAGCTTCTCAGACTTCTTGCGCTCGGTTATGTCCCGTGATACATGAATTACACTTACGACCTTTCCATTTTCATCCCCTATGGGGGATGTTGAAACCTCAAAATATCGCTTTTCTTCCCCCTTATTATAGTGAACAAGCTCAGAAGTTGAATTTGTACCTGTCTTCAAAGTTTCAATAAGAGGGCAGATATCAATCGGAGGGGCACATGGTTCAGCACAATTATGGATAATCTCGTGGCAGGTTTTTCCAATCACTTCATCTTTCTTCATCTCATAATTACCCAGGAAAACTGAATTTGCATCGATTATCCTGAAATTATTGACATCAATGACAGAAATAGCGTCGTTCATACTGTTGAGCACGGTTTCAGTGAATTCCTTTGATCTAATAAGTAAATCCTCTGCTTTCTTTCGTTGCGAGATATCATGGATAATGAACGACAGGCCGGTTAATTTATTATTTAAATCCAGCAATTGGGATATTGTCAAACTCACAAATATCCTGGTACCAGTCTCATGTATATGCACAGTTTCAATTCCGGAAGCCGATTGACCCAGAAGGAATAGGTCAGAAAGTTTTTTTCCCATTACATTTCCCACTTCCCATCCAAAAAGTTTCTCTGCACTGTGGTTCCATGATGTAACAAAATCTTGAAGGTCAGTTGTAATGATTGCATCGTTTGCATTATCAAATAGATTACGGTATTTATTCTCTGCCCCTATGCGAAGCTTTTCCTCCGCCAGAGCCAGCTTTTCATAGGGTAGATCTACGGATGATTTATACAGGCCAAGATGAAAATAGAAAAAACCAGTGATTATAAGAAAATGCCCTGAGATTTCATAAAAGAAGTAAACCAGATTACTGAGAAGTATGATGAGAGGACCGTATATTAAAAAATGCAGGTCATCCTGCCCGGTTTCTTTGGCTCTTTTTGCATAAAGATAGCATGCAACTAAAATAATAATTGTAATAACAAGTAATAATAATGCAGTTGTCGTGGAATAACCATCAATGTTATTTGATGCAAGAAAATCTTCACGAAATAATCCGGAAGCCAGGAAGACAGATAATATTGTTATCATGAACAAAACTATGACACGTTTGTTGATCAATTTAGGAAGTGAATCTTTATGCACAAATACACTGGCAAGGATTAAAACAGCCAGGACGAATCGGGATTCAAGAAAGAAAATCGCTGATTTATGGGCGGAGTTGGGGTTGATGAAATCGGGCATAAAAGGATAGGAAAGTAAATGAAATAGAATTAAAAGTCCAGTTATACAAAAAGTTGCACCCAGAAAAAGAGAATGTCGATCCCGGCTTTTACTATATGCATACCACGTTAAGCCAAATATTGAAAGAGCAACGAAAACAGAGAATAATTCGGATATGATCTCAAAAGTTTCTTCCAGTGATTTAGAGACATTTGATTTTGATGAATCTATCGTTTCTTGAAGGAAAACTCCTATCAGGAAAACCGACACAATTATTGCTAATAATTTATATTCATCTTTCAAAATCTTTCAACCTCAGTTAAGTGGTTCAATATTTTTTATCATCATCATGATTATAATAATTATTTTCATATATAAAGTTATCTATCGACCTCTACATTATGAAAAACAAATCCAAGAAGAATGCAACTGCAGAAAATACATGTCAGGTGCAATAGGATAAATAGGGATTTTACTTCAGATTAATACGAATATCTCTCCTCTTTCCACGGATCTGCGCTGTCACTGTATCCCCTCTGTTCCCAGAAGCCCAACTCCTTTTCTTCTGTGAATATAACTCTTCTAACCCATTTTGCGCTCTTGTATGCGTATTTTTTCGGAACGACAAGCCGAAGCGGCCCGCCATGTAACGGTTCAAGGGGCTTTCCCTCAAAATTATATGCAAAAATGACATCAGGCTCCATGAGTTCGGCAAGCTCCATGCTTGTGGTGTATCCGCCGTCAGCCTCTATCGTGGCGAACCGGGCATTGCTTTTTGGTCTTACAAGTTTTGCCAGGTCACTGAATCGAATGCCCTCCCATTTATTTTCAAACCGGCTCCATCCGGTCACACAATGAAAGTCGCTTACATCAACTGTTTTTTCAAGAGCGAGCAATTCATCGTATGTCAGCCTGATGGGATTTTCAACAAGCCCTTCAACACGGAAATCCCAGGTTTTGCTGTCGAATTCCGGTACTTTTCCGAAATGAAGGACAGGGAAATCTGTTGTCAGGCGCTGGTTTGGGGGAAGACGGGGCATAAATCTAACTCAGGGCCTAAAGCTTATTCTCATCCGCGAACTTAACCAGCGCCTCGCCCAGGGTCCGCACATACTTCGGATTGATATTGAACCTTCCGCGCTTCTGGCCGCTTCTTTCCTTGGCTATCTCCACATATTCCTTTTCTTCCTCGAATTTATCGCTCTTCTGCATCGAGATAGTCATGAACCAGCCTGAACTCATCTTTATTTCAGTATAACCTTTATCTTCTTCAGTCATAAAATTTCAACACTTCCTAATATCGCATCAACTAAAACCTTATCGCCATTTTTTATTACATTAACAGGATTCTCTTCAACATTGTCAACAAGAGGGATATCCGAGATTATTGCACCTACTGCCACGATCGGCTCAGTCCTGATATTTATCATAGCCAGGGGTGCAGCATTGTTCTTTTTGAGCTGGTAAATTGAATAAGAGCCAACAGTCGAGCCTTTACCGCCCGGAAATACAAGCACTTTCCCCTTTATGCTCATACCAAAAAGCTCATGCCCCTTTTCAACAACGATACCTGTTTTTACATCAATGCTTCCAAGAAAAGAAATGGGTTGTGCGCTCACAAGTGCATCCCCCTGTGCTTTCCCCCGCGAAACAATGTGCGCTTTGAGTTTTTTGGTCATTTGACTCCCAGCATTCTTATGATCTTTTCATGAAGTTCGCTATTTTTTGTTCCTGCAATTGATAAACCTGTCACCTGGACATTATTTGTCAAATTCTTACCTTTAATATCAGTAAGAGTTCCTCCTGATTCCTTCAATATCAAAGCAGATGCCATGATATCATAACCGCTCACGAGTCCCCGTGTGTCAATTATCCCATCAAGCGTCCCGTCGGCAACAAAACACATATCAAGCGCGATACTTCCCAGAGCCCGGACGATTATGGATTTTTCAAGCTCTATCAGACCCTCAGGTACATGAGGAACGCCATAAGAATAGACAGATACAACTGGTTTAGGTCTTGTGCCCCGTTTTTTCCCGATCATCTGTTTTTCATTTAAAAAGGCACCTTTTCCCTTCTCGGCACAATATGTATTCCCCTGTATATCGCATATCACTGCCATGCTGATATCATCAAATGTGGCAATTTCGGTTGTATCAGTATAAGCAAGAGACGTGCAGAAAAAAGGTATGCCGCAAGTAGCATTCGTTGAACCGTCAATAGGATCCACTACAAGCATGAAATCAGGATGATTGCCTACAATGCGGTCGCCAAGCTCCTCAGAAATTATCCTGGCAGAAAGACCTCTTGTTAAAAGAGCAGTATCGAGCGCGTTTTCGGCGGCCATGTCCATCTTGCGTGTGATATCCTTTGGGCGTTGAACTAGCATTTCGCCATAATCCTCATTATTCTTGATAAATGAGCTAATTACATCACGGATCTCAACGCCGATCTCAACTAAGGTCTCAATTTTCATTAAACATGTCCCCAAAAAAGTTAATAATAGCATCCGCTGCGATATTTGCACTTGTATCTGGCTTTGTTTTGTCGCTGTCGATTATGATAATTGGATCAACGGGTTCCTCATAAGCAACATTTACACCTGGAACATTGGCGCCGGCTTTTGCTGATTTCTCATAAATCCCTTTGGGTGAAAAAATGGCTATTCTGTGGGCTTCACGTTCCATACAAACTTCAAGAGGACAGCGGATGTAGACTTCACCGAATTGCGGGATAAGTCTTCGTGCCGCATCACGATACTTTCTTTTGTTCGCGGTCGCATCGATAAAAACATTCATATCGCATTCAACCACGAGTTTTGCCATATAAGCAAGGGATGCATAAACGATTTCACGCTCATCATCCGTATATTTCGGGTTCGGTGTAAGAACTTTTCTTATCTCATCTAATTGAAGGATCTTTACATCAATGCCTTCATTCCTGAGAATAGCAGCGGTTCGGGAGGCGATCACTGTTTTACCGCTCCCGGGAAGACCTGTGAACCATACTGCAAAAGCCATTTCGATCCCCTAAAAATAAGAATTCACATTCTTATAATCAAATTCTTCGCTATCCAGGATATTGTTTATAAAATTAAATATCTTTGTCCTCACAATTGGGTCAAGATTGGGATACCATATCGGGCTTGCCACAACAACGGATCTAAAGACATAAAATGGCTGGATAACCCTCAAGAGCTCCATGTCACCTGTTTTTTCAATGTAATTATTAAAGAATAGATCAAACATTTCTTTAAATGGCCCTTTTAATTGCCCGTATTTCTGGAGTGAATAGAACAGGTAGTTCATGGTTATTGAGGAAACATCATCTGCCGCCTCACCCCATTCTCCCCGGCTCCTGTCAAGCACCGTGAAATCCGCACCTTTACGGAACATTATGTTCCATGGATGGAAATCACCGTGCGTCATGCACAGGCGCGCAGTATTGCCTTTAATTTTATATCGCCAGTCCACACATTTCTTTTCGATAGCACACAGGTCAACTTGCCTCACAAAATCAAGATTGTCCGGATAGCTGTCCATCAATCCCATGATGCATTCGCCATGTCCCACAAGATCCCTGATCTTTCGCAAATACAATTCACGGTCATCATGTTTATTTGCATGGATCCGGGCAAGGTATGACGATAATGCACGTGTCCTGTCCCTGTCAAGAGTTATGAGTTTCCCGTCCTTTTTTATTCTTTCAAGATCAATGAAATACTCTTTTCCTTCGATCTTTTCCATTAAAATAAAATATTCTTCAGCTTTGCCAGATGAATAAAGTTCTCCTTCGTGTGTGAAGTAGCCCACATCAAGCGATTTTACATGCTCTGGCAGATTGTTAAAAACCGAGTTTTGCCATATCAGGATTTGAGCCCGATCGGAAAAATGGTCGTGCCCGAAACCTTTCTGCACGCGCATTGAAGAAAGCACTACAGAATGCTTTTTCCCGCCGGCTTCAAATTCAATGAGATATGGCTTGCCATATCCGAAGCCTTTTATTCCTTCCTCAACCTCAACGGGCATTCCGCCAAGCTCGCCGATCTTTGTGACTTTTGAGCTTCCGTACAGCGCTCCCAGGTAATTCTCAACCGCGTTAATCTGCAACTGCATCATGTTCCCATAGTCCAGGAATGGAGGTATTTATCCTGCTCTTTTGTCAGTGTCTCTATCTCTATACCCATAGATTCAAGCTTTAATTTTGCAACCATACTGTCCACTTCCGGAGGAACCTTATAGACCTGGTTCTCAAGAGTATCTCCCTTTTCTGATATCAATTTTACAGCAAGGGCCTGGTTCGCAAAGCTCATATCCATGACTTCAGGAGGATGCCCGAATGCGCTGGCAAGATTCACAAGTCTTCCCTCGGCAAGAATATAGATCCGCCGTCCATCTTTCAATGCATATTCCTGTACATCGTTCTTTATCTGGCTGGCTTTCTTTGCCAATTTAGCAAGGTCAGGGATATCTATTTCAACATTAAAATGACCTGAATTGCATACGATCGCCTGGTCTTTCATTACCTGGAAGTGCTCTTTGCGAATGACTGAGATGTCTCCCGTGACCGTAATGAACAGGTCCCCGATTTTCGCCGCTTCCTTCATTGGCATGACCCTGTATCCATCCATGACAGCTTCGAGAGCTTTTCTTGGCTCAACTTCCACGACAACCACATTACCGCCAAGACCGCGTGCACGTGAGGCAACACCGCGCCCGCACCAGCCGTATCCGGCAACAACGATTGTTTTTCCTGCGAACAGGATATTCGTGGCATTCATTATCCCGTGTAATGTGCTCTGGCCTGTTCCATATCGGTTATCGAACATCATCTTTGTCTCAGCGTCATTAACAGCTATGACAGGATATTTAAGAGCCCCATCAGCTGCCATTGCTCGAAGCCTGATAACGCCAGTTGTGGTCTCTTCACATCCGCCTTTAATGTTCTTAATAAGATCCTGGTGTTTGGAATGCACAAGCGCAATGGTATCCGCCCCATCATCAAGCGTCACATGCGGCTTGATCTTTAGCGCTTCTTCAAGGCATTCGTAATATTGCTTTTCGTCCATGCCTTTGATAGCATAGGTTTTTATGCCTTCCGAGGCCAGCGCAGCCGCCACGTCATCCTGCGTGCTCAGTGGATTAGAAGCAGTGAGTGCGATATTTGCACCACCTGCTTTCATGGTGTAAATAAGATTGGCTGTTTCAACCGTTACATGTAGACAAGCTACTACGTTGATGCCTTCCAGGGGTTTTTCTTCCGCGAATTGTGCTTTTATTTTTTCAAGAACTGGCATATGTCTTCGTGCCCATTCGATCCTTTGTTTACCTTCGTCTGCGAGGTTTATGTCTTTTACTATGTAATCTTTCATCGAAAATCCCTTTATTTAATTCTTAAAACGGATGTAAAATGCTTTAGATGCATAATAAGGTTGTTGGTTTTTATATTTACTGCTTTTTCATCAAGAGCGTCAAAATGTCCATGCATACCCCTTGTTAAATTCTTTCACTTCCCCGGTCATTGCATCTATAATAAATAACGCTGTAGTAGGCAATTCTATAGCACCAGTCTTCTCTTTAAACTCTATGCTAACCTTCCAAATATCCCCATCTTGTTTGGCGGAGTTAATTGAAAATTCTTCAATATTTAGCGCCATTTTTAAATGTTCTCTAATTCTATACTTCATATCTGCAAAGCTTAATTTTTCTGATGCCATATTAGTGCCACATCTTATACACTGTTACGCGTATGCTTGAACCTTTATGTTATAGAGCTCGAGAAATAAATCAATTTGTTGCGCCAGTCGCTTTCTATCAATAACAGTATTATTTCAAAATCTCCAGGATAGTCAGACCATTCAACCAGGTTATAGTCATCCCCATGCCTGCAACAAGCCCAAGGACGGCCCCGCATAAATGATTATCTCGTTTCTCAAGAAACATAATCAGAAAATACAGGGCTATGAAAAAGATCATCTTCATGATTACCATATCTGCAATATCAGGGCTTTCAATCACACTGATAAATCCCTTTTCCGTTACTCCATTATTCAGGCCGATATAGGTCGTTGTCAGGTCCCCAATGAAATAAAACACGAATCCGAAGATGAATAGTGCTTTGTTATCGTCATTCATTTTCACTCAATATCCAAATTAACTTATATTAACATAGCGCGATGACTGAACTGCAATGCTTATATTTACATATCGCATCTTGGTGGTCGGAGAATTTTATTGACCACTACATGCACAGCCCCGGGCAAAATATACCTGTTTGGTGAGCATGCCGTGGTATATGGTGAACCAGCTATCGCCTGCGCAGTGGAGCTTCGGACAAGCGTTACCGTAAAAAGATCAAATGATATTTCCATCACATCAGAAATCGGGTCAACCGGGCTTGATTACCAGATGCATCCTTATGTTTCATCAGCTATACAGATACTGGGTGAGCCAGACGTTTCAATAGAAATAACATCCGAGATCCCCGTTGGTTCAGGCCTTGGCTCATCTGCCGCTGTAACCGTTGCAACACTTGAGGCTATCAATATCGAATGCAGCCTTGGATATGATAAAACCAATATTGCAAAAATGGCGCATGAGATAGAAAGGGAAGTTCAGGGAGCAGCAAGTCCTACTGATACATTTGTTTCGACTTTTGGAGGGGTTATTGTAATCCCATCCCGAAAAAAGCTTGAAATCCTTGATTGCGGTATCGTGATAGGCAATACCAATAAAGGCGCATCTCCCAGGAAAACCGCAAAACTGGTAAAACAGGTAGCCCGGCTTAAGGAAGAATACCCTGATTCCATTGATCCCATAATCAAAACCATTGGTTCATTTGCAAGACATGGGGAGATAATGGTAATGCAAAAAAAATATGCAGCGCTGGGTAAACTGATGAATGTCAATCACGGATTGCTTGATGCTCTTGGCGTGTGCACTATGGAATTATCCGCACTTGTCTATGCTGCACGCAATTCCGGTGCATACGGGGCAAAACTGACAGGCGCCGGAGGCGGCGGCTGCATGGTAGCGCTTACTGATTCGCCCCGGCAAGTAGCTGATGCGATTGAGAAAGCCCGGGGTACGGCAATTATTTCCAGTTTTACTCCTGATGGGGTGTTACAGGTTTGAGCCTTATCATTTTGAAGATCGGTGGAAGTGTAATTACTGAAAAAGGTTCAATATCAAAAGCAAGGGAAGCTGAAATTGACCGGATATCAAATGAGATCGCTTCATTTAAAAAAGATTCGGATTCACAGCTCATCCTTGTTCATGGGGCAGGGTCATTCGGTCACCCACATGCGATGAAATACAGGTTGAGCGAAGGATTTGATGCTTTAGGCTTATATCTTACCCATGCTTCTGTGAAACTGTTGAATTCAAAAGTTCTGGAGTCTTTGAATAATGCAGGTGCGCATGCCCTGCCAGTTCATCCTTTGAGCTCATGTCTTCTGGATAACGGGAATATAATTGATTTCCAGACCGGCCAGATAAAAGTGATGCTTGAAAAAGGCATTATTCCTGTGCTTCACGGAGATGTGGTCATGGACAGGATCAAAGGCGCTTGTGTCCTTTCGGGTGACAGGATAATCCCATATCTTGCCGTTACATTAAGCGCTTCGCAAATAGGCGCTGGAAGCGATGTTGATGGAGTACTTGATGATAAAGATGCGGTTATTAAGAAAATAACGCAGTACAGCTTTGTTGATATGAAAAAAAATATCAAGGGTTCAAGTTCAACTGACGTGACAGGGGGAATGCTCGGAAAAGTATCCGAGCTGCTGGAACTTGCCAATAAAGGAATAAGCTCACGCATATTCAATGCTTCCAGGAAAGGTGTAGTATCGAGATTTTTATATGGAGAAGATGTTGGAACTTTGATCTCAGACAAATGAGTTATATATAGTTGATTTAATAAGGGATATGAAATGAGTACGTCGGAAAGGAAGATAGAACATTTATTATTATGCGTTGAAAAAGATGTTGAAGCGCATAAGAGTAATACTGGTCTTCGGGCATCAGGTTTTGATGATATAGACCTTGTTCATGATTGTCTTCCGGAAATAAATAAAAAGAATCTTAATCTTGAAACTGAATTCCTGGATAAGAAATTACGGGCGCCCATATTGATAGCATCAATGACGGGCGGACATCCGGACACCAAAACAGTAAATGCAACGCTTGCCGGGGCAGCAGAAGAGCTTGGCATAGGTATCGGTGTGGGCAGCCAGAGAGCGGCGATCGAAGACCCTTTTATGGAGGATTCATTCAGGATAGTAAGGGATAAAGCGCCTAATGCGTTCATTTACGGAAATGTGGGTGCTGCACAACTTAATGAATTCGGGATCGATGGACTTGAGAGGGCAGTCGAGATGATAGGGGCAGATGCCATGGCCATTCACTTGAATTTCCTGCAGGAAGCAATACAACCTGAAGGAAATGTTGATGCCACAGGATGCCTTGCAGCCATAAAGAAAGTATGTGAGGAGCTATCTGTTCCGGTTATAGTAAAGGAAACAGGTGCGGGTATAGCTCATTATCAGGCTCTCGCAATATCTGAAGCAGGTGCAGGCGCAATTGATATTGGAGGTCTTGGCGGAACAAGCTGGGCAGGTGTGGAAACATATCGTGCACAAAAACGAGGAGACCTATTATCCGAACATCTTGGCAAAGAATTCTGGAACTGGGGAATACCCACAGCTGTAAGTATTGTGGAATCCACCATTTCAATACCTGTAATTGCAACAGGTGGCATACGTTCAGGCATAGATGTGGCAAAATCCATCGCACTGGGCGCATCCCTTTGCGGTATTGCATTGCCCCTTGTAGCTCCTGCTTTAAAAGGACATAAGGATGTAGTAGACAGGTTGAATCTTATTATTGAAGAATTACGAGTCGCTATGTTCTTATGCGGAAGCAGTACAATTGAAGAACTGGGCAATGTGGCTTTAGTGATCCGCGGAAGCACGAAAGAGTTCCTGGAACAGAGAGGATTTGAGACGGGTAAATTTGCAATAAAAAGATATAATATATAAAATAATAAAATATCTAATAAAATAATAATTATGGAGTAATTTAAATGACAGAAATAGGAATTATTGCGGTTGGCGGCTATAATGAAATGGGCCGGAACATGACCGGGGTAAGGGTAGGTAGTGACATTATTGTCCTTGATATGGGACTACAGCTGGACAGGGTCCAGATACATGAAGATGTCGAAATAGACAAAATGCATTCAATGGACCTTATAAAAATGGGAGCAATCCCGGATGATACTATCATGAAGGACGCAGGGGGAAGCGTAAAAGCTATAATATGCACACACGGTCATCTTGACCATATCGGGGCCATACCAAAGCTCGCCCACAGGTATAAGGCGCCCATAATAGCCACGCCATACACCGCAGAGCTTGTCAAGCATGAAATATCAGATGAAAAGAAATTCAGAGTAAATAATGAAGTTATTCCCTTAAAGATCGGTGGAAGATATAATCTTACGCCGGATATCCAGATCGAATTCGTACGTATTCAGCACAGCATAGTGGATTCGGCTTTTGCAGCGATCCATACTCCCGAAGGAGTTGTTCTGTATGCCAGCGATTTCAAACTGGACAGAACCCCGACCATAGGTGAAGCCCCGGATTTCGCAAGGCTAAGAAAACTCGGTAAAGATGGCGTCAGGGCTATGATAACCGAAAGCACAAATTCAGGACTATCCGGGAAAACACCCTCAGAACAAATCGCAAAAGACCTGGTCCGCGACGTACTTCTCGGTACTGAAGAAACAGAATCGGGCGTAATTATTACTACATTCTCATCACATGTTGCGCGTATCAATGCAATAATCCAGGCGGCACAGGAGATGGACAGGATCCCTGTATTGCTGGGCAGATCAATGGAACGCTATCTTTCAATAGCCCAGAAGATGGGTTATATAAAATTCCCTAAAAATCTTGAAATATATGGTAACAGGAACTCAGTTGATAAATTCCTGAAACGCATATCCCAGGAAGGAAAGAAAAATTATCTCCCTATAGTCACAGGCCACCAGGGAGAGCCGGATGCCATCCTGACAAGGATAGCAAATGGAGAAACACAATTCAGGATCGAGCCAGGAGATAAAGTCATATTCTCTGCAAATACCATTCCCAGTCCTATGACAATGGCGAACAGGCATGTCCTTGAGATAAAACTGAAAATGGCGGGAGCTCGTATTTATGAAAATGTCCATGTATCGGGTCATGCTTCAAAGGAAGACCACTGGGAACTACTTCGTATGGTGAATCCGGAGCAGGTCATCCCATCACATGGAAATATGGTAATGCATTCCCATTATGTTGAGCTGGCTGAAGACGCCGGATACCACTTCGGTGATACGGTTCATATCATGAGAAATGGTGAGGAACTGGTATTATGAAAATCCCTATTATATATGCTAAAAAAGGAGATAAACAATATGTCAATCACCCTGCCCTAAAGAGCAGGGCTTGTCCTGTGAGGGATAAGGTAACAGGTTGACAAGGAGGCTTAGGTAAAACTATGCAGAAGTTGGAAAGAAGAAATATATACACACCTACGGGCATTCCGCACACTCGTGGCAACTGTGATCTGTCATTAAATGTAGAGGAAACTCTCTGTGTGGCAGGTTTAAAAACATTTTCCAACAACTCCGATGCGGCTCTAACTGGTTTAGGAGAGAGTTCCAGAGCAAAACCTGCGGGTACTTGCTACAAAAACCATCTCAACCTATTAAACAATAGAATACGAAGGCAGAGGCGTTATCCTGCAACTACTAACGCAAGGGTACGCTTCCTTCCTGCCCTAAAGAGCAGGGTATCCGCTACCTCTTGACCCCAACGATTATGATCGAAGAGATCCTCCAAAAAAAAGCTAAATTGGTTGACGAATCTATCCCCAAATTCCTTCCAATTACTCCGCCGGATGAATTATATAAAGCCATGCGCCATCTTCTTGATGCCGGAGGAAAGAGACTTCGTCCATCCGCATTGTTGCTGGCATCCGAAGCGGTGGGGGGAAAGCCCGAAGATGTTCTTCCTGCGGCAATAGCTGTTGAACTTGTACATAATTTTACACTGATACATGATGATATCATGGACGAGGCGGATTTAAGGAGGGGACTTACAACGGTTCATAAGAAATGGGGTGTTCCGAGGGCGATCATCGCAGGGGATGCCCTCTATTCAAAGGCTTTTGAGATACTTTCATGTACAAAAAGCGAACCACAAAGACTTGTTGAAAGTCTTGAGCTATTGTCAAAGACATGCACTGATATATGCGAAGGCCAGTGGATGGATATGAATTTCCAGACACGCAAGGATGTTAATGAAGAAGAGTATATGCGCATGGTCGAGAAAAAAACCGCTGTACTTTTTGCATCAGCACTAAAATTAGGAGCAATGTTATCCGGAGCAAACCGTGAGCATGTCAGGGCTTTATGGGATTTTGGCAGGCTGACCGGTGTGGGATTCCAGATATATGATGATGTGATTGATCTTATCACCCCGGAGGAAGTACTTGGAAAAGCGCAGGGTGGGGACATAATGGAAGGAAAACGTACTCTTATCATCATCCATGCGCTTTCAAAAGGAGTAAGTATTGATGCTCTTGGGAAATGCAATGCAACCAGAAGCGAGATTTCCGCAGCTCTTATTACACTTCAAAAATCAGGTTCCATCGATTACGCTATGAACAAGGCGCTCGGTTTTGTGGATCAGGGCAAAGCCGCACTTGCTGTGCTTCCGGATTCAGAGGCAAAGAAGACCCTTATTGAACTTGCTGATTATATGATCGAGCGGAAGTATTAGTAATAAAAAATTAAAAATTATTAGATTAGCGTTTGGATATCCAGAACGCTATATCTAAAGATTATCTTTTGCTCTTTGGTCTTTCCTTTTCCTTCTTTGCTTCTTCGCCTTCCTTCTTAACGAAGATTTCACTCATTGGTTTTTGGCCATATTCTACGATGACAGTATTGATCTGTGAGATCTCTGATGAAATCTCATGTCCCCTCATGGATTTTCGCTTCTTTACCCCATCAGCTTTTGGAATATAACCAACGCCGCCTGCAACTAATATCTTTCGTCTTGCTGGCCCTGGTAAATCCCCTCTCATAGCGAATCCATCCTTATCGGTTCCGCCAGTCACCTTAAGAGTGTATCCTGCCATTCCTGCAATATCACCGCTTACAACTTCCCCGATTTTTTTTCCGATCATTTTGTTGGCTGCAGGGCCTGTTACAGCTACCTGATAAGCCAATTTACTCTTACTGTCCGAAACAGTTACTCTGAAATCTGCCATTACTTTTATTCTCCTGTATTAATAATAATAATTAATCCCTTTAATAGGAATATTATAATTTGACCTAACTTGCAGTTAATCTACTTAAATATATTGATACGGGCACAAACCCAAAATGAACAATTTCAGGAATTTTTGGGAAATCTATTTATAGTTAAAAATGAGTATATGTGATTAAGTATGATTATATATAGTTAAATATATGAATAAATAGTTCAAAAATCGGGTGATATCGTGAAAAAACCATTAATGTATATCCTATTAGCTTTAGCAGTCCTTTTATCAGGATGTGTATCGACAATTGCTCCTGTTGACCCGTCGGACATAACAATTAATGTAGCGCCGATCGAAATGAAAGAATTCCAGGAAAAAGAAATATCAGTGAGCGTAATGAATAATGCTACACTTCCAATAGATTCTGTTTCTGTAAAGTTACTTGAACCTTTCACAGTTCTCTCTGGTGGAAATGTGAATATTCCTGCAAGAACAGATAAACCGTCCTCTGTCCTCTTATCTGCAAAAATCCAGGCTCCGGGTTTCAAAGATGTTGCAAATACAACAACGCTAACAGTGTCTTATGATTCAGGAAAGGATGAAAAAGGTAATCTCATAACCAAAACGAAATCAATTCCTGTGAATATTATAGTTCTTCCTGATGTAAAACTTCAATTCGTTGGTTTCGTTAAGGATATTAAGAACTTAACTGATGCAGAAGTAACAACATGGGAAGCAAGTGCTGGAGATAACATCACGATAACCTTTTCAATTAAAAATGACGGAAAGTCAACAATAGATGAGAATACCCTGAAAGTATTTGTGGATGTAGATAATAAAAGAATAGGAACAAACAATTCCCTGATTATCGGGAATGCAATGGCAAAAGGCGGAACATCCAATACTCTGCCCCTTCAAATACAGGTACTGAAAAATGCGCCCAATGGAGAGACAGATGTATTCGTGACTCTTATGATGGGGGATAAAGTCATTGATTCAAAGACATTAAAACTTAAGGTAAAACTATAAAATGTCAATCACCCTGCCCTAAAGGGCAGGGCTTGTCCTGTGAAGGATAAGGGTAACAGGTTGACAAGGAGGCTTAGGTAAAACTATGCAGAAGTTGGAAAGAAGAAATACATACACACCTATGGGCATTCCGCACACTCGTAGCAACTGTGATTCCAGAGCAAAACCTGCGGGTACTTGCTACAAAAACCATCTCAACCTATTAAACAATAGAATACGAAGGCAGGGGCGTTATCCTGCAATTACTAACTCAAGGGATACGCTTCATTCCTGCCCTAAAGTATCCGCTACCCTTTGACACACCGATTATGAAAATGAAGGTTTTCTTCTTTTTTATTCTTATTGCAGTAGCTCTTAACGGCTGCCTGAAGGAATATGGAAGCGTCTCAATAACCTCAACTGATGTTATGTATTCTCAGGGCGAAGATGGAACAAAACTCACCGTTACCCCTTATATCAGGAATGACCAGGATACTGATACAGGATTACTTACAGTCAAAATAAAAATAAAGGAACCTTCAACAAATTTAATAGTTGCACAAAAGGATTCTGATATAGGTTATATTAAAAGCAAATCTTCTTCATTCAACAGCGTGTCCCTTAAGGTTTCAAATCCTGGCGAATATGAAGTTGAAGTACAGGTATTTGAGGGGGGAAAGCTCTTAACCCAATATGTTGCTCCTGTGACAGTTAAAGCAAAACCTGCGCCAGGTGAGCCATCGGATATCAAACTGATTGATATGACCATTGTCATAACCAAACTTCTCAATGATGCATCAGTGGCTGTGGTAGAAGTTTCACCCGGATTATATAACCAGGGAGGAGATTCCAGCCCATTGACTCTTGAAGTGACAGCACAGATAGATCCTTACAATACATATGTCCAGAGTGATACGATAAATATAATAAAAAGCGAAGGCAGGTCCAGGGGCAAGGTAACATTCACTATTCCCAGGAATAAGGAATATAGTTTTTCTGCGAAAGTTCTGGAAAATGGAAGAACTGTTGCCCAGGCTACATTGGTTGACAAAGTAAAACTGATTACTTTAAAATATAACGAACCAATAACTAATATGCTTGTTGAAGAAGGGAAACCAAAACCTGCACAAACCACAGTACCGGGATTCCTCACTGCTTCTGCATTGGTCGGGATATTGCTTGTATATCACATAATTATTCGGCGCAGGAGATGAAATAAAATGGAAGGGGAACAAAAAAGTGAAGAAAAGATTGAAGATAACAGTTTCAAAAAGCTGGTCAACATTGCTGTGGTTATCATGCTTGTGGGACTTATCTTTATTGCCTTATATACATTTTTTTTCGATATGCAGGAAGCAATTTCCACATTGTTCGAATATCGTTATGTGGCTCTTGTCAGATCGATTTTCAGCCTTGTAGTGATCGGTGTTGGCGTTTATCTTGTGAAAATGTTCCTGTCGCGCTAATCCGTTAATCGAAACCTTTTTCTATGGTTAACCATATTGTGAGCCTCGCTGACAAAGGTTTGATATATATTGTCGGCAATTAGCACCTGTTGTGCCCAGATAGCTCAGCCTGGGAGAGCGCTGCGCTGAAGACGCAGATGTCCCCGGTTCAAGTCCGGGTCTGGGCATACAACAAACTGTTCAAAGCCTGATTCCCATAACGGAATTTCTTTTTTCACACCTTTTGAGGATTATCTAACCGGATGGAAAGTCTATCAAGGATAACACTTGACTGGTGGATCCAAAGAGTATCCAGATTACACTTTATATTTGACATGACAAAAGGGCTTCCTCTCGTTCTTTCTCTGAAAGTTTTGATAGAACAGCATTTGTCTCCCCAATATCCACAATCTTACCAAGACGCATCAATGCTGTCCTGTCGCATACATGAGCAACAAAATCCATATCATGAGATACAATTACAAATGTCTCTCCCAATGTTTTTCTGGCGTGGATTATAGACTTTGCAACTTCTATCTTTGTTACAGGATCCATCGTTCCTGTAGGCTCATCAAAAACAAGTATCCTCGGTTCTTTGATAAGTACCTGTGCCATCGCAACCCTGTGCCTTTCTCCCTCGCTCAGTTCATCAGGCATTTTGGCCAGGATTTCCTTTGCTTTTTTCTCTGTGAAACCTGCAGTCATCAATGTATGGATAGCTTTTCTTTCACCCAGCTCAAAAGGCAAATCAAGACCGATTGATTCTGTCAGGTTGTCAATAATATTCCTGTGAGGATAAAGACTGTATTCCTGATGCAATACTCCAATATATTTTGTGGCTCTACCTTTCTTTTCGGCACCTAATTGTGTCAAATCTATCCACTCATCCCCGATTCTGACATCAATTGAACCTGATGTTGGCTTCAATAATCCCGAAATAATCTTGGATGTCGTGGTTTTGCCTGCACCGCTTACTCCGATTAATCCCAGTATTTCACCTTCATTTACTTCAAAACTTACATTATTGACCGCCCTCACTATACCTCTGTTAAGAGAGAAGTATGTCATGTTCAGGTCATGAGTGCGAACAACGGGTTTACCAATATCAACTTTTTCGAAGTCGTTTATATTCCCCACTTCTTCCATGAACGCCGAGCAAACATCCTGTGGATCACCGATTTTTATAATCTTCCCTTCATCAAGCCACAGTGCTCTATGTGAAAGCTCTTCGATAACTTTGGGCCAGTGGGAAGTAATTACAAGCGACATATTGAAATTCCTGGTCGCTCTCAGGAGGATTTCATGAACAATATCTGCGGTCCTGGGGTCAAGTGTCCCTGTGGGTTCATCTGCCAGTAATATTAGGGGGTTTTTCACAAGCTGCCTCGCTAATACGACGCGCTGTTTCTCACCTCCGGATAATTCTCTTGCTATATGCATCATCCTGTTGGAAAGATTGACCTGATCCAGCAGATCAGCGGCTTTGTTTATTGCATCAGGTCCAAGCTCACCTATTTCCTGAAGGGCATTCATCACGTTCACGATAACCCTCTCATCGCCATACAAAGCAAAAGTTCGCTGGAGCATAATAGCGATTTTTTTGGTAATCTCTCTTCTTGAATGGTCATGGATGGGCAATTTTACGAAATCTGCATCGAACGGCTTAAATGTTGTATGACATATTGGGCAGCTAGTCCCGGCTTTGCTTGGAAGTTCAATACATCCATTACTGCATCGAGAAAGATGGTAGATCACACTACCTGAAACATTATCAAAAGCATCCACACCTCTGAGTATATGCATAAGAATGGATTTTCCTGCGCTGCTCTTTCCCAATATACCGATAATTTCTCCTTCTTTGATTTCAAGGTTAAGATTTTTAAGAATATCAACTCCATCAAAGCTAACATAAAGATTTTTTATTTCGATAATTGAGGTCATGTATTATTCTCCTCTGTGTTCTCTGAAGGCATTCTCATGCCGAAATCCTGGGTAACCATATTATTCAAACCATCGTGCCTTATTATTGGTATGCATACTTTCATTTGTTTATCCTCCTATCATCCTTGTTCCGCATTTCGGATATCTGATTCAGTTTTTCATGAAGGATAAATTACATTGTTTAGAATTAGATTTTTTCCCGCATATATAGGGGTTAAACTTGACCTTGAAGAGATGGTCTCTTATCTTTTACAATGACTGTATACCAAAGTATTCAGAAAAAATTCTTCGCTGCCCTGCCCTAAGGATTTCAGACATTGTCGATGGGGATATATCAAATATCCGGGAGAGAGCGCTAAGGTTAATCCTCCTCGGATATTCATAATATCCATTACTGTATGCGAACTGAAGGATTTCCTCCTGTCTCAAGGTAAGCCCGGATGCACCTGAGGAACCTGATATCCGGGTTAACTGAACTTCGCATTTGTTTTTTCCAAGCAGATAAACCAGGTCATGTATGGCGCTATTACTTTCAGCCGCAACTGCCCATTCAAGCCATCCCTCACCCCTGGACTTTGATGAGAACATAAAACAATCGGATTGCTTCAAGGCATTACAGGCTGCGCATTTGTCAATAATGACCTCCCCCATGACCGCCTGATCAGATTCACGGGAGAAACTGGCTCTTACCACATCTTTATGGCTCCGTATCTTGTTGAGTATATCTTTCATGTTTTCATTTGAACTGAGTCTGACAAGACCTCTTCCACCTCTGGATTGATAGGGTTTGCAGCCGAATACTCTGATGTCCACATTATGATTCTGAAGTAATTGAATCATCCAGTTATCCGGAATCTTTAGTCGCAATACTGCCCATCTGATACGAAAACCTCCCTTACTCGTGTGTATAGCACTGCTATTAATAATATTACTATCAAATAAACATAGATTACAGTACATAAATAAGTTTTGTAATTTTTATGAGGGGTAGAGGTAGTACCAAGACGTCCTTGAAACCATTGGTAGATTTTTTTTCACGCCTATGTAAGATATGCAACTGAAGAAAGATTTTTTTCCATGCTGTAATCTCGCAAAAGCTACTGCCAACATGACAATACAAAACTCTGTCACATGAACATCAATATTTTTCAAACCTTGAATTCACCGCTGCGATCATATTTTAATGGGCACCCAACTTTGCAATACAAAGAAATATCATAGAAATAATTGCTTTTCAATCAGATCAAATCCATAGTTAAATTCATATATATGAATATTCATAATTTAGAATATGTTATCAGAATTCAAAATTGAAGAGATGTATAAAGAGTCATAATAATGGTATTATTCTGGGGTGCAATAATCTGGCTGGTTATTTCGCTGATAAATGGCGTCACTAAGAAATCGGAAGAAACGCCTGAATCAGCACTTACAATCCTGAAAAAGCGATATGCTAGGGGCGAAATTACAAGAGAGCAGTACCTTGAGATGGAAAAGGAGTTCCAGGAGTAAAAATGGAAGAATGCAATAAGAAAACTGAGAACTGTATGATATGCGGTGAAGAACTTGAATATTTAACAATGGCTATCCCTGTGACGTGTACCTATTGCGGGAAAGCAGAAGCTGCCAACATTCATTGCCCGTCGGGTCATTATGTCTGCAACGAATGTCATGCAAGTGATTCAATAAAGATAATCACCCAGTTCTGCCTATCTTCAAGTTCCAAAAACCCCATGGAAATGGCAAAGACAATTATGAGACATCCAACCATGCCAATGCACGGGCCTGAACACCACGCTATGATCGCAGCAGTGCTGGTTACTGCCTACAAAAATCTCACAGGAAAAGTGACAGACAATGAAATTAAAGAAGCAATAAGGCGTGGAGCCACCGTGCCAGGCGGTTATTGCGGCCTCTATGGCACTGATGCTGCAGCTATAGCCACAGGCATTGCTATTAGCACAATATTAAAAGCCAGCCCTTTGACAGATTATGAAAGACGGACTGCAAATATGATGACTTCCCGTGCACTCGCTGCCATAGCCAGCAACCGGGGAGCCAGATGCTGCAAACGGAGTACTTATGTTGCATTAGAGTCTGCAATTCAGTATTTCAGGGAAGTACTTGGCACTGAACTTGAATATATTCCAGTTTCAAAACTCAAATGTGAGCATAGTTCAAGGAATAAGACTTGCTCACGGACTGATTGCAGATTTTATGCCGGAAAGGCGCTTTAATATGAAGAATCAAACAGTGGTAAACAATGAATAAGAAAATTTATGAAATGCACGCCCAGATTTGCAAGGTCTTCACAAGCCCGAAAAGGCTGGAAATAATCAACCTTCTCAGGGATGGAGAAAAAACGGTTAATGACCTGGCAGAACAGACTGGTGTTCTCCAGGCAAACGTCTCTCAGCACCTCACGGTCTTGAGGCAGAATAACGTTGTCACTACACGAAGGGATGGAGCAAATGTTTACTACAAGATCGCAAACCCGAAAATCTTGCAGGCATGCGATCTGATGAGGGAAGTACTTATAGAGAAATTAGCAGAGAATGAAACTTTAGCAAAGAGGATGTCATGAAAATAGGAATAATAATAAACACAAATGAACCGGAAACGGTGTGGAACGCCTTCAGGTTCGGTGTAACATCTTTACTTATGGAACATGAGGTAAAAGTGTTTCTCCTTGGTAAAGGTGTTGAGAGCGAAAGTATTCAGGATAAGAAATTCAATGTCCAGGAACAGATCGGGCTTTTTGTTGATCATAAAGGCCAGATATTTGCATGTGGAACATGCCTGAAAATAAGGCAGATAAAGGGAAGCGAGGTTTGTCCAATCTCTACAATGCATGATATGCTTCATATAGTTGAGGAATCTGACAAAGTCCTGGTGTTTGGATAAAGTGAAAAAAGGTGAGAAAATGATAGTAAAAGAAAGATGCCCGGGTTACTATTGCGTAACGCATGATATTTTCCCTGAAATCAAGATCATAAAGCAATAACTATGAACGATCAGATGGCTGAAAATGACATTTTTCTGAAGAGTTTAGACCTTTTCAAGGACGCTTTTCCCGGAAGGATAAATCAAATACTCAAGAGCAAAGAAAATGGAAAAAAGATAATAGGAACACTCTGCCTTTATGTCCCGGACGAACTCATCTACGCGTGCGGCGCGGACCGGGTAATATTATGCGGTGGAAGAAGCGCTCCCATTGCTGCTGCAGAGGAATATTTACCACGAAATCTCTGCCCTCTGATTAAATCCTCCTTCGGCTCTGTAATTGACCAGAAATGCAGTAAGACAAAATCCTGTCCTCATTTTGGTCTCGTTGACCTCATAGTTGCAGAGGCTACGTGTGATGGAAAAAAGAAGATGTATGAACTTCTCAACAAGTATATCCCAACCCATGTCATGGATCTTCCCCAGAAACCTGACAATCAAAATGCACAGGAGTACTATATAAAAGAACTGGAAAGTTTAAAAGAGGTTCTGGAAAAGCTGACCGGCAATAAAATTAATGACATCCTCCTCAGGAATGAAATAAAGTCTGCAAATGAGACAAGAAGACTGCTCCACGTACTATATGAATTAAGAAAAAAAGACTCACCGCCAATCAGGGGAACAGAAATGCTAAAGGTTCTTCAGCAAATGCATTTTCTGGCTCCCGACGAGTTCAGAAAGAATCTTGTTTTGCTGTTCGATGAGCTAAAAGTAAAGAAAAGGGAGAGTTCCGGGCCGAGGATAATGATATCCGGATGTCCGATGGCATCAGGGAATATGAAGGTTCCGGAAATTATAGAGGAGCGGGGCGGGTTGATCGTGGTGGAGGAAAGCTGCACTGGAACAAGAGCCTTCTGGGATTTGGTAGACGAGAAAAAAGAGCCAATGAGAGCCTTAGCGCAGAGATATCTGAAAATACCATGTGCCTGCATGTCTCCTAACGACAGAAGAATCGCCCAGATCCTTCAACTTGCCGGGGATTTCAATGTTGACGGTGTCGTTTATTATACCCTTCAGTTCTGCCATGGATACAATGTCGAGAAATACAGGGTTGGGGAAGCTTTGAAAAAGTCAAACATTCCTCTCCTCTCTATAGAAACAGACTACAGCTGGGCTGACACCGAGCAGATAAAGACAAGGGTAGATGCTTTTCTGGAGATGCTGGAATGATATCTATTGGAATAGATGCCGGTGCTGCGACTACCAAGGCCGTTGTACTTCGTGAAAATGAAATAGCAGGATACGTCATTATACCTACAGGTTTTGATTTTAGAAAAGCGGGAGAGAAAGCCTTTGAGGAAGTTCTCTCAAATTGCAGCATAGGCGAGAGCGAGGCTGGAAAAATTATAGCTACAGGATACGGCAGAAGCAGTATTGGATTTGCAGATAAAACTATCAGTGAGATAACAGCCCATGCCAGAGGTGTCGGATATCTTATCCCGGCAGCCCACACAATAATCGACATCGGCGGTCAGGATAGCAAAGTGATCAGTACTGAAAATGGTAAAGTCGTGGACTTTCTGATGAATGACAGATGTGCAGCAGGAACAGGCAAATTCCTGGAATATACAGCAAAAGCTCTTGAAATATCGCTGAATCAATTGGGAACGCTTGCACTGGTTTCAAAAAATCCAGCAAAGATCAGCAGCATGTGTACCGTATTCGCGGAATCGGAAGTTATCAGCTTAAGAGCCCAAAAGACTAAAAAAGAAGATATAGCTGCCGGCCTTATTGAAAGTATTATCCTGCGAACCACTGCAATGGTTAAAAAGCTGGGGATGAAACCTG
>CAJPFJ010000069.1 GCA_905339155.1 Methanosarcinales archaeon
GATCTTTACTCCTCGGAGAATCAACCAATATTACTGTTGATATCAGCAGCAATATGAGCCAGGCGTTGGCCCTTCATGAAATTATACCTGCGGGATGGAACCTGACAAGGATCTCTGATGACGCAGATGCTTTCAAGAATAGCACCAGCGAGT
Source organism: Methanosarcinales archaeon (assembly GCA_905339155.1). Taxonomy (GTDB): domain Archaea; phylum Halobacteriota; class Methanosarcinia; order Methanosarcinales; family Methanoperedenaceae; genus Methanoperedens. The sequence goes on from CAJPFJ010000069.1 coordinate 154, forward strand.
CGATATGGTTCAATGTAACTCCAGGAATTAACAAAACAGTTATCTATAGACTGACTGCGCCGGATAATGCCTCTATTGGAACATATCACATCAACGGAACTATAAGCAGCGCAAGTGGAGTGATAGCAGTTGTACAGGGCGACAACACCATTACACTTGATATTAAAGCATTTTATAGAAGGCTTGGCAGTGATACCGATAGAGTAGAAGCCACAGACGTGTTAACAGCCGCAGAGGACTGGAGAAACAACATAGCGCCTGCTGGATTTGAACGCGCAATAAAAAAACAGGAATTGTTTGTACTGATTGATGAATGGATCGGACCAATAGCAACTCCAACGCCTGATCCTGCACCTGTTCCTACTCTCACTCCAAGTCCGACATATGTAGTAACACCAGGAATTACACCATATTTATTAGTTAAAGTTGGTACAATCCCTTATTATATCGAACTCATAAAAACAGGATCAGGTAGAATAGAAGAGCCAAAGATACCAGCAGATCCAAATCTAAAAGTAGTATTCTACGTAGATGGTGTATTGTATAGAACCGAAACCATAGCTCGGTATTGTCTATTTGATGGAGATATATGCGCACCAAGTAAATTACCTGCTAATGGAGAACACGTTATCGAGGCAAAGATATATAACAAAACAACAGGTGTTTGGTTGGATACTCAATCAATGATAATAAATCAGTGAACAATAATATTATATTTTTTCATTTTTGATATTTTTCTTAATAACAGCAATATTTTCAGTATCTCTCAGTTCTTCAAACAACTTTAATGACTTCTGAAAGTATTCCACTGCTTTCTCAGTCTTGCCCCGGTCCTGGTACACAATTCCGATGTTGTTGAGCCAGGTTGCTTTTCCCCTGATGTCCTTTCTCTCCTCAGCTATCTCCAGCGCTTTATGAAAGTATTCCAGTGCTTTCTCAGGCTTCCCCCATTGCTTGTACATACTTCCGATGTTGTTAAGCCTGGTTGCTTTTCCTCTGATATCCTTAAGCTCCTCAGCTATCTCCAGCGCTTTTTCATAATATTCCAGCGCTTTCTCAGGCTTGCCCCAATTCTGGTACACACATCCGATGTTGTTAAGCCTGGTTGCTTTTCCTTTGATATCCTTCAGTTCCTCATCTATCTGCAACGCTTTTAGAAAATATTCCAGCGCCTGCTCAGACTTGCCCCATTGCTGGTACGCAAGTCCGATATTGTTGAGCCTTGTTGCTTTTCCTCTGATATCCTTCAGTTCCTCATCTATCTGCAGCGCTTTTAGAAAGTATTCCAGCGCCTGCTCAGGCTTGCCCCATTGGTGGTATACACCTGCGATGTTATTAAAACTGGTCGCTCTTCCTCTAATATCCTTCAGTCCTCAGTTATCTGCAACGCTTTTAGAAAGTATTTCGCCATTTAAATTAATAAATCGTTTAAGAGCAATAAAACTATTCACCTCAGTACTTTCACTCCCCTCACACAATACTTTTATTTAATGATGCCATGCTGGAATAAGATGATGTTCTCGCATTTCGGTATGACAATTAACTCCCATGAGATCGTCAATTCCATTACAGACCGGGGCCTCCCTGTATTCCACACACCTGAGATACACATCAAGCCTTTTGTTTGCCGAAAAAGCGCCTGCAACCTCGCGGATATAATCGCAGTCTACAAACAATCCGAAAGATTCTATATTGTAGGAATCGAGATCAAGGAATGGAATGGTGTCGTTAACCCAAAACTTGCCCTTGCATACCTTGAAACATATCGTGATACCTGTGAATATTTTTATCTCGCTGCAAAACACTTCTCAAAAACAATATTTGAAATAAAAGACATCGGACTATTTGATCTTAATACCATGAAGGTCGTTAAAAATCCTGCATATCTTTTTCCTGATCCTGATTTCAGGGCGCACTTGATGAAACGGATAAAAAAACATTACCATGTGCTAACTGATGTGGTTGAAGATCCTTTCCAGAGAACGCTTCTTGAGTTTTAGATTATCTCAACATAATAATGACAATAATCCTGAGCATAAAAATTTTAAGTCATCTATATATGCTAAAAAATACATTTTGATACTATAAGATAAATGGATAGTATGTTTAGCAATTTCGGCAAAGGCGAATCATCTGCTTTCGCTTTTGCTGATAAATTAAGGATAGGTTGATTGGTATGTTGGAAACTTCACAAAACAGAGTGAAATTATTAAAAGCCGGTTTTACCGGCAGGGAAATAGAGAAGCTCTATATTGAAGGCAATAATATCGAAAAAATAATAACTCCTATTATTATAGAATTGGCTGAGTTTGATCTAATTTCGGAATAAATCCATATTTCATGAAGTAATTGCTGAATACTAATCTTTTCATTTTGTTCAGTGGAAAAGTTTATATAAGAAGTAATTCTTTAAGGAGTGGGATTATGAAACCGGGTTATATTCTTACAATCATATTGGCCTGCGTGTTGATCTTATCATTTGCCATTGTCCAGCTTAATAAAGATGTTCTCCTGAAAGAACCTCCACCCCAGCTTCCCTCCTCATCTATTTCTATACGCGAGGTTGATGTCAAGCCAATTGAAGTGACAAGCGCACGGATAGAAGTGAATGTCACTGCGTACATAAATCATAACGGAGGAAAGACCCGGAACGCATCAATGCTAATAAGGGCTATAAACAGTGACACAAGGCTTCTTGTGACCCAGGTTTCTGCCTTAATACCGGAAACCGATTCGGAATTGGAAAAAACCATGCCTGTTTCCACGAACCTTAATGTGGAAAGAAATGGCGGGTATGAGTTGAATATCCTGCTTTTTGATAATGGAAGTATTCGCGATAGCGGCACAGTAAATATCAGGGGATTGAATGCCCTGATCCCTGAGTCAAAGCGCAGCGGAGTCATCCTGAATAATATCGATTTCACTGTAGGAGGAGTATCGGCTGGAAAGGTTTCAATAAAATCCGATATATATCTGGAAAATAAAGGACCGGATGTTTCCGAGAACCTTAAAATGACCGTCAAAGCAAGAGAGGCAACATCTAACCTTATTGCAGATAAAACAAATGCCGAAACAGGTGCGATCGTGAATGAGACTACGGTAGTCAGAAGCGTGCAGCTTGTTGTTCCTGATGAATATAATTATATGGTAGTGGTGGAGCTATGGCGCGGAGATACCATAATAAATACATGGGAAAAACCTGTGCTTCTTGCCCCAACAAAGACAGTTCCCAAAGAAAGTGTGGAAAATAAAGTAAATATTGAGGTATCAAAGTTCGTCCGGGAAGCCGGGGCAACAGCGCCGGCAGCAATGAGACAGGATTCCGGAGGATATCCACAGGGAACACAAGGATCATCACAAACGTCCGGATTTGAAATATTAGCCGCGATATCAGCTCTCTTATTTATGTTTATATTGAGAAGGAGGTCATGAAATGGTCAATAGGGAAAAAATCGAGGATTATTTTTATCTGGGAATATTTCTAATAGCAATGTTATTCGCTTTGATAGCTATTTTCAACCTGTATAATGCCATAAACATGCTCATAGGGAACTTCATTGAATACAAATATAAGCCCATATTTGATGCGTTTTACGCAATTTCAGTACTGGCGATCAGTATTTATTTCATTAAAGTAAGATTGATCAAGAAATAATATTTATATTTAATTTTATATCTATAACTTGAGATTTTTTTTATATATACAATCTTAATATACCCCCTCGTAAATACTAGTTCTGGAGTTATTTCCATGCAAAAAACAAAAATACTTCTAGATGAAAATGATATTCCCAGGAAATGGTATAATATCCTCCCGGATATGCCTACCCCTGTTTCACCGCCCCTAAACCCGGGAACGAAAGAGCCAATAGGTCCGAAAGACCTCTCGCCAATATTTCCTATGGAACTGATCAAACAGGAAGTCAGCCAGGATAGATTTATTCCAATCCCGGATGAAATAAGGGATATCTATGCATTATGGCGTCCCTCTCCCCTTTATCGGGCTCATCGTCTTGAAGCTGCCCTGAAAACTCCGGCAAAGATCTTTTATAAGTATGAAGGTGTAAGCCCGGCAGGCAGCCATAAACCCAACACAGCAATAGCCCAGGCATACTATAATATGAAAGAAGGCACGCAAAGACTGGCGACTGAAACCGGAGCAGGACAGTGGGGATGTGCGCTTGCCCTTGCAACTACATATTTTGGCCTTAAATGCACAGTATATATGGTAAAAGTAAGTTTCACGCAAAAACCATATCGCAGATCTTTAATGCACCTGTGGGGAGCTGATGTTATCGCCTCTCCGAGCAACCTTACAAATTCAGGAAAAAAGATACTCTCAAAAGCGCCGGATTCACCAGGAAGCCTGGGGATCGCAATAAGTGAAGCCATTGAGGATGCTGCAAGCCATGATGACACACATTATTCGCTTGGAAGTGTTTTGAACCATGTAATGCTTCACCAGACAGTAATAGGCCTGGAAGCCAAAGAACAGCTTGCCCAGGTTGAAGAATATCCCGACTATATAATCGGAAGTGTTGGCGGCGGAAGTAATTTTGCAGGCATCAGTTTCCCATTCCTGAGGGATAAGATCTCAGGTAAACATGACATAAAAGCGATAGGGGTTGAACCTACCGCATGCCCAAGCCTGACAAAAGGAGAATTCAGGTACGACTTTGGAGATACAGCCGGACTTACGCCCCTCTTGAAAATGTACACGATGGGTCATGAATATATACCTCCATCCATCCATGCGGGAGGACTTCGATATCATGGGGAATCCCCGATCGTGAGCCAGTTATATGCCGATAAACTTATAGATGCTGTTGCATATCACCAGAAAGAAGTATTTGAAGCTGCGGTTACCTTCGCAAGAAGTGAAGGTATAGTTCCTGCGCCTGAATCATCGCATGCAATTAAATGCGCAATAGATAAAGCGCTCGAATGCAAGAAGAACGGGCAAAAGAAGACGATCCTATTCAACCTGAGCGGTCACGGGCATTTTGATATGGGCGCATATGATAATTATTTCAGCGGGAATATGAAGGACTTAAGTTGAAACTGATAAAGAGGCTCTTTGGAAAAAAAGATAATTCCGGAGAATCAATAGCCCAGGATAAGCTTCCGGAATGGCTTGAGTTGATATCCCGGCAAATTTCTGAAAAAATTGAAAAGGATACATCTTCCCTGTATCCGAAAATCGAAAAAGCACTGAGGAAAATCAAAGACAGCACCACCGAACTTGAAAAATCAAAGCCTGAAGGAAGATTCCATCTAAAGATGGTCAAGGTCGCTTCAAGCAACAGGGATAACATGGCAAAGCAGGTGAGGATGCTTCTTGAGAACATAACTATCCCCCGGGAAAAAAACATTAAGTCAATAGCGGCTTTTCATGGAAATGCTACCCAGACCATGGGGGTATGCCTTGAGAATATGATGAAAAGCTATCAATATACAAAACTTGTATATTTAGAGGAATCAAAAAATGTTATAGCAGATGTCAATTCTCTTGGGAGGCTTCTTAATGAGTTCATTGAACCTATAAATTCAAAAAAGCAAGTGCTTGATGCCCTGGATAAAGCGCAGGAACTTGTGAGCCTTATCAGGAAGATCAATCTTGATATCGGGCAAATGGAAAGATCAATAATAGAAAACGAAAAAAAGATCGTTTCATTGAAAAAAGAGGCCGCAGACAAACAAGAAGCACAAAACCTCCTGTATGAGAGTGAAACATGGAAACAATATACTATGTCAGGAGATGAACTGATTTTGCTTGAAATTGATGCGGACAAAAAATTATCTGAAATTAACAACCTCATATCACCACTGAATAAAGTTATCAACAGACTGAAACAATTAAGTGATAGCGGCAGACTTGTCCTGAAACCCGAAGATCGGGATGCATTGAATTTATGTTTATCTTGTCCGGTGGATGTTCCCCCCGGGTTCTTTATTGAATTACAAAAAATAGTTGAAAGCGGAATATTGAATCTTCCAAAAACGGATAAAATCCTTCCACAGATACAACTTGCGTTATCATCTCTTGGAAATAAGAAAAAAGAATATTACGCGATCATTAAGGATATTGAAATTAAGAAAGATGAAATCTCAAAAATGAAGATAATTAAGGATGAGAAAGACCTGAAAGAAGTTTTATCCACTTTGCAGGATAAGGTAATAGCATCTGAAAAGGAACTTGAAACTTCAAGGAAGCAGCTTGATTCATTTAAATCTGAAATTGATTCTAAAAAGCATGAATTGCAGGATTATGTATTTGTGATTGATAGCAAAAAAAAGATTTCATAAAATGCAAAAGTGTATCTATTATAAATCATAATATCATATTGGGATATACAAATGACAAACCTTCTATATGTCCAAACAAGCGGAATCGATACACCTGAACGCCTTTATTCCCCATTTATCCTTGCCCAGACCGCAAAGGCAATGGATATTGATCCTATAATCTATTTCCTCGGGATGGGAGTTACGGTCGTAAAAAAAGGAAATGCTGAAAAAATTAAAATGGGTACTTTTCCTTCTCTGAAAGAGGTAATGGACCAGACCATAAACGCAGGTGTTAAGCTCATGGTTTGTGAACAGAGTTGCCAGCTCATAAATCTTGAAACGGGTGATTTTATTCCTTCAGCTGAAGTCGTGGGAGCTGCTACGCTTAACGACCTTGTGCTTGAAGCTGATGGAACTATGTGGTTTTAGGAGGGATTATGAAAATACAGTGGAAATGTTCATTGTGCGGATACCAGTTCGAGGGAAAAGCTATTCCACCGGAAAGCTGCCCGAGCTGCAAAGAAAAATGTTCTTTTATAGATGCGACATGCTATATACCGGAATGCGAAGGGCCTGAGGGTAGAGATAGGCGTATCTAGGAGAAATATAAGGATCAACATCAGGATAAATCAAAGTGACAACATGAAACAGGTTTACATGGATTATGGGTCGGCGTCACCCTTAGATGCGCGGGTGCTTGAAGCCATGATACCGTTTTTTGAAATAGAGATCGGGAATCCATCATCCCTTCACTCTCAAGGACGAAAAGCGAAGAGGGAGCTTGAAAACGCCAGGATAAGCGTAGCAACTTTGATCGGCGCCCAGAATCCAAAGAGCATCATTTTCACTTCTTGTGCAACAGAATCCAACAATCTTGCACTTCGTGGCGCTGCTATGCGCTATAAGGATAAAGGAAATCATATAATCACGACCTCTATAGAGCACATGTCAGTGATGAATACCTTAAAAGACCTGCAAAGGAATGGATTTGATGTCACATATCTTCCTGTCGATAAAGACGGACTCCTGGATCCCGAACAGGTAAAGAATGCTATAACAGATAAAACGATCCTGATTTCAATAATGTATGCTAACGGCGAAATTGGAACAGTCCAGCCGATAAGAGAAATTGGCCAGATCGTTTCTGATGCGAAGGTATTGTTCCATGTTGACGGGACTGCTGCTGTTGGTAAAATTCCAGTAGATGTTGAAAAGGAACATATCGACTTTTTGACCCTTTCTTCAAATGACCTGGGTGGTCCGAAAGGTGCAGGCGCGCTATATATCAAACAGGGAGTAAGAATTATTCCTTTCATTCTCGGTGGAGGGCAGGAATTCGGGATGAGAAGTGGTTCGGAGAATATTCCAGGTATCGTCGGCATGGGCAAAGCCGCCCGGATCGCACAAACAGAAATGTTAGACCAGAGCGCAAGAAATATAAAAATGCGGGATGAGCTTATCGATAATATACTTAAAATGGAATATACCTATCTTACAGGCCACAGGACAAAAAGGCTTCCAAATAATGCAAGTTTCAGGTTCAGCTTCATAGAAGGTGAAAGCATAATACTTCAGCTTAATGACCTGGGGATAACAGCAAGCACAGGATCAGCCTGTTCTTCAAAAACACTTGAGCCCTCGCATGTTCTTATCGCAATGGGTTTAAGGCATGAGGAAGCGCATGGCTCACTATTGCTTACTCTTGGGCGTGGTAACACCGAAGAAGATGTTGATCATGTAATTGAATCAGTCCCGAAGATAGTTGCAAGATTGAGGGAATTGTCGCCGCTTTACACGAGGAAATAATATGGAAGAACAATTCGAATATTCAGAAAAGGTAATGGATCATTTCAGGAATCCGAGAAATGTGGGGCAGATTAAGGATGCAGATGGCACAGGAAGAGTTGGAAATCCGGTGTGTGGGGACTTAATGGAAATCCAGATCAAAGTCGAGAACAATATTCTTAAGGATGTGAAATTCAAGACTTTCGGCTGCGGATCTGCTATCGCAACAAGCAGTATGATTACGGAAATGGCTATCGGGAAAACGCTGGAAGAGGCCCTTAAGATCACACGCGCTGATGTTGCCGAAGAACTTGGAGGTTTGCCCCTCATCAAGATGCACTGCTCTAACCTTGCAGCAGATGCTCTTCATGCTGCCATCAAGGATTACATGGCTCACAAAGAGGAGAAGGCAAAGCTTGAATCAGAAAAATATGATTTTGATGTGATAATAGTGGGCGGCGGTCCGGGTGGGCTGACCACAGGGATTTTGTGCGCATACCGGGGACTTAAGACAGCGATTTTTGAAGCTTCCAACTGGGGGGGCATCCTGTCATGGTTATGCCCGAACAAGATGATCGAGAACTTCCCCGGACTCTGTGAAAAATCAACATGCTCTGACCTTGTAAATAGCTGGATGAATGAAGCAAAGAAACTGAAAGTGGAACTGAAAAAGGAACGTGTGAATGAGATATCGCCAGATAAGAAGGTTATTACAGAAAGCGGGGAATACAGGGGTAAGATCCTGGTTCTTGCAACCGGGAGTTCTCCTGCGACAGGTGGTATAAAGGGTGAAGAGAAATTCAGCAAGAATGAAAAGGGCGTGTATTATTATGTCAGGAATCCCCAGAATTTCACAGGAAAGCGCGTATTAATAGTCGGCGGAGGAAATTCAGCAGCGGATGCAGCGTTAAGCCTGGCTGATACAGCTGATCTTATCACCATTGCCTGCAAGAATGATGAATTACGGGCAGTCCCGAATAAGATAGAACGCATGAAAGCGATCGATAAAATCAAGGTCTTATATAATACCGAAATCGTTGAAATTTCCGGTACCGACAGGGTCGAAAAAGTTATAATGAAAGACCTGAAGGAAGATGAAAACATCCAGCAGGTTGTGGATGCGGTGGTTCTGGCGGTGGGCCTGACTCCAAACACTGAGATTTTTAAAAAACTCGGACTTGAAATGGATGAGAAAGGATATATTAAAACTGATAAGACCCAGAAGACCAATATTGATGGGATATATGCTGTCGGAGACATCGCCTCTGATCTTGCGCTTGTTGTAGTGGCCGTAGCGAACGGTGCAACTGTGGCTCATAATGCATATATTGAGTTGAGAAAACCGTATTGGAAATAGCTTCATATTTTCATTAGAGGAATATTCTGTGCTAGGGTATAGTTTGGGGAAAGAGATTTAAGTACATAAAGAGTCTAACCTACTGTAGGTAAGAAAGTTTCGGCGGGTTGGGGGGCGGTGGTATTTTCTTTAATTAGAATTTCTTATATAATTAAACTCATTTAAATTCGAGTCTGGGTTCTTTGAAATAAATATATCTGCGATAATCTTATTGGCAATAAACGAATAAAGAACTCCTGATAAATCGGGGTAAAATATGACAATAGTGGCAATAATATACGATTCTGCAACACATAATACCGAGATAATGGCAAAAGCAATAGCTCAAGCTTTAGAATCAGAAGGATTAGATGTTAAGCTGACTCATGTCCATGAGGCAAAAATAGAAGATATTAAGGGAATTGACGGGCTGGTCCTTGGTTCGGGAACCTATCATCATGAAATTATGCCCGCACTTGAGGTTTTTATTGAGCAGGCAAAAAATGTTGACCTGAAAGGAAAAACAGGTGCAGCTTTTTGTTCCTATGGCTGGTCTCCTGAAGTCGTGGATCTTATAACGAACAGGCTCAAAGGCTTTGGCATGAACACGATTGATGGGCTTCTTATTCATGAAAAGCCCGATGAGGCAGGACTTGCGAAATGCAGGGAGTTTGGAAAAAATATTGCGAAAATGATTAAAGGTGAATAAAATGGTCTAACACAGGATTTGCATCAATTATTGTTCCAATAGTATTTATTCAAGAATAAACAATAAAAGGAGTAAATGTCTATTATTGCCAAGATCACTGGTTTTTTCAAGAAAAATCCTGCGAATTTAGAAAAAGACGGACAGTTAAAGACTCATTTGTATATAGGTAAATTTGTTAAACAGAACTATATTGATATCGGGGAAAGCATAGCAATCGATGGCAAAAGGGTCATAATAAAAAAATCCGAAAACGTATTATCAATCCCCTTTGAGGCTATCATTAAAACTGCTGAAAATTTAGTAGTTGGGGATTTTGACATGGAAGAATCCCTCAGGCTGGGAAAAGCGTGGGGAGATCAGAAAGATGTATTGAAATTTGATGATAAAGGCATGATGATCAAGTGACCTTGTATTCTTTTTCAATGACCATAGGTGTTATTCATGGCTGATTATAAACAATGCATAATTGTGCGCGATGACCTGAAATTATCAAAAGGCAAACTTGCTGTCCAGGTCGCCCATGCAGCCATTTCCACATACGAATTTACGAGTGAAAAAGTCCGCGATGCATGGAAAGAAGGAGGCCAGAAGAAAGTTGTCTTACGAGTTCCGGGCCTGAAGGAACTTTTTGAATTAAGAGAGCTGGCAAGAAGGCATGGTCTTCCAGCAGTACTGATCACTGATGCAGGATTGACCGAAGTGCCCCCCGGAACGACTACTGTTCTTGGAATTGGGCCTGCTGAGGTCGGGGAACTGGATAGGATAACCGGTAATTTGAAGCTTCTTTAGCTTCTCTTAAATTATCTTTTGCCTGGCTCTCAGTACCATAAACTCATCTGCTTTTGAATTTTGCATATTCAATTTTTATGCACTTATCCATAACAACTTCGATCCCCGCTTTTTCTGCTTTTGCAGCAGCTTCTTCATTGATAATGCCTTCCTGCATCCAGACAACTTTTGCTTTTATTGCAATTGCTTCATCCACGATGGGAGGAATAGCTTCAGAGCGCCTGAAAATATCAACAATATCCACTTTTACCGGTATAGATAAAAGGTCAGGATAACATTTTTTCTTTTCCCATTCCGTAAATTTGGGATTAACTGGAATTATTTTGTAACCATGCTCCATGAGAAAACGTGCGACAAAATTGCTCGGACGCGTTGGATCCCCGGATATCCCCACGACTGCTACTGTTTCATAATCCAGGATATTTTCAATGCTCATGTTTTTTTATTTTTTAAGATTCTATTATTTTAAACTTTCAAGCATTTTAAGTTCGCTATCAAGAGCCCTTCGCTGCCAGAGCAGGTTTATAATATAAACTATGAACACGATCCACACTATTCCAAAAGCTATATTTAAATAACTCAAATTCATAGCAGTATTATTTCTTCGCTTATTACATAAAGATTAAGGTAATAAAAGATAATGCGATAATACGTGATTTTATTGATAGAACAAAAAGTTAAACCCCCAAGACTCATCGCATGGGAACTGACCAACGCCTGCAACCTTGCCTGTATCCACTGCCGGGCATCCGCAATTAAAGAGCCGCAGCCCGGGGAATTATCTACTGCCGAGGCAAAGCATTTCGTAGATGAACTGGTCGAGTACAAGCCGATAATAATCCTCACAGGCGGAGAGCCTCTTCTTCGAGCTGACATATATGAGATAGCGCAATATATAAAAGGAAAGGGAATGCGTGCAGTGCTTGCGACAAACGGTACGCTTCTTACTCCTGGAATTGTCAGGAAATTGAAAGATGTGGGAATCCAGCGGGTAAGCATAAGCATTGACGGGGCAACTAAGGAAATGCATGATGTTTTCAGAGGAGAGCCAGGCGCATTCCAAGCTTCTCTTGCCGCAATTGACATCTTGAAAAAAGAGGGTTTGGGTTTCCAGATAAATACCACGATAACACAGAGAAATCTTAAGGAAATCCCGCAAATCTATGATCTTGCTATCGAACTCAAAGCATCAGCCCTTCATATTTTCCTTCTTGTCCCGACAGGCAGGGGCGAGGAGATAGAATCCGAAGAAATTCCTCCTGAGGAATATGAACGTGTGCTAAACTGGTTCTATGACAAGAGCAAGGATAAGAGAATGCAGTTAAAAGCCACATGTGCTCCCCATTATTTCAGGATAATGCGGCAACGTGCAAAGGCAGAAGGGATACGAATCACACCTGAAACCCATGGTCTTGAAGCCATGACAAAAGGTTGCCTTGGAGGGTCTGCCTTTTGTTTTGTTTCCAGCAAAGGCGATGTATATCCATGCGGATATCTTCCTGCTCTGGCCGGGAATATCAAGCAAAAACCTTTTAAGATGATATGGGAGAAATCAAAAGTTTTTTGCGACCTTCGCGACCCTGGATTGCTTAAAGGCAAATGCGGCCTGTGCGAGTATAAGAATGTATGCAGCGGCTGCCGCGCCAGGGCATATGCAAGTACGGGAGATTATCTGGAAGAAGAGCCGTATTGCGTATATGAACCAAAAGGGAAGTGATTTTGTTGTCTATATCTAAAATTTCGCTGGATGATGTTGATAAAAAAATATTGAACGCAATTCAGATAGACTTTCCCATCGTGAACAAACCCTTCGAAGAGTTGGGGAAAACCCTGGGACTAAAAGAGGATGATTTAATAAGGCGAATCCAGAGGCTTCAGAAAGAAGGCGCTGTAAGGCGCATAGGCCCCATAATAAGCACAAAGAAGACTGGCGGTATGGGCACTCTTGTTGCGATGAAGATACCGCCTGATAGGGTAGATGAAGTCGCAGGTATTATCAATGAATATGAAGAAGTGTCGCATAACTATCTGCGGCCTGCTAATTTTAACGTATGGTTCACAGTTTCAGCCAATAGCGAAGAGAGGTTAACTGAAATTTTGGAAGAACTTAAAAAGAAAACCGGATGCGAACTCAGGAATTTGCCTACAAAGAGATTGTTCAAGATCGGGGTAAAGTTCAATATAAAGTAGATAGAAAAAAAATACTTTTGATTCAATCGAGCATTTTGTATTAGAATTCACCTGTTAAAAATCATTTCATAAAGAGTAATAGGATCGATCACAATCCGCCCGGCATCTCCTTGAATTCTCCAAAATGTACGGATTTGCTGATAAAAAAACATTCAAAAAATAACAATTTTTTAATAAAATCAAAATCGAGATGCGTTGTTGCGATAAGGTATATAAACTATAAAAACAATCAAAGCCCGAAAGTATTCAAAGACTGAAGGCGTGAAATTTGATTTAAAATTAGTTGAAAACCGGAAAATTTTAAATAAAATATTATTATAATTATTAAAAAGGTACTCGATATGAATGAAGTAATTAATGAATATGGGGCAGGACAGATACAGGGGCTTGAGGGGCTTGAAGCAGTACGCAAACGCCCGAGCATGTATATCGGAAGTACGGATTCAAAGGGGCTCCATCATCTTGTTTATGAAGTTGTGGATAATAGTATAGATGAGGCGCTTGCTGGCTACTGCACGAATATAGAAGTAACGATAAGGCCAGACCACAGTGTAAAAGTCGTGGATGATGGCAGAGGTATCCCGATCGAAGTCATACCGAAATTCCAGAAATCGGCACTTGAAGTTGTCCTGACGATGCTCCATGCAGGTGGAAAATTCGACAACAATGCTTACAAAGTATCAGGGGGCCTTCACGGGGTCGGGGTTTCTGCAGTAAATGCTCTTTCCGAATGGCTTGAAGTGGAAGTCAGGCGTGATGGAAAACTTTATAAGCAGAGATATGAATGCGGAAAACCTGTAACACCGGTAACCACTATTGGTGAATCAACACATACAGGAACGACAATTACATTCAAACCGGATAAGACTATTTTTGAAACGCTTGAATTTAACATCGAAAGCCTTGAAAATAGGTTGCGTGAACTTGCTTTTCTAAACAAGGGTGTCAAAATATCCCTGAAAGAAGAATTCACTCAGGTAGAGCATGTCTTCCAATACGAGGGTGGGATAGTTTCATTTGTGGAGTTCCTGAACAAGAACAAGAACGTGCTGCATGAGAAACCCATTTATTTCAGGAAGCAAAAAGACACTACTGTTGTGGAAATCGCAATGCAGTACAATGACAGCTATACCGAGAACATCTACCCTTTCGCAAATAACATTCATACGCATGAAGGCGGGACACATCTTGTCGGATTCAAAGCAGCTCTTACCAAGGTATCAAATGATTACGCCAAGAAAAAAGGATTCTTAAAGGGCGAGGACAAGCTTTCAGGCGAGGATGCCAGGGAAGGGATTACTGCTATAATCAATGTCAAGCTCACGAATCCTCAATTCGAAGGACAGACGAAGACAAAACTTGGGAACAGCGACATTAAAGGTATCGTGGAGACACTGGTTTCTGAAGGGCTCTCTGAATTCCTTGAAGAAAATCCTGCTGCTGCGAAGAACATACTAATGAAGGCGCTTGAGGCTGCCGAGGCAAGAGAGGCTGCAAGAAAAGCGCGTGAACTTACACGAAGGAAAAGTGCGCTTGAAGTTGGCTCGCTACCCGGCAAACTTGCGGACTGCTCCGAGAAAGACCCTGCAAAAAGCGAGATATATATCGTGGAAGGAGATTCGGCAGGCGGCTCAGCAAAACAGGGGCGCGACCGAAAGTTCCAGGCAATCCTCCCACTTCGCGGCAAAATCTTGAACGTGGAGAAAGCGCGTCTCACAAAGATCTTAAAGAATGAGGAGATCCGGGCGCTCATCACGGTCATAGGCGCAGGCATTGGGGAAGGGGAAGAATTCGATCTCCTGAAAACCCGATACCACATGATAATCATAATGACTGATGCTGATGTTGATGGAAGCCATATCAGGACACTGCTTCTCACTTTATTCTACAGGTATATGCGCCCGCTTATCGAGAAAGGGTATATTTATATTGCGCAGCCACCGCTATTTAAGGTGAAGAAAGGCAAATCCGAATTCTATGTATATAACGAGGAGGAACTCAACAAGAAGCTTGCTGAGATAGGAAGAGAAGGCATCACAATGCAACGCTACAAAGGTCTTGGTGAGATGAATCCCCAGCAGCTATGGGATACGACTATGGATCCCCAGACAAGGACGATGCTCAAGGTCACGCTTGAAGATGCGATCAAGGAGGATGAGATATTCACGATACTGATGGGCGACAAGGTTGAGCCAAGGCGCGAGTTCATCGAGAAGCATGCGAAGGATGTAAGGAACCTGGATGTGTGAAAAAGTTTCTATGACAAATTATGTAGTGGGTACTGATCAATTAAAAAAATCATGAAACGAGAGATATTGTACCGGATGAAAAGAATAAGCGAACGGTTGAAGGAAAAATATGATGCCAATACCGTAATTTTATTCGGTTCTTATGCGAGGGGAGAGGAAACAGAAGACAGCGACATAGACTTGCTAGTTATAGCACCAAGCAACGAACGGTTCTTTGATAGAATAGCTTCCGCCAAACGCCTCATTCGTGACTTGAGGGATGGACTACCGGTAGCGCCTATTGTGCTTACTCCTGAAGAAGCTGAAAAAAGAAGACAAATTGGGGACCAGTTCATAATGGATATATTGGAAAATGGTGTAAATATATGAACAAAATAGTTAACTAACAAAATTGAGATAACATTTATGAAATCATCTGCAAAAAGAAAAAATCTAGAAAAATGGAAAACAGAAGGTCTTGCCTTCAGTGATTCAAAAAAATATAAAGAAGCAATAGAATCTTTTGAAAGGATACTGAAGCTTGAACCTAAAAATGTTGACGCCCTCTTCAATAAAGGACGCGCGCTTCATAATTTAAATCAATTTAGCAACGCAATAAAATATTATAACAGTGTTTTACAGATCAATCCCAGACATTCAAAAGCATGGCGCTGGAAGGGATTTGCCCTGCGAAGCCTTGACAAGTTTGAAGACGCTGCAAAATGTTTTGATAAAGAAATTGAACTTCAACCAACTGATGCTTATTCCTGGTTTATATGGTATAACAAAGGACTGATGGTTCATATCCAGGACAGGTTTGATGAAGCGATAAAATTTTACGAAACTGCCATACAATTATATCCCGACCATGCTGATACATGGTACTGCAAAGGACTTGCGTCTTATTACCTGGAAAAATATGATGAAACGATAAAATGCTGTGATAAGGCGCTTGAGATTAACACTGATTATTTCTATGCGTGGTACGGCAAAGGTCTTGCCCTTCATAGTTTGAATAAATATGAAGAAGCGATAAAGTGTTATGACAGGGTTATTGAGAGTGACCCGGAGCATATCGATGCGTGGTTCAATAGAAAGCTTGCGACTCGCAGCCAGGAAATCTTAAAACAAAGCGAATCATAAAATTATTATGCAGCCAATAACAGAAGAACTCATCCAGGAGATTAAAGAGCGCATCGTCAGCGCAGTCCATCCTGAGAAGATAATCGTTTTTGGCTCATACGCTTATGGAACGCCCACGAAAGATAGCGATCTGGATTTATTGGTGATAATGCCATCGGATGAACCGATGCATAAGAGAGTGCTTCCAATAAGGAAGTTGCTTCGTGATTTTAGAGTTCCGAAAGATATCATTGTTTATACTCCTCATGAAGTGGAGAAATGGAAAAATGTCACTAATGCATTTATTACATCAATCATGAAAAAAGGAAAGGTCATATATGGAATATAAAGATGCCCATCGAGCTATAGATATTGCCGAAAAAATCAAGAATCCGTGTGCATCCGCGCAATCCGTGTTCTATTGCACACAATCTGAGGTGTATCTAAAACAGGATGCGCAGGTAAGCATTAACGATAGTGAAAAAATTTTAGAAATCGTTTCGAAATTATTGAAAAATTAATATATATTTATCCAAGCTGATACTCATGCCAGAACCAGAATCCACAGAACCAGAACAGCAAATCCTTGTACCAGAAAAGATCACACTCGTCAACATCGAAGACGAGATGAAGCGCTCATACATCGATTATGCAATGAGCGTCATCGTTGGGCGCGCCCTCCCTGATGTCAGGGACGGCCTGAAGCCGGTACACAGGCGCATCCTCTATGCAATGAACGAGCAGGGGATGACCCACGATAAGCCCTACAAGAAATCAGCAAGGATCGTGGGAGATGTTCTTGGTAAATACCACCCTCACGGCGATATCGCTGTTTACGATTCTCTTGTAAGGATGGTACAGGAATTTTCGCTTCGCTATCCGTTAATAGATGGGCAGGGAAATTTTGGAAGTATTGATGGAGATTCAGCCGCTGCAATGCGATACACTGAAGTCCGCCTCGGAAAGATCGCAGACGAGATCCTCGGAGACATCGATAAAGAAACAGTGGATTTCATTCCAAACTACGATGATTCATTAAAAGAACCGTCTGTTCTTCCGTGCAAGCTCCCGAACCTCCTTATCAATGGCTCGACAGGTATCGCCGTGGGCATGGCGACCAACATGCCGCCACACAATCTTGGCGAAGTTATCGATGGCATAACGATGGTCATCGACAAACCGGATATTGATGCGCGAGAGCTTAACAGCATCATCAAGGGACCTGATTTTCCCACGGCGGGTTTTATCTACGGGCGGCAAGGGATAATCGATGCATACACCACAGGCCGCGGTTCAATAAAAATGCGCGCCCGGGCAATAATCGAGGAAGTAAAGAACAAGGAAACGATCATCGTTAATGAGCTTCCCTATCAGGTGAATAAGGCAAAATTGATCGAAGATATTGCCGGACTCGTCCGGGAAAAGAAGATCGCGGGGATAACCGATCTTCGCGATGAATCCGACAAGGATGGGATCCGCGTCGTTATTGAGATATCACGACAGGCACAGGCCAATATCATTTTGAACCAGCTGTATTCGCATACGCAGCTTGAGACAACTTTTGGAGTTATCAACCTCGCTCTTGTGGATGGGCGCCCAATGGTTCTACCATTAAAAGAATTAATCATACAGTTTATTTCCCACAGGAAGCAGGTCATAATACGAAGAAGCCAGTTCGAGCTCAAGAAAGCACAGGCGCGCGCCCATATACTCGAAGGACTGATAATTGCGCTGGACCATATAGATGAAGTTATCAAGCTCATAAGGGCCTCTCAGACACCTGATGAAGCGCGTGACGGTCTTATGACAAAGTTCGGCCTGAGCATTGAACAGGCAAAGGCTATCCTTGATATGAGACTCCAGAGGCTTACGGGTCTTGAACGCGAGAAGATCGATGCTGAGTACGGGGAGCTCCAGAAGACAATAGCATGGCTATTAGATCTTCTGGGAAGTGAAATAAAAATACTTGCGCTTATAAAAGAAGAACTTGCAGACATTAAAGCCCGCTTTTCAAATAAGAGGCGGACCGAGATAATTGATAGTACAGGCGACCGTGTGACTGAGGACTTAATTCCGAAAGAAGACGATGTTATCACAATAACCAATAGCGGTTACATCAAACGCATTTCAGTGGATTCATACAAACAACAGCGCCGCGGAGGGAAGGGTGTAATGGGTATGGAGACCAAGGAAGAAGATTTCGTAAGTGACCTCTTTATCGGCAATACTCACGATTATCTCCTTTTCTTTACCGACAAAGGCAAAGTTTACTGGCTGAAAGTATATGGGATACCCGAAGCTGGAAGGCAGGCACGAGGCACTGCCATCGTCAACCTGCTACAGCTTGAGCAGGATGAAAAGATCAACGCGTATATTCCGATCAGCAAGTTTGATGAGAAACACTATCTTTTGATGGTCACAAAGAAGGGAACGGCCAAGAAGACGGAACTTACTGATTTTGCAAATGTCAGGAAAACAGGCATTATCGCCATCTCTCTTGATGAAGGGGATAAACTTGTATCCGTAAAGCTCACGGATGGGACAAAGGAAATGGTTATCGGGACCAAGCACGGCAAAGCCATCAGGTTCAACGAGAATGATGTGAGGGATATGGGACGAAGCGCATACGGTGTGAGAGGTGTAAGGCTTGTAGGCGAGGATGAAGTCGTTAGCATGGCAGTTGTGGAGGAGGGCGCAACCCTTCTTACTGTGACCGAGAACGGGTTCGGTAAGCGCACTGTATTTGATGAGTACCGCACCAGCAACCGGGGCGGCCAGGGTGTTATCACCATCGATGTCAATATCAGGAATGGAAATGTCGTGGATATAAGGACAGTGCGCGAGGATGAAGAGATCATGGTCACGACTTCAAACGGCATCATTATTCGTGTGCCTGCAAGCGGAATACGAGTGCAGGGCAGGAATACCCAGGGTGTT
Source organism: Methanosarcinales archaeon (assembly GCA_905339155.1). Taxonomy (GTDB): domain Archaea; phylum Halobacteriota; class Methanosarcinia; order Methanosarcinales; family Methanoperedenaceae; genus Methanoperedens. Next base: position 19,538 of record CAJPFJ010000069.1, read on the forward strand.
AAGATAATGAATGTCGGGGAAAAGGACAGGGTTGTGGGCGTGGCCACGCTTGCGAAAGAGGAGGAAACGGAGGAGGAGAAAGCTGTGCAGCTGGTGGATGAGACGGAAGGAGTGCAAAAAAAATAATATTAAAGACATTTCTTCGACATTTGTGTCCTCCAGATCGATGACAGGTCGGCGCCGCTCTTGAAAAAATAGCGGAAATCAATACTTTCACATTGCTTTAGAAATCTTATTTAACTAACAGGTCGTGTATGCATTATGAAAACTGTTTATATCGCAGCGCCGCTTTTTTCGGAAGCTGAGTGTGATTTTAACCGAAAGCTCAGGGATGAGATAATAAGCGCAGGCTTTAAGGTATTCCTGCCGCAAGAGGATTCCAACAATATAAAAGATATGAAAGATCGACAGAAAATAATTTTTAATAAAAACCTGAAAGGGATTGAGAATTCGGATATACTCGTTGCTGTTATAGATGGGGCAGATGTTGATTCAGGAACAGCATGGGAGATAGGTTTTGCATTCGCAAAAGGCAAACCCCTTCTTGGTCTCAGGACAGACTTCAGGACGCTTGGTATCGAGGGCACAGTGAATCTCATGATAGAGCGGTCTGTGGTTCTTTGCATGAGCGTTTCGGAGTTATTAAATCATTTGAAATCATGGACGAATATCATTTAATAAAGCAATTTTCCAAACCCCAGGAAGGGGAATTTGTTCCTATCACTTTCATTGAATTCAAACGAAAAATGGTGGGCTGGTCCACTGAGCTTAAAAGAAGCGTTTATATCGGGAGCGAGGAGGAAAAAGCAAAGTTAAAGAGAGTAAGAGAGGTAAATTTGATGATAGCGATAAATCACCTGTCTGGGAAATTGTCTTCTATCGAGCTAATTGATGAGGAAAAAGCACAGTTTGAAGAAGTATATAGTTCATTCCTTAAAAATGGCGGACAATTGATGTACACACGGAAAAAAATTGGCGCAAAAAATATTGCCCTTTTTGAGCTTCGCGACCCCGGGAAAAAAGTAATGGATATACCTGAGAAAAATCTGCTTTCTGATATGTTATAAACGGGTGTTCAAATACCGCTTATACCGTAAGACTCCAGAATAACTTCACTATTCAGGTGGCCGGCATGATATGCCTTGCCTGTTTCAAGATCATTTACTGTAATTTCAGCCGGGGCGAACACATTAGCATCGATCTTAAAGAAATCATATCCTGCATCCTTGAATGTCTTGTAGAATGGTTTTCCGTAATCTTTTGATGTACTGGACGGTACCATTTTAAATTTATCTTCTTCAAATCCCCTGACGGTAAGGAATACTGAACCATAATATATGACGCTGTCGTTGGTGCTTCCCATGGCCTTCAGGTCATCTTTGACGACTGGGGCGATCGGTGCGCAACCTGTGCCGCTCATTATTTTTGTAGTATCATATCCCAGTTCATTGAGCTTGAATATTGCGGTCTCAACAACGCGTCCTGAAACCTGCACTGAACCAACGATACTGGCTGTAGGCGCAACGAGTGCGATCACATTCCCGGAATCAACATGGCACGCCTCTGCTATTGTATCAATTACCTTTTCATCAGGAAGCTGGTTTGATTCAAGAGCTATAACAGCATACTCGTAATCATCTTCATATTTTATCCGCTCATAAGTTTTCTTGGGTTTAAGAGCAAGAGCCCTTGCAGGACCTGAACCCATAGCGAAATATTTATCCACACTTATCCTCCACCCGGCTTTTTGTGCTCCGAGGCATGACATCGCAGGATGATCCGTTGTAACATCTATGAACGCAAGCGGTATATCACTTATTTTATGTACTGATACTGAACAACCTCCGAATCCTCCCATACAGACCTCAGTGAACAATAGACCAGCTTCATACCCCCCTGGTACGTTTATTCCGCAATCTATGACTTTGCCGCCGTTTTTCAGTTCCAGGGCTTTGATTTTTAACTCCTCAGACCAATCCATCATTTCTTCTGCAATTTCCATTGCTTTTTCATTAACACTTAACAAAATAATTCACCGCCTAATAGTACACCTAGTTAGTAGGAAAAACAAGTTTATAAGGTTTTTGAATTATTCATTTTTACGGGCAATTATTGATAACGATTGTTCACATTTGTCTCATCGAAATACCCAGTCACGCATACCTCCCCCTTCCCTCAATATCTCTTACCCTCCCCAGAACCTCACCAGCACCCTCAAATCTCCGCGCATATCCTTTTTTAAAAGCCTCCATAAGCTCTTCATGGTTCTCATGCGTGCTCTCAAAAGTCTGGAAAAGCACATGCACATCAACCCCCCGTGCTTCCACTGTTCTATCAAGATATGCAAGTCCAAAATCGATCAGGTAGAGTTTATCATACTGATATAAGATATTAGAAGTGGTAAGGTCGCCATGTATTATTCCATACGTATGCAGGCGCCCGATCAATTCTCCCGTCTGTTCACTCAGCGAAGGTGTAATCACTTTTTTCAGGGCCGTCCCGTCTATGTATTCCATTTTTATTTCGAAATCTGAAACATCCCTTATTATCGGGGCTGGAACACCGCATCTGCGCGCTTCTGATATCAGTCTGGCTTCAGTTCGTGTTCTTTCCTTGCGTAAGGTCTCATCTATTTCCTTGAGGCGGTACCGTTTCAATATCCTTGTTTTGATGATAGTATTGCCGGAAAGTGTGATCACGGCTTCGGCACCGCTTGCGATTTTCCCTTGCTGATCGGGTTTTTCTTCTATGAACATATCAACGACTTGCGGATTCCACTTCACCACTGCTTCATCAGGCCTGAAGTTGGGATTGACCTTAGACTGCGCGATCGATGTCCTGTAGCCTGATTTATACATCAGAAGGCCAAGATAAGCGATCATTGCGCCGTTATCTCCCATGAATCGCTTTTCTGGAACATAGAATTCAATTCCCCGTTCTTCACACATGATCGTGAGCATCTCACGCAGGCGCGAATTCGCCCCCACGCCGCCCGCAAGCAGGACTTCGTTTTTTCCTGTATGCGCAACAGCACGTTCTGTTACTTCCACAAGCATTGCAAAAGCAGTTTCCTGGAATGAATGGCAGACATCAGGCAGAGGGTATTTTTTTGCAGATTCCTGCGCTGCTGTTGTCAATCCTGAGAATGAGAAATCCATGCCCTTTACAGTATATGGCAACGGGATGTATTTTGAAGCCTTTTTTGCAAGTTCTTCTACTTTTGGTCCTCCGGGATGCGCAGACCCGACCGACCTGGCGAACTTATCAAGGGCGTTGCCGATGCCGATATCAAGCGTCTCCCCGAATACCCTGTAATGACCCTTCCTGTATGCCAGTATCTGCGAGTTCGCCCCACTTACATATAATGTCACCGGGTCTTTTGCCGGTGTTTTCCATCTCCCGACCTCAATATGCGCAATGCAGTGGTTAACCCCGATAAGTGGGACATCAAGTGATAATGCAAGTGCTCTTGCCGCTGTTGCAACTGTACGAAGGCATGGGCCAAGTCCCGGTCCCTGGGAAAATGCCACTGCATCTACTTTTCGTCCTCCTTTCTTCAGGGTTTCACTTACCACTTTTGTAATATGATTGGCATGATGCTGCGCAGCCTCACGGGGATGTATGCCTCCGATTGCGGGGCGATATGTGGCCGTAGTTTCTACAATAACATCTTTTTCATCAACAATTGCTGCGCTCAGGTTCCATGCAGTTCCCTCAATTCCCAGAATGGTGATTTCAGACATTTTTTATAAGACTTCATTAAATTCGTTTCTAAAATAAGTATCGCAGGCTATGCAGCATAATAATGAAATTGTAGGTCACATTCTTTTTTCAATTACCGAAGAATAATTACATATAGGTGCCTATAGTAACACATATGGCAGCTACCACAACGATCTGTTTAGACCCAAAGGTAAAGGATAAACTTACCTCTCTAAACAGTATCTCCGAAAGAATGTTAAAAAATTAATACAGTACAAATTTTAGCACTCACCATCAATACCAATATCCATTTTTTCGATAAAACAATATCATCAGACCGAAAGATTTATATCATAGGATATCCATAATATATCCT
>CAJPFJ010000070.1 GCA_905339155.1 Methanosarcinales archaeon
CACAGTAATGGCTGTAGCACCAGGTACAATATCATCAGCGAAATTGTCAGGTACAACCTTGACCATTGATGGTGCAGGACTTGGAGCAGATCAGACGATGGTTGTCATTGTAAAGTCTGATGGAACACGCGTAGCATCTGAAAGTATCACCAGTTCAACCGATACACAGGTCGTAGCAGAAGCTTCCCAGGCAGCAGTCGGCGACACCGTAGAAGTGATAACACCAACCGGTAAAGCCACAGCTACAATCACGGAAGCATCGGTTCCAGATTCCCTGACAGTTACTGCTCCAAATGGAGGAGAGAATTGGAAGAGAGGCACGACCCAGACAATAACGTGGGGTACAGCAGGTACTTCTCAAGCAGCAAATGTTAAGATAGAACTCCTTAAAGGAACAAGTGTTAACAGAGTAATTGCGAGCAGTACTCCGAACGATGGTAGTTATTCTTGGACAATTCCTGGCAATCAGGCAACAGCAACTAACTATAAGATAAGAATAACCAGCGTAGGCCATACCCCATCGTACACGGATTCAAGCGACGGCAACTTCCAGATATCGAGGTAGGTGAAAATATAATTGTAAGTTAGAAAGAAGGGATGCAAATCCCCTCTTTAAAATTTTTTTGCTGTGATTCTGCCAAATTCACCATTCAGAAAGTATAATGGTAAGCTTTCTTGTTAAACCATCTAATAAATCAATCGATAAAGTTACTGAAAAGATCAGTGATATAATCAAGAAAGGAAAAGCCTGGAAACAAGAGGCATTGATTGATGTCCTCAACCCAACAATAACAGGATGGGGAAACTACCATCAAACTGTTGTATCGAGTGAAGTATTCATTCTCTCATAGAATCTTTCCTTAAAAGTGGAATAATGAATGAAGGTGAATTTGAGGAGAGTACAGAAAGTACTCCCCCCAGGGAGGAAATATCAGTCATCAAAAAAAAATATTAATTAAACTTTATCCAGCAGCTCGACGCCTGTTTTCTTTACATTAGGCTTATTGATCTTTGATGGCATCCATTTTGGTTTGTTCTTTGGAGCAGCAACGACTTCTGTCCATCCCTTGTATATGTGGATCTTTTTTGTTCCTCTCTCCCTTAATCTTAATTCAACTGGTTTTGATTTTGTTCCTTTGCTGCGATTGGCTGCCTTTAATGCTGCCTGGCGCGGCTGATGGCCCGTAAATACTCCGGTCTCTTTTCCATTCTTTTCCCTTAATACAAAATTTCTTATTTCTGCCATATTTATTCATACCCCGACAACGTTTTGTTGTCTTGTAGTACAATCATGCACCATAGTATATAAAGGTTGTTGTGAAAACTATGGCAAAGCCTATTGTTTTAATAAAATGACTTTATACATAGTGGTATTTCAACTTTTGAAAAAACCGATTCAGCTGGATTAACATGATAATCATATGAATAAAAACCAATTGTTATAGAATAGTTAAACAATATTAAAATAAATAAAACAGTATCTATGGGTATAATTTATGAAAATATTTCTAATCATGCAATAATTGATAGCTTACAGCACTTTAATATTCCCTGCAAACAAAAAAGGGATTGTGCCCCTTAATAACAGAGTCAGGAAAAATGTGTTTGGCCTTGTACCATGCATTCACGGCGCAAGATTATTGGAAAGTGCCCGGACCGCTGGAAAGAATACCCAAGAACTGCTCGATTTCAGTGTTAACCTCAATCCTCTGGGACCGCCAAAACTACGTTCGATATTATCAGCTGCCTGCACGAACATAAACAATTATCCTGATAACAGATATCGGGGTTTTAAAAAAGCTGCGGCTGATTATCTTAATGTTACCTCCGAAAACATAGTTCCGGGAAATGGATCGTCAGAATTGATCCGCCTTTTTGCTGAAACGGTTATTGAGCCAGATGATTTGGTAATTATTCCGGCTCCCACGTTCGCAGAGTATGAATTCCAATGCCTCCTCCTGGGTGCGCGTATTGAAAAAGTCGATTACGATGATATTTTAAACATTAATATTGATAATTGTAAAGCTGTTTTCCTGTGCAACCCAAATAATCCTACGGGATTGCTCTTAAATCGAAAAGAAGTCCTTTTGCTGGCTGAAAAATGCGCGTCTGCGGAGGTTTTTTTATTTGTGGATGAGGCTTTCATTGAACTTGCCGATCCACGCGAAAGTATTGCAGATATTGCAGCGTGTAACGATTTTGTGGTAGTATTGCGTTCACTTACAAAAACGTTCGCAGTCCCCGGATTAAGGATCGGTTTTGTTGTTGCATCACCTGTTCTGGCAGAACTCATGAACAATATCCGCCTTCACTGGAACATGAACTCTATTGCCGCAGCAGTAGGTGAAGAACTTCTAAAGGATAATCAGGATTATATCAAGAGGTCGCTTGGTTTGTTAAAAAAAGAACGTGAATGGCTGACATCAAAACTTTCTTCCATCAGGGGCTTTAAACCATACCCCAGCGATACGAATTTTATCCTCATAGATTTGAAAGAGTTTGGTTTGAGTTCTGCTGACCTGACTGCACGCATGTTAAGAAATGGTATTATTATTCGCGATTGCGCTTCCTTTGATCTTGAAAATCACATTCGTGTGGCTGTGCGAAAGAGAAACGAGAACCGCGCAATGGTTGCAGCATTTCTAAAGGTCATAAAAGAATGGGGAAGCGAACTTGCAGAAAAAGAGATAGGTTTAGCGCTTGACCGGGGAGTTGCCGCCAGGAGCAGGATAGACTGCGAATATTACCCGTGCCATTTTGCAGGACAGGATTGCACATTCTGTTTCTGTCCCTTCTACCCATGTGAAAATACCAGAACAGGAGGGGAACTTATTCATCGATCAACAGGCGGGACTGTCTGGAGCTGCGCAGGCTGTAACCTTATCCACCAGGGACACATTGCGGAAAATGTGTTAAAAGAGTTGATGAATGGCAAGAAAATAAAGGAAGTCTGGAAACGTGTGATGGAGCCTGTTTTATGATGGATTTCCAGATACAGGTTTTACTCCTTGCAGTTCTTTTTGATATAATTTTCGGGGAGATGCCTTCGTTTTTTCATCCCGTTGTATGGATGGGAAAACTGATCAACCTGTTCGCAGGCGCCGCTCCTTATCAACACAGGAAAGTATATGGTTTGTTTATGGTGATTTTTTGTACAGGGATAACGGTTTTACTGGCAAGATCCCTTGAATTGATAGGAACAGGAATTATAGGACTTGTGATTATGGCATATTTCCTGAAATCCAGCTTTTCCATTCGCATGCTGCTTGTTTCTGCCATCCGGATACAAAAAGACCTTGAATCCGGAAAGATAGAAAAAGTAAGAAACGACCTGAGAACCTTTGTTGGCAGGGATACATCCGGGCTCAGCGCACATCAATCGGCATCAGCCGTCATAGAATCATTGGCGGAGAGCTTTGTCGATAGCGTCTTATCACCGTTATTTTATTTCCTGATATTCGGTCTTCCAGGCGCCCTTGCTTACCGCATGATAAATACGCTTGATTCCATGGTGGGTTATAAGAAAGAGCCTTTCAAAGAGATCGGGTATGTAGCGGCAAAACTTGATGATATTGTCAATTTCGTGCCTGCAAGAATGTCACTTGCAATTATATTTATATCTTCAATATTCTTCGGTAAACCATTTGATGCTTTAAAAACTTGTATACAGGATCATAATAAGACTGTATCACCCAACTCAGGCTGGCCGATGGCCGCAGTTTCAGGAGCACTTAATGTTCGGCTTGAGAAAGTTGGATACCATGTATTGGGGGATAAATATCAGCATCCAGGGACAGTACATATAAAAAATGCAGTTTTTTTAGTAGGTTTTTCCTCTCTGGTTGTTATTGGAGTAATATTTTTAATGGAAAGATTCCATTAGTAACGGATTAACAAAATGGCAGCAAAGCCCACAAAGATGGTTTGAATTGCAGGAGAAACTCATGAAATTATCAAATATCAAAAATGAAAAAAAGAAAAAAAACCAGCCCGATGACGTTGACACTTCTAATACGATAGGTATCATCAAAGTCTTTGAAGATGCCGGACTTTCTGAAGATGTTCTTGTTCATACCGCCATGGAACTTTATGTGCCCCATCCCGGAGTCGAAACTAAGGAAATAGCAGAAAAGGTATTTAAAAGAGAATTAGAACACGCTCTGTCTGATCCCAACCTGTGCATCCTCGTATATTCAGGAATGCTTCTTGAAAAAGCAGGGGAGAAAGGCGAGTTGCCGGGTATGAGCAAAGAGACCTTCAATAAAGACCTGACATTTCTTATTGTGGATGAAGTAATCGGGATGAGTATCGCTAAATACATCAGTGGAGACAAGGGGATATTTGAATACGTAAGATTTGACAAATTAAAACCCGGTATCCTGTCTGCACTTGGACCTTTTATGGATGATGTGATCGCCGGGCTCATAGGCGGAGCATCCGCGAATATGTATTCAAGAGGAAAGGACGACGGGGCAAAACGTGAAAAAAAGAAGGTAAAAAAAACAAGAACCAGGAAGCCAACTAATAAGCCCAAAGCAGGCGGTTTCGCTGGATGAGGAAGTTCTTATCAGCCATCAGAAGCGGTTTTGGTTTTCTTTCTACGATACCTGTGGGTATAACCATGGAGGGTATCGAAAATCTCATGAAGCACATCTATCTGTTCCCGGTAGTTGGCGCGGTTATTGGTATAATTTTTTCATTGATTGTGATAGGTTTAACTTCATTGACAATGTTGCCTCCGATGATAATCTCACTATTTGTCATTATAGCGATCTATTATTTCACAGGATTCAACCATATTGACGCGCTTGCTGATTTTGGCGATGGTCTGGCGGCGCACGGGACAAAGGAAAAAAAGATCGCTGCCATGCGTGACACGGCTATTGGTACTGGGGGCATTGTTTTATGCATGATAGCGCTCCTTGGCGTTTTCGTATCTCTTGTTTCAATCCAGGAATCAGACAGATTCCTCCTTCTTCCTTCCGGATTGATTGTGGCAGAAACAAGCGCCAAGCAGTCAATGGTCACTGTTGCGGCTTTTGGGAGGAGGCTGCATGCGGGTTTCGGGGCAATGACCGTTGATAATACAAAGCAGTCCGACTTAATTATCGGAACTTTTTTTTCGGCAGCAGTTTGTTTTGTTGTTCTTGGGGTCACAGGTATTGGAGCATTCATAATATCCCAATTAGCGGGGCTTCTTGTTCTTAATACTGCAAACCGCCATTTTGGAGGTGTGAGCGGGGATGTAGTTGGAGCGGCAAATGAGATCGGGCGACTTGCAGCCCTGCTATATATAGGAGGTATCGGATGGATGCTGTTGTAATGGCTGGCGGTAAGGGAGCGCGCCTCGGTAAGAATGAAAAACCCCTCACCCAACTTTCCGGGAAAGTGCTTATTCAATATGTGCTCGAAGCTCTTCTTGGTTCAAAGAACATCGAACGCATAATTATTGCCACATCGCCAAGAGTGAAAAAGACTAATGAGTGGCTTGATGATTTTAAGAAAGACCACAATAAAATTGAAATAATTCATACGTTAGGCACAGGTTTTGTTCCTGACATGATAGGCGCGGTGGAAGAAGCAGGTATCAGGGGGCGTGTACTCATAATGATGGCTGACCTTCCTCTTGTCACGAGTGGACTTTTAGACAGGATAATCGAAAAATATTTTGAGGTGAACACGCCTGCGCTTTCAGTTCATATGAATCTTGAGGTATTCACCAGGCTTGGCTTAAGACCGGATACGGTTTTTCATAAGAATGGCGATTTCATTGTCCCATGCGGGATAAACATACTTGATTCAGAGAGAATTCGAAAGGAGCAGGAGGATTATAATCTTATCCTGGATGAGGAGGAGCTGGCGCTTAATGTTAATGCGCCGGGAGACCTTGCTATTTGCGAGAGGTTTTTGGAGAAAAAAATTTGAACTTAATTTCCAGCATTCAACCAATATAACTCAAATCGTCATCTTTTTTTCTCTTTTCATTGATCTCTTTTAAATGTCTCTTTAAGCTGTCATCAAATTTTTTTACTTCTATCTCGATTTTACTCAAGTCAATATCGATCTCTAATATTTCAGAAACTTTTTTTATCCCTGCATAACATGCTTTTATATCCAGTGCTTCAGGAAATGCTGTCTGGCTAAGAAGTGATATCCCTTTTATTCCATTTCGCAATGCGGATTCTATTACAACTCCATTAACTCCGCTTATCTGAAGCCTGCCATCTGCTGTTTTTATTCCCTTGCTCTCCAGAAGAGTTAAGAGTTCGGGTGAAGTCGCAACTCCGGATACTTCCGGCTCTTCAACATAATTTTTTATATGTGTGGCTATTACCGTATAAATTATTTCAACACCGCATAGCTTTGCAGCTTCTACGATTTTCTCAGCAAGCTCGTTATCTTTTGCAGCCTGGCCAAATTGCATCTCACCTGAGAATAATATTAGATTTTTTTCCTTTGAATAGTAAAATTTGAATGGACTAACGTCCCTGTCCATAGGTATTACGAGGCCTTTATCAAAACAAGCAACAGAAGGTGAAAGATACGGAACAAAAATATCTGCGAAAAATTCCGGCTTTATGCAGTCCATGATATAGTCAATAGTATTTTTGGCAACCATTCCCATACCTGGAAGACCTACTAACATGCGAGGTCTATCCATTTCCGGTTTCCTGTGAAATCTTATCTCCATATTTGGTGTTTCCTCAATTACGTCATCGTATTTTAGTATATTGGCAAAATGAGATTGCGACTATTCGTGTTTCAAGAATTTATTACGAGGAACCAAAAAAAAGAATTTTGGATAGGATAGATTCTGGATCGGTTCCTCTGGTTTCTACAAATGGTTATTCTATTAAAAAGATTTTCCATGATTATGCATAAATTATTCCCAAATTCTACCCGAACTTCTTCCAGACTACACATATATCGATTGTCCGACATTATATCTTTCTTTTTGCAATATTTTGACTTGTTTACACCAATCGTAAACTATATATACCATTGTTCGCATATATACGAATTGTAGTGGGCAGAAAACCTTTTTAACATACCACCACCCCTAACCTGCCCACTCACTCCTATACTAAATTCCTGATCAAATTTCATATAGTCTCCTTTTTTGTTAATAGTTTTCATAGCCTCGTACAAGGGACCGATGAAAAGTCTCACTTCTGGCTTATTGAATAAGTCACCATCTTCCTGTCCAGTCTTTTATCCGCCGGATCATCTTCCACATCAAAGTGAGGAATTCCATATTCCTCATTCATTTTCGAAACAATTGTCTCAAAGTCAGAACCAGCCATCAGTTCCCTTAACAGCACCACCACCGGCCCAATTATCATGTAATCGCAAAACCATTTATGCAAAATAAGGTCAGCGCCATCGCCCCCAAAATAGTTCCTGAATACATCCTTATAATACATCTCACTCTTGCAGCAATCAAGATAGAACAACTGGTATAGTTTCCTGTCAGGAAGATCAAATCCTTCTTTTAAGGCATCCGTAAAATAACTAACATCATCGCTCAGGCTCAGGTGTTTACCATATCCCGCATGCGTTTTAAGGTATATGAGATCTTCATTAGCAATACTTTCGCGCCATGTTTCCTGCAGGTTCCCGCTAAAATTGCGGCCAAGGAAAAGACGTATTCTTGCCTTAATATTCTTATTATTATAATTGAATATTTTTTGATACTCCACAAACCCGCGTTTGCTATCGGTCAACCTGAAGCCGATCGATATTAGTCTTCGCCTGGCTTCAAGAAAGACCTTGAAGTCAAAATTAGCCCCCAGGGGGTCAGGTCCGATCAGGAGGGTTGCGTTGAATTTGCCTTCGCTAAAGAGCCGGTCATATCGTGGAGCGATCCTTTTTGCCATGGATGATGTTATTATGAAAAAAGACTATATTTAACCTTCGTGTTGATAAGATTGTTAATAAATAATAAAAAAATTGAGGAATTGAAGAGTTTATTTCTCTTCTCTTTTACATCAGGATTGCCTCAACATACCCCGATCTCCCCCATCGCATTCCTGACCCCCAACGCCACACCCTCCACCTCTATCCCGCCCTTTCCTTTGGCGCCATCACCAACAATATATAGATTAGTGATAGAAGTTTTATTCCCGTTATCGCTTCCTGATGATGCCCTGTTAACTGGCCATCCGTTGGAATAGGATTGGATCAAAAGGACTTCATATTTCTTACCAGGGAAAAGCTGTTGCAGGTCAAGGAGTCCAAGATTTATCTCCTCATTCAGGTCATCTGAAATAATTGCCTGGTGCGACATCACAAGATGTTTACCAGGAGGTGCAAGGGACGGATCTGCATTTGTGACTTCATTGATGCCATTTATCCTTTGTGCGTATGGTGTAAAAAACACACCGCTGTGACCTATTAGCGGCTCATCCGCGCAAAGACATATTTTAATTCCTTTTGAAGGTTTGACATTTGATATTTTATCCAGGTATACCCTGTCCTTACACTCATAAAGCCTGCTTGTTTCAAAATGTCCGATATCACTGATCACAATGTCTGTATCAATTGTTTTTCCCTGTACCATCACTCCTTTTGTCATCTCATTTTCGATAACAATCTTTTCAACACACGATTGTGTATATATCCTTCCACCATTTGATCTTATTATCTTTGAAAGTGCATCTGTAACTGCGCCGCACCCGCCTATGGGGATACCTGAGCCTTTGTAAAGATACATATTATCGATTATTTCAAGCATCTCCCGCGCAGGTACGTCTTTTGCCGTGAGGCTCAATGCCCAGCCGCAAAAAGAATCCGCAAGCTTAAAGAGGAATTCATCCTCAAAATATTTAAATACCCAGTCCCTGAATGAAATTTCACTTTTTGGTTTGAATTTCAGGGAATACACAAGTACGGTTCCAAGTTTCACCTGTTTTGTAAGTGTAAGTTCATTTCGAAAATCATGGAAGAAGATTATCTCGCCGTTTTCTTTCCTTATCACTGCCATCGGGTCTGAGTCGATGATGGTAACATCCGCACCCACTTCTTTTAACATCTGAGCCAGAGGCCCGCGAGAGCCGTGCGGTATCATGTGAAGTGCGCCAGTGCTGAGTTTGAAGCCTTTATACAAAAGATTGGTGAACCTGCCTCCGACAAATGGCAGGCGCTCGAAAATCTCAACATCATGTCCGGCTTTTGTGAGTTTTGCTCCGGCAAGCATTCCGCCAAGACCAGCCCCAATAATTACTGCCTTCATCAGGCCTCCGAAATTGCACATACAGGGCAATAAGTAACACAATTGCCGCATTCTGTGCATTTTTCATTCATGGCAGCGCGGCCAAATACAATTATCGCATCGAATGGACAATATGCGGCGCACTGGCCGCATCCTACGCAATCATCTCTTACCTTCATCCAACCCCGGCCGCTCCTATTTTTTCTGCAAGTTTTGCAAGCACTTCTTTTCTCATCCCTTCCACGAATTTAATGCTTCCAACCACAAGATGACCTCCGCCGCTTACGCCTGCCCCTTTTATCTCGCTGTGAAGTTCTTTCACCATCTGGGGGATGTTCATCTTGACGCCTTTTGAGCGAAGCACCGCAAAATCAGGCCCATATCCAATAGTGACAAGTGGCTTTCCTGCATTCTGGTTACATAATCTGTCATGTATCTCCCCGCTTGTCTTTCCTGGCGGCGGGAACGTGAATTTATGAGCAAAATTTTCTACATCGATCACGTTCAATATAGTGCCGTTTGGTAATTTCTGCGTTTTAACATTGGGCATTGAGGCTTCAAGTTGTTCAGATATTGCCGCATTTGCCTGCTCGTTCAATATATTCACGATCTTTTGATGTCTGGTATTCGAATTAAGATTAAGGATATCATTCATTATCCCCCTTCCATCGTTAAACCTCTGCATGAATGCCTCATAATCGATTGCAAGAGCCATTTTTTTCAGGTATTCGATCTTGTATTTTTCTGCCACCAGGGCCTTATATGCATCAGCTTCAGGAGCGGATGACCTGTCACCCATGGCTGAAACCGCTGGAAGATGCTTAATTTCTTCTGTCACATCAGGATTTATCATTCGCGCAATTTCAGTACCTATCATTCCTGTTGTTAATCCATAATCTCCGCCTGCATAAGCCGGATTTACATGTTCAAGCACCATGCCATCGATAGTCCCGTCAGGGTGATGGTGGTCAATGACCATGATATCAATTCCATAAATGGCAGCCTGTTTCATCGCAGGCATATCCTCATCTGTCGCCCCGTTGTCCATTAATACAACAAGCGGCATCTTCTGCGAAAAACGCTCCTGGTCTTCTAGCGCAAAAGTAATGTCTTTTGTCACATCCTCTATCTCGTAAAAAGGCGCCTTGGAGGGAGAGCGCCTGAAAAAGTGCCGGTCAGCATCTGATCCGCCGATTTCCTTAATTAGCGGCAAAATGGCGCGCTCAATTGCGATCGCAGAGGTTATTCCGTCTGCATCAGCATGATGCCTTATGATTATTGGCCTGGATTTATATGCTGCCTTCATTATGATCTTAGCGGCATTTTTCATCCTGGGTTTTAATTTCTCAAGTATGTCACTTTTTATAAGGAACTGTATCTCATGGGGTTGCGCGCGCCTGTCTATGGCTGCTTCGATCTGCTCTTTTATTCCTGCAGCATCCTTCCCCTCAAGCTGCCTTATGGAGCGGATCTCAACCTGCAAAGCGCCGTTTCTCATGGACGGCTCTCCAATGACTTTAACGATCGTCTCGGCCTTTATCTCAGGATAAGCGCGTTCCCCCGCTTTTTCGAATGCCGCGCACTGGACTGTCCCGTCCTCATCCGAAATGGAAAATATCGTGGGACCTCCTGTCTGCTTTATCTGGATGACCTCACCTGAGAGATGAATGAGTTTCCCGATGAACTTTGTGAGCTCTATAGTCTTTCTTCTGGGAAGCTGTTTTTCAACCTGGATCACCTGGTAATCTTTAGGACTTCTAAGTAGCAGTTCGATATTGCCATTCTGGGCAATGTTTTTTACTTCAACAAATATCTTATCCCCTATTTCGGGAGTATAACTCAAATTGCTTGAATGAATAAGTCCCCGCATCTGCGGATTCAGGTCAATAAAAACACCAAAATTAGCATGTCCCTGCACTTTTCCCTCATAGATCTTCCCGATCTCAAGTTCGCGTGTATCGCATTCGGGACTGAGGATATGGACATATTGTATTTTAGCGCAGTTCTCGCAGAGTTCTCCCTTCCCTAAAATCTCTACCCCGCATACTTTGCATGTGACGAATTTTCCTCTACCTCCGCATGCTTTGCAGGGTTCTGTCACTGAGAATTTGCCCGTGCCGAAGCATTTAACGCATTTTAAGCTGCCACCCATGAGCGCACCCAGGTCTTTTTCAGAAAGCCGGTCAAGGCTTATGGATTTTGGCTTACCAGTACCTTTGCAGTCAGGACATTCCTTTTCACTAAGTATTATAGTCCCTGTGCCTTTACAGTCTTTGCATTCAGTAGTCATAGATTTGTGTGATAGATGTGTTCAGGGGTAAAATAGGTTACGCGGGGATTATGTAATCCAGAGAATTATCTGAAGAATAGGATGAAATTTATGAAGAAAAAAAATATGAAATAGAATATGGATTTGTTAATCCGTGAAAATTACTTTTATTGCATTACTATTTCATCTCATCGTACCCGATCTCTTCCTTTGTAAGGTAGCATGCAGGGTCATCAGCCCAGACATCATTATATATCACTTCAGCCCTCACGCGGAAGTTCCCGTTGCAGATATCGAACCATTTGCAATGGGCGCACCTGTCAGCATTTGCCTTTATAAGGGGTTTTCGGTTCTTGAGTCCTGCCATTAATTCGTTAGTGGTATCCATCCATATATCGCTGAACTTGCGTTCCTTCACATTTCCAAAGGAATAATGCCTCCAGAACTGGTCGGCGTGAACCGAACCGTCCCAGGAAACGCAGCCTATGCCGATGCCTGTAGAGTTACCCTGGTTCATTTGCAGGAGTTCTAATACGTCTGCGGCGCGTTTGGGATCTTCTTTCAGGAGACGGAAATAAACATACGGGCCGTCGCAATGGTTGTCAACAGTCAATACCTCGATCGGAAAGCCTTTATCATGGAGCGCTTTAGTTCTATCCATTATAATATCAAGGGTTTTCCTGCTTTCCTCATGTGAGAGTTCCTGCTCAACCATCTTTGAGCCGCGCCCTGCATAAACAAGATGATAGAAACACACTCTTGGAATGTTTTCCTTTTCAAGAAGGTCAAAAATAGCCGGGATATCCTTTACATTTTGTTTGTTGATCGTAAAACGCAATCCCACCTTGACGCCTTCTGCCAGGCAGTTTCGCATGCCATTTAAGGCAGCGTCAAATGCTCCTTTTACGCCCCTGAACTTATCATTTGTTTCTTTCATGCCGTCGAGTGAAACCCCGACATACGAAAGGCCGATGTCCTTCAGGACTTTAGCCATTTTTTTATCGATAAGCGTGCCATTCGTAGAAATGACAGCCCGCATCCCTTTTGACCTTGCATACAGCGCAAGTTCGGGAAGGTCTTTACGCATTGTAGGTTCGCCGCCCGAAAAAAGAATAACGGGCGCGCCGAACCGGGCAAGGTCATCGATAAGCTCCTTCCCCTGTTGGGTCGTGAGTTCATTCTGGTATTCAATATCTTTTGACTGGGCATAGCAATGGACGCATTTAAGGTTGCAGCGCCTGCCCATGTTCCAGACAACGACCGGTTTTTTATCCTTTGAGAATTGCAATAAATGCGATGGAAGTTTACTTGAGTCACGCCCGTACCGCAGAGCGTCAGACGGTTCAACAGTCCCGCAATAAAGTTTTGAAATGCCTATCATTTTTTCTCCAATTTATGTTCGTATAATTACGAATTTATTTTATATAAATCTATCCTGAGCGCTTTATTAGGTTAAATTGATTAATAATCCTTTGTGTTCATCAAATTTTATCCGGATACCTGTTGTATTTTCCGCAATTTCCTTTTCCACCAGAATCCTGATTCCGCCCTGCATGAAGGTTATATCTCCGGTAAGCGCTTTTTTAACAGGGATTATTTCAAAATGTTTGCAGCATCCGCCTCCTCCAATGAAAATACGCATCGCAAATGCATTTTCTTTTATTAACTCTTTTCTAATGAGTTCGATGGTAGTATCGTCTATGAAAAGTGTTGTCATTTTTCTTATTTTTCTTCCCTGTCAATTTTTATACCGGTTCAATCTCAGGTTCTATTATGACCTGCGTCTTCATTGAGTTCGCAACAAGGCACCTTTTCTCAGCGTGACTGAGGATCATCCTGATCTTCTCTTCTGTCTCTTTTGCTTTTATTTTTGGCCTTATTATTATTTTTGTGAATATTTTCATTTTATCAACAGTCTCAAGAATCCCTTCGGCCCGCGATTCATAGGATATCAATTCAACACCCATGTTCTTGATCGTGCCAAGAAGCGTGGTCATATAACAGACGTTGGCGGATGATACAAAAAGATCTTCCGGGCTTATTATATTCTCATGCCCGCCAAATTCAGGAGGTGTTGCTACTTCTATTTCCTGATTGCTTTCAATGAACTTAAGATCTGCTTTTTTCTCGCCCTTCCATTTCAAGGTGTTATGATACAGCCATTTATCTTGTTCCATCGGGATCATCCTCAAAATAATACAGTTTTGCAGATATTAAATTGTTCGGATTAAAAAGTTAATTGAGAAAATAGAAAATCCCAGCAAATATAGATAAGGATTAAGTAATCTCATAGAAAGAAATTATGTCCCAACCACCATCTCACATAAAACGCGTCCGCACAATTGCAGATTACCAGTTCGGCCGCGGTGCAGGCGAAATCCTCTTTTCCGATGATGTCAAATTCCAGTTCTCAACCACAAAAAGGATTCGCCAGATACTTCTTGATAACGAACGCATAGCAACGGTCAGGGCAAAGGATGGTATGCTGACGTTGAGCATGAAAGGCGCAGGGAAGCTTCATGGATTTATCAACTATCCGGAACAGAGGGTCGTGGTAAACAGCGATGCTGCGCCATTTGTAGCAAAAGGAAAGACCGCTTTTTCGCGTCATGTTGTGAGTGTTGACCCTGAAATACGGGCAGGTCAGGAAGTTCTTGTGGTGGATGAAAATGACCGCCTGCTTGCAACAGGAAAAACTGTCTTGTCCGCTCTTGAAATGCTGGCGTTTAAGAAAGGCATTGCTGTAGATATAAGAAGTGGAATTGATACAAAAGATAAACCTGATATTGATTGAACTCTCTTTTTTTGTCTTTATTATTACTATAGGTTATCAATCGATATAGTAAATATTATATAGGGTAATGTTGTAGTATGGACAGGTGAGTTAATGAGTCACGTCATCGGATTAAAATGCAGGGAATGCGGAACTGAGTATCCTGCAGGTATCCAGAATACATGTTATGAGTGCTTCGGGCCTCTTGAAGTCAATTACGATTGGGATTATATTTCAGATCATATCAGCAAAGAGAAGATCGCTGCCGGTCCAAAATCCATATGGAGGTATGCCGACATGCTGCCCCTTGAAACAGAGAAGCGCATTGACCTTGGCGCGGGTTTTAATAAATTACATCGCGCAGAGCGTCTTGGCGCAGCATTGGGGCTGGATGAACTCTATATCCTGGATGAGTCTGTGAATCCAACAAATTCATTTAAGGACAGGGTAACATCTGTTGCAATTTCCAAGGCTCTTGAATTCGATGTCAAGGCCGTGGGATGCGCAAGCACAGGCAACCTTGCAGCGGCAGTGGGCGCCCATGCGGCAAAAGCAGGACTTCCTGCATATATATTCATACCAGCCACGATCGAGCTTGGAAAGATCGTGCAGATGCTCATCTACGGGCCAAATGTCATTGCTGTGGAAGGTACATACGACGATGCCAACCGGCTTGCAAGCGAGGTCGCAGATTCCCATCCGGACTGGGCTTTCGTGAATATCAATATCCGCCCATATTATACTGAAGGTTCAAAGACGCTGGCTTATGAAACTGCCGAGCAGTTGAACTGGCAGGTTCCTGACCATGTTGTCGCGCCCCTGGCCAGCGGAGCGCTGCTTTGTGCTATTTCCAGAGGATACAAAGAACTTGAACGCGTTGGCCTCGTTGACAAAGCAGATTTCAAGATATCAGGATCACAACCGCTTAACTGTTCACCCATATCGACTGCCGTCCAGAACAACAGCGAAGTCATTCCTGTAAGGAATTTTGAAACTGTAGCGCATAGCCTTGCAATAGGCAATCCCGCAGACGGCTATTATGCAAAGAAGACCATCCTTGATTCAGGCGGGTTTGCGGCATCACCCACCGATCCTGAGATAATAGATGCAATACATCTTCTTGCAAGAACAGAGGGCATATTCACAGAACCGGCAGGCGGCACAACAGTCGCAGGTTTAAGGAAACTTGTTGAAAGCGGACATATCCGGAAAGATGAAAGGGTTGTTGTCTATGTGACCGGAAATGGTCTTAAAGCGCAGGACACCCTGCTCAAATCATTGCAGCGCCCACCTGTGATAAAACCCATGATCAGCGAGTTTGAGCGTCTTTTTGCGCCAAAACTTGATATTCATGAACAGAAGGCTGCTATAGCGATATAAAGGTGATTAAAATGGTTAAAATAAGATTCTCTTCAGCATTAAGCAATGTGACACATGCACGCGAAACGATACTTGAATTAGGGGATACGACTGTAAAAGCAGTTCTTAATAAGCTCATCCAGCAGTTCGGTCCTGATTTTGAGAAGCGCATACTTGAGAAAGGCGAAGTACGAAGATTCGTGAACTTGTACGTGAACGGCGAGGACATAAGACACTTAAGCGGTCTTGACAGTCCTGTTAAGGATGCGGATGAGATTTCAATTCTTCCTGCTGTTAGCGGTGGATAATATTTTCATTTCTTTTAAGGTTCATGGATATTAAGGATTTGAAATTTGAAGATGGACTGATCACGGCTGTAGCCCAGGATTATAAAACAGGGGACATTCTCATGGTCGCATTCATGGATAGGGAAGCTCTCCGGAAGACCATCGAAACAAAGAGAGGTTATTACTGGAGCAGGTCAAGGCGCAAACTCTGGAAGAAAGGAGAAAGCTCCGGTCATGAGCAGATCGTTCATGATATTTTGATAGACTGTGACGCTGATGCTGTGGTGCTCAAGATCGAGCAGATAGGCGGAGCCTGCCATACAGGATACAGGTCATGTTTTTACAGGACGATCGAGGGTGAGGTTGTCGGGGAGAAATTGTTCGAGCCGGAGGATGTTTATAAGAAATAGGACAGATTCACTTTATCGCTTTCACAAGTTCTTCTATCTTGCCTTTTACATCATCGACCTGTTCGACTATCGTTCCGGTAACTATCATGTCGGCTCCTGCTTTTGCTCTTTCTTTTGCGGTGTTCCCATCACGTATTCCGCCGCCAACGATTACTTTTGTGGATTTTCCTACCGCTTTTTTCACTGCCTGGATCATTTCCACAGGTACAGGTTTTTCGGCGCCGGATCCGGCTTCAAGATAAATATAATGCATCCCCAGGTATTTTGCCGCAAGAGAATATGCCACGGCTAACTTTGGGCTGTTCCTCGGTATAAGGCGGGCATCTCCCACCCATCCGGCAGCGCCTCCAGGTTCTATTACAATATAAGCCATCGAGATCGGTTCGATGTTATGTTTATAAACAATCGGCGCACCAATTGCCTGGTTCGTGGTAATGTAATTGACATCCCTTGAATTAAGAAGGCTCATAAAAAAAACCGCATCAGCTCCTGGTGCAAGCCCTGCGGCATTTCCCGGAAAAAGGATGACCGGAAGATCACATGCAGACTTTATAGCCTGCACTGTTTGTTCAACAGTACTTCCGATAGCTCCTGTAGAACCGCCGACCATAATTGCATCTGTGCCTCCTAGATACGCTTCTTTTGCGATTTTCCCGGCTATTTCAGGTGATTGTGAGTCAGGGTCTAAAAGAGTAAGGTGAACGGCGCCTTCTTTTTCAACTATCTGGTTGAGATGTTCCTCAACTGACATCAAGTTACGTTCCCTTAAGTTCCTTTGATTTCATTCTAAGATTTTTATATCCGCATTTTCTGCATCGTGTTGCACGAACTGAATTTCTTGCATTACATTTCATGCAAATTTTCATGTGTAATAGTACTTTTTCCGCTTCTGGAAATCTTGCCATAGTTCACCTCTGGTGGACTGCTTACTTGAATGTTAAGACATTTAATACTTTGGTATAAAAAGTTCTAAATCCGATTTAGGTTTAAATAAAAAGATACCACCTATATAAAGATATAAATACTCATCATTATAATCATCTATATGGAAAAATATAAATAACATACTGTGTAATAACTATTTGATAATTCTGCGCGAAGGGATTCATGAAAAAGGAAAATCTGCAATATACATTACAAATATTAGCAAGTCTCTTTGAGAGCACAGCTGAAAAGTCGCATATAGCGGAGTTTAAGACAAAATATAAAGGAGTCCACTGGCATGGTGGGGTCAAGAATAGCTTGTTAAGTTATGCTAAGACTAAAGTGGCAATGAAAATATGGATAGAGAACTTAATTATTTTTATGAAGGATAAGGAGATATTCATACCTTAATTAAAGGAGTCTATTAATATTTTATTTTTTTTAACGCTTCTTGCTTTCCTCAACCTGCCGTACTATCTGGGGATAATTCCCGAATACTGAAGCAAGGTCGATCGTACAAACAACATCAACTATACCAACAGCTGCTATGGGTTTTCCCTCTTTATCCAGAACAGGGGTTACAACAACTGGTATTCCTTTATATGTCCCTGAATTTGGTATCGTATGGATCACACGGTTCTCCTGCATGGCTTCTTCCAGGACAGGGCCTGTATAATCTTTATCAACTACGTTTCCCTTTTCAAGCCTTACACCTTTTTTATTTTTACTTCGCATTGTAACAGGAAGGGAAAAAAGTTCATGCACCATTTTTGCAAACGGAAGTATCTCTTCACTTGAAGAATTCTCGGATATACGCAATTCAGACATTTTGTTATTCTCCTTTGCTATTAAAATTCAATGTTGCACTCCATATAATCATTCATCGCCCCTAATATCTTTTTCCCTTATCTCTCCACCGGATTCTACTTCTTCGAATATCTGTCCTTCAAAGGAATAAACTTGCGCCCCCTCAAGCCATGCATCAGGCATGAGTCCTGCTTTCATAGATGTCTGTCCCAGGAATTCAGTGCTGTCAAATCCATGTTCCACTGCGACCTGAGGTAGAAGAAGCCCCGAACTCATTCCAGTTGAAATGATCAGACCATCCCGTCCGATCTTTATCTTACCGGGAATGTCTTTGGGTTTTGCATTTATGCGTTTCGGTACAGTAAGTATTGTGACTTCGATAACAATTTCATCAAGCTCCTGGAGCTCTACGGGGTAGAACCGCGGGTCTTCCCGCGCAGCATTGATGGCTGATAAGATTATAGCTTCCCCAAGAAACAGGACGGGATATGGTCTTCCAATACAGCCGCGAAGCTCTTTTGAGGCAATTTTCTTATTCAATGTTACAAAAACCCCGCGCTTTTCTTTGAAAACATGCGGAAGATTTTCGGGTATGATCTTTTTTCCTTTTGAGAGGCATTCTTTTATTGCGGTTCTTGCCAGGCGTACAGCCGTCTCTCCTTCTGATTTTGTAAGCATGATCAAGGATTATCCTCCTGGGATATATGTTTATTTCATCAATTCAGATTCGATGTTTGATTTCATCGAATTGCCTTAATTCCACCAACATGTAATGTCACGGTCACGAAAGATCGTAACTTTTATATACAAGTATGATTTACAAGGGTTTGCGATGGGCAGGTAATTTTTTTATATACACTAACCCCCACTCCCCAACCTGTCCATCGTAACTGGTTTTAAGATCTGATCTCGATGCCGGGTTTGAAACTTTTCTTCAAAATATATAAAGTTTTTTTTATAGTATACAACGATTCTTTGAGCGTCAACTTTATATAGGATAATGTATTAAGGAAGGTTCGATGGGCAGGTAAATCTAATTTTATACTAACCCCCACTCCCCAACCTGTCCATCATTTTGTTCACATAATTATTAAATTCAGAAATCCATATGCCTGTTCTATGCCCGGAACCATTTGACATACCTGAAAAAAACGAAACTATCTTATCGCCCCGACATCAGCAAAACCCTGCCTCTGCCCCGTACCAGCTTCCCGCTCTAATTTATCTTTATTAAAAAGGAGTTTAATGACATTCTGTGCATGTTCACGGGTCCTTTTTTCCATCAGCCATGCCAGCTCATTTTCATCCTTTCCTTCATCTTCATGCACGAAGACTTCAATGATATGCGTGTTGGTCATCAATTGTGCCTGGATTATCCCCTGTGATGCCTCATGCGCGCACATTTTGTCGATGGGCTGGGAGCCGGGCATGCCAAGCGCCATCACAATATCACATTTGTTCTTTTCGATCAATATCTTGCATGCCACAGGAAGGTCTTTGACTCCGGGAACAGTATAGCGCTCTATCTGCATGGAAGCATTTTTTCGCAATTCATCGATCGCGATCTTCCCCATATTTATCCGGGAAAAAGTTGTATCAGCTATTCCGACTTTAGGCATATCTATTCAGTCAAAATAGCTTTTAACATATATTAAATGATTTCATATTCCTTCACAATCAATCAAAGCCCAGCCATGACTTAATTATAAATATTATATGATTGTTAAAGTCCTGGGGCAGTCGATATGCAAAAAAAAATAGCATTCTTATGTGTATTTGTAATGGCTTATACACTATATTTTATCGACCTCCCTCCGTGGTGGGATGGCACTACAACAGCCGTGACCGCACTTGATACTATTAAAAACAATATAAACCTCTATGTTGATTTTTTCGGCAAACCCCCATTCATTTTTCTCTCACTTGGCACTTTATTTAAAATATTTGGATATTCACCTGGAATGATCCATGTATTCATGATGGTATTTTCAATTGCAGGCGTCATCTTTACATATAAAGCCGGAGAAATCCTTGGAGGTAAGGAAATCGCATATGGTGCTTCATTTCTTCTTGCGTTTTCACCCATGTTCATCGCTCAATCTGTAAATCTGAATTTTGACCTTCCGAGCATGGCTCTTTTGATGGCAGTTTATTATTTCTATTTAAAGGAAAACTATGCTTTATTAGCTATTTTCGGTACGATGCTCGTGATGACAAAAGAAATAGGGATTTTATTTATAGCTGCTTCGTTACTTAGCACAATTTTAATAAGTTATAAAGCAGAGAAAAAATCTAACAAGTTAAGAACTGCTCTGGCAGCCCAGCTAATTCCGGTCATAGTATTCATCGGCTGGGCATATGGGAATTATACAAGAAAGGGCTGGTTCCTCTTTCCAAGGGATTCCCCAATAATGAAGTTTGACTCAATATTTAATGAAAATCTCATTATGCGTTCTGAACAACTGCTCGTTATCAACTATAACTGGATATTGACTATTCTGATAATATGCTCGATCTTAATTTGGTTTTACAGACAACGCGAAAGTTTTGATCCTGAAAAAATTAAAATGCTTTTGCCTTTGATACTGTTTTTCTTCCTGTTTTTCATAACAGTGGCACCTATCAGGGATTTTAATCTTCCAAGATATGTGTTAGTCCTGTATCCGGGGTTCTATCTGGCATCTGCATGGGCAATATCTGTCTTATCAGGAAAGAATAGGAATTTGTTCGCAATTATCATTGTTTTTATGGCTCTGCTGTTTGCAGCCCAGTCTGCATATAGCGTTTACAGCCCGGACCCTTATGTTTTCCTTGACCCTGCCACGCAAAAAATATACGGGGAAAACCCTTCCCTGACCCTGGATGGTTCAGGAGTAATGGAGATTAATTTGAGGTATGTGGATTATGTGAAAGCTGATATCGAACTTATTGGTTTTACCAATACAACCGAGCCCTCAGCCCCCTTATTATTGAACCGTTTCAATCATTATAGCATTTTCGGGGCTGCCAACAAAGGAATAGATATCGGATATGGACAGAAGACCTACAGGGAATATAAAGAACTGGGTGATTTCTACAGGTCACCTGATACCATCGCATATCCTGCTATCCTTGTTATTGAAAATTTTAATATATTTGACCTTGAAAAATTATATAATATGTATAATGTAACATTATTGAAACAAATAAGGGTAAATGGGGTTGGTGCGGATGTTTACCTGATTGACAAAGAATAATTACAAAAGTCATACAAAGGTTTTTTTGTCTTCGGGGTTCAAAGGGTTGAGAAGACCCCTTCTGAGAGGGAGGGGATGAATCATACCCTTTGCAATTGTGATACCTATCCCAAAAAAGTATTGTTAAGATAGCAGTTTAAGGGATAGGCATAACGAATATATAGTATCAAATCCATATATAGTTTGTTAAGATAGCATGAGAAAATCATTTCAATTTCGGATATACCCAAACAAGAAGCAAGAAGTAGCTCTTGAGAGAACTCTCACAACATGCAGACACCTCTATAATGATTCTCTTGCAGAACGAAAGCGGCAAGCAGAGCTTAACCGATTGAAACAATCATTCGATGTATTCCCGTGGGGAAAGACTGAATGGATTAATTACTATGACCAGGCCAATCAACTACCATTGTCAAAGACAGCATTCCAGAAAGAAGTACATTCTCAGGTATTACAGAATACCCTGAAACGTGTCGAACGAAGTTTCCAGAATTTCTATAATGGCGCAGGATATCCGAGATTCCAGGGAAGGAATAGATACAATTCATTCACATATCCCGGTAGCGGTCTGAAACTCAATCTTAATGAGGGTAAACTCATTCTTTCAAAAATAGGAAACATCAAAATCGTATTGCATCGTGAGATTGAAGGTAAAATCAAGACATGCACCATCAAGAGGGATGTAGACCAGTGGTATGTTTCATTCTCATGTCAAATTGATAATCCAAGCCCGGTTGAGATCAAGACCAAAATAGGGATAGATGTTGGTCTTAAATCATTGATTACTCTAAGTAATGGTGAAAAGATTGAACCACTAAAATACCTCAGAGCATCAGAAAAAAGACTTGCACGAGAACAGATACATCTGTCAAAGAAAAAGAAAGGCTCT
>CAJPFJ010000071.1 GCA_905339155.1 Methanosarcinales archaeon
CCGCTTGAGAAGTATATATCAAAATCTTTATTCCTGTCATCGTACCATGCAATATACGCATTTCCATTCTCAAATGCCAGTGAAGGAGTATAATGGGATACATTTGTAGAATCATCATTCACCCTCATATTCGTGCTAA
Organism: Methanosarcinales archaeon; assembly: GCA_905339155.1. Taxonomy (GTDB): domain Archaea; phylum Halobacteriota; class Methanosarcinia; order Methanosarcinales; family Methanoperedenaceae; genus Methanoperedens. The sequence continues at coordinate 140 of CAJPFJ010000071.1, forward strand.
ATCGCCAGATTCCATTTTCTTTTATTCCGTGTGAAAAATAAATATTATAATTGCCATTCCTCGCATCCAGCCAGGCGATACACACATTTTTTTCATCATCAACAGCAAGCGATGGGGCATAATGCCAGTCACCAGCAGGGTCGTCATTCACTCTTATCGGTTTATCGAACCTGTAAACACTGTTGGTAGAATGCCCTTCCGTGAATTCTATATCCCAGGTTTTCTTGTTCATCATTGCTGCATATACGGTTCCATTGCGAACCGAAATGGAGGGCAGCACCTGGCTTCCTGCTCCTTCTATGACCGGTAAATCCTTTTTAAACTTTATATTGTTTTTTTCGGAATATGAAAAATAAAGCTCTTCAAATCCATACCTGTCATCCTCCCACACCGCATAGACATTGTTGTTATCAACGGTTATCGAGGGAGAGCCATGCCCGGTAGTTCCTTTGATTTCATTTATCCGGATATTTCTATCAAAAACCCAGCCGTTTTGAAAACTCGCTTTTGAAATATATATGTCCCCCGACTTATGGGGTATATTGTTCATTATCCTTGTGTAATTGCCATTTCTCTCATCAGCCCAGACGATGTATACGGTGTCATTATCAGCTGCTAGAGAAGGAAACCACTGGAGAGAAGGGGTATGTTCTTGAAAAGAGATGGCATTTCCATGAAAATTCATGTTCAGAGCTACAATTGCCATTATGAGAACAAGGAATATGTTTTTTTGTTTTTTCATAGTTTTTTTGCCCTGTACAGGGAAAGTGTTCCAAAAAGCGTCATGAATCTTGCGGTCTCTTCTACTTGTTCAAATCCAACCTTCCGGAACATCTCAGGCAGCAGGCCATTAATATTGTCTCTTGTTTCCTCAAGATGTCGGAATACCAGGGATATCAAATACATTAGCGCATTCTGGAGTTTCCCGAAGTCTGCAACATGCAGTTCTCCTACTGGTGAGAGGACTCTGAATATTTCTTTAAATGTGGTCAGATGATGAAAAACCAGGCTTGAAAATACACGGTCAAAAGAGCGGTCAGGATACGGCAGTTCAAATGACAGCCCAAGGTCAAGTTTAATGTCAAGACTTGCTTTTGTTACTTTTTTCCTTGCCATCTGAAGTATTTCAGGGTAGCGTTTGAATGTTGATTCGCGCATGAACCGCTTCATTAATGGATCGTACAAAGGCGTAAACCACACATAGCTGAGTGCTGGGATATATTTATTGAAATTCCTGTCCATACTTTAATTCTTTTTTAGATAAATAATAAATATGCTCCCTTCCATTTCAAGTTCCTTAATCTCATCACCCGATTTTTTCGTCCATGCATCGATGTTATAAGGCGCCTCAGAATCATCGGTTATCACTTTAAGTATATCACCGCTTTCCATCTTATCCATCTGCCATTTTGTCCTGATGAAAGGATATGGGCATTTTTCTCCTCTTACATCCAGGACAGTATTTTGTATTTTCTCAGCCATAGGTATCACCTACACAAAATAGTAGGTGATGATTTTTTATTTGATTTGTGCTTTATATAATTAAGATAAAAATGCATTAAATTTGTTTTTTTGAAAATGCAGACTAATTCCAGTATATTTTTTCTGATTCCTGATTAATCTCTCATTAAACCTTTATAAGCAGTTTAGTGTATTTCTTTTCAAACTCGCCCTGACATGTAGTGCAGCAAAAGAAATAATCTTTGTCGTCGAATTTCTTTTTTACAGCGTCTCCTGTCACTTTCTTATCGCAATAAGAACATGTCAGGGTTATGCTGGAAGAGGCCAGACGGATAGTTAAATCCTTCGTGAATGCATTTTTTACTAATAATATGCGGATGTTATTCACATCAGTAAGATTTATCTTTTCCTGTATAGCAAGAATCAGCCGCATATCCCCCGCTACTCTTGACTGTTGGGACGCTTGTGAGACAGCGCTTTGCTATCTCCTGGAATGACTCCCTGCTGTTGCTTTGCAGATGTGCCAATATCTTTACATCGAGATTATCAAGTTCTATCATATAAGTTTACATACAGTGTAAACATAAGTACTTTATGGTACATTTTTGAGTTCTATTCGAACTCTACTTAATTTATTTCTTATCACTGTATTTTGAGAAGTTCGCAAGTGCCAGAGGTCCGAATGCATCCACAAGTCTATCCAGGATTTTATTAGTGATTTTTGTGGCAATCTCTTTTTCAGAAAAAATAAGTTCATAGAAATATTTTATCCTGCCATTTATGCTCTCTGAGCGCCTCATTGCATACCCAGCCTTAACCAGCCTATCCAGAGTGCCAGCAACACTTGTCAGTGGAATATCTGTTTTTTCGGTCAGCATTGTTGTCGTCATCTCCCCTTCCCTCCACAAAGTTTTCATTATCCTGGTTTCAATCGGACTAAAGAACTTATTGAGACCGTCTTTAGAAAGATCAATTTGATCCAGCCTGACCATATGTTTACAATTAACGTAAAGTATATTAAAGGTTGTGCATAATAAACTCTTATATCCCATAAAATGTCGTGGGGAAATAAGGTGAAAGCCACTTTATAAATAGTTTATCGACACCAAAAAGCAGCATTATTCCAATAAGTATCAGCACGAGACCGGATAATTTCTTAAGAAGTTCCCCATTCCTTGAAAACCATTTGTACCTGTTGGTTATCTTCTTTCCATAATAGGCAATAGAAAGCATGGGGAGGCTCATGCCTATAGAATAGACGAATAGCATTGATGCACCGTATGTCAAATTTCCTACTGATGCGACTAAAGCAAGCACAGCCCCAAGAATCGGGCCGACACACGGGATCCAGAGGACACCAAGCGACATGCCCAGGAAAAATCCACCCATTAGACTTCCTTCGGGCATTTTGGAAGAGAACTTATTTAAGAATCCGATATCTCGCAAACGTTGTGTAATTGAACCCGATATCTTCATGAACTCCATATTTACATCTTCATCAAAAAGTACAAGGCCCATACTTATTATGAACAGGATCGCAATGTTGCGTAAATAATCAGTATATGCTCCAAATGTAGCGCCAAAAGCAGAAACCAGCACTCCCATGGTCGTAAAGCTTACGGTCAAGCCGGATACAATAGCAAGAGGTCGAAGCCTGTGTCCTCCTGAGCCTGAAAATATAACTGGCACAAGCGGGAGACAACATGGTTTCATTATCGTTACTACTCCCGCTAAAAAAACTATAAATATTGAAAGTTCTGATGGTTGCATCTGTTTTTGCCTGCCTGCCTATTGATTTTTTTATTGAATATGGAATTATCCTCTACTTTACACATCATGTAAACAAAGTATAAATACCCGATGGTACTTAATAGGTTTCTTTACATGATGTGTAAAGATGGAGTAAAACAGATGGATCAAAAAATATTAATTTTAAGTGTGATTTTCTTGTTATTTGCATTCGCTTTTCCTGTGAATGCGAATGAAATGGATAATATGGATATGAGTGACCCCAACGCAATGAACATGGATCAACCTGCTGCAGGACATGGTGCGGATGAACCTGCAGCAGGGCATGGCATGAATGGGGAAGTGAACTGGTATGCGATAGCACTATTCATAGCAATAATCGGAGTTGTGGGATATTATGCTTCAAAGACGGAAAAACTCAGGAAAATCAATTTCCTGAATTACGCCCCCTTAAAATCTCTTCTTAAAAGCCGCTGGTATCCCCTGATTTTCGTCCTGCCTACGATGATAATATTCGCAATAATCGTGATAAAACTTTTCTTTGGCAGTGCTGAAGCATCAACGAATTTCGGCTCAATTATGATGTGGATATTTCTATGGCCTATTTTACCCGTCCTTTTCCTGCTGTTCGGAAGGTTGTGGTGTTCGGTCTGTCCTCTTTCAAGAGTGTGCGATGGAGTGCAGAAAAAAGTGGGAATGCATAGAAAAGTGCCAAAATTCCTTCAGACGTATGGTGTCTGGATCATTATATTCGCATTTCTTGTAATAACATGGTCTGATGTTATCTTTGGCGTTGTTGAATCTCCTTTAAATACGGGAATTCTTTTATTGTTCGTATTAACAGGCGTAGTTTTCATGGGAGCAGTGTTTGAAAAAAGAGCATGGTGCCGTTATTTATGTTTCCTTGGCGGTCTTTCAAGCAACTATTCCATGAGTTCAGCCCTTGAACTCAGGGCAGATAGCGAAGTCTGTAAGACCTGCAAGACGCCTTTATGCTATAAAGGCAATGCAAAAACAGGTGGCTGTTCGATGTTTGAGTATCCAAGGACCATGGATTCCAACCGTGCCTGCAACTTCTGCTCCAACTGCATAAAGACATGCGATCATGATGCAATAAGGATAACCCCGCGCCCGCCAACAAGCGAACTCTGGTTCATCAAGAAACCGCGCTTTGAAGAATCATTCCTTGCCACGGCTTTAATAGGGATCGTTGTAAGCCAGACAATGATAATGCTTGAAGTATGGGAACCTTTCATGACATTGTTCGAGAATGCTACGGGCATCACTAATTTCATTGTTGCCTGGACATTGATCTTTGCCGGGGCAATGCTGTTACCTGTCTTGCTGATGCTTGCTGCAAGTTTCATTTCAAGCATAATTCCGGGAAGAACATCTAATTCCGATCTGATATCAGATCAGACAGCAGAAATGAGTGCTGTATCGAAGGATTCCACAGAAACCACCCTTTCCGGCTTTATTCGGTATGGATATGCCCTTATTCCCCTGGGACTGGGAATACACCTTGCGCATAATGCCAAGCATTTCCTCGGTGAAGGTTTTGCCGTGTTCTATAGTTCAGCATCTCTTGTGGGATGGAATATTACGGGAGACCTATCAATATTGAACATGCCCACGATACAGATTATCCAGTATATTCTCTCGATACTCGGGGTCCTGGGCGCCATATATACGGCATATAAGATATCCACCAATAATCCCAATATAAGGTCATCCGTGGTGCCTTATATCGTATTGATATTGATGTTCGGTATTGTAGCTTTGTGGATGTACTCTATACCCATGGCTGCACGGGCGCACTAAGAAAACATCAGAGAATAAGAAACACAGGGATTTAATAAATCTGTTGTGTTTCATTTTTTTTCTTTTAAACAAGAAATGAAGAAGTTAACTATCCAAATTTGCAATTTTCCAAACAAGAATTGCCGCAATTATTACAAATATAGAATATAACCATCAAAAGTTGCTGATTTCTGAACTGATATAAGTGTTGGATTAATTATCAGGTATCTGGTGATAAATTATTAATCAAATAAAAAGAAGGAATCGCCTTTGTCTCCGATAAAGGCAAAGCACAGAAAACAACCCCGGTCCTAAATACTTTGAGGGAATGGCGCGAATTTGAATATTCAAGGGCGCAAAGAAGAACGCCGATACTTGAAACACTTGATTCCATGATCGCAAGAGTTGAAAAAGAATTGGCGGCTGGATTGAAAAATAAACGAACTATTAATTTCAAAGGTCGATGAGAATGACAAATCTATTACTGGTATTATCCAAGGATCCATATACGACTGAGATACCAAATCTCGTTCTGGATATCGGGTTAAATGCCAAAGCAAAAGGCAACAATGTTTCTGTTTATCTTGTGGAGGACGGAGTTACCGCTGCAAGGAAAAGTGAATTCGGGAATAAACTTCAGGATGCTAAAAAGAAAGGCATCAAAATTCTTGCGGACGACAAGGCTGTGCAGTCAAGGGGACTTGATGCAAACCTGGTCGACTGGGTGCAGGTAAAGGAAATAGGCACACTCCTTGACCACATAGTTGAAGATAACACACGAGTGGCTTGGTTCTGAGGTGATAAAATGGCAAATAACGGTTATAATAAAACCTTAACGATCATATCGATAAATGGACCATATCGCGATGAAGCGGCATACACGCTTATCAGGCTCGCTCACGCTGCAAAGGAGAAAGGGATAAATGTCAACTTCTTCAACTATCTGGATGGCACGTCCAGCTGGCCACAACCTTATCTCCTTCTGCGATGGTGTCCTTAACAGAGATAATGATATCGGAAAATCCGGAGAGAAAAACACTGGCATATTGTTTCCAACCTTCATTTCCTTCAATATCACTATTTGAAATATGGAGAACCACATTAGTTGCTAATAATTCATCTCCCACATTAAGGTTCCTTTTGTTATAGGCCTCATCAATGAAACGACAGACGACGGCCTTATTTTGTTTTGTTGACATTCTTATCATCTCTTTTTACTTGGAGTCTATATCCTCTCATTTTATAAATGAAATTTACTCTCGCAAGCTGGCGGGGATTAAAGTTAATAAATTATACTGCTTGAGCTTGGAAGATGCTGCCGTTATAGCGTGTTGTTTTCAGCTATTTAGGCATCCATGCGGATGCTCCCGAGCCGACGCCAAACGCCTAAAGGGGAGGGGGGAAAAGGGTGAATGGGAAATTGGAAAAATTCCTGAGTTTCGAATTTTTAAGTTTGTTTCCCGATATATTTGCCACTTGTTGCTCGAAACTAGAGTCTGAAGCATCAATAGAAATTATTTGCCTAAGAGCCAACCGACAAAAACCCAACATTCCAACGCCAACAGTTTATTGAAGTTAGGCCTTTTGTAAATCCAATTGTATATTTCTGACTGTTTCCATACGCCAGGGACAACGTAGTAATTTGAGGGAGCATCTCGGGGCGATGCTGATGGTTTTTACGGTTCAGTCGGTTTTCTTGCTGTCTTATGATTTCGATTCAAGCGTCTATATATAAACACAATATTATTATACCGAAGACTGGCGTTATAAGAAATGCAAGACCTGCGCCAATTACCATTAATACAAAGGAGAAGGTTGCGAGATGTTGAGGTGTGGGCGGTGGCTTGACCAGATAAGCGATATCTTTCTCATCGCGATCATAAGCGCTATTAAAAGCCAGCGTACCTCCATTCAGGCAGACAACCCATTCCAGCCAGGCTATCAGAAGACTGCTCCATGAGAATATCTCAAATGATCCCCAGGAAATGGTAGCAGCGACCGAAGGAGCAGTAAATATCCCCACCATCAACTGAAATGTCAGAATAGGCCACTGGCGGGGACGAAGGAAAAGGAAATAATCGAATGATGCTTTATTCGTAATTAATCTGTGCTGAAAGAGATTACTTTCGTGTAAAAATGGAGTTCGACATCAAGAGCACGTTTGATATTCTCGCTCGACGGAATCCATGCTGCTCTCCCTCGAATGATATGGATGAGACATGCAATCCCCTTACGACTCAAAGCATTGAACACCTTTTCAGTCTGATCAGGCGGGACTACTTTATCTTCAAGTCCCTGGAAAAATCACTGGACATTACAAACTTGTGGATAGGGAGGTTTTCAGCCACTCCGTCCGGCTTGGTGCTCTTTGAATTTGAATATCTAAATCGGCTGCCACTGCCATGCCTTTCCCTTCTCAATTACATAGCCAAGACATGGAAAGGGAAAATGAAAAGCAAAAACCATGACCTTCTCAGCAGCAGCCCTGTTGAGAAGTTTATGCTTTGTAACACTGGCTTGTTCAGGCGCAAAGTCGAAGGCTGGATACCAATCAGGCTGCTCCATATGGATAGGATAGAGAACTGTGTCTGAGATATGTAACAATTGTTCGCCGCCAGAAGAAATAGCCAGTGCCATATGACCCGGGGTGTGCCCCGGTGCCGCAATGGCAACAATTCCGGGAAGTATTTCAGTTTCATTATCAACAAGAACGAGCTGTTCCTGAATGGGTGGAAGATTCTTTCGCGCAGACATGAGAATGAACTGTTTGAGTTCGTCCATTAATTTAAGATGAATAAAATTGGGTTCTGATATCCAGAAGTCCCATTCGTCCTTCAACATAACATAGCGCGCGTTGGGAAAAGCCGGCTTACCATTGGTATCGAGGGTTCCGCCTATATGGTCTGGATGCCCATGAGTAAGAATGACAGTGTCAATATCTTTGACATCGACCCCCTCATTCTTAAGTTTTTCAAGTAGTTTTCCTGCACTTGGAACCGTACCAGCTCCGGCTCCCGTATCCACGAGGACTTTGTGTTTCCCGGTATTTATGAATAGACTGGGCCACTGGGTTGTTATTTCTCCTGATTGGATATTGTGTTCTCTAAGTACCTGATCCATACGTTTTTTTGGTGCATTGATGAAAAAGCTTTCATCCGTATAGACAAAAGTACCATCGTTTATCACTATGCATTCAAAATTCCCTATTTGAAACGGAAAAACTCCATCACTCATTTTTGACATCCACATACACCTCTTAATTGTATTGGAGTAACAGCTTATGCTGTATATATTCTTTGACTTCATAACCAATTTTCTTTTGAAAACAGTCGTTTTTTGCGTCTTACTTCTCCAAGCATGTATTTTCTCTCATGCATTAGGAGGAAAGCAGAGGCCATTCGACCTCCACTATCGTCATCAAACTCCAAGTACGCTTACGCTTTTCGGGTATGCAGCTTTCGTCCGGCTATCCCTTTGCAGGAAATGGTATAATCCAGCATTGAGTCACCGGTATATTGCAAAAGAGTTCTATTGCAGTTTTGCTTTCTCTCCTGCCATGACAGAAGCAATGAATAATTTTTCACTCTTGCAGAGGGTAGAGTTTTCTCATTTCGGTCATAATTCCGGCCCGATATGACCTTTGGCAGTCTGGCAGATCACAGTTTTCAATCCTGTTCCAGAAAGAATTCTCCAGACATTGACCATTTCATCATATTCAGGTCTCTGTATGTATGATCTTCGAAACGCTGGCCTGTAATCCAGTACGCAGACCTGCACATTCTCGTCGATATTTCTTATCTTATCCCCCATTTTCTGGATCTCATCAAGTGAGATAAGATCCTTGTTATAAGGGATTCCAACACCAAGAAAAACTTTTTCAGGGTAATTATCCACAAGATACTTTACCGCATTCCATGAAGTTTCTAAATATTTTCTGGCTAATTCCCTGTTATTTACACCTGTTATATGCGAAAATGTATTAAGTTCGAGGCTTTTGAGGTCAATGCCGATATCAGTCATCCCGGCGTCAACCAGTTCATCCAGATAATCAGGCGTCAGTATCGAACCATTTGTATCCACATGAAAGCGTGCCTTATCATCAGCATTTTTCTTTTTCAATTCTCTGAGATATTCAATTAGCCATTTCCTGTTCAGAGTGCACTCACCTCCCGAAATAGCCATCCTATCCACTCCATAGTTTCTTCTTGAATCGCTCATGAGTAAAGCCGCCTCTCTTGGAGTCAGGGCGATCTCTCTCCCATTATATGTCGTGGTCCAGTTCTGGCACTGAGCGCACTGGAAGTTACATCCACAGGTAAAACAGGCCGTTTCTATAAAACCAGATAACTTTTTCAAACGCCACGGAGTGCCAACACCTCCAACGGCATGTCCCATCCAGCCGTGAACAGGTCTTTTTGGAGTAACTTCTGTCTTAGTGTCAATATTCATTCCTTCTTTTACTGCTGTAACGCAGCATGGTCTGGGTTCATCATTCACGAGAACAGCACAGCTCCAGCACCCGCCGGTCCTGCAGGGAGAGAATAGATTTCCATCCCCTGGAAATTCACACGGTTCATATCCGCACATTTCAAGTGCTTTTTTTACAGTAACTCTCTCCGGAACTGAAATAATTGCTCCATCCACCGAAATTGATATGCTCTTTCCATCCTGAATTTCAATCATCTGAATAGCTTCATAAGGACAGGCAAGACTGCACGCTCCGCATCCCGTGCATTCCTCAGAATACCCAACATATTTGCTTGAGCAAGCTATCTCATCGCAAAATCCACATTGTCTGCATTTTTCCAGATTTTTTTTAGCAATATACGGCATCCTGATCATTCCGCTTTAGAATTTCCAGGCAAGAGTTACACCATCACGAATCGGAGCATTACTACTTCCACACGTTCATCTTTACATACATGTTTGTTGAATTCATCTATTGCTCTTTCTGTTTCATCTTCAGGGTTAAGAACCGATCCACTCCAGAGCACATTATCAATTACCAATAGACCACCAGATCGGATTTTAGTTAAGCACAATTCCCAATAATTAATATAATTCACTTTGTCAGCGTCGATAAAAACTAAGTCGAAGAGACCTTCAATAGTCTTGAGTGTTTCAAGGGCAGGACCGAGCCTGAGTTCAATCTTCTTCCCATGTGGACTCCTGCTCCAGTATTTTTTGGCGATGGGGAGCAAACTACAATAAAACCTCATGTTGCAATACTAACTAAATGCAATAAGGGAAATGATGCGGAGAAAGGGAGTTGAACCCTTGAATCACTGCTGAAACAGATCTTGAGTCTGTCGCCTTTGACCACTTGGCTACCTCCGCACGTTGCTGATTTACGTTACGACTCTATTGCCAAATTTTGGGAGTAAGTCTTGAGTCTATCACCTTTGGCCGCTTGGTTACCCCCGCAATTGGGGTATTCAGAATTATCCTTATTTGACTTAAGGATGTCGTTGTTCATAAGAAAATATCAGGTAAAATACAAATGTAACAAAGTCTTCTTATGATAAAAAAGAACAATATGATGAAATTAATAAGCTTATAAATAATCATACTACAATTTACTACAATCCGATGACAGACATAACCACAATCAGGGCTTCGATACTTTCATCAATAAAACCTTCAGATGAAGAGAGACAGAGGTTAAAAACACTCTCAGAAAGAATAATCGGGCGCATTAATTCTATTGGTAAAGCCGAAAACATGGATATCAATTGTATACTTGTGGGCTCCTCTGCGCGGGGAACATGGATATCCGGAGAGCATGACCTTGATATTTTCATCATGTTCCCGCCCGATGCCCAACGGCAATTCCTTGAAGAAAAAGGGCTTTATATAGCGCAAAAGATCGCAATGGAAGGGGAAAGTTTTGAGGAACGATATGCTGAGCACCCATACATTCATGCGGTCATTGATGGTTTTAAGGTCGACCTTGTCCCGGCTTTTAATGTAGAAAGCGCAGCCCAGATCAAATCAGCAGTGGACAGGACGCCATTTCATAACAAATACGTGGGTTCCAGGATAAAAGGGCTTGAAGATGATGTAATGCTCCTGAAACAATTCCAGAAAGGGATAGGTGTATATGGCTCCGAATTAAAAACCCATGGATTTTCCGGCTATCTTGTGGAACTCCTTGTAATACATTACGGTTCCTTTGAAAAGGTGCTTGAAGCGGCCTGTGACTGGAAATTCGGGATCGTAATTGACATCGAGAAACATGGCACAATTGTTCATAAAGACCCGATTGTCGTGATCGACCCGACCGACCCGGGAAGAAACGTCGCTGCGGCGCTGTCTCTAGATAATATGTGTAATTTCATGGATAAGGCATGCGATTTTAGCAAGAATCCCGATGAATCATATTTCCATCCACACATTCCCCTACCGCTTTTGGACGCGGATTATGAGAGTATCATTTGCGCAAGAGGCACTTGCCTTATCGCAATAGAATTTGAAGCTCCCGATGAAGTTGAGGATGTTTTGTACCCGCAGCTTTATAAACTTGAAGAATCATGCCATGAGATGCTGGAACGATATGACTTCCGGGTTTACAATAGCGGAGTATGGGCCCATGAAAAAGCTGTTGTTATATATGAACTTGAGTCAGCAAATCTTCCAAACGTAAAAAAACACACAGGACCCATAGTCGGGACAAAAGAACATGCATCGGCATTCAAATCTAAATACAATACCGCCAATAAGTTTTCTAATGTGTATATCCGTAACGGGAAGTATGTGGTTGAAATCCCCAGGAAATATTTCAATGCGAGAAAACTTGTTGAATCTGAAATACTCAAATGCAGTCTTGGAAAACATATCGGTGTCAGCATGAAGAAAAAGTTCAATGTAATGGAAAATTTGGAAATACTAAATATCAGGGATGAGGAATTCAGGAAATTCCTGAGAAGATTTTTCGATAAATAATGAAGAGAGAAATTATGAAATATTTACCCGCAATTCTTGTCATATTATTTATTTTGATTCCCGGATGTCTCGAATCCTCCGGATATAAAGAAATTTCAAGATCGCAATTATTATCGAATCCGGATGTTTTTGAAGGAAAAAAGATCTGTACTGATCTCATATATGAAAATAATGGTTTTTCAGGGATAAATGTCATAAGGAACCAGAATTTTACATTTGCCCTGGAAAATGCAACTCTTGCAACCGTGTGCGGAATATATAGGTCAGGCCAGATAGAACCGGATTCAGTAAACCCTGTCCTGGGCATGGCAACGCAAAAGGATGTTTACTATTCCAATGAGACCCTGAGAGTCCATATTGATTATTATTCCCAGATAGATGGAATAGCACAACTTGGTGTATCCGGAATAAGAAATGATTTTGACCGGCCTTTGATCAACAAAACACAGGATATTTCTTTTGTTAAAGGGACCAATGGTTTTGACCTTGAATTCACAACTCCGTCATGTGAGGAATGTTCTGCACTATCCCCGGGTCAATATGCGATCAACGCCACAGTGACTGTTAGTGGAAAAACATTCGAAACATATAAGAAAATCACGCTTGCACGAGAGGATTCTAATATTTCGAAGAACGGATCGGAGATTGTACAGGTAAATAATTCACAATTGACAAATAACCAATCAAATGATACGCAGGCAAATGATACGATGGCATATAATGCACAGATAGCATCCACATATGGTATACCGCAATCTAATGACACGATATTGGTCGAATACTTTTATATAACGGGATGCCAGAAGTGCGAACAGGCAACACCTGTAGTTGAAGCCATGATGAAATCCTATGGCAGCAGGGTAAAATTTATAAAATATAATGCCAAAGAGGAAGGAAGGGATCTAGCTATTAAGTACAGCATTCCCGGCACTCCTTCTATTGTTATTAACAAAGATAGCAAAAACCTGATCTCATACGAGAATTATAACGGTGATACTTCTAAACTTAAAGAGGTCTTAAAAGTCGGTATTGAAACAGCCACAATATCACAAAAGGCTCCTGAAATTGTACAAAGTGACAAGATCATCCTTTCTGTGCCATCCGTTTTTGTGGTAGGATTCCTTGCAGGATTTAACCCATGCCTCCTTGCTATCCTTGCTTTTATTGCATCAGTGACACTTGCGACCACAGGAAAAAGGCGAAATGTCCTTCTTATTGTAATAATGTTCAGCCTTGGAATTTTTGTGACATATCTAATAGTCGGGATTGGTCTCTTGAGCATATTGGAAGAAGCCCCGGGTTTGCAGGCGGGTATTAAAAATTTCCTTGTAGTTCTTATTGGCATCCTGGGAGTGTGGCATGTTTATGACGCATATCATCTCAGGAAAAATACGGAAAGCTCGTTCTATACACCAAAAGCCTTTATCCGGCTGACAGAAAGCGTGACAAAGAAGGTCAGCCTCCCGGCATCGTTTTTCATGGGCGCGCTGTTCTCGCTCATAAAAGCCCCATGTGTTGGCGCAGTGTATTTCCTGATACTTGATATGGTAAGAAGTGGTGAAGGAACAGGATACCTGTATCTTGCAGCTTACAACTTTGGTGTTGTGCTTCCGGTTCTTGTACTGGGTGGCGCGATAGCATTTGGTCTTGACCCTGAGAAAGTCGAGAAGTTCAGGAAAGATAAAAGGTCTATGATGCGGCTAATCACTGGAGTGACGCTGCTTGTTATTGCGGTTTTGATGTATATGGGGATTATCTAACGTAGTTCCATTTCTGAATATTAGAACAAAAAGGGAAAGAAATTCAGTTACCCTGTTCCAGAAGCGACCCGACAACTTTATCCAGATTTGCTATTGAAAAATCTTCCTGGAACTTCCCATTGATAAAAACAGCGGGAGTACCTGCAATTTTATAATCATTCGCCAGCCTGAGATTATAATTAGCTGCATTTTTCATATCGCCACTTCCAAGTTTCTGATTAAAATCCGGCCCAAGCCCGATGCTTTCAGCAACATTTTCAATTGCAATGGTGCTTTCCAATATATCCATTCCCTTATCGAATTTGGCATCAAATAATGCATCAAGCATTTCATCTCCTTTTCCCATCTGTTCTGCTATAATATAGGCTTCAACACTCTTTGTTGATTGTTTTAGTGAGACAAAATTGATGGGAATGTATGTTATTTCCACTTTAGCTCCATATTTTTGCAGGAGCTGGGGCATATTTTTACGAAGGTCATTACAATGCGAGCAGCCGAAATTCAAAAATTCTATGATCTTTACTTTACCCGGCTCAATAGTAGTGTTCAATTTTTTATAATTGTCATCTGGCAGGTTCTCCGGACTCTTTCCCCCGGAATTTAAAAAATAAATTGCCAGTGCCGAAATTACAAGTAGCGCCAGTATAATATGAATTGTTTTAAGACCTGATTTTTTTTCAGGAAGTTTTTGTCTCTTTTTTGCCATTAAATTTGTTTTAATATGTTTATTATTAATAAATATTGTGTTTTGCAATCCTAAAAAAATGCGCTGGTCGGGAATCGAACCCGAGTTTAAGCGTTGGCAACGCCTAGTGATAGCCGCTACACTACCAGCGCAATCTGAAGCTTTGCGGCATCCTCTTAATATTTCAATCCATATTAATAGTTTTTCTAATCTCAGGATAACTATCCTTGATTTACCTGTTTGTTCTAGTAACCTTTAATAGAACCTCTGACGATTGAAAAAGCCTATATGAGATTAGTGATGAAATTCGGAGGCACATCTGTCGGCGACGGCATCCGCATAAGACATGTCGCAGAACTGGCAAGAAAATACCGTGATGAAGGAAATGAAGTCGTACTTGTGACATCAGCTTTAAGCGGAGTAACGGATGCCCTCCTGAAAAACGCAAAGGATGCCTCAGAGACTGGAAATACACAGGGTGTAAAAAAATTCATCGCTGACCTCACAAAACAGCACCATAAGGCCGTTAAGGATGCCATCGGTATTTCGGAAATTGAAGAAAAAATAACGCATCACCTTGACCAGCGGATTGAGGAACTTGAAAAGGCTCTTATTGGTATCTGCTATCTTGGTGAGCTGACCGCACGTTCGCTCGATTACATATGCTCATATGGGGAGAGGCTGGCTGCGCCAATCATATCGGGGTCGTTTAATTCCCTCGGTGTAAATTCCTGTTCCTTCACCGGAGGCGAGGCTGGAATAATAACTACGGATGAATACGGGAATGCCAAACCCCTTGAGGAATCTTATTCATTAGTAAAAGAAAGGATAGAATCACTCCTTAAAGATAGTATCCCGGTGATATGTGGTTTTATAGCCCAGAACGAGGCAGGTATTATCACAACGCTAGGGCGTGGAGGTTCTGATTTCACAGCATCGATCGTAGGAGCATCGATAAAAGCCAGTGAGATATGGCTCTGGAAAGAAGTGGACGGGATAATGACAACTGACCCCAATATCGTTCCTGAAGCCAGACCCATCCCTGTTATTTCCTATATTGAAGCAATGGAGTTATCATATTTCGGGGCAAAAGTACTGCATCCAAAGGCTATCGAGCCTGCTATCAGGCACGGAATACCTGTTCGGGTTAAGAATACATTTCATCCTGAGGTTCCGGGAACGATCGTAGTCAAAGACCAGGAACTGAGCGAAGATATAGTAAAAGCCGTAACAGTAATTAAAAATGTGGCATTAATCAATATTTCAGGCGCCGGAATGGTAGGAACGATCGGTGTCGCAGCACGCGTTTTCACTACACTTGCAAATGCAGGCGTAAATATTGTAATGATAAGCCAGGGCTCTTCAGAAGCCAACATCTCACTGGTGGTGGACGAATTTCATCTTAATAAGGCTGTAAAGGCAATAAGATCTGAATTCAAGAATGGGATCATTAAAGAGGTCACACCGGACAGAAACATTTCCGTTGTAGCCGTTGTTGGCGCAGGGATGGCAAATACGCCGGGAGTAGCAGGGAGAGTTTTCGGGGCGCTTGGAAAAGCAAAGGTAAATGTGATTATGATAAGCCAGGGTTCATCGCAGCATAATATCTCGTTTGCAGTCAGCGAAGACGGCGCAAAAAAGGCTGTGTCTGTGCTCCATAAAGAGTTTGGTCTTGACAGGGCGAAATGACGTTCATGATAGAATTCAATAGCCTTCCATTATTATCCAAGATCATCCTTGTTATCGGTTTTACTCTTGGCACCATATCATTGATAATATTCCTTCGCTATCCGATAATGTTGATATTGATGAAATATAACCCGAAGTATCGGGAATTCATTAAAAAGTCTCTGGTACAAAAAAAACTAAAAAACAGCTCCATTAAACATAAATACAAATGAATGAAAAAATTTCGATAATCCATGAGAAAAATAATCTTTGTAACAGGCAATTCCCATAAAGTAGTGGAAGCAACCCGGATCATGTCGCCTCTTGGTATAGAAATAGAGCAAAACAATTGTGGATATCCTGAATTACAGGAGGATAAACTGGAAGCCATTGCAGGTTTTGGTGCAAAATGGGCAGCGAATAAACTGAACAGCGAGGTCATGGTGGATGATTCAGGGATATTTATCGATGCTCTTTCAGGATTCCCTGGGCCTTATTCTGCATATGTTGCCAGAACTCTTGGAAATGAGAGGATATTGAAACTTCTGGAGGGGGATACGAACCGGAGAGCTTGCCTGAAATGCGTGATAGGATACTGCCGCCCCGGTCATGAACCAATGGTTTTTGGAGGAGAAGTAGCCGGGGAAATCGCAAAAGATATCAGGGGAAACCTGGGTTTCGGATACGACCCGATATTCGAATTGGGCATATTGACATTTGGTGAAATGAAGGATGAGGAAAAGAACAGGATCTCCCACAGGTATAGGGCGCTTCTTAAGTTTGTGCGGTGGTTGAAAGAAAACAAATAATATCAATAAAATACTTGAAAAGGACTCCGTGTAGGGTGATTTGTATAGAAATGATTTCAGGTAATGAATTAAAAAAGAAGCGAAAAATAAAAATCGGGCATATAAGTACGCTATTGGCAGATCCGGGAGGCGCGTGTTGCGGAGTAGAAACAGTTATAGCTAATCTGATAAAGGAGCAAGCAGATCAGCAAGGGCATGAAGTAACTTTGTTTGCCAGCGGAACATCGAGAACAAGGGCTGATAAGCTTGAATCAATTTATCCTAACTTTTTGGTTCAGGATGGTATTACCTGGGATAAAGCATGGCCCTGGGATTTGGCTAATATTGCTAACGCTATCAAGCAGGCAAACAATGGTAAAATTGATATATTACACGTACATAGCCTTGAATCTTTAGTGCTGCCACTAATCGATTTAATAGAAATTCCGGTAGTCATAACAATACATGACATACAGGGAATTTTGAACAAGACGGATCCGGGTAAAAGGTTTATTTATCAAAAATTTTCAAAAAAAGGCAATTTTGTGGCTGTCAGTAATTCTGTAAAAGAAAGTCTGAGCATTGCGGGTATTCAACCAAATATCGTCGGTATTATTCATAACGGCATTGATATTCAAGAATATTCCATTGGTTCCGGCTTGAGAGACAGGCTCGGTTGGATAGGAAATATAACGGAATCAAAAGGTGTCACTGACGCTATTAAGGTAGCCTGGGCATTAAAAATGCCATTGGATATTGCCGGCCCGGTTACTTCTGACAATAAGATGTTTTTCGAAAAAGAAGTAAAACCATTACTGACAAAGGGGATAAGGTGGGTAGGCAAAATAGAAAAACACCAAAAACCCACGTTCTTTGGAAATTTGATAGCATTGTTAGGTACGAGTAAAATACCAGAGGCGTTTGGAATGGGAATACCCGAAGCAAACGCTTCTGGCGTACCGGCAGTTGCCTATGACCATGGGGCTGCAAACGAGATCATAAAAAACGGCCTGAATGGTTTTTTGGTGCCGGTAAACGATACGCACCAAATGTCTATAAAAATTAAGGAAACAACCAAACGCATTAATCCGGAATTATGCAGAAAATGGGTTGAGGAAAACTTTACGGCCAGAATAATGGCCGATAAGTATGAAAAATTATATTATCGAATCCTGGGAGTACAGCAGGATGAAAGTGGTAATATTCCATTATTGTAAGAAAAGAAGAATATATATATATAATTATTACTATGATAATCCCCTATATATATTTAAATAGTTTTCAACCATTATATCTGCCGTGAATTTATTTTTAACATGATCAAGGCAGTCTTTTGGTTCTATTTGATCTATTCTCTTTATTGCTTTCACCAATTCTTTTATGTTTGGCTTTCCATATTTATTACGCGGCTGAACAAGAAAACCGGTTTTGCCATTTATAACTATTTCAGGAATTGCCCCGCATTTAAAACCGATCAGAGGCGAACTACACGCGCCAGCTTCAATCGGTACCAGACCAAATGGTTCTCTCCACAAAGATGGAAAAATTACTCCTGCAGTTACCTTGAGGAGCTTAATTTT
Source organism: Methanosarcinales archaeon (assembly GCA_905339155.1). Lineage (GTDB taxonomy): Archaea > Halobacteriota > Methanosarcinia > Methanosarcinales > Methanoperedenaceae > Methanoperedens. The sequence goes on from CAJPFJ010000071.1 coordinate 18,573, forward strand.
TTCTTTATCGCTTACCTCACCAGCATATTCCAGAACACCTTTTTGTAATCGTGGTTCTATGCGGTCATTGAAGAACTCTTCTTCCTTACCTGGATGTTTCCTTCCGGCTATAATAAGTTTCATACCTGATTTTTCGGCTGCATCGATAGCAGATTCTATCCCTTTCTGAGGATCAATCCTGGAAAGGCACAGGAGCGTATCATTTTTTCTCTTCAATCTCCTTTTGGTTTTATAGCTGGAAAGGTCAATACCATTATGAACAATATCTCTGTAAGACAATCCCGCATCATCGTGTATTGTCTGCGATTTGCTAATAGCGACAAAATGGTGGTGTTTTCTGTTTTTTGCATATCTGTACAGGATGATATTTCCCCAACCCATGTCTTTAGCGCTCATACTATTGTGTATTGTGCTCAGTACCTGAACTCCTGATCCATTTAATGAAGAAGTTATGAGTGGATCACCATATACATGAGAATGTATAACTTCAAATTTCTCTTCGGCGTCTAAAGCCTTCCGTAAGCAGAGCAGATTATCAGTTATATCGTTCCAGGAAACGCTATTTTTACTGTCTTGCCCATTCTTATTATCCTGCCCAAAAACAGAACAGGGATATGTTGGTACCAGTTTTGCCGAAGTTTTCGAATCTCCCGTGGCAAATAAGGTTACATCATGCCCCCATTCCACTAACTTTTCGCATAACCAATAAACAATTTTTTCTGCCCCGCCATATTTTGATTCATGCGGAGGAGCTATCCTGTACCAGACTGAAGGTGCAACTATTGCAATTTTCATTTTTCTTTTCCCCACTAAACTCTAAATTCTTTATCCTGTTATTTCTTCTAAACTCCCTGGTTTCCTATATGTAACTTCACATATTTATGCAAGCGGGTAAAACTATATATCAGGGTTGTACAGACAGGAAGTTATGCGCATTGCCATGTTTTGCAGTGGTTTGCTGCCTACGCCTCCGGCAAATAAAGGAAAAATAATTCATGCCCCGCTTCATCTTACAGACGTCTTAGCCTCTGAAATGGCAAAACGTGGGCACTCTGTGACACTCTTTGGCGCGAAGGGCACAAAATCAAAAGCAAAGGTCGTTGATTTAAATCTTCCGCCCCTGTTTAACCATCCTCAAATAGTTGATTCAGTAGATTTGAAAAACCACAACGTTATAAATTTTTATGAGCAGTTATTTATCTCGGATATTTATCGTAGAGCAGCAGAGGGAGAATTCGACATTATACATATCCATCCGGTTGATCTGTCAATTAACTTTGCGGTCAATTGCAAAGTTCCTACTGTTTTTACCTTACACGACCCTATTTCCCGGTGGCGGCACTTTATTTATAATATACATAAAACGAATAAAAATATATATTATGTATCAATCAGTGATTCCCAACGCCTGCCACTTAAAGATATAAATTTTATAGATACGATCCATAATGGTATTGATCCAGGCAGGTATCCGTTCAATGCTCTTCCGGGGGATTATTTATTATCCTCATCAAGATTGGTTCCGGAAAAAGGGGTCGATGTAGCAATCAGGGTCGCAAAGAGAACAGGTTTACCATTGAAAATAACCGGAGAGCCGGCCTCCGATACTAACAGCTACTGGATGGAAAAAATAAAACCTGAAATAGGAGGCAAGATCAGTTATGAAGGGATGGTTTCAACACAGAGCATGTTCAGTATATATAAAAATGCCGCAGCCTTTCTTTTTCCGATAAAATGGGAAGAACCATTCGGCCTGGCAATGATTGAGGCTATGGCCTGCGGCACACCTGTGATCGCTTTTAACCGCGGTTCAGTCAGGGAGATCGTACAGGATGGCAGGACGGGTTTTATAGTTGATGACATAAACGGGATGGTCCGGGCAGTTAAAAAAATTGAATCTATCGATCGAAAAGCATGCCGCCGCCATGTCGAAGAGAACTTCAGCCTCCAAAAAATGGTGGATAAATATGAACTGGTATATGAGAAAATTTTGAAATGATCATTCCGATAACCTCAGAAGCATTCCGGAACGTCTTGCATTAATAATAGCCCTGTCAAGACCTATCATGCCAATAACCAAATAAAAAAAACCGAGACCGAAACCAAACATTACATTTGCCTCCCCATATCCGTAAAAAGACCTCATGTATTCAAGAAAATAAGTAAGGGGGATCGCTTTTGCTATTATCTGTAAGGCCGGGGGAAGCATAGAAACAGGATAATATATCCCGCAAATGAACATCATTATCCCCGTTAATGTCCAGGCTACCACTTCAGCACGCTGTCCGAATCTGAGAATTGAAATGCAAACAAGTATCCCGACAGAAGCTGAGGCCAGGAAAAGCCCGCCAAGAAAAACCATTGTCGGCCAGACTCCTGCAACAAGAAAATCAAAGCTGAAAAAATAGAATGAAAGAACCATAAGAATAACAAATACAACGGTGCTTCGAAGAATACCAAAAAGAAGCGAGCCGATTATGAGGTGAAAGCCCCTTACCGGGGCCATGAACGTGTGTTTCACGCTTTTGCTCCACATATCAAAAAGCATGACATATGCAATATCTATCTGGCATACCTGGATTATGGATAGAGCGATCGCACCGATCAGCAGAAAAGATATCGTGTTTTGTGCCATTGAAAAAAATGTTGCCATAAGACCAATGGACATAAGACCGATAAAGGGCCAGAAAATCACCTCAAAAATGGTGAAGAAATTTCTTTTTGCTATTATCCAGCTTTTGTAAAAAGAAGCCCATATCCTCCCGGCTTCGATCCCCGGATTAAACATAATCTTCTCCTGACTTATATTTTAATTTTGGCAAAACTATATGAAATGTACTTCCCTTGCCATCACTTTGTGCCCATATTTTTCCAAAGTGTTTATCTATTATGCTTCTGCAAATGGAAAGCCCAATTCCCACGCCGCCGTATTTCCTTCTTGCTGACCCGTCCACCTGGTAGAACCTGTCAAATATGCTATTTAATTTATCTGGCGCAATACCAATACCAGTATCCGAAATACTGATATTTATATGTTCAATATCCGCTTTTGCTTTAATTGTAATTTTTCCTTTATGGGGAGTAAATTTAATCGCATTTATAAGCAAATTCATTAAGACCTGTACGAGTCTTTCTTCATCCCCCCATATTTCGGGAAGTTGTTGAATATCCTTGATGATAGTAATTTGTTTATCATTGGCCTGGGGATGGATATCATGGATCGTTTTTGAAAGAATGCTGTTTAAGGAAACAAGCCCAAACTGGAACCCGAGCTTATTATTTTCCAGATTTGAAGTGTCCAGTAATTCTTTTATAAGCTTGATCAACCGGTCACAATTCCGAAGTATTATTTCAAGACTCTTTTTTTGCTCTGCATTGATCTTACCCATCGTTTCATCTTCAAGCAATTCCACAAAACCCCTGATAGATGTAAGAGGTGTCAATAATTCATGAGTGATATTTGATATGAATTCAGTTTTGACATTATCTGCTTCTAACAATTCCTCGTAGGATCTTTCCAGTTGTTCATGATAATACTTGAGTTTTTGCTCCAATCTGATCTTTTCAGTGATATCCCTGGCTATACCGTGGATGATTGTTAACTTACCGTCTTCTTTGATACATCGATTTTTTATTTCAACCCAAATATGCGTACCATCCTTTCGGATCATTTCATAGGCCATTGATCCCGAAGGCGGGCCTTTGGTATATTTTGCAAGCCTATTCCTTGCGGTTTCCATGCTTTCCGGTGTGAGCCATCTCGATAAATTTGACCCGATTATTTCATCTTTTGTCGCTCCTAATCCTTTAATCCCGGCCTTATTCATTTCAAGGAAAGTACCATTTAGATCGATGGTGTACATCGGGTCCTGTGCATTCTCGAACAGGTCGCGGTATTTTTCTTCTGAATCTTTCAGGCTGATTTCAAGCTTCTTCATGCCTCCGCAGCATTCACGAAATCTTCCTGTATCCTCTTCACCCATACGTATCGGTGGATATTGTATCTTTATATATTTTAATTTATCCCAATATTATATTACATTGGAATTTTCTTTATTTAAGATTGAAGCTAATTTAATCAACCTGTTCATAGTTTTACGCATGCTCTTTAATCCTTCCTCGTCTTCTTTTGCCCCCTGCGCTCCTTTGTCCTTTGACCAGAACGTTCCGCCTAGATTTGCCCCGAATGACCCGCCTCCGACCGGGATTGCTTCATTGATAATATAAAAGTTAAGTATCGCCTGGATCGATGGTTCCTGCCCGCCGATGCGGTCGCCCCCAACTGCAAAAGCAGCCCCGGGTTTGTTGAGGATAAAATGTAAGTCCTGGGCGGCAAGCGCCCTGCACCTGTCCATTATAACCTTTGTCTGTCCGCTGATCATTCCCTGATATACTGGTGTACCGATTATGATAGCGTCAGCCCATTTGAGTTTTTCATAAACCTCCTGCAGATCATCTTTGTGGATGCATCCTTTTTTCTCGCGGATGCAGTAATCGCAATGGATGCAGAAGTTCATTTTTTTACCCATGGCAGAAAAATATTCAGTCTGTGCGTTATATTTTTCATTTGCATATTTCAGGGCTTCCAGTACAATGTAATCAGTTGCGCCTTTTTTTGGACTTCCGCAAATACCAAAGACCTTGAGTTTTTTCTCACTGTTCACATATTATGAATTCGCAGGTATACTCAAATAGCTGACGGGCGTTAAACTTAAGTATGATCATTCACAAAAATACCATTGGAGGTAGTTAGTATGGTAGAACAGTGGGATGATTTCAGAAGATTTGAAGAAATGATGAACAGGATGTTTGAGAACTTCTGGGGAAGACCAACATCAAGGCGTCTTTTATCCTCAGGTGAACGTGGCGCTATTGTCCCTGCCGAAAATCGTGAACCCTTCATAGATCTGATAGAAAGCGATAAAGAAATAAAAGCAACAGCAGAGATGCCAGGTCTTGAAAAACAGGACATCAATATCAATGTCACTGAGGACAGGCTTGAGATATCTGCCGAGACAAAACACGAAGAAAAGAAGGAAGAAAAAGATTATATTTATAGGGAAAGACGAAGCGGCAGTTACTATCGGGCAATTTCCCTGCCTTCGCCTGTCGATCCTGATAAATCAAAAGCAACATATAATAATGGCATTCTTGAAATCAAAATGCCCAAGACCGAAGTCAAAAAGAAAACACCCCTTACGATCGAATAGATCAATGATGGATTAAATGCCATCAATTGTTTTTTATAAATTATTTTTTATATAAAATGATGCTATTTAACCAATGTATCTTAGATCTTCATCAGTTGAAGCAGGCATCTGCCCCTGCTCCATTTCCCGCAGTTTCGCGACTATCTTTTCCATCTCTATTGCTCGCTCTTCCAGGGGTGCCATATCAACTTCTATTTCAAGGATCTTGCAAAGAACTTTGAGCACAGCCTGGGCGCTTTTAGGATCAACAAGATATCCTGATGTTACACCCATGAGGCAGGCTGCATCAATACCACGCAATTCCCCAAGACCAAGGAGTAGTCCTGACGCTCCCACAATACCCCCCCCTGGTTCGTTGGGCCTGAATTCAACGCCGTACTCTTTCAATTCCTTAACAAGTTTAATATTGTTAGCAGCCCCAAGAACTGTTTCAGTCTCAACGAGCTGGCCAACACCATATCCTCCGAGGGCATAAATTCGTTTTACTTTGAATTCTTCTGCTATATCAAGGAATACGCCTGTCAATTCATAATGCCCTTCGTTCGTGGCGCTCTGGTGGTCCCCGATGAGTATTAAAATATCATTCTTACCTTTTGATTTATATGCATATAATTCATTTTTTACAAGCCTGACAGTACCGTCATCTTCAACAATGACCTGGGGGGGCAGATGCGGAGAATAAATTTCCATTATTTTTTTTGCACCCAATTCATCAATCAAATGTTCTGCAACAAGTTTTCCCACATGCCCAACCCCGGGAAGCCCTTCGATAAGAATAGGATCTTTAAGCCTGGGTTTTTTTGTCCGTAAGATGGTTGTTTTGATCATGATTCTGTTTTTTTGGTTATCCGTCTGTATTTCCCGTATCTGTCTTCAAGAGAGAATCGAGCAGGGCGAGAATATTTTGTCGGGGAGCCGCAAAGGGGACAAACTTCCCTGAGCGTGTATCTGCCACATTTGCATTTTCTGATCTTTGATACCATAGGTGCAGTTTTTGATACTACGATCCGGCTTTTTGTTCACTGTGCCTGTGGAACTCACCGCTTCCATCTGCTTTTTCAATTATCTTGATTGCCGATTGCGCCGCTTTCTTAAGAACGCCTTCAGCCTTCTTATAATCAGGCGCTATAACATGAATCCTGTACCTTGGCGCGCCCACATAACTAATATCTACCTTGATGTCATCACCCTCAACTTTATTTGCGGCGGCAAGAGCTTTGCGTATATATTCTATCCCATCAGGGAGATAGCTTGTAAGGTCTATGTAACCGGATATATCAACCTGCGGTTTTTTCAGGTTATCATTCGCGACTCTTGTGATCGCATCAGCAACTTCTTTTCCCACCCCAATTTTTGTAAGGATCGATGCACCTTCAGATCTTGAATTTTCAAATGCTGCAAAAACACTGCCGAACTTGTCATAGAAAAGGTCGGTCAACCTGGGGAGGTCTTCCTTGTTTATTTTAACCGTCTTGGCAACATACTCGATCCATTTCTCTGCTTTCTGTTCATTCTTCCATTGCTGGATCTTTTCCCGGCGCTGGTGCTCATTTACATCCTTTAGCGAAAGGTCGATATGATGCTTTGCCGTATCAACATACATTACCTTGCATACTATTTTCTGGCCTTCCCTCACATGGTCCCTTATATACTTGACCCAGCCGGAAGCCACATCCGAGATATGGATCAACCCTTCTTTATGTCCGTATTCATCAAGTTCTACGAAAGCCCCAAAATCGGTAACCCTCTTAACACTGCATACTACATTGTCACCTTCATCGGGCCATCCGCTTCTTTCCATCACTCAAGAACCTCTACGATCTGTGTTTTTACGAACGCTTTACCACCTGTTGGCTCGGAAAGTGTTCTATTACAGACAAGACAGGTTACAGGGGTGCTTGCGCATCCGAAAATTACTTGCTCATTCTCGCAGTCGTTACATTTTACTTTTAAAAATCTGCTCTTTGGTTCCATAATTAAGACTCCACGATCTCGAATTTCCCTGACCTGAAACATTTGGGTTTCTGATGGGCTTTCTTGCAGGTCTTGCATCTGTATCGCAGGTTAATACGCTTTGTGGGCTTGTCCCCTCCGGGTACTTTTGAGAATTTTCCTGAATTTCCGATCCCTGTATGTCTGGCCTTTTGCCTGACTATCCTTGTCAATGTGGATGCTTGCCCCTTTTTTACTCTCTCTACTACGTGCAGTGTATGGGTTTTGCATGACGGACAATATGTATTGAAGTTTTTGGGTATTTTCATGAGAATCACCTTTTAACCATGATCTGAATGGCTGCTTTGCGATTGATCAATGCTTTAGCATTCACCGTCGATAACACAGCAACATCTTCTTTTGCCAAGGTATAATTGCGTCCATCGACTCCTACAAATGTTGGAATGTCTTTTAGCAGACGCACCACAATGTATTCTTTACTTATATCCTTTTTGTCTAAATGTTCTTTATTGGTATCATCCTTTTTTTCCTGAGGTTCTTTGCTTATATCGTTTGTCTCCATGGGAAATATTTCGGACAGCTTATCTTCCTCCGGCAAAACTACAGGCGGCTTCTCTCTTTTAAATATCCTGTTTATTATTTCACTCCTCCATTGCGTCATCACTTCAAGAAGCCTGTTATAGAACATCCTTTCTTCGCGGGTCATAGAATCAAGATTTTGTTTTTCCTTCTGTCTTGAAGTCTCATGAAGGGACATTTCTGCGTTATACCTTGCTTCATTGATTATTTTGGTCGTCCGCTTATAGATTATGCTCTCTATAGCGTTTTTGACAGTTTTTTGTTCATCCTCGATAATGGCATGCTTTGTACTGTACGAGTCATCGATCCTGCGTTTTTCATCTTCAAGGTCCTGGATCTGTCGGGCGATATTTCCGTAAAAATCCTGCTCAAGGGGAACAAGTTTCTTTCGTTCCTCTCTTTCCACTTTCAGTATGTTGCCCAGATTTACCCGGGATTTTTCAGATTTTTCAGGCATATTCAGCAGCTCCGCGGCATAAAAGATATATTGCCGCATATTCTGGCAGGGTATTCTTACCTTCTGTCACTGTAAAGCTTTTTCCTTTCATCTCAACTATTGAATTCTGCGGACGAAGAGGTGGGATAACTTCAATGTCTATCATCTTTTCACTGAATACCACGGCATCATTAAGAGGCTCAAAATTTTTGAATTCAGAAAGAGACAGTGGCACGACACGCATCCCTGAGCCGCCGTGAAGTGAGGAAGGAAGTCGTATAAGACGACGGATATCGGCTGTAACAGGTTCGTCTGTATGCGCGCTGCCAAGATTGATGCTATTTTCTTCGATCGCCTTCTGGACAATTGCATCAAAAATAGAAGAATCATCTATTATCCCCTGATTTTCGATCCGGTCCAGTGTTTCGGGGCTATTTGATATATTTCTTATTTTTTTGAATATTATCGTTGCCTCTCGTTTATAATCCAGTAGATCGTTCGTCATTAAGAAGTTCCGGACTTTATTTTTATGGACTCCAACTTCCTGCGCTATTTTTTCTATCCCGATTTTGGGATTTTCCTTCTTCATATCAAATATCTGATCAGCGATATCTTCAGGGATCGTATCATAATTCGGTTTCTTCAAATAATAATTCCTCATCAGCTGAACAATTTGATCCTGAGCTTCTGTTTCATCTTTAATTGAAATATCCCTTAAGAATTGAACAAGGTATTTGCTGATTCGTTTTCCCCAGCCGAATCCACGAGATCCATCTTCAAAAGATGTTATTTTCCTTGATGATTCCAATTCTATTTTCTTAAATTTTCCATCATCATAAACCTTATGCTTTGCTGGTTTGAACAAAAAATCGGTACTCAATCCCGTACCGCTCACATAGTCCACGATTTCCCTGCGCTGGGCACTCTCAAGTGTGAGCACGTTCCGATCACGCACATGGATATGATACCCGCGTCCGCCGGAAAACACTATGCTGATGTAATCTTCGGAAAAGCCAAAATCCTCAAGGAGAAAGTCCAGGAGCTTTCCGGTTTCTGATTTTACATTGGAGAGCATTTCTGCATACGACCTTGCCTTCCCAGGTAAATGGTCTGCATCAAGATCAAAAATCAAATCTGCTCCCTGCCATTTTTTCTCTTTCATGGTGCCAGCGCCCGGGAATTCGTAATATGCAGCAGAATGGTACGCATGCGCAGGCACCATCCCGCGAATATAATCAAGCGCTTCGTTTTCCCGGGAAAAAGCCTTGTGGCGGCGCATCACAACTTCGGGAAGTTCATCAAAGAATATGAAACCCCATTCGCGTCTTGTGAAATCGTGAGGAAGGTCAAGCTGGGAGCTAGTATAATAATCTGTAAACCTTTTCCTTAAGAATTGCTTTGTCCTGAAATTCACGGATTTTTATTGTCCTGTAAGCTTAAAACCATAATGTAACTTTACAGATGAATATCTTTATTAATTATAAGCATTATAATGAACTAAAAACCGGAATTTATTAGATTATTTGGGGGAATTCCATGGACTCATTAAAACTTGATAAGATTTTCAATCCGAAAAGCATTGCATTAATAGGGGCCAGTGACCAGGAAGGTTCAGTAGGATATATTTTAATGAAAAACCTCACAGAAATGGGGTATCAGGGGCATGTTTATCCAGTTAACATACGCAAACCTGAGATACTCGGGAAAAAAGCATATCCGATAGTATCACAGATTCCTGAAATAGTTGACCTTGCAATAATCGTAACCCCTGCCTCAACAGTTCCTGACATATTGGAACAATGCGGAATTTTCGGAATTAAAGGGTTTATCATTATTTCAGCAGGATTCAAGGAGGCTGGAGAGGCCGGAAAGATACTGGGAGAAAAAATCCTTGAGATAAAAAATAAGTATAGCCTGAATATAATAGGCCCCAATTGCCTGGGTATAATACATCCCGGGATCAATCTTAATGCGACTTTTATTCCAAAGAAACAAAAACCCGGCAGCATTGCATTTTTATCTCAAAGCGGAGCTCTTGGATCTGCAATTCTTGACCTTGCCGCTCATGAGAACATTAATTTTAGCAATTTCGTTTCAGTAGGTTCAATGATCGATGTTAAATTCGGCGACCTGATTGACTATTTCGGGACTGATCCTGAAACAAGAAGCATTTTAATGTACATAGAAGGGATTACCGACGCCAGGAGATTCATGAGTGCAGCACGGCACTTTTCAAGAACAAAACCAATAATTGTGGTGAAATCAGGAAGATCCTCAGAAAGCGCAAAGGCAGCCGCCTCACATACCGGAGCTATTACAGGGGAAGACATGGTATATGATGCCGCATTTAAGCGGGCAGGAATTGTTCGCGTAAAGGATATCGAAGATCTATTCAATTGTGCCGAAGCTCTTGGAAAGCAACCGCTTCCCAAAGGGCCTAACCTTGCCATAATCACAAATGCAGGTGGTCCAGGTGTAATGGCATCCGATGCGGTCATAGCCCTTGGCGGAAAACTTGCCCAATTAAGCAGCAAAACGATCGGGAAACTAAATAGCGTCCTTCCACCCCACTGGAGTAAAGGTAATCCCGTTGATATACTTGGAGATGCAAAGTCCAAAAGATATGAAGATGCAGTGGAAGCATGTTTTAATGATGAAAATGTTGATAGTGTTTTGATAATTTATACTCCACAGGGAAGTTCAGATCCAGCCGAAATAGCAGAAAAGATCCTGGATCTTTATAAAAAACAAAAATTTTCTAAGCCATATTTTGCATCTTTTATGGGTTATGAAGAGGTTGAAAAAGCCAATCAAATTTTTACGGATAATGGTGTACCGACTTATTCCACCCCGGAACAGGCTGTTAAGACTTTTATGTATATGTATCAATATAAACGCAATCTTGAATTATTGTATGAAACCCCTGTAGAGTTGCCTATTGATAGCTCTCCGCCAAAACAGCCCCTTACTGCCATCATTCGAAACGCTGTAAAGGAAGGCCGAAAAATTTTGACAGAAACCGAATCAAAACGTTTCCTTGAATATTATAATATTCCGGTTGTTAAGGCAAGGGTGGCAAAAACTGAAGATGAAGCCGTAACTTGCGCGCTTCAAACCGGTTATCCTGTTGCCATTAAGATCCTCTCGCCTCAAATATCCCATAAAACAGATGTAGGAGGCGTTAGACTTGATATTAATTCCGAACCTGAACTTCGATTGGCTTTTAACGATATCACGAAACGTGTAAAAGAGTCCAATCCGGACGCACATATCGAGGGGATCACGGTACAACAGATGGTCAAGAAAAAGGGTATCGAAATAATCCTGGGAGCAAAGACCGATTCTCTTTTCGGTCCTGTAATTATGTTTGGAAGAGGCGGAATTGATGTGGAGATATACAAAGATGTTGCCCTGGGGCTTTTGCCATTAAATCGGACCCTTGCAAGAAGAATGATGGAAGAAACAAAAGTATACCAGCTTCTCAAAGGTTATAGAAAAATTCCACCTGCTAATATCAAACTCCTGGAAGAAATTATTGTTCGTTTTTCCCAGATGCTGGTTGATTTCCCGCAGTTGAAAGAATTTGAGATAAATCCGCTTTTCATTAATGAAACTGAGGCTTTTGCCCTTGATGCACGTGGAGTAATAGATAAAGAACGTCTCTATGCAAAACCTCATGAGCATCTTGTAATTAGCCCTTATCCTGAGAAATACAGGTCCTCATGGAAACTTCGAGATGGACGAACAGTGATCCTGAGGCCAATAAAACCTGAAGATGAACCTTTATGGCTTGAAATGTTCCATAATTTTTCGCAAGAATCCATACATTTCAGGTTATTTCAAACCATAATAGAGCCCGTAGCACATGAGTTCAGTACCAGGTACTGTAATATCGACTATGATAGGGAACTTGCCATTGTAGTAGAGCTTGAAGAAGAAGGGAAAAGGAAACTGCTCGGAGTTGTGAGGCTTAATATCGAACCCAATGAAAATGAAGGCGAGCTCTCTTTTATTGTGGCTGATCAATGGCAGGGCCAGGGTCTTGGTTCAAAAATGGTGGACTACATGATAGAGATATGTAAAGATAAAAAACTTGAGAAAATCCATGCGATAATGTTACCGGATAATTACAGGGCAATAAAATTGTTTAAAGATATGGGATTTACCATTGAATCACTGGATGATGGCACACAAAAAGCAATGCTTGACCTGAAAGAGGGATTCGAATGCCAGCCAGAAATCCCGGAAGAGGGATGATTTAAATGTTAATTGTTACATGTGTAAAACAGGTACCTGACACTACCCAGGTCAAAGTTGACCCGGTTACAGGCACTTTGATCAGGGAAGGTGTACCGTTCATAATAAATCCATTTGATACTTACGCCTTAGAAGAAAGTCTCAGGCTTAAAGAAAAATACGGGTTTCGCGTCGCAGTTATTTCAATGGGCCCTCCAAATACTGAAGTTACGCTCCGGAAAGCCCTTTCCCTGGGCGCTGATGAGGTAATACTTTTAAGCGACAGGGCTTTTGGCGGAGCAGATACCCTTGCAACCAGCATGGTCCTTGCCGAAGCCATCAAGAAGCTTGGAAAGAAAGAAGAGGTGGCAATGGTAATATGCGGAAGGCAGACCATTGATGGAGATACGGCACAAGTTGGACCTGGTATTGCAACCCGCCTGGGTTATTCACAACTGACCCTGGTAGATCATATTGAAAATGTGGATTTAAATACAAAAAAAATAAGAGTAAAGCGCAGGCTGGAAGGCAGGCACGAAATGGTTGAGGCTAAACTTCCGGCAATGATCGCGGTGCTTCGGGAAATAAACCGTCCACGCTACCCGACAGTGCCTATGAGACTTTTTGCGCAGGACGCTCCTGTGATATTATGGAATAACAAAGAGATGGGACTAAGGGAAGATACTATCGGCCTGAAGGGTTCTGCGACACAGGTGCGAAAGATCTTTTCTCCCCAGAGAGAAAGAGGCGAGATAATTGGTGACGGGGTCAAAGATCCGCAAGCTTCTGCCCGATTATTGGTTGAAAGACTTAAAGAAAAGAATATCCTGAGTTTATAGGGAACATGAAATTATTACTGGTAAATAGAGGCACAAGTTTATGGAAGAAGAGAAAAAGATACGCAAACCACGAGGCATAGCTAAACTTATCCCGGGAAAATGCATCGCTTGCGGAGCGCGTTGCCAGAGCTCCTGCCCTGAAGACGCCATCGAAATGAATGATAAGGGCGAACCAATCATCAATATAGAAAAGTGCATTGGCTGTCGCAAATGTGTCAAGGTTTGTCCTGCAGAAGCCCTGGAGATGTTTTATACCCCGGAGGAACAAAAGATCCTTGCGCAACTTGCTGCATCTGCAAAGGGAACTGACACAATAGAGGTAAGTATCGGGGAAGCATCAGCACTAGACCAGATAAAAGAATACAGGGGAGTATGGGTCTTTGTGGAACATACCGAAGGTGAGCCTGCTACTGTTTCATGGGAATTACTGGGCGCTGGCGGCAAGCTTGCTAAGACCCTCGGCGTTGAGCTTTGTTCTGTTGTAGTTGGCGACAAAGTGGAGCAGCTTTGCCAGGAGTCTGTTGCGTATGGCGCATCTCGTGTTTATTTAATGGATGCTCCTGTATTTCATTATTATCGGACAGAGACTTATAATAAGGCCATCTGTTACCTGGTGAAAAAGTACAAGCCTGAGATATTACTGATGGGCGCAACAGGCCTTGGAAGAGATCTTGCAGGAGCAGTTGCTACCAAACTCAATACCGGCCTCACTGCGGATTGTACGGGTCTTGATGTCGATGATAAAGGTTTTTTGCTGCAAACACGTCCGGCTTTTGGCGGCAATATAATGGCAACGATCTTTACTGAACGCACAAGGCCGCAAATGTCTACGGTACGACCACATGTGATGCTCTTACCCTGTAAGGATACATCGCATAAGGGCGAGATAATCCGTGAATCTTTCCAGATCAAAGAAGAAGATGTTTCTGTCAAGGTACTGGAAGTTATAAAAGACCAGAGAGCGGAATGTGACATAGCAGCAGCAGAAGTTATAGTTTCAGGAGGCAGGGGTATGCAGGGAAGTGAGAATTTCGTGATGCTTCAGCAGCTTGCTGATGAGCTGGGCGGCGTGGTTGGTTGTTCGCGCGCTGTTGTGGAAGCGGGTTGGATGCCGGCCGAACGCCAGGTTGGACAAACCGGCAAGACTGTCAGGCCTAAAATTTATATCGCTTGCGGCATCAGCGGCGCTATCCAGCACCTTGTTGGAATGCAAAGTTCGGATGTCATAATCGCCATTAACCAGGATAAAAACGCCCCGATCTTTGAGGTTGCCACATATGGGATCGTGGGTGATGTATTCCAGGTAGTTCCAGCCATTATTGAATATATCAGGGATATACGTACCGGCAAGATATGTTCTAAATCAGAAAATATTATCGGGAGTAAATTATGTTAATTAACATCAGTACAATTATTTTTGCAGCCGCTATAGCGCTTTTTTGCTGGAGCTGCTATCGAAGGTTTCGTCTCCTTTTGCTTGGCAGGGCAGAAAACCGTTTCGACGATATCGGTAAGCGTATAGGAAGTGTGCTGTATTACGCCTTTGGGCAAAGATGTACAGTTTCCCATGGATATCGTTTTGGCTGGAACCATCTTGTTCTTTTCTGGTCTTTCATGATACTATTGATAGCTAATACAGAATTCCTGCTTGAAGGACTGTTTCCGGATTATATCAGCTTCGCCCTGCTGCCTGCCGGCGTGTATCATCCACTGGCTTTTTTGATAGAGATCGCATCAGTTCTTGCCCTGCTGGCCGTTTGTATTGCGATAATCCGACGTATGGCTTTCCCTCCTTCCTATATTGAAGCCAGAAGCAGGGACGCTTTTATTATCCTGGGCCTGATCGCTTTGCTTATGATCGCCTTTTTCGGTTTGCATGCCAGCAAGATAGCTCAGGGTAATGAAGAAGCGGCATATTTTATGCCTGTATCTGATTTTGTTGCTTCCACTTTTTTTTCGAATGTTCCTGCAGGAAGCCTGGATGGATATATCACATTCTGGTGGCTCCATGCCATTGTGCTGCTGGTTTTTCTGAATTATCTACCATATAGTAAGCACATGCATATATTGACCGGTATCCCGAATGTCTTTTTCAGAAGCCTTACGAAGGTCAACACCCAGCCAAGGGAAGAGTTCAAAAAGGGCAATGAATTCGGTGTCGGGAAAATTGACCAATTTACCTGGAAAAACTTAACTGATTCATATTCCTGTACCGAGTGCGGCCGCTGCTCGGATAATTGCCCGGCTACAATTACAGGTAAGATGTTAAACCCCCGGCTTGTTATCCATAATATGAAAATCAATCTGTTGATAAATGGCCCAAAGATTTTGAAAAATAAAGAAACTGTATTACCTTTGATCAAAGGTGGAATAGAAGGTAGTGTTGCAGAACAGGTTCTATGGGACTGTACAACCTGTGGGGCATGCATGGAAGTTTGCCCGGTGTTTATTGAGCATGTTCCAGAAATCGTTGATATGCGCCGAAATCTTGTAGAGATGAACGCAAAAGTACCTGATGAATTACTGGCCCTTTTTGAAAATACGGAACAGCGCAGTAATCCATGGGGCATTGTGCCGGGAGATCGTGCTAAATGGGCTGCTGATATGGATATTAAGACTTTTGAGACTGGTAAGACCGAATATTTGTTTTATGTTGGATGTTTTGGCGCATTTGATGCACGAAGCAAAAAAGTATCCCAGGCGATCTCTAAGATCCTGAATGCAAGCGGCATTTCATGGGGTATCCTGGGAAAAGACGAGTTGTGCTGCGGTGACAGCATGCGCCGCCTTGGTAATGAATTTGTTTTTGATCGAATGACCCGGGAAAATATTAAGATATTTAAAGATAAGGGAATAAAAAAAGTTATTACCCAGTGCCCGCACTGCTATAATACCCTGAAGAACGATTATCGGCAGTATGGGTTGGAATTAGAAGTTGTTCATCATACCGAATTTATCAATGATATGACAAAATCGGGTAAGCTGAAATTGAATGATGCAAAGGATTTTGGAAATCTTGTGTTCCATGATTCATGCTATCTGGGACGCTATAACGGGATATACGAAGCGCCGCGAAATGTTTTAGCTTCGATAACCGGCCGTGCGCCGATCGAGATGGAACGCCACAATGATAGATCTTTTTGCTGCGGCGCCGGGGGAGGACGAATGTGGATGGAGGAGGCCACAGGGAAACGTATCAACCTGGAGAGGGTCGAGGAGGCCATGAAAAAAGATCCCGGAACGATTTGCGTGAGCTGCCCGTACTGTATGACCATGTTTGAAGATGGGATAAAAGGCATCAAAGCTGATGATAAAGTGCAGGTGCTGGACCTGGCCGAGATCGTATGCTCAGCCTTGAAGTCACCCTGAGAATCGGAGTTCAATCCAATTTTATCTTTCTTTTGCTGCTTTTTGAAGTTGTATCGACTTTCTCAGATATGATATTTTTTTCCATCAATCCATTCAAAAAGCTATTGCATTTAGATTCAGCTTCAGTATACGGGATTTGATATTTTTCTTTGATACGGTCAATTATTTCGGATATTGTAGATTTCCCATTGCTCTTATCCAGGATGTCCCTGGCAAGATCGGAAATTGTAAATATCCTGTTATTATCTATATCAAATAGAACATTTACTTTTTCATTTTGAAGGTTTACAGGTTTATTTCGTGTAAGGCCGGAATGGATTATCTGCGCCAGATTAAAATTGAAAGTCCCTATAAAAACCCCTTCATTCAAGACCGGTTGGATATCACTTTTTTTTGTTGATTTATTCACCGTCTTTTTCCTGTTCTGTATCGCCCTGATCAATCCGGATAGATCCGCCACTTTGTTATTGGATTCCCTGTAATGGGCAATATACAGGAAAAGATGCTCCCGGTCAAGATTGCTCCAGATCGGCAAGTCCGGGTACTTATGTGCAAGTTTAGTATAGAATTCCTGAATTACACCCTCAGTATCCTTTTTTGATAATCCCTTTGATACCTCACAATCATACCATAAAGACATATCCATGGCATCATCCTGGTATATTTTGGAGATGTTGAAATTTGAAGGATTTTCATATACTTTTGAATGTTTTGTAAGCTGGAAACTCCCGAAGGACATGGAACGGATCTTGTCACTATTATGCAAAATAAAATCCATGGTTTCTCTTGCTTCGCTGTGAGTTTCAGTAGGAAAACCAAATATCAGGAAAAGGTGCGCCCAGATGCCAGACTCCTTGCAATATCTACAGATTTTCAATACATTCTCTTTTTTTATTCCTTTATCCATGCACTTTAAGATTCTTTCGCTGGCTGATTCCAACCCGAAATAAAGCATCTTACACCCTGCATGGGAGAGCTTGTTGCCAAGTTCGAGGGAAAAAGATGACTCAAATCTTGAATCTGCAAGCCAGGAGATGTCCATTTTTTCTTCGATTATCCTATCTGATAATGCACCGATTATTTTTGTGGACAAACCCTCGTCCTGGAAAGTGAAAAATTTGGTTTTGTGTTTATCATTCAATGTCTTGATATCGTTAAAAAGAAGGTCAACGTCCCTTGGCCTGTATTTACCGGAATAGCCAAATCCGTGGTCACAAAAAGTGCAACGATTCCAGTAACATCCTCTTGATGAAAGAACAGGAATGACAAGTTCGGGTGATAAATATTTATCAAGCGGGAGACCATCAAAGCATGGCGTGGGTAATAAATTAATATCTTCCCCACCAGAACTGAGCCTGTTGACAATGATATCTGAACCTTTTTTATAAATTAAATTGGGAATATCCCTGATATCAAATTCATTGCCCAGGTGTTTGATAAGATCAAAAAGTGCAGTCTCTCCTTCATGGACTATCACGCTGTCAAACACCGAAAAAAGCTCTTTTGTTTTGCTTATTTCATTGACAAGACGCGTGAAAACACTGCCTCCGATATTAATATGAATTTTCGGGTCGGCTTTTTTAATGACATTTGCAAGTGTTAATCCCGGGATTAACTGGCTTATATTTATTATTGATATACCTATCAGTCCAGGGTTGCCTTCAAGTACTTCCGGAAGTGTATATTTTTCAAAATATTCAATAAAAATATTTTCTTTCCTGTCATTTATAGCCTCAAGAACGTCTTTACTTCTTCGACATGAATACCGCATATCATAAGAATGAAAAGTAAGATTGGATGGATAATAAGCAGATGATGCAAGTTTTAGGCCAAGTTCAAGGATCTTGAATGCATTGAATAGTTTTTCTATATCATAGAAATCTTCTTTGCTCTTTATGATTTTTTTGGCATCATCAACACCGTTAATGACGTAATCCCCAAAAAGTATGGAACTACTCAAAGCTGCATATTGTTTTTGAAGTTCAGGAGATAATTCTTTTTTTGATTCAAGTTCATGGAATTTTATTTGCGCCCTATCATAGTAAACCTGAAGTCCTTTTTTACTTAAAAGATGATCATAAAACGAAGCATTGATATCGATCTGGGAAACATTGCAGTTATTGGCTTTTAAGAAAGAAGTTAACGAAGGGAGGCTCAAATAGGGCTGGGTTGGTATCCATTGCGGTGGGAAGAGTAATTTTGTAAGCATAATCTGTGTGAGGTGAATAGAATAATTAGGATAAAACTGTTTCGTCGTTCACATTTTCCCTTGTATTCACCACAAACTTTATTTGATTTGATAATGATTTGATGTAAGTGATCCCAAATGAATGATAATGATATTAAAAATATTGGCGATGAATTCGTTGAGGAAGATGAGACCACAAAAACCGAACACGACAAAGCATTAGAAGGATTATATGATCTGGTTTTGCCGCCGGGAGTTCCCCATAAACTCATAATGGAAGTAATGGATAAATTCGATCTGGAAGTTACAACCCGCAAATGCGCAGTAAAGACTGTAGATATAGAGGATGATAATCTTCTGACATTACGAGGAGAACTCGATTCTGTAAATAATGCGCATGATTATATTTATAAAAAAATGAGTGAAAAGTATAATTATAAGAAATAATTTTTTTGAAAAACTATTATTTTATTGATAAAGATATAGGGGAAACCCCTATTTCTCTATGATATTAAAACAGGCGCTCTTTACCAATGGGTCTTGTGGCTCCAGTTCCGCCGCAATTTGTGCATGGTATGCCCTGCATCAAATAACCTCTTCCCTTGCACCACTGGCATTTTCGGGATGAGTCTACAACTTCTACTTCTCCTTTTCCGCCGCAGACGATACATGTCTTGTCCTGTTGTTTTCCAGTCCCATCACAATACGCGCATTTCACAATGCCTGGTACTTTGGGCGTTCTTTTTATTTCTGCCATTTTAAATCACATCACCATAAATCTCAAACTATGTTATAAATTTTTCCTTTTAATTTTTGTCTCCCAAAAAAATAGAGAAAGTAGGCATTTTGCCTACTTAACAAAGTTTACTTTGCTGGGATAACGAATGCTCTTTCACCGGCGCAGCGGTCCCATTCTCTGAGTGCTGCCTTGCCGAATGCTGCTCTTGGATCTGCGAAGTCAAAGTTGATCAATTCATCTGCGAAGCAGGTCTTGACCAATGGATTGACGCAGAAGGCATCCTTGCCTGCGTGAGCTGCTGCTACTACTGAGGTGTATCCACCCTGGTGACCTACGTTCATAGCGTAGTTGGGGTAGTTTGCGCCTCTGCATTCGCCTATGCAGCCTTCATCTGAGGCAATTGAGAACACGTTTGTTGCACCGCACTGATCCTGCAGGTCATACCCGTAGAATCCAAGTCTGCCGTGTGCTTCTTTATGGAGGTACATGGACAGGTACCATGCAGAGAGACCGGCCTGGCTGTGGCCTGTTGCCAGAGCTGTTGCGCCGCCTGCTGCGATGGATATGACTGTTGCGCGCTGTGAACCACCGAAATGGTCTTCCAGTGTTGTTGGGTACTTCTCGTATGCTTCAAGACCGTACAGTGTTGTTTCTGTAGCGATATCTTTTACAGTGTCGATGGTGGCTTTTGCCTTTCCATTTCCGCCATATTTCTTTGCCGCATAGTCGTTGCCCCAGTACAGGAAGTCATCGACGATATCATTGGTGTATGCTGGTGTTGCATACATTGTGAAACCGACGCCGCCTGACATGTAGCCGCCGAGCCAGATCTGGTCATATAACATTGTGGCTGCGCTTGCAGTCTGCAATACTACATTGACTGGATCTTCTGGACCCTTTCTGTTTGTCTGGACGATATCTGCCATATGACCGAAGGATAATCCTCCTGGCTCATTTGGACCTCTTGCTCTGCGTGCCGGGATCATGTCACCCATTTCGACAAGTCCTGCGTGTTTGGCTGTGAATGCAAGTTCTCCGACTGCTGCTTCACCGGCGCACATATGATATGCACTGATAAAGGTCATACCGACCTGCATTGCCATCCAGCGGCTTGTGCCTGGTCCATCTTCTGTTCTTGTGACGATGGTTGGGATGTGTACTGCCTGCCAGGAGGTCTTGCCTACTGCTGCCTTGATCTGTTTTGCCTGGTTTGCGGGGAATTCGTTGTCAATGTTGATAACGAACTGCTTATCTACTTCATCCTGAAGGGTTTCATCACCTGTGAATATTTTCACATAGCAGTCATCTACTAATGCCGGATGTGTTTCGACCATGTGTTCCTGGACGATTGCTGCGCCAGGCATTGCGTGGTTCAAAACTTCAAGGTAGTAGTTGATTGTCTCGGGTGTAACTTCCTTGCCCAATCTCTTCTCAAGAGTCTCATGTGCGAGGTCAAGACCTACGACGCATGTTCTCCTGATATCGTCCCATTCCTGCTGCATTGCTGCATTGTTGACAAAGTGAAGGTCGTCACCATCGCATACGATATCTGTTCCAGATATTGTGTATGGGGTCAACTGTCTCTGACCCATGGGGATACCTGCTAAGTGCAACTTGGGATCATAAGCCTGCAATCCTCTCTTCTTGGTGATTGCTGCTCCGCACTTTGCCATTTCTACCTTTCTTGGGTTCTGCTGATAGCCAAGTCTGAGGTATTTGGTCTTCTTATCGGTTATTTTTGCCTTTGCCGTGGAGCCGACTTTGTTTGATCCCCATTCTTTTGCGTACTTTGTTTCCATTGATTTCTTGAATCTTGGTTCTGCCATTTAGCTCACCTCACGCCTTTGGGACGAACCCGTATTTGGTTCTTAATTCCCATACTTTCTGAACATGTTCAATAACTTCTTTGTCGCTTCTGAAGGCTACATTGTCCACTCTATAGAAAGTGGTTCTCTTTGCAGCTTCTGCTTCGCTCATTGGTTTTCCAAGGTTGACTTTCCTGTCAATTGGTACGCCGACCTGGTCTTTGTCGCTTACAATGACGCCGCCTTCAAGTCTGCGCCTGTCCAGCATATCGAACATTACGCCATCTTCCTGTAATCTGAGGGAGTGTCCGTGAACTGTACAGCCTCTCATGCCTGCAAGACCCCAATCAGTCATTTCGGTCTCTGCCTGTCTCTTGGCGTACTCTTCCATATCTCTCTCTCTCATTTCATTGACCTGTCTGCCTGACAGTGTGCCTGGGTCAACTCCTCTGAAGTTGATTGCCGCATGGTAAGATCTCCAGTATGGTACTGAGGGAGCGTTGTACATAGAGTCAGACCACTGTACATATCTGAGTCTGTCACCGGCTGCTGCGCCTGGTGTTGGTTCTACAACTTCTCTTACAGAGCATGCTGGTTCACCAATTTCTGAAAGTGGTGGATGTGTGCTCGGGTAATCCGAACCTGGTGCCCTATGACCGAGTAATGCTGTTAAATCCTCATCAGAGATATCACGCATTTTCTCTACGTCATCTGACATGTGTTTTCTTCTATTCTTAGCAACTGAGGTGCTGCCAGGATAATATTGTGGTTTATATGCCATATTTTTTCCTCCTAATTGATTTGAATCGGTTCTTTCTGCTCCTTGAATAAACTAATCATTTCTCTTCCTCTGTATTGATCACACAGAGGTTATTTTCCGCTTTTGCATGCGGGTCTATCAGGCCGAGTATTCGTTCGTCTTCAAGATTGATACTTTCATCAGTCTTGCTTTTGAATCCATACTTACCGTAATCAGTCAAAGTAGCTTTCTTCTTTATGAAGAAACCCTGTTTGAATTCAAAGGAAAATGGTAGCGCTCGCTCGCACGCATTTCTTAGTTCTTCCTTTGTGCTTTCATCTTCCAGTTCGACTATTACCTCGCCTACCATGACATGCAATTCGAATGCACAATCTCCGACATGGATAATTTCCATGTTCGGGTGGTTGACATCTGTTCCGGTTCCAGGTCCGCTTGTGACCTTCCGGGGCAGATTTTTTCCACCGATTAGCATTCTTATTACTCCTTTGACGTGATCGATCTCATTTAAGAGCTTTTCAGCAGTCTGTGGTTGTAATAATCTTTGCGGAAATATTTTGATCTGGATTGGTTTACCCGTGACTGAAGCAGTTTTTACCATTCAATTCTCCGAATTTATACGGCTCCTGCTACTGCCTTGATTGGCTCTCTGAATTCGTCGACTGAGCTGAAGACGTCTCCTACTAAGCCTGAGGTCTTCTCTGGGCTGTATATCTGTACACCTGCGTCAAGAGCAACTGCTGCTGCTACGCATGGTACTGCGAGACCCTTTGAGTGTCTGGTAACTACGTGGTTGCCGTTGAATACTCCTGGTCCACCGCCTCCATAAATGGAGTGTGAGAAGAAGGAGAATCCGACTGCTGCGCCCTGTACTTTACCAAAGTCACATCCTGGGAGTGAGGTCTCTTTCTCAATGAGGTCATTGAAGTACAGCAATACTGCTGATACTGACTGTGGGGCTCTCTGTGCACCGCAGTTGATGAGTGTTGCTACAAGTGTGCCTGCTGCACAATATGCATTCCACTTTCCGACATCATTGGTCTTGTATGTTGTATAGCCAGATGCGAATTTCTTATCTGCGCTGATTACTTTATCTGCAATTGCCTTCTCGACGCATGCATGGACAGCTGAACCGATTGTACCGGTCTTGCCCAATGCTTTTGTTGTTCCATACACCAAGTTGTTTGCGTTTAAGCCCTGATGTGAGAATGCAAGTAATCTGTGTCTTGTCTGGTTACCGATTGCGTCACCCATTTCGAATACACCTGTATTCTCAAGGATTGAGCACAGTGCTGCTGTGTTCATTGCGCTCTTCTTGCATGTTGCTGCAAGGTGGTTTGCCATGACGTTTCTTAATGTATAGCCAAATCCTTCATCTTTCTGTGGGATATCGACGATTGACTTTACGTTTCCGCCTACCATATCAAGTGTCTGTGGGTACTGTCCCCAGACTGCGGACTTGATGGTTGGGGCATCGAACATACCGATATTGAATTGGCTTACTAATGCCTGTGTTACTGCGGATGCTGTGCAGGTCAATGATGATACATATTCTGCTGCAACATCGATTCTTACTGATGGAACCTGTACGATTAACTGTTTTCCACCGTTTAATGCCTTTACAACGGTGTCATCCCCGCTGTCAACCTGTACCAGTTCGTTAACTGCTTTCTGGATAGCTGCTGCATTCTTTACGATGTCTAATTTCATTTCTCTGCCTGGGATCTTTCTGCCTTTGCCACCGATTGCGGATGTTGCTAAGGTTTTCTCGATTCCTGCTAAGTCAACGGCTGCTGTTCGCTTTATACCGGTGACTATTGATTTGATAGCGGCATTTCTCATTGGGCTTATGTCGTTTATGTCGACGCCTGATTTGAGTTTTGCTCCTCTGTCGCTATATAGGTCTATTGTGTCAGCCACGTTTATTTACCTCCTAATTTTTGTTTATTCCAAGAAATTGCTCACTTGGAAGCGATACAACAAACGAGCGACTGCAACATTATCGAGTATAGAACCCAAAATAAGATAATTATGTTCTATTCATCCCGACCACATTGTGTTTTATTGTATCGAACAACCATTACAATCCCTTGCGACACCTATCAATTCCTCTAAAGTACTTAAAGTTTACGAATCGATCATGATAAAACATTATAAAATAAATGAAGGCGTCGCTTCATGCTTGTGCAATATATTCCAGTCGATTTGCCTATATATTTTTATCCGCCGCTCTCCACACTCACATCACTCATTTCGGCTTTGGAGGCTTCTTTCTGTTTTTCCAGAACTTCATTGATTTCATCGCGGGAGAATATTTTCTCCCCGATTTCGTTCTCTTTTACTTGTGTTATTTTTCTTAGAATTTCTGTTTTGTAGTAAAGATCAGTCTTATCGACGAGCGCCCATGTACCTTCATGATCTGAAATGATTTCAGTGATGTTACCTTTCGTACCTGTGTTTACGTATTCTACAAAATTCCCAATCTGTAAAGGGTTTCCAGACATATCTGTTGCCTTTATCTCACTCATCTAAACCCTTTATGTCATTTATTGTTATTAATCATTGTGGTTACCCCGGGCAATAAGTTTAAATGACTTTCTGACATTTCGTGATGCCATGGAAATTCTTGCTGACATCGGAGGGCGTCCCGGTCTTGACTGCCGCGGTTTTTGTAGATATTGCTATTTTAAAGGTGTAACCGAAATCCCCGCATTTGGCTGCAAACATTGCATGCCCTTCAAGAAAGGATGCAATTACTGCACAAAGAGTGTCAAGGAGGGATATTCAAGTTTTAAATCCATGTCAATGGTCGCGCAGGAAGTCAAACAATCGGTTTTTTTCAATAAGAATGTAACAAAATTCAATGTTAGCGGAGGAGGGGATGTGAGTTGTTATCCTGAGCTTAAACCTCTTATTAAATTCCTCTGGGAATATAAAAAACCAATACATCTTGGATATACAAGCGGAAAAGGCATGAATAAGGATGATGCTTTGTTTTTCATAGATCATGGTGTTAATGAAGTCACCTTTACGGTTTTCGCAACAGACCCGGAACTGCGCCGAATTTATATGAATGATAGGACACCCGAAGATTCACTTTCTGCACTTCAGATTCTTGCCGAAAAGTGCGATGTTTATGCAGCAACAGTACTTATTCCAGGAGTAAATGATGGCGATGTCCTCCTGAAAACCTGTGCAGATCTTGAAGAAATGGGCGTAAAAGGGCTCATACTTATGCGGTTTGCAAATGAAAATGAACAGGGGCTGATCCTTAATAATTCTCCTGTAATAGAAGGAGTCACTCCCCACACCATTCTTGAGTTCAAATCGATCGTTGACGACATTAACAGCAAATTCGATTTTCGAGTAACCGGCACTCCCCTATATGATCCTGAAACAGGGTCGCCATTTGCCATACGCAATGAACCTGAAGCACTATTAAAATTACCTGAAATAACAAAAGAAGCAACGATCATAACAAGTGATGTTGCAGCGCCATTATTAAGGGAGATTTTCGATAAACTCGGCGGGCTTGTAAATGTCATTCCAGTGAAAAAGGATATTGGCTGCCTTGTTACCATCGATGATATAAAAGGATTGGACTTATCACAAATAAAGGAAACAGTATTTTTCCCGGGAAGGGCATTTGTTCATGATCCTGAGGTAAAGAAAATACTGACTGCCGATGGAAAAGACAGGTTAGTAAGAAGAGGGCCTGATATGCTCACGGTTGATGGTGAGATGAGCATTTCAATGACAAAAGAAGAAGTTATTTTAAAAGAAATAGAAGCTTTCACAGAACTTATCCAGACGATAAATATTATTGGAACAAAACCGAAAGCATAGATCCGTTCAACTTAATTTTTTTCTTCGGGTATACCGCAAACCTCACATTTTTCTTTTTCAGCATCATTCCGCTTTTGTGAATCAATCGCGCGCGTGCCTTCGGCAAGGACTGCTGCATTGGATAATGTCCCTGCGATCAATATCGCGTCAAAAATCTCCTCTTTTGTAATTCCAAGCCTCTGCGCCACCCTGATATGCATCTTCAGGCAGTGATCGCATCTTAAGGCTGCTGAAACCCCAATGGATATTAGCTCTATTGTTTTTGCGTCCATCCGCTTAAATTCCCGGAATATTGCATTATCATAAAGCACCTTGGTGACCAGTAACTCTGGAGATTGCCTCATGAAATTAAGGATATAAGGTACCTCACCATATGCTTTTTCAACCTCTTTTATTAATTCTTCAGCTGCTTCTTCTGGTTCCTTATTAAGGATCTTATCTATTTTTTTAAGTTCCATGATGATTATTTTATGTAAAGCAGACCTTTACCATTACCTATAACATCACCAGTATATTTCTTATATGTTACACCATCCAATGTCTCGGAACCTTCCAGCTTAAAAACAGGCATCATCTCTTCAACAGTCCCGTTTACAATTATCGTGCCCTTGGACATCTCGCTTCCCGGACGGCTGGTATTGCCTTCGATCACGATCTTGCCGCCATTGTTGCTCAATCCCGGGAGAATCCCTGTATTGCCCTTAACAATGATCTCACCGCCGCACATATGTTCGCCAACGAAATCAAGGGCATTTCCCATCACAGTTATTTTCCCGCCGCGCATGCCGCAGCTCTCACCGCGATATCCGGCGCCAAGGTAATAGCCTGCGTTTCCTTCCACGATCAACTCGCCGCCTTTCATTTCCCTTCCAGCCCATGAGTCCGCATTTCCCTTTACGGATATCTTCCCGCCGCTCATTTTGGCGCCGATGTGCATATCCACGTTGCCAGTGATAATTACGAGGCCTGCGGTCATTCCTTCCCCGATCCTTTTAACACGGGAGAAATCGCCTTCCATCACAATTTTTGTATCCGCTGCTGGCGAAGAACCTTCCACCTTAACAGAGAAAAGCTCTCCGATCGTAGTTTTCTGGTTTCCGACCCATGCTTCCAGGGATTGGATCTCTTTTTCTGTTTTACCGGCAAATATATCAGGTGAGATATTCTCAGCTTCAGTTGAAATCCTGATCTCTTTTTTTGGTTTTATGGTAACTGTTTGCATTTTAGCTCACCTCGACCGGTATTGCTCCGGCTTTTACAACCAGCGGATGAGTTACATATTCATCCTGGACCATGTAATTTGCAAGCTGTATCGAGTAATAATTCTTGAATTTCTTAACTATATCCTTCATCATCTCATTTGTGTGCTGCACAGGGACATAAGCATCCACCCAATAGGTCCTGCCCATAGGTGTAGCTGCGATCTGGCCGTCCTTTACAACAACCTGGCCGCCTTTTATCGTATATGCGGCGGATGAGAACGCGCTCTTTATCTTTGCATGTTCAACCGATGGATCGATCCGGTTTGGTATAATATCGTATATGGAGACATCAGCATCTGCACCAACTCCAAGATGACCTTTTGTATCAAGAAGCCCGAGTACTTTTGCAGTGCCAGCTCTTGTCATTATTGCGATCTCACTGAAATCAAGCTCACGCTCGATTCCCGGAAGCTTTGTTCTTGAATGAACAGCTTCATGAACAGTCTTAATTTCTTCCTGGCGCTTTTTATTGCTCATAAGAAGGGCAATGACCTCCGAATAATTCACAAACGGGCCGCCATTTGGATGATCTGTGGTCAAAAGCATCTTATACGGATCTTTGGTAAGCAAGGCAAGTTCAAGCCCTATGGCCCACATGATAGCATAAACCGATACCTGCTTGACATAGTATAATGGCACAACACCTGAGGCATCTTCAAGTTCAACATCACCGTTGCCCCACTTTGCATGCAGTAATTTTGCATTTGCGTACTGCACAGGGCCATCTGCGGTCATAGTTGTAGCGCTTCCAAAAATAAGCTGCCCCATATCTCCCGTAATATTCTCGCTATTATTTAGATAATTGGCTACCTCATCTGCTTTTGATTCAAAGTCGCCCCAGTTTGTTCCACCCATTGAATTAAACAATAGGTGAGTAACATGCAGAACCTGCCTGTCCTTGCTCGGTTTTACCTGTTTTGCAAGCTCCATACTCGCAAGCGTGGTCTTGTAATTACCCGGTTTCCCAAGATTGTTGCAGTGAAGATGCACCGAATGCGGGAGTCCCAGCATTTCATTTACCTTCATTAACGATACGATAATATCTTTTGGAGTTACGTCAAAATTCGGGACAACATCATCAAGACCAGTAACGTTCTTGCCAAAGCCCCACATCTCGCCGCCGCCTGGATTTACGCATTTGACACCAAATCCCCTGCTTGCAAGAAGTCCCCAGGCCACATAAGCAGCCAGCTTATCCATGTTCTTCTCTCGCACAAAGTCCATTGTGGGCCAGTTGCTCCCAAATAACGTAAGAGCGCCTTTGTCTATAATGGGTATCTCTTCAAGTTCTTCATGGGTATGGCGCGCTTTCATTATTGCCTGCGCCGCCTCAAAGACCGTTGTATAACCCATCTGTGCATAGCGGTATCCCATCGCATAGACATTTGGCACCGTATAACCTGTTGTAGGTCTCGTGATCTTTGTCCTTGGCTTTATCCCTGATCGCGTATCTTCAGGGCGCATTATCCTTCCCACATTGACTTTTGCGCCTGCGATATGAGAATGCGCATCAACGCCGCCCGCCATGACAAGCCTGCCGCCGGCATCGATCACTGTAGCTTTGGCGCTTACCTTATCTACGATTTTCCCGTCTTTTATAGAGATATCGGTCTTATCACCCTTTATTCCATTAGACGGATCAAAAACCGAACCGTTCTTTATAATAAGTTCCATTTTATTCACCCCTCAATACTTTTACTCGTTCTGTTATTTTTTCAAGGATCTCAGTGTCAGGCAGATGTGTGGGTTCAATCATCTTTCTCATCCTGAGTGATACGCCGTCCATCCTGTATGCCGTACCTTCCACCTCTACGCCGCAAATGGCCACTGGAATGACAACATTTGCTACTTCAGTCGTGGGATTCCAGTAAGGATCGATCTGAACGACCGGAATTCTTGCCAGGTGGCGGACAGAATCTGCCGGGAAATGAGCGCCTGCATCACCAGCTATTATCATTGCTGCATCTGTTTCTTTTCTTGTGAGCACATCGTTCGCCGCGGTCTCGCCGGGATTGTAATAAGGAGCGCCGCGTGCAAAATCCACAGCGGTTGCAAAACCTGTCTCCCATGCACATACATTTCCAAATCCTGTAACATTATAGTGGCCTCGCATCGGCGTTATAACGCATTTTGTAAATGCATTCAACTCTGTAACTAAAGAGATGGCATTATCAATGTTCTTATATCTTGATTTGCTCTGCGTGAGCCCCATGCCAAAGAAAATCCCGACGAATTTTCCTGTTTTTAATAAATCAACCATTTTGTTAAGCTGTTCCTTCGGGACGCCTCCAACTGTCTCAGGTACCACATCCGCATGACCGGAGAGTATCGCCCGCAGGGCAGAAACCACAAGGTAATCGCTTCCCTGTTCTAATTGTACGAATTCATCCGCCATATTAGCAGTGTCTGTTTTTCGCACATCAACTACAATGACTTTTCGCCCTTTTCTTCCTTTTTCCGAGAATAATCCTTTTGCAAAAACAGAATATCGTCCCATATGCCTGGGATGGGCATGTACGGGATTGCTTCCCCAGAATACAATGACGTCCGCCCTGTTCTTTATCTGGCCAAGGGTGGCTGACGGAAGACCTTTTTCATGAACTGCAAGCGTGGATGGGGCATGACACACTGTTGCTGTGTTATCGATAATTGCGCCAAGTTCCTCAGCAAGAAGAATCCCTTTCTTATGGACTTCACACACTGCTGATGCCCAGCCGTACAAAAGAGGTCTTTTTGAATTTGAAAGGATATTTGCAGCTTCGTTAATTGCCTCTTCATAAGAAACTTCCTTGAACTCGGAATTCTTATCCTTCCTCATCATAGGGGCTTCTATCCTGTGGTGCCCCATTATTTTTGCAGAGCCGAGCTTGCATGCTTGTTTTGCTTCAATTATTTTATTATCTTCTACAACAATTGTAAGGTCATCGCACAGGCAGCCGCAAAAAGGGCAGAGTGCATCTGTTATTACTGTCATTATTTATACCTCGCGATCAATTCTTTCATTGATAAAACTTTCTTGTCCGTAGGTTCTATCCGTGCGGGAATTCCTTTGAATCCCGGCATCCCGCAGCCCTTAGTATCCGGATCGACAACAGCATTTGCCCATGGACCCATGGGGATAAAAGCCATCCCATCGGGATTTCCCTTGTTCTCTTTCAATTTCACAACCACATCGCCATGATCTGTTCTAACCAATAGACAGCTTCCGGGACTTATTCCCAGGATGCCGATATCCTTTGGATTCAATTCACAATAAGCAGTTGCTTCCTGGTAGTCCAGCGAGGTCTTATTTTCAATAGTTGCTCCCTGATTTATTGTTCTTCCAGTTATAAGTGTTGCATTTAATGTCATCTTACACCATCTTTCTTTATTATTTGTAAATTACTTTCTTATTTAAAAAGTAATTTTTTATATTCATATTTTTATTATTTCGGCCTTGAAATACTAGAAGAATAGTTGATGTTTAGTAATATAAAGTTGTCGAAAATAACCACTATGTATTGTTGGTGGTTACCAAGACCCCCTTGAAACCATTGGTAGATTTTTTTTACCTCCTATGTGAGATATGCAACTGAAGAAAGATTTTCTTTTATTCCATGCTGCAATCGTACAAATGCTACTGCCAGCATGACAATACAACACTCTGTTACGTGAAGATCAATATTCTTCATGCCTTTGCCATTCAAGTGTACCTCAA
>CAJPFJ010000072.1 GCA_905339155.1 Methanosarcinales archaeon
AGTTTCAATCCTTGTTTTAGTGGATGTGCCTCTCGAATGCCACAGATTTTCACCTGTTTAGGGCAAAATAAGCGTTAATATGGCTTAGTTTTTACGGTTGGATTTCTTGCTGCAAAATTATAGATTGGTATATAAAGACAAGAAAATCACACACAGATGTTGGCGTAACAACAATCAATACACTTATTCTTATATTTGGACTTTCCCGGATAAAAGCCTTTATCAATAATTTCAAGGATTTCATCAATTATCTCGATTGCTTTCTTGAAGTCTTTTTCTGTAAAAACAATCTCTTCAATATGATTATTGCTTCTCGTGAAACAGATGAACCCTTTTTTCACATCAATATTATAGTTCTCTTTGATCATCATTGCATGAAGCACAAGCTGGAATTTATAAGTCTGGAATATCGTATCCTTGAACTCAGCATACTTATATTCAAAAGGCGCCGCAGTACCATCATCCAGGAAAAGTACCTCGTCCACGATCCCTTTGATATGATGGTTCTTCGAGGCTATGAAAACATTTATTTCTTTTTTCACAACACCAAGCTTCTTTCTCAGGTATTCGGTGTTAGTGATCCGCTTTTCATCATGCACTTCCCTGCCTTTTATGACCTTGAACCTTGATTCCTCATGCTGTGGGATGGCAAGGCAATGCATATAATAAATAAAACGCGGGCAGAAAAGGTATTCAAGCACATCCGAAATAGTTATTATCGTATCTCCTTGCGACATAGTCCTCAAAAGAATTTTGTTAACACTTCATCGCTTACAAGCTTCTTATCAAAAGCCTGGCCAAGAAGCTTGACCTTCCTGAAAGATTCATCATCCATAGGGAAAACATAAACAGAATCCACATCAGGGTCGATCTCGTCTTCACATTCAAGAGCCAGCGAATCCCTCTGGTTTCCATTAAGTGTGCCAAGAAAAACACTTTTTTGCACCCTGTAAAGCCCTTTGTCAAGACAAATACGCGCCACATTTTTGCGTGTGGTATTATCCGTAATGTCATAAACCACCCAGACCATTGTCATTTCATTTTCTCCTATTATTTTATCAGGCTATTTGCTATGCTGTGGCATTCCATCTGTATAGTGTTCCTTATCTTGACATTGCGCCCGTTATAATCAATATCCTTATCAAGCGTTTCATTGATCGCTGTTATTAAAACCGCTTTACCGTCCTTATTCATGTACAAGCCGCCGGGAATTTTATCAAAAAGCCCTTCATGCACCTGTTTTTTAGAAAAGAGGTTCATAACCGTCCTATCGACATGTATCCTGAATATCTCAATAAGATCAAAAACGAAGCTCTTCTTATTGTAATTATCCGTATGCAGAAAGCCCATATAAGGATCAAGTCCTGCTATTATGCATCCTTTCTCGACCTGCGAATAAAGGACGCCGTAGCCGTAATTAAGAAGGCAGTTAAAAGCATCCTGTGCCGGATCACGGCTTCTGCCATTGAATTTCCACGCATCCGGTATGATATTGCAGAGGGCATTGAAATAATTGAGTGATGCCAGCCCTTCAGTCCCCATGATCGAGCCGCGCTTTTCATCAAGCGAGCCTTTCATGCCAGCGAGATTTTCTCTCAATTCGGCAATTTTCACAATGTTTGGCTCGATCAGCTCTTTAGCATCAGGTCTATTCTTTTTCAGGTCTTTCAGGAAATCAAGCTGGTTATCAACCTTCTGCACTATCCAGCCGCGC
This sequence comes from Methanosarcinales archaeon, assembly GCA_905339155.1. Lineage (GTDB taxonomy): Archaea > Halobacteriota > Methanosarcinia > Methanosarcinales > Methanoperedenaceae > Methanoperedens. Next base: position 1,715 of record CAJPFJ010000072.1, read on the forward strand.
GCCAGGTTAAATCCCAGGACTGACGCTTCAGCTTCAAGCTGGCGGCGCCGGATAAGGGTCGTGCTGCCAAGTTTTGAGTGCCAGACTCTCCCGAAAGGATTGCCATGGAAATCCAGGAAAACTATATCGATATTATTCTCGACAGCGAACTCGATCGCATCTGTGCTTATGGTCGCTGAAGTAGTTATGAGGATACTGTCAACCTTATCTGCTGAGACTTCAAAGCTCTTGTCATCGTTCTTTACAAGGAAGCAGTTCTTTTCCTTTTTTAGATACGCGCCGCGCGTGTTTATTACGAGTTGCATGTCAATACTCTATCACTTTTATGATTATAGCTTTTAGGTCGCTTATCTTTGAAAGTGTGCTTCATTTACTATGTTCATATCGAGCTTGTTATACCACCTCTCAACTTTTGTAAGATACCTGTCGTCTTGTTTCAAGCCATTTCCTCCTTGTCGTGGTCATATCCATTACTGTTTTGAACCTGTTGCTGGTTATCCTGTGTCTCATATCTTCCCAATTTTCCTGAAATGATAAAGATAATAAGAAATAGAGGGCTCATTGCCATATATCATCCTGTAATTTTCTAATATATCCATTTTAACATACAGGGGCAGATCTTCAAAAATCGTTATATCATACCTGCCACCGACTTTTTGAAGATCCTGTTCAAAATTACTGTAGTTCGAGGTTTGATCAGGCAGATATCAATATCCGAACGTTCATTTGCAGTATTCATGGCGCAGGAGCCATATAGCAAAATACCTTCAGCATCGTCTTTTATGAATTCGAATTCTTTCTTCAGCTTTAATATGAGTTCTTCAGCATCCATATTGGTTTACTTTTGATAATTTGGTTTTCATATTGTCAGCTTTGGTATATATTATTAAATTTTATTTCAGGATCTTTTTTCATGATAACGGCGCCAAAACCTCTTGAAACAGATTTTCCCAAACCAAGATGATCGGGTATGATGAAGTTTGCCTGAAATCCTCCGATAAAGGTCATTACATTAACATCTTTCAACCTGCGTTTCCTGATATTAACCTGGACATCGCATTTTATTTTATCCGGAACCATGTAATGCAGTGATTTCGACATGGACAGCAGGTTTCCAGTGAGTGTTTTCCTCAGGAATTCATGCCTTTCCCCGCTATCCTTCAAACCGTAATATTTCATATAATTCTCCTGGTTAAGAGCAAGCCATGGAGTGGCGAACTCGTAGGAATGTATCTTATCCGAGAGCCCAAATTCCTGGTTTTTTACGGAAATTCCCCTCTCCACGATCTCATAAACCTCATCGCCGAGCTTTATCTCACCGTATTTATCATAAACCTGTTTTAAAACCTCGGCGCCGTCATTTATGCCGATGACCATAGGCGTGCTGTTTATCATTTTATATTGCACCAGAGGATAGCTGTAAATGAATTTATCAACGTTGTGCTGGTGGAGAAGGGTGTATTCGTTGAATTTCGTAGCGAAGAAACCTCGCAAGAGCGATGCTGAGCCGTGGAAGGGACGAGTGGAGGCGAGGGTCAGGGTGAAGGTTTTGAGGTTCATATTTTATTTTCTATGTACCTGTCAATGATTTCTATAAATTCATAAAAATCCTTCAATTCCATATTTAGATAAGAATATGACCTCGAATCATCCACACGACCATATTGATGAACAAGAAGATTTCTAAATCCAACAAGTTCTTCAAGCCTGGTGGAAAGGGATGCTGGTAATACTTGATTTTCTGCAAGCTTCCTGATGCTATCTTTACTATCGGAGGGTATTCCAAATCCTTTATCAGAGATGATCAAATTGCAGATATCAAGCAAATTCTCACTTGCCAGCTGGAAAGCACGTTCACATGCTCTTTTCCTGAGACCATTATTCAAATAATCCTCTTCTTGTTCCGGAAGGTATTGCTCAAGTTCCCTCAGATAGTTCTCTAATTCATCTATCTTTTCCAAAATTCTATCGTTATCCAATTTCATCATCTCAATCTGGCTCTAACACGTTCCATTACATGCTTATGGTACTCCCTGGTGAGCCTTTTATATCGTTCATATTCCAGATCATTTATCTTTGAAATTGTTAATACATGATACATGTCCTGCGTATATAGTACCCTGCCTTCGAGAAA
>CAJPFJ010000073.1 GCA_905339155.1 Methanosarcinales archaeon
CAATGACAACCATCGTCTGATCTGCTCCAAGTCCTGCACCATCAATGGTCAAGGTTGTACCTGACAATTTCGCTGATGATATTGTACCTGGTGCTACAGCCATTACTGTGGTCAGTGGAGTTGTTGCAACATCTTTCTGAACAACGATGGTATGGGCACCTGCAGCCAGATTGACGTTCACTACTATTGATGTTTCTGTTATAGACGTCAGCGCGGTGGAAACTCCATCTACTAAAACCGTTGTCGTGTATGGATCTTCTACAAAGTTACTGCCTGTGATAGTCACATCTGTCGCGACATCAGCAGTCAACACTCCTGGAGCTACACTGCCAATAGACATAGCTTTTGGTCCTGGGAATGGATTATCTACTGAACCTGCCCAGCCCTGATGACAACCGTTACAGTCAGAGTTATTGCCTATATGGCCGTATCCTGGGATTTCATCGGCAAGAGTCTGAGAAAGATTGCGACCTGGACTTGCTGTCTCGATATTATGCAAATCACGTACACTGTGGCACTTTTCGCATCCGGTACCATTAAGTGTATCGCCAGCATTAATCATTGTTGCATTTCTAAGTTCAAAATGTCTCTTTGTGGTATCCCATCCAAACATTGTGGTATACGATGGATAAGATTCATTATACCATACTCTGAAGTATTGCGCCTGTGGCTCTGGATTATAGTCAGGAACTGGTTCTGCTCTAAATCCTGATGACACGTGACAATTATTGCACTGGTAACCAATCCAGAATCTCACGGTATGGTGAGTAGTATCGCTGTTAAAGACTCCATAGGCTTGTTCTGTACCGTCATCATGGCAAGCTAAACATCCGCCCCATAGTTTTCCTGAGTCATTTACCTTGAAATCGGCCATTGGAGTTACCATGGACCCATTGTAGGTTGGTACGTAATGTCCATCATTATAATTGTCTAGATACCCATCACCGTGACAGAACGTGCACTGTCTATCTGCTGCCACGTACGTAGCATCGAATATTGACGACGCAGATTTCTTTGTGGTGTTATGATGTGGTCTGCCGGGGGATCCTCGAATTTTTGACAGGTTTATAATTCCAGTTGGATTTCCAGACCATACAGTTCCATCATGACAGTCATGACAGTTTCTGCTTATAGTCAACTGCCCGCCAACTATGGGGTGGCAATCCGCACAGCCCAGAGCTGTTGTTCGAGTCATATTTGAACCTGGACCTCCTGATACCATGTAGTGATGTATATCAGGCGCGCCTGGATGACAATCTTTACAAGCATATGCGGTCGAACCTGGTGCAGAGTGATCCACTGACACATTTACAAACTTTGTATCAGCAAAACCAAGGTTTTGATTCACCGGCGGCGCCGGTATTGCTGCTATTCCTATTCCAACTAATACTGCGAATAACAGCAAAGCTGGAATTACTATTTTAAAATTTTTCATTTTTTTCTCCTTTACTTTACATCCACTATACCATTTTTCCTATCTATCCATGGATAGTGATATCCGGGTTTAGAGGTCTTGCTTTAAATCCACATATCACTATCCAACTGATTTATCCATTTATGACATAGTAGAGCATAAATTCTGTAGTACTTATCCATGATTATTATATTTGATATGAATTAATTCATACCAGGACAATTGCAGCTTGCCTTTGCTGAAACCTATTCCATTATTTTCCTATTAGATATAGGAATTATTATTATGATACATAAGTCTTTCGGTTTGATTTTATGATCATTATTTCATATCGTCTACTGTTGTCTATTTATTTAATAAATACAACATTGCATGTCGCTTTTAGGAATTTTATAAAAATTAGATATAGATTTCTGCCCGCCCAAAAATGTTCACGATTGGATAGGATAGGATAGGAAATTTTAGTGCGGTTTGCATTCTATATCCAATTCTTGATACCCAATATCTTCTAACAAAACATGATGTAATACCATAACGCCCGTTCATGATTGTTATAATGATATCAATCAATTGAGACGTGGGCAATTACAGCCTGTCATTGCTGAAACCTATTCCATTATCTTTCCTATTGGACATAAGAATTATTATCATAATACATAAACCTTTCGGTTTGATTTTTACGCTCATTATTTCATATCGTCTACTGGTAGCTCTTTATTTGACAAATACGACATTATAGGTCACATTTAAAATTTTATACTCATGCTGGCTTCATGGGTTTGCCATTCTTAGATCCATTTTTTCAAATAACTGTATACAATGATATAACAGATTAGCAATCCAAGCGTAAGAAACAGGCTCTTTTTCCACTTCTTGTTAAATTTCGCTCCGAAAATCATTCCTATTATAAAACCGATGATATGCGAGAGATATGCAACATTCCCACCAGTATCGTTTTTAACCGCGATTATATTAAAAATAAAATACAAAAGCGCAAGCGGCCCGATTGGGGAGAGGAATTGGACAGAATATCCGGGGCGGCGGGCAAGCAAAAGGGCAGCCATCACCGAAAATATAGCGGCTGATGCGCCAACCATGTTCGCCCCTGGATAAAACGGGATACTGAGAATGAACGATAATATACCCCCTGTGAAAAAAACAAGAGCGGTATTGAATGCCCCGACTTCATCTTCCAGGCTGTTGCCGAATACATAAAGGAAAACCATGTTCCCTGCAAGATGGGCAACATTTGCATGCACAAAAAGCCCGGTCAACAAAGTATAATATGCTCCGTGAAAAAGGGCATATTCACTGAATGCAAGATTCTCTTTTGTGCCCCAAAAATAAAGGCTTAAAGATACGCATAAAATAATAAGGAAATTCGTGAACTTCATTGAATCCTTACCAGTTCTCTTGTATGCCTTGCCACTTCTTCAGGAGAAACCCTTTTTCGTGCAACTCCACTTTCCATTGCAGCCCGGGCAACAGCAGAGGCTACCGCGGGTGCGACCTGTGTATCAAAAATGCTGGGTATTATCTGTTCTTCCGAAGGTTCGGGGACAAGCGATGCCAGTGAGTTTGCAGCTGCCATTTTCATCACTTCATTGATATCTATTGCTCTTACATCAAGCGCCCCCCTGAATATACCCGGGAATCCAATGGCATTATTGATCTGGTTGGGGCAATCCGAACGGCCGGACCCGACAATCCGTGCGCCTGCTTTTTTTGCTTTTTCCGGCATGATCTCAGGTGTGGGATTTGCCAGAGGCAGCACTATTGCATCATAAGACATGGATCTTATCATTTCTTCAGAGACTATCCCGCCCACTGATAAACCAATAAATACATCCGCTCCTTTCATGGCATCTGCAAGATTTCCTGTCACCTGGTTTTTATTAGTAAGCCTTGCAAGTCCTTCTTTATAGGGATTAAGCCCGGCTCTTCCTTCATAAATTATCCCGGTCGAATCGCATATGATGATGTCCCTCACCCCCTGGTCTATCAGGAGTTTTGCGCTTGCTGTTGCTGCTGCGCCTGCGCCGCTGATTACAACTTTTATTTGGCTGAATTTCTTTCCCACAACTTTCAGGGCATTTATCAGCCCCGCAAGCATGACCAGAGCTGCTCCATGCTGGTCATCGTGGAATACAGGAATATCAAGTAATCCCTTTAGCCTTGTCTCGATATCAAAACACCGGGGAGCTGCGATATCCTCAAGATTGATCCCCCCGAAAACAGGCGCTATGTTCTTTACGATATTGATCACTTCTTCAGTATCCCTGGTGTCAAGACATATCGGAAAAGCATCCACGCCTGCAAAAACCTTAAAAAGTGCCGCTTTTCCTTCCATCACAGGCAGCGCTGCATAACCACCGAGGTCTCCTAATCCCAGAACCGATGTGCCATCACTCACTACAGCAACAAGATTTCCTTTTGAAGTATAACGGTAAATATCATCTTTGTTTGATTGTATCCTCAGGCATGCCTCTGCTACGCCTGGTGTATAGGCAAGGCTTAAATCATCTTTTGTCTTGAAACTTATTTTGCTTTTTAGAGCTATCTTCCCCTGGTGTGCTTCATGGAACTTGAGTGAGCGTTCATAAATTGATCCTTTCATTTGACCACTCTCTTTCAATGCTTTTTCAACTGCTTCCTTATGCAGCTTCGCAGCTTTATGTATTCCGCCTTTTGAGCCCCGGATGGCCCTGCATGGGTATTGCTGCACAAGAAGACCGCCTTTTGCAGGAGCATCTTCTGTTTTAGACCCGATGAGGTTTTTTGCCATGTGCCATGTGCTTCCACATGGAGCACCCCGGATGACCAATATGTCCGAGATTATACCGTCTTTTGTTGTGATCCTGATCCGGGGTTTTCCAAAGCATGATCCAAAATCCATAACGGTATTGTTGCTTGATTGTCCTATATTGCAGCATATCTCATGTATCTCGATATGAATGCCATATTTTTTTGAGATGTCTAACAGCTCATCTCTTCCGCCTGCTTTTGCCGTGCCTCCTGCAATAATTACGGCATGAGCCCCATTCTCACCTGCAATGCGCGCTATTTCAGGTGTCAGGTCAGGATGGATTATGTAAGTTATTATCAGGTCATTCGAAAAGAAACTCCTGTCAAGATCCAGCCCTTTGACAAATTCTGCCGGTTCTTCTATGAAATCGGGAAGTGATTCTGGAAGCTCTAATGATGAGACCTTAAAATTGGAATTGTTCCTGATATTTTCGATCAGTCGCAAGCCGTATTTTCCCCGCGTTATTACACCGATAGATATCATTGTGCTATTTTATTTTCCTGAACACAAGCTCTTCGCCATCTGCATCCACTTCTATCGAATCTCCTTCTTTGAATTCCTTATTAAGTATCTTCATTGCAAGAGGGTCAAGGATCCTGTGCTGGATAGTCCTCTTTAAGGGCCGTGCGCCGTATGATGGGTCATAACCTATTCTTGCGATCAGATCTCTTGCTGATTCTGTAAGAGTTATTTCGATCTTCCTATCAGTAAGCCTTTTTTTCAGGATATTGAACTGGATATCCACGATCTTAATGATCTCGGCAAGGCGTAGCGGATGGAAAATAATGATCTCATCAAGGCGGTTTAAGAATTCAGGCTTGAACCTGCTTCGAACGATTTCCATCACTTTTTTCCTCATTTCTTCTTCATTTTCCAGCAACTCAAAAATCCATTGGCTCCCGATATTGGAAGTCATTATTATGACCGTATTCTTGAAATCCACAGTGCGCCCGTGGCCGTCTGTAAGCCTTCCATCATCGAGTATCTGGAGCAAAACATTAAAAATATCAGGATGCGCTTTTTCTATTTCATCTAACAAAACGACCGCATAGGGCCGCCGCCTGATAGCTTCTGTGAGCTGGCCTCCTTCTTCGTAACCCACGTATCCCGGCGGCGCGCCTATGAGCCTTGCCACTGTGTGCTTTTCCATATATTCGCTCATGTCAAGCCGTATCATTGCAGCTTCATCGTCGAACATGAATTCGGCAAGCGCCCGTCCCAGTTCGGTCTTTCCCACGCCTGTTGGACCAAGGAACATGAATGAGCCAATGGGACGTTTCGGATCTGAAATTCCGGCGCGGCCGCGTCTTACAGCATTGGCAACCGCAACAACCGCTTCTTCCTGCCCGATAACGCGCGCTCTGATACGCTCTTCCATGTGAACGAGTTTTTGCATCTCACCTTCGAGCATTTTGCTGACAGGGATGTGCGTCCACTTCGACACGACTTGGGCGATATCTTCTTCATCAACCTCTTCTTTGAGCATCTTCTGGTCTTTCTGGAGTTTGACAAGTTTCTTATTTTTTTCATCAAGCTGCTTCGTAAGACCCATTAGAACCCCATAACGCAGTTCTGACGCACGTTCAAGATTGCCTTCAACTTCAGCTTTTTCAGATTCTATGCGGGTTTTCTCGATGTCTTCCTTGATCTTCCGGATCTTCTGGATGGCATCTTTTTCAAGCTGCCAGTGAGCTTTCATTGAGCTGCCTTTTTCTTTCAGGTCTGAAAGTTCCTTATCGATTTTCACAAGTCGTTCTTTTGAATATTCGTCTTTTTCTTTTTTGACCGCCTGTTTCTCAATCTCAAGCTGCCTGATCTTCCTCTCGATGTCATCAAGCTCAGAAGGCATACTGTCGATCTCTATCCTGAGTTTTGATGCAGCTTCATCGATAAGGTCTATAGCCTTGTCCGGGAGGAACCTGTCTGTTATGTACCTGTGAGATAGAATAGCGGCTGTCACAAGCGCCGCATCCTGTATCCTGACACCGTGATGAACTTCGTATTTCTCCTTCAGGCCGCGCAATATTGAAATGGTTTCATCCACAGAAGGCTCATCCACAAGCACTGGCTGGAAACGGCGCTCAAGTGCAGCATCTTTTTCGATATGCTTCCTGTATTCATCAAGCGTTGTGGCGCCGATCACATGCAGTTCCCCCCGGGCAAGCGCGGGTTTGAGAAGATTTGAAGCATCCATTGCCCCTTCTGCCGCTCCTGCACCCACGAGGGTATGAAGTTCGTCTATGAAAAGTATGATCTCCCCCTCTGAATCCTGCACTTCCTTTATCACAGCCTTCAGGCGCTCCTCGAATTCACCCCTGAACTTTGCCCCTGCCACAAGCGCGCCCATATCGAGCGCCACAATTTTCTTGTCCTTTATGGTCTCCGGGACATCGCCTGCAAATATCCGAAGCGCCAGACCTTCTGCAATAGCAGTTTTTCCGACACCGGGCTCTCCTATAAGAACAGGATTATTCTTGGTCCGCCTCGATAGCACCTGGAGCACACGCCGGATCTCATTATCCCGACCTATGACCGGGTCAAGCTTCCCGCGCTGTGCAAGTTCGGTAAGATCGCGTCCGTATTTTTTGAGCGCCTCGTATTTATCTTCAGGATTCTGGTCTGTGACGCGTGACGATCCTCGCACTTCTTTCAGGGATTTCATGAGAGCATCCTTTGAAACCCCATTCTCTTTCAGGATGCGCGCAGAGATGCCATTTTTTTCATCGGCGATCGCAAGCAGGAGGTGTTCTGTACTCAGGTATTCGTCGCGAAGGGTGTTCATTTCGGAAAATGCGGCCTCAGCGACATTGTTCAATCGTGTGGACATGTAAACCTGGCCGGCGCCGGCTCCTTCCACGCGCGGGAGCTTGCTGAGCTCGTCTTCAAGCCGTGAGATTATTCCTGCGGTGTTCGCGCCAAGTTTTTGAAGGAGCTGGAGTGTGAGCCCTTCTTTCTGGTTGATGAGCGCGAGTAAAAGATGCTCGACTTCAAGCTGCTGCTGGTTTTTATCAAGTGCTATGGTCTGTGCACCCTGGAATGCTTCCTGGGCTTTGATGGTGAATCGGTCAAATCTGATGGACATTAGTGTTGTCTCTCCCTGAGTGTTTATTGGTGGGGAAAGGATTAAAAGGTTGCTTTGAAGAAAATAATATATTAATAATTAGAATTAATCCGAATTTCATTCCTGGTCTGATTGCATAACGGTCCTGATCCTTTTGACACCTTTGATCTCTTTTATGATATCTACAACATTTTTCGGTACAAAATGCTCCCATTTTTCACCTTTTAACATCCTGCGCCTGATCTCGGTTCCGGAATAACTGTTTCGCATGAAAAGTGGAGATTGTTTGACCTCTATCCTTGCTTCCCGCAGCAATTCTATCACAAGCGGATTATTCGTATATGCAATATCAAAAGGCGGCACCATTGATTTCACATGTGATACCCAGAGGGAATTGCGCTGGATATCCTCAATTGGTATTACATAGTGTTTGATATCAAATTCCATCAGTGCGCTTGATACCATGAGCACCCGTTCGCCTGCTGTGAATGGATTCTCTATCTCATGGCTTTTCTGGGCGCTGCCGATGCCCACAATGATTTCATCCACCTCATTCACTATCTGTTTTAAGACTTCATGATGCCCTAAATGATATGGTTGGAATCTTCCAAGATAAATCCCGCGGCGCATATTATTTAATTGGTTTTGCAGCCGGGGGCTTTGTGCCAGATGGCTTTGCTGCTCCCGGGGGTTTTTCAGCCGATGGCGGCGGTGGGGGTGGCGGCGGGGGGATATTAGCGAGTTTCTCTGCTCCCCATGGCCTGACAGGAGTGTCGCGGTTCCATATCTCTTTCATAAATACGCGCCAGTCCCAGCTATTATGTTTATGTTTCATATCAATGAGCTTTTTCACAATATCCAGGTTAATGGGTTTTTCAGTCCATTCAATATCATTGACCTTATTAAGATATTTCTCGCCTGTTTCAGTTCTTACAAAAACAGTACTCCACCCTTCATCCGAACCCACGGAACCAACCGATATGTCTGCAAAATATGATGTATAATCCTGGCAAAAATGGCATCCTTTCCTGGCAAGAGGCGCGACCTCCTTGATGGGAACTTCTTTTACTTCTTTATTAGTTTCAACGATGAATTTACCTTTATTAAAGTTCATCTTCTTTACGTCCCTTATATCAACGCCCATAATCTTTGGGACCATTTCATTGAGCATTATCTGTTCAGAAAAACTTTCCATGCAGATAAGCCCGATTATTAATTCTATCCTGTTAAAATTATCTCTGAATAGTTTTGCGCCATGGGCCTGGCATGGTACTCCAACAAGCGCAACTTTCTTATATTTCTTAAGGCCCTGGACATAAGTATCAACAAATGCCCTGTGTATATCCCTGACGCTTGAAAGTACCGGCTGGTATGTATATTTTGTACCGCTGGCTTTTGTTATATCCTCAGGACTGGTGAACATTACAATTTTTGTTTCCCAGTTCTCATTTCGCACAACCCCGATGGCACAGTCGATCTCTCCCTGCTCAAGGAGGGATTTCAATATCTGTGAAACTATTGCTCCATCCTGGCCGTGAAGTGTCTTGCTTTTTCCTGCTTTCATTACCCTGACGTTGTTGAATTCATCTACCGGGAAACCATCAAGTATGGGGCATACGCGCTCGCATGCATAGCAATTCACACATGGGTTAACTTCTGCTATTAAAGGATTGACATTCTTGAAAACAACCTCGGTTTTCAATTCCATTTTATTATAATTGTTCTTTTCCTTTGAAATGTCAACCGGCTCTTTTCGTACTACCGGGGCATTCACCGGACAGATAGCTTCGCATGTACCGCAGGAACAGCAGTAGTTATATTCACCAACATCTGCAATTTTTGGTAGTCCCACGTTAGGGGCATACATGTTGCCCAGTCTGATGAGTACCTTATCCTGGTCGGATTTAAGGATGCCCCTTTCCACAAGGGGTCCTGCGACAGCACTGTCCGATTTTGCTTCCACTTTACTTTCCTCCGATGATTTCCTTTCCTATCAATTTGATAGCCGTTTCCTTGTCAGGACCAATTGGCGATCCGGCAACTATCTGCGTAACGCCGATCTTCTGGAGGGCCTGGACTTTTGCCTTGCAATCAGCGGGTGTTCCGCATATGGAGAAAGCATCTATCATCTTTTCAGTGACAAGAGTGTTCAATCCCGGGAAGTCGCCTTTTGCGATGGCATCGCCGATATTCTTCTTTGCACTAACATCAATACCATGTCTTTCAAGAACGGTATCCGGTGAGCCTGCAACGATGAATGCAACTACAACTTTTGCTGCGCCCTTTGCTTTTTCTGCGTCTTTATGGATAGAGAAGCATGCATAAGCGCCTACGTCAACGCTCTTGGGATCGCGCCCGACTGCTTTTGCGCCAAGTGCAATTTGTTTGATTGCAAATTCAAAATCCTTTGGATGTGATGCATTTATGAGCACTCCATCAGCAACTTTACCTGCAAGTTCAAGCATCTTTGGACCCTGCGCTCCCATATAGATGGGGATGTTTCCTGTCTTGAATGCCAGTTTTGCTCCACCGACTTTTACACGCTTTCCATCCTGTGCAACCTTCTTACCGCCAAAGAATCCCCGAAGAGCTGTTATGCTTTCAGCGATCGTGGTCATTGGCTCGACCCACTCGATGCCCATGGCATCAAAAGTGGCCTTATCGCCAGGGCCGATACCCAGTATTGCGCGGCCGCCTGATATCTCGTTGATCGCACCAATGCTCTGGGCCGTAATTGCAACATTTCTTGTATAAGGATTTGTTACGCCTGTTCCCAGTTTTATCCTGTTGGTGTTCATTGCCAGTACTGCAAGTGTGGTATATACATCACGATTATTGTAGTGATCTGTAATCCATACATTGTCAAAACCGTTTTCTTCTGCGAGCTTTGTGTAGTGTGCTAATTTTAGAACCGGATCTGCCGGTACAAATTCAATACCAAACATATTTTCCTCCTACGTTTTTACGACATTCGTCTTTCTTTATTTAAAAGCATATTGGTTTTGTTCTGCAATCTCTAAAATGTAACCTGAGATTCCGAGTTATGTAAGCTCTGTGGTTTATTCGTAAAAGAAGATTTAATAAGTTCCCTAACTGGCGAAGTCAAGAAAAAAGTAAAAAGAGTATCCCGCCTCAGGCGGCGGGATTTGTGCGGAATTTTTTATGCTTTAGTTGCTCATCCATTCATCAATCAGTGAAAGGAACTCCTGTGTTGTTATTGCTTGTTCAAATCCAGCAGGTGCATTGTTGTTTCTCCAGTCCTCTGCGGCTGTTAACACGTCCATGGTCTCTACTCTATTGGTATCACTGCCAAGTCTTCTATAAAATGCTTTAATATCAAGTGTAATGGTGCTGTCGACCTGTACAACTGCTACCACTCCACTTTCGCTGCTTATAGTTCCGTTGATGTGATATGTTCCAATAGTTATATTATCTGGCGCTGTTAGTCTATAGATAACTGTTTTGTTAATTCCTGGACTTACATTGAACCATATCGACTCGCTGGTGTTATTCTTGAAAGCATCTGCGTCATCAGAGATCCTTGTCAGGTTCCATCCCGCAGGTATAATTTCATGAAGGGCCAACGCCTGGCTCATATTGCTGCTGATATCAACAGTAATATTGGTTGATTCTCCGAGGAGTAAAGATC
>CAJPFJ010000074.1 GCA_905339155.1 Methanosarcinales archaeon
TGAACAATATCAACAGGATTATGAAAGATATGAATGAATATATAGTTAATCGGTCTAAAAAAATACATATGCAAAGGGTCTGATTCATCCCCTTCCTGTCGGAAAGGGGTATTCTCAACCCTTTGAACCCACGGAGATAAAAAAATGGTTAAAGAGCTGAACCAAATAGCGGATGAAGAGCACGTAGATAGGACTACTGTTATTAGAAAGCTAATAGCAGAAGCCATCCAGAATTATAAGATGGATATGGTTCTGCGAAAATATGAGCAGGGTAAAATTAGCATATCAAAGGCTGCCGAAGATACGGGATTGACCATTGGGGAGATTGAAGAGTACATGATAAAAAAAGGTTACAGATCAACATATTCAACAGTGGATCTCGAAAGAGAAATTGAACTTCTGAAAGCCTGATTTCTTTTACTTAAGATATATTGCCCGCACCCGTTCTGTGCACTCACCTTAGCGCATCCTGCACGCGCCGGATCTGCCAGCGGGGAGGGCTTGGGTTAGTACGGCGCACATCTTGCGCATATAGATTAATAGTGAAAATGAATCGGCCGACATGATGAAGTGCTGCCTTTTATATTTACTATGGAAAATCCTTATAAGGTTTAAAATATTAATGATATTGCATGGTAACCGAAACAGTAGCTGAATTGAGAAAGATTCGCACCGACCTTGATATGCTTACGAATTTATATTCAAAACTTGTTGATAGGCTGATCTCGGAAGAAGAACCCGAAGTTGAAGACCTTAAGGCGATACGGAACAAAGATAGAATAGCTTCGGAAGCCGAATTACTAAAGGTATTGGATGCATGACATTTGAAATAAATAAGAATATTTGAACTCTCCAGAAGGCAAACTTCAAGTTTGGCGCGCCGCATTTGATCGTATCCTCTGCGCCTGTCCGACCTTTGCGCATCCTGCACGCGCCAGCGGGGGCGGGAGTGAGATGCAAGATGAAGAATGGCAGTTTCTAATTCTCTACTGTGCTTCTTTTAATTTATTTTCTATCTTCTCATAATCGCCCAGGTAAGCAGTCATCAAGCTTTTCCAGAGTTTACCATGATTAGGAACATTGAAATGTAACAGCTCATGCACAATTACATAGTCGCCAATTTCTTTGTCCATATCCAGCAATTCTTTATTGAAATTCAAATTACCATCTGTAGAACATGAAGCCCATTTGTTTGTCATGGGTCGGATAGCGAGTGCTTTTACTTCAATATCCATTTTTCCGGCAAACTCTCTTACTCTTGCTTTGAATTCTGATTTATCATTCCATTTACCCATAATCATAAGTTGTAGGCTTTAAATAATTGATTGAATAAATCTTCTACAATAGCAGCAGCCTTATCGATGTCATCTTCTTCTCCAAGCAATGCGTAATAGGCTCCTGTTCTTAAATATCTTAATTCCTTTTCGCTGGTTTTCCAGTTTGGATTATTGATGAACTCTCCTTTTATCTGCCTGGTTATTTCATCTGCTTTTTTGAAACCTTTGTCAAGTAGTGTTCTGAAAATAAAGAATGTTAAACCATCAAAACCCTTCTCAACCTGTTCTCTTTTTCGCTTTATGTCATCTTCATAAATCTTTGTGATTTCTGCTAATGCTTCCAGTGTTGTGATCTGTCGGTCTTCATAGCGTTCTTCCACCTGTGCAGCTCTTTCCTGCAAACCGATTAGAAATGGATCGTCAGATTCTTCTTCTGCGATTCTTTCAATACTCTTGACCAGGTTGATTACCCGTGTATTGTCATTTTCCTGAGATTCCTGTATTTTTTTGATGGTATCTGCGTTAATTTCAAAGAATTCATTGACCTGTGCCAGATTGCTCATGCCAATTTTATTCTGGATCAGTTCATTTGTTTTTCTCTGGAACTCTCTGTCCACCTGGATTCTTCTTGCATAAGCATTTCTTACTATCTGATATATAGCAGAAAGCGTGGTGTAATTATCAATATAGGGTCTCAGGAATTTATCCGGTGAAATGATCTCATATAGCATTTCCAACTCTTTGTACAGTTTGAAAAATTCTTTTCTTCTGGATTTATCCCTGAAATGCGAAATGAGATTATCGGTGTCTTTGTCGTTAAAACCAAATTTGATCAGTTGTAAGTACGGAGGGATACTTTCTTCCATTTTTGCCTTGAACAGGTGCTTCAGCAGTTGAATATCCTTTACTATCGCATTGATCTCTTTGCTATCAAATGCAAGGGCTTTTTCAAGCTTGTCAAATATGCCAACAAAATCAAGGACAAAACCATGAGGCTTCTTCATGTCCTTTTCTTCATTTTCATAGGGTCTGTTTACCCTTGCAATAGCTTGAAGAAGGGTATGATCACGCATTGGTTTGTCCAGATACATGGCGTACAAAATCGGCGCATCAAATCCAGTTAGAAGCTTTTCTGTAACGATCAGGATCTTGGGCAGTTCTCCTATTTTAGTGAACTTCTTTCTAATTTCCTTTTCTTTTTTGGACTCAATGTGATATTTCTTCAGGTCTTCTGTATCGTTGTTGTTGCCTGTGTAAACTACTTCTGAATATTCCGGGGGCAAAAACTTATCCAGCGCCGTTTTATACATAGCGCATGCAGGACGGTCAACGCCAACCAAGAATGCCTTATAGCCCATCGGCTCCACATTTTCTGTGTAATGCTTTGCCACATATTCAGCTACTTTTTCTACCCGTTCCTTTCCTTTTAAAAAGTTACGGGTATTAACAGCACGTTCCAGAATTTTATTCAATTCCTCGATGTCGCTAACCCCATGAGCTTCTGCCAGGTTCAAAAACTCTTTTTCCAGAATTTCCTTTGGCACTAAAAGCTCATTTGGAGCCATGCCATAAAACAGGGGAAGTGTTGTATAGTCTGCAATACTTTCTGCAATGGAATATTTATGCAGATAACCAGATTCGTCTTCAATCCCAAAGGTTTTGAATGTTCCCTTGCCATGAACTGTTTTATCAACGGGCGTGCCTGTAAAACCTATTAAGGTAGCATTGGGGACAGCAGCCATTAGATATGTCCCTAAATCGCCTCCTGTGGTGCGATGGGCTTCATCGATCAGCACATAAATGTTTTTGCGAAGATTAACATCAGCAGGCATATCCCTGAATTTATGCATCATGCTGACTATTATTCCTCTGTAATCGTTTTTCAGTAATCTTTGCAGGTCTCTAATAGAATCTGCCTGCTCCACATTTTTTACACCCAATGATTCAAGATTTCTGGCCATCTGGTCTTCCAGTTCATTGCGGTCGATCAACAAAAGAATGGTGGGTTTTTCTGCTTCAGGGGCTTTAAACAGCAATTCTGCTGTTTTTATCATTGTGAAGGTTTTACCGCTTCCCTGCGTATGCCATACTAAGCCTCTTGTTTTGATATGGTCGATTGCCCGTTCTACTACTTTTACCACTGCTGTTTTCTGGTGCTGGGCTAAAATGTATTTGTTCAGTTCTTCATTTTGCTCTGCAAAAATTATGAATTTTTTCAAATAATCAAGTATATTTTGCCTGGAGCAAAACGATTTTACTTTTGCTTCCAGATTTCCGATTTCTTCTTCTTTCCAGTTAAAAATATTTCTTCTAATGAGGTTCCATGTTACACCATACGAAAAACCAATGCTTTCGGTAGCTGTGAAAATCTGCTCTGGACAGAAAAACTCAGGTGTTTCACGGTGGTAACGCCTGATCTGGTCTATGCCCAGGGCAATAGCTTCGTCTTTGGTGGCGTTTTTACATTCGATTACCAGAACCGGAATTCCGTTAATGAGAAATACCACATCTTCCCGGTTGGCATATTGTCCGTTGAATAGATAATATTCTTCGGTTACTTCATACACATTTCTGCCTGGCTCTTCATAGTTTATCAGAACAAGATTAAACTCTCGATTTTCTTCTTTGCTAAAAAAAGTCTTTTCTCCTTGAAGGTACTGTAAAAAATCCCTGTTACCAGCAATAGTGGGCAATGGCAGATTGAGTTTGCGCAGGAGTTCTTCTAAGGTGTCTTTGAATTTTGGATTGAACTCCTTCACTTTTTCATATAGAGTATCGGTAAAAAAACGGGAAGCATTTTTGGCTTTATCCCTGGGTGAAATACCGGATGGATCAAAACCTCTGCGTTGCTCGGCTTCGCTTTGCGGGACATATTTCCAGCCGATCTCCTGTGCATATTTCAGTATGCGGGCTTGCACGCTTTTATGTTCTGTGGGTTTGGGACTTGCCATTTTCTTATTCTATTCATGCCATTTCCGTTATTCTGACGGTAGTTTCTGTAACAACAATGAAATTTCCGGGGAGGGATTTTTCATATTTTTCAATCAAGCGCTGCAGTACGGCAATTTTGTTTGCTGGCCGCTCATCTTCAAGACGCAAAAGTATCACACCTTTATGCGGCCTTTTCTCTCGAAAAACAAGCTCGCCAAAGTCTTTGTCATTTGTTATCAGTATGCGATTTTGCTCGAAAGCTTTCTGGATAACATCTCTATCATCCGCTCCCATGATTTCATCAAATACAGAAACTACATCATGATTTTGCAGGCGCAACCACTGTGCAACCGCTGGCCCTGTGCATTCATCCACAAGGAACCGCATCTAACAAGCCTCTGCAGTCAAAGGCATAAATGTTGTGTTTTCAAGGGATTCTGTTGCAAATAGCAAACATGCTTGTATATCTTCCCTTGTTAATCCTTTGTATTCTGAAAGGATTTCCTCCACAGAAGCGCCATGCGCTAATAATCCCAGAATAAACTGCACCGTAAGTCTTGTTCCCTTGATCACGGGTTTCCCTGTCATAACATTAGGGTTAAGGGTTATTCGTTCAAGCAATTTTTCCGTTCTCATGTTCTTTCACCTTATCTATTATTTTCTCTTTTGTATATAAAGACCATTGATTGCCTTCTTATCCTGCTTAAAGGGATCAGGACAATTGGAACCGTGGATAAAAGTATCCAGAATCACAATCTGATGAGGGTGTCCACATTTCTCCGTACGGCATTTATTCAACTGTTATTTAAAAAGATATTTTTGAGAACCACAAATCTTATGTTGATGTAGATGATATCATACATGCAGGTGTTAATGATGACAGAATATGTCCGAACTACAATAAAATTAAGAGAAGATGTTTATCAAACCCTCAAGGAAGCTGGATCTAAAAATATATCCGAAAAAATAAATGAAATTTTGATCAAAACGCTTTTCAAAGAGAAGAAAAGTCTTTTTGGGACAATGCCAAAAACCGATCTATCAGACCTCAGGGATCATGAGGATCGATTAGAATGATGCTGGATTCTTTCGCATGGATGGAATATTTCATGGGGACTCCAAAAGGTGAAAAAGTCCAAAAATTAGTCGATGATGATTCACAATTATACACTTCCCCGA
>CAJPFJ010000075.1 GCA_905339155.1 Methanosarcinales archaeon
CACAGTAATGGCTGTAGCACCAGGTACAATATCATCAGCGAAATTGTCAGGTACAACCTTGACCATTGATGGTGCAGGACTTGGAGCAGATCAGACGATGGTTGTCATTGTAAAGTCTGATGGAACACGCGTAGCATCTGACAGTATCACCAGTTCAACCGATACACAGATCGTTGCAGTAGCTTCCCTTGCAGCAGTTGGCGACACCGTAGAAGTGATAACACCAACCGGTAAAGCCACCAAGGTAATTGAGGCTGGAGAGGTTCTGGATTCAGTGACAGTTACTTATCCAAATGCAGCAGGAATAACCTGGAAACGCGGTACATCGAAGACAGTAACATGGGATAGAGCGGGTTCTCATCAGGCAGCAAATGTTAAGATAGAACTCTATAGTCCTACTAAAGGAACCAAAGTTCTGAAGTCAAGCACTACGAACGATGGCAGCCAATCTGTCACAATTGCCAGCAACCAGGCAACGGCTTCTGACTATGTGATAAAAATAACCAGCTTAAGCCATACCCCGACGTACACGGATTCGAGCGACAACGCTTTCGAAGTAACGAGGAACTAAAAACAATAAATAACAGAATTAAAAGAAGAAGGGATGAATAATCTCTTCTTTCAATTTTTTTAATATATATTATATAAAAGATGAAGTTTGTAAAAATAATAAGGTCAATAAGGAAATTACCTCTAATAATTGAAATAATGGAACTATTCATTCTTTCAATTTTCATAAATAGGATAGGAGAGATGAAATAATGGATAAGAAACATTTTATATTACACTATTTAATACCTATAGCAATAGGCCTGATTTTGGTAGGTCTGGCATTTGCCCTGCCTCCTCCGGTAGATCAACGATTGGGCGTCTATGACACTTTATTGGGCAATCTGGTTGAGACTAATTGCAGAAATTGTCATGCCACGGGTGTACCTGATACACATCATAACCTTATTGCAAGTTCTGCGATAAATCGATATACCAATGCGCCATTCGGTTGTCAGGATTGTCACCCTGTTCTTTCAAACGGGACAGAAATTACATTGGTCCGGAATTGTATAGAATGTCATGATAATACTTTTAACGGGATGAACATAAGAAGACCGCATCACGAAACGCAGGCTGCGGCAGATAGACATTGTAACGCCTGCCATGGAAGTCTGGTAGATAATTACGATGATGGGCATTATATACCAACTTCCCCACCGAGCACAATGACACCTGACACAAAATATAAAGTAATTAACCAGACAAGTGGCAGGAAATGGGGTGGTTGTGAATCATGCCATGAACCTAATTTGACGGCAAGTCCTCCCATATATGGCAACAACAATACACATCACAGGCTGGGAAATCTGAGCGGATTCAGGAATAACGATTTTACAAAATGTTCTATCTGCCATGATATGCATAATGCCACATACGGTTCTGATTCTATACGATATTGTGAGAGATGTCATAGCTATAGTTCCCTGCATAATATTCAGTATGATATTGCCAATACGGCCCAACTGCCAGGATACGGTCATCTTGGACCCAATGATTGTCAGGGGTGCCATGCATCATATGTAGCAGGTAGTTTAGCACCGGGATCTGACATTATTATACCAACTATTGACTCCGTGAGTGTAAATCATTTACACGAAGGAGAACCAATGGAAGTAACCATCTATGGAGATGATTTTGTGACAACAGTTGATGGTATTACCCGGTCATCAGTTGTCGCGATTGCAGTGGGAGTCATTACAAATGGAACAACTATACCTAATATTACAGTAGCTCCTACTAATATAACCGCTTCTGCGATGGTTGTGACAATACCGGCAATGAATAAAGGGTTGTATGCAATATATGCTATAAAAGATGGAATTGTAGAAAGTAATAAAAGACCATTGGTAGCTGTGGAGAGAGTGTTAGTCAACTCTGCTATAATTAATTCTACAACAGTTACGATCAATGGTTCAGGATTTGGAACATATGATCCAGCATATAATAATTGGACAAATGTGACGATCAATAACGGAACTACATTCCGTTCCGTACAGGTGATAAATTGGTCAGAAACCTCTATTAATGTCACGAGTCCTGATGCCGCGATCGAGGATACCGCAACGGTCAATAGCATACATGGCACCAATTCTACACAGGTCACAGGAGGATAGAATATGAAAAAACATCTGAAAATACCACAAAAAGGTAAAGTGGTTCTGAATGTGGCTCTATCTGCCTGTGCTGTTATCATTATTTTGAGTGGAATGGCACTTGCAGCAGATCGTGACGTTATAATCGTTTATAATGAATCTATTGGAGACCGAGAAAAGGAATTGGTTACACAAAGCCATGGCGGCGAGGTGGAAACAAATTTTAATCTTATAAATGCAGTTTCTGCAATAATACCTGAAGATAAAATCGAAGAGGTGAAAAATGATCCCAGAGTTGCTTATATCGTAAATGACACTATTTTCAGGATGACAGATGAATATTCCAGTTCCTGGGGGGTCAAGTACATCGGCAGTCAGCAGGTTTATAACCAAAATATCATAGGAACCGGAGTAAAAATAGCTGTGCTCGATACGGGAATCGATTATAACCATCCGGACCTTGCTGGAAATTACAAAGGTGGATATAATTTTGTCTACAATAATGCAGATCCATGGGATGACAATTGTCTATCATATTTTAAGACATGTCACGGAACACATGTTTCTGGTACTATAGCTTCAGAACATAATGGTATTGGAGTTGCAGGAGTAGCGCCCGGGTCAAGTATTTATGCAGTCAAGGTACTGGACGGGGGCGGTTTTGGAGGTGCCAGTTTAGTCGTATCTGGCATAGAATGGGCTGTAAACAATGGCATGAATATCATTTCCATGAGCCTGGGAAGTACTGAAAATAATACTGCTGTACTTGATGCGGTTAATGCCGCATATGATGCTGGTATATTATTAGTAGCATCAGGAGGAAATACAAATGGAGGACCTGTTTCATATCCTGCTGCATATGATTCTGTTATTGCTGTGACAGCTATAGACCAGAATGGCCAGAAAGCAAGTTTCTCTCCAATAGACCAGAAGATTGAAGTCGCTGCTCCGGGAGTAAATATAAATTCTACGGTACAGAGTGGATATGGTTTATTGAGCGGAACATCCATGGCGGCCCCTCACGTGACAGGCCTGGCGGCTCTCATATTTTCAACGAACTATCCTGATGTCAATGGCGATGGAATAAGAGATAATAAAGATGTCAGGGAAATAATCAGGAATACAGCATTCGATGCAGGAATTCCTGGCAAGGATGATGTCTATGGATATGGTATAGTAGATGCGTCCAGAGCTCTTCTTGGAATTTCGGCATATGCTAATGCTGACCTATCGATAACCAAAGATGATGGCGTATCTACAATTACAGCAAATGACGGAAAAACCTATACTTATAATATCGCAGTAAAGAACAATGGTCCATCTGATGCATCTGCTGTAAAAGTAATTGATACATGGCCGGCTGGATTTACCAGGGGAGCTATAACACCTTCTCAGGGAACATGTGATACGGCAGTTAACTTTACGTGCGATCTTGGAAGTATAGCGAAAGATGGTACGGCAACGATTACTATTAACTATATTGTGCCTAATATATCAGCAGGGAATTATACAAATAGTGTTAAAGTAAATTCTGCCACTACAGACTATAATACGGGCAACAATATAGCTGAGGACAAAAACAATGTCATCGTAAATAACGACATAGTGCTGGTACTCGTTAAGAAAAGAGATGATGATGCGAAGAAGGTTTCTTTATTGAAAGGTAATTATTCAATAACCATAAATAATGTAAATCTTTCAAGAATTGATATGAATGTTTTTGAAAATGACAGGTTTAGAAAGGACCTATCCTCCACATATCGGCTTAATAAATCACAGGTTATAAATTTTAATATGAATATCGTATCACGTAAACTTGATATTAAATTTATACCGTATGGAGATAGAGGTTCGACAGGAATTGTAAGAATCAAGAGGTTACAATGATACGAAAAAATAAAAACAAGCACAAGGTATTAAGACAGAGTATAATTTTGTTGGTTATATTTTGCTCGATAATATCTTCTATTAATGCTATAAGCGCTGCAGATAATACGTATTACTGGAATCCTTCTTCAGGAGCTATAGATTCTTCAGGATTTACAGCAAACTGGGGAAATTGTAATGCACAACCAACATCATACAGAATTACTACTCTTAGCAGTACTGGATTTACCTGCAATAGCGATAGATTAACAACATCATCATCGGGAGACCAGTACCTGGCAATTTTCCCGACAGCATATAGTTCGGATACACAGGTAACAGGCAAGACGGGCGCTACTTTTTATTTGTCAAGTCAAAGAAGCGGCTATACTGCAACGTATCGTTTTGATCTGGGATATGCAAGTTCAGGCGCTTTTACTTCATTGGGATATGTGACAAGGTCCGTTTCTTCTTCAAATGGCCAGAGCTATACCATAGATATGAGCAGCATTACGGGTACTGCGCCGGCGGGATCATATCTTGCGCTAAAAGTCTCGGTAACAACGTCAAGAGGAGGAAGAGTATATCTTGGAACTAATGGCGGATCAAGCGGTTCAAATAGCGGTCGTTTCTATGTAAATGAGACTGCTGCGATACCACCTGCACCGACGTACAATGTTACAATAACAGCATCACCGGCATCTGCTGCCATAACCCAGGGAAGTAATTATACATATTATATTACTGTAAATAATAACGGTAATACAAATGGAGATTATACTCTCGCAGTATCAGATTCGGATTCAACAAACTTTGTCACACCATCAGCGCTCGACAGAACGTCGATTTACGTGCCTGCCGGAGGCAGCAACACAACCACTCTTAAGGTTACAGCAAAAAGTACGGCAGCAGAAGGAGCGACAGATACAGCTACGGTAACAGCCACTTTCATCCAGGATCCTTCTTATGCCGATTCCACGACCGCCACAACAACAATACAATCAAACTATTCCATGAATGCTGAAAATGTTACGAAAACATATTACTGGATCCCATCTTCAGGAGCTATAGATTCTTCAGGATTTACAGCAAACTGGGGAAGTTGTAGTGCACAACCAACATCATACAGAATTACTACTCTTAGCAGTACTGGATTTACCTGCAATAGCGATAGATTAACAAGGACATCATCGGGAGACCAGTACCTGGCAATTTTCCCGACAGCATATAGCTCTGATACACAGATAACAGGCAAAACCGGTGCTACTTTTTATTTATCAAGTGAAAGAAGCGGCTATACTGCAACGTATCGTTTTGATCTGGGATATGCAAGTTCAGGCGCTTTTACTTCATTAGGATATGTGACAAGGTCCGTTTCTTCTTCAAATGGCCAGAGCTATACCATAGATATGAGTAGCATTACGGGTACTGCGCCGGCAGGATCATATCTTGCACTAAAAGTCTCGGTAACAACGTCAAGGGGAGGAAGAGTATATCTTGGAACAAATGGCGGATCCACCGGTTCAAATAGCGGTCGTTTCTATGTTAATGAGTCTGCTATGGCGACGCCATTGAATATAATTGCCCCTGCAGATTTAACAACCACGGCAACAGGAACATACACTATGGTAGATCTGGGTACTCCAACAGTTAGTGGAGGTACACCGTCATATACAACTGGCAATAATGCACCTGCAGAAGGATTCCCTGTTGGGACAACGACGGTTACATGGAATGTTACAGATTCTGCAGGAGGAACAGCATCAGATACACAATTGGTTACAATAACAACACAACCACCTCCACAGGAAGGCTCTCCTAACATCGTAGTAAGTACTAATAGACCCGTGGTGTTAGATGATCCAAATACAGGAACCACTTCTTCAGGATTCTCTAATCCTAATAGTGCTTGGAACTCAGACCTCTGGAGTGGAGAATCTACTACGATAAGAACAACTGCTTTGGTAGTAAATAGTGGAGGAACTCCCCAGCCAGGTATTAGCGTTACTTTCACACTTAAAAATCCGGTTGGAACTGTTTTAAGTGCGGCTACGACTACTACTGATAATCAGGGTATTGCTTATTATTCTTCCAATATGAATACGAGAAATTATTGGGGATATTGGAAAGTAGAAGCTAATGCGACAGTGTCGGGAACGAATGTTGTAAATAGAACATCATTTATTCTAAACTGGTGGGGTTGTGCACGATGTCATAACAATAAGGTTACTGGCACATTGGCAAATGAATTTGGAAGTTACTCTCCTAAGTCATATTATACCATGGGGGCAAATTTCCATGCAAATCCATTAAAAAGTGCTCATAGTAACGCTATGACCGGTGGTGATTGTACATATTGTCATCAATCATATAATGGACTATCGACACACAGTAGCACAACTCCACAGTATTCGCCTGATTGGCATAACGGTAAGGTCAGATGCGAAGGTTGTCATAGAGGTTCCAATATAACAAATACAAAGGCTGAAATTGCGGGGTGTTACGATACCGCAGGTTGTCATACTAAGAAGAATGCCAATGTTAGCAGAGCAAACTCTACGACAGGATACCTGGTTGGAGGTAATTATAGGACGAACTATTCGATGATTCCTGATAATATCGCCAGGGCCCATACAGATACTCCAGGTATTACTTGTATAGCATGTCATGGTCCGGGACATAACATTTCGAAACCATATAATGTCAGTAGTACAAGCAATACATATACTGAGAGTGAACAATGTTGGGCATGTCATACAAATAGAGCAACAACACACATTTCCAACACGAATTGTGTCAGCTGTCATTCCCAGAATGCACATAATATATCCATAGCAGGAGGAGGTCCTGATTGCATTTCATGTCACAACATTACCGGAGGAACTGCGACACATAAAGTAGATGGAAATGCAATGGCGCAAGGAGAACACGCCAATCTGAATTCTAATGCTATTGCAAGTGGAGTACCTGCAGAAAATAAGAAATGCTGGGGTTGCCACCAGACTGGAGGAACGCAGCCTGCTGATATGGGAGACAGGTATACGAATCCATACAAGTGTTACGATTGCCATAATGCCACTAAACCATATACTAATGTGAGCAGCGCACTGACAGTTAATGAACACTTCAAGAGTGGCACAGATATTCAGTCTGCTATCTCGGCAACTGATAATTCCACATCATGCCTGGTATGCCATAATGTTTCCGAGATGAAGGTTTCTTATACGGACAATGAATTTACCGGGTATTCACTTGCATCTCATTATGGCAAGAACAGAAGCGACTTGAGAACTGGAGGTATTACAGAGTGCAAATATTGTCATCAGAATATGAGTACTGCATTCTTGGGTGCAATGAGCAATTTTGACAACAATAACATGACCAACCATTCGACTTTGACTTCGTCACCTGGTTGTACAAATGCAAATTGTCATAATTCAGGAAAGATACATGATGCACCTTTGAGCAAACCAGCGAATTCCAGTGATAGCTATTGTAAAACATGTCATGGGACTAAGAATGAGCACAAGACATTGTATTGCACGGAATGCCATGCCAACAATACGGATGGAAGCAAAGCCGGCAAAGATGTACATGGCATAAAGTTCCTCCAGAAGGACAATACCTTCTCTCAGGGCAAGACCAATGCAGTAGATTGTACGACATGCCATCAATCCGGTGCAGTAGACAGTTCTCTTGGAATAACTCCAGTTAAGATAAGCAACCCATTACATCATTCGGATGATGTCCTTAATGGTTCGAAATGGGGCAGCTACTGGGCGGATCAGGCAGATGCCTGTTTATATTGCCATAATGACACGAAACATAGCGCGACACCACTGGGAAGACCTCTGGTATGGAATTCATCATATATACTCAATACCAATATTGGTGCAGGTACTAACTGTGCAGATTGTCACTATCAGGGAGATGGCAACTATGGTGTTATGAGTTCGGCATTTACAGGCGCGGGCCTGAATATATCTCCGGAAATTACCAGTGGAAGCTGGAATGGCAAACCCGGATACTATAACCATACACTGGGTGATTATACCGATTCCCAGTGCAAGTCATGCCACGACAAATCAGGAAGTACGACTGTAGGCCAGATTATGCATAACGCATCAGTAGGGTCATCAGGAGGTCCTGATTGCAAGGCATGTCATGATATAGGTGGCTCGGCTCCCGCACACGTGAACTTCAGTGTATCAGCAGGAATAGATGCATTACATTCCGGATTGAACAGCGGTGCAAGTGCGACTGTTGATCCGGATAATAAGAAGTGCTGGTCGTGTCACGGAGATGGTACCCAGCCTGCAAGTGGTCATCCATCGAACTATACGACTCCAAAGACATGCGAAAACTGTCATGTTTCGCTACAGGGCGGATATAATCCTGCTACCATAATGAAGGTTGATAACCACTACCAGAACAGTATGAATATAACGACCGGAAGTGTATCTTCATGTCTACAGTGTCATAACAAGACTGAAATGATGTTGTCTGTATATGATCCTGAAGCAGCGGATAATCCTGGTCATTACGGCAAGAAGAGATCAGACCTCGGTGCATTGTCAGGAACAAATGAGTATTGTACATACTGTCATAACTCTACTGTGAACGGTGCTACGTTCTATGTCAGTAGTGGAAATAATAGCATAGTCAATCACTCGACAGGTGGCAATACTCCATTATGTAACAACTGTCACAGTACAGGAAGGTTGCATGATTCCAGCCTTGTTAAACCAGCGAATTCCAGTGATAGCTATTGTAAGACCTGTCATGGGACTAAGAATGAGCACAAGACATTGTATTGCACGGAATGCCATGCCAACAATACGGATGGAAGCAAAGCCGGTAAAGATGTACATGGCATAAAGTTCCTCCAGAATGACAATACCTTCTCTCAGGGCAAGACCAATGCAGTAGATTGTACGACATGCCATCAATCCGGTGCAGTAGACAGTTCTCTTGGAATAACTCCAGGTAAGATAAGCAACCCATTACATCATTCGGATGATGTCCTTAACGGTTCGAAATGGGGCAGCTACTGGGCGGATCAGGCAGATGCCTGTTTATATTGCCATAATGACACGAAACATAGTGCGACACCACTGGGAAGACCTCTGGTCTGGAATTCATCATATGTGCTCAATACCCCTATCGGTACAGGTACAAATTGTGCAGATTGTCACTATCAGGGAGATGGCAACTATGGTGTTATGAGTTCGGCATTTACAGGCGCAGGACTGAATCTCTCTCCGGAAATTACCAGTGGAAGCTGGAATGGCAAACCCGGATACTATAATCACAGTTTGGGTGATTATACCGATTCCCAGTGCAAGTCATGCCATGACAAATCTGGAAGCACGACTGTAGGCCAGATTATGCATAACGCATCAGTAGGGTCATCAGGTGGTCCTGATTGCAAGGCATGTCATGATGCAGGAGGTTCTGCGCCCAACCTTGTAAACTTCAGCGCTGCAAATAATTCAGGACATAAGAATTTGAACAGCGGGGCGTCTTCAACTGTAGATGGAGAGAATAAGAAATGCTGGGCATGTCATGGAGATGGCACTCAACCTGGCAGCGGGCATCCTTCTGCATATATGACACCGGCTCCCTGTGAGAATTGCCATTCAGGTACAGGAAGATATAGTGCACCCCTGGTTAAAGAACATAATCAGAATGGAACTGATGTGCAGACCACAGCAGCTTGCGTTTTATGTCATGACAACAATGGAATGTTCATAGACAGCGCAGGTATCGGTACAATAACACATTATATTAAAAATGTTACCGATACAACGACAACTCCATACGGACATTCTGGCACAATTAATACTACAAATTGTATCATTTGTCATAGAGGCCAGTATACAAATGATCCAACATGGGGTTCGCCAGTGAATATCAGCACAAGCTCAAAGAGACAGCACACAGAGACCACAAATACCCAGTGTGACACCTGTCATAAGGACAGCAGTGTACAGACGCTGGCAAATGTAGACTTCCATAATGCGGCCCTGACCGCTGGCGCCGGAGGTACTAATTGCCTTGCTTGCCATGCTGGTGCGGAATAGAAGATATAGGACCCATGGTCCCATGACCTGGGTCTTATTAAACATAACAGGGTCACATGAATAAGAATACGCAACAACAGGAGGAATCACAATATGCTTTCGTTAATTGAATTAATGTTGGCAGTATTACTAATTAATATACCTTTTGGCTACTGGAGATCAAAGGCTGATAGGTTTTCCAGACATTGGATGATGGCTGTTCATATACCAGTTCCTTTAGTATTTTTGTTGAGGATAATCTCTGGTTTCAGCTGGACGATCATACCACTTCTTATGGTATCTTTTGCTACAGGGCAGTTCATAGGAGGAAACATTAGAAATATTTTCTATATGCATAAGATTTAGAGTTTGAAAAAGATAGAATAAACTAGAGAAAAACGTATTTATAAAAACAATGTGTGGGAATTATGAACAGGATAAATAGCACTATCAAATTACAGAGTATTATATTTTTTAAAATATTATTTTTAATATTATTATTATTATTTAACAGTGCAGTTGGTGCGGGTGCCGAAACTACTGTTGCGGGAACTCATGCTATGGAAAATGGACAGGTCTGCACAGACTGTCATAAATTTGATGAAGTTAACAAAAACTCAAACCCGGATTCATTGCCTGTAGCTAATAAGCCAGAAAATTCTAACTTGAAAACATCCGGAAATGAATTTATCCAATCTGATATACAAGGAGGAGGTCAGGATTGTGTTTTCTGCCATGACATCACAGGGAACGGTGCACCTCCTGATAAACGCATAGATACCTTGGCTGTTAAACAGGGTGTACATAAAAACCTGGGTAATAGCACTATTAACACAACAGCGCTTTCAGATATGATAGATAAAGCATGCTGGGCATGCCATGGTAACGGGACAGAACCTGCACTTCATCCGGATAACTACAAAACTCCTTACGGGTGCGCCGATTGTCACAACTCCACATATAACCTTACAAAAACGAACCTGAGCGTAATACCCGATCTCATCACCAAGAAGATATATGAGCATATCCCTCCTCCGCACTACCAGGAAATAGACTCCACTCTCAACAGTTCCAATGCGACATGCACGGGCTGTCATAATAAGAGCATGGTCAGTTACACAGATCCTGGCTTTTCAACTGTTTCTAACGTTTCTCACTATGCTTCAATAACGAACCTTACCGGCCCGACAATTAACTGCGGTCTCTGTCATAAGAGCCCCGCAAACGCTTATTGGGCGAATGTTGTCAGACATCCAGCCAGATCACAGAACGACAGCTTCTGTGCCAATTGCCACAATACAACGCTTGCAGTGGATTTGCACAGCCAACAGCTTGTAAAACCCATGAGCATCCATTTCGGATTTGACTGGAATAACAAGGATTACTTAAATGGCCTTGATCCCAATGAAGCCTGTATTGCCTGCCATTCTCTATTTGGCAATGTATATTCGAGATGCGAGGATTGCCACCTTGAAAATGGAAGAGGTCCTGTCAATATTTCAGGGGAAATAAGGTCGGATTATAATAACACGGTACCCCGTGTATATGCACATACGAACTTCTCTGCTTCGGTTAATGTTCCCAACCAATCCGGTTTCTATCCGGGTTCCACACGACCTTCATCATGCTTTTCCGGCGATTCATCAGGAAGCACATGTCATGGCAATCCATATGGCACAAGGGACCAAAATGGCGGATACTTCGCATCCTTTACAGCATCGTATTTGACTGGCTCACCCTACCACTTTACCGGCACCATTGACTGGTTGCCAGATACCACGAACTGCCTGTTCTGCCACAAACAGCCCGACACCTCCATACGAAATGCCTGGGGCAATGCCACCCAGATCACAGGAGGCACACATAATTGGTATATGGGGGATGATAACAGCAGGTGCTGGAAATGTCATGTAACCACAGGAGTTGTCCCAGATGACTTCCACTCGGATACTTTGCGTGGAGCAGGAGGCGATGATTGTGTTGGGTGCCATGTCCCCAATGATGTCAATGACTCTAAATTTGGCCGGCATGCCAATATCAACACCACCGACGGTTCAGGAGTAGTCTCAAATTTTGACTGCTGGACGTGCCACTACCAGAAAGACATGGACAGGAGCCACGTTTACCTCTGTGATAGCTGCCACATAAATAGCAGCGGAATAGTAAATATTTCGAACACTTCGCTTATTATGAGTGATTTCATGCACGGGTCGATGAACACATGCAGGGCCTGCCATGCTCCTTCCGGTGGTTCTCATCCCGGTTATCATCAAAAGGGAACTGTGGGTCCTCTGGGAGTTGTAGAAAATATATTGAGAAAAGTGTTAAATTCATGAGGATGGGGGCTATTATATTTTCAGGTATGAGCTGGAATTGTAATACCCACCAAACTCAGCCATTCACTCATTGATATATCTCTGGGGTTCGACCTCACCCCTCCTCTGGAGTGAGGGTTTATTATTATGATTTATTGGATGGGCTCGGGATAATCCCCTGCAATTCCCGTACATGAATTTTGATAAGATACATCATTTTGGCCATAGACAGGTTTATAGTCCAATACTTTCATATGATTATAATAATAATGGTGATATAATCTATGAATGGAAAAATTCTTGTTGATGATGATCAAGCTGTATCTCCTATAATTGCCACAATTCTGATGGTTGCTATTACAGTAATAATGGCTGCGATCATTGCTAACTGGAGCGCTGGTGTAAAAGCACCTGTTCAACCGCAAAGTGTTGGATTGGATGTTTCTCGATTGAGTGCGAGCAATGTGACAGTGACAATAACATCTATAGATCCACCATATGCAGTGGTTGATGTTATTAAAATTACTTTTAGGAATGGCACAAATCAGTTAACTACAAAAAGCGTTTTAGGCAGTGGTGCCCCCAATCAAAACGGGTATAATAATGGTACACTTTATCAAGACGTGAAAACCAGTTATGAATATTCTAATAATGATGTTGGATTCTCGCAAGCCAATGTGGGAGACTCCGCAACATTATGGATGGAAGATTTCAATCAATTCACCATCATAACAGTTAGATATGGCGATGGCTCTACAAAAACAATCTACTCCCAGAAGGTCTAACCTGGCCTTAGGCTTTCTTGTATTCTTTTTCAGAAGGTTGAAAATGGAGCAGGACATGGTATTTTCTGGAATGGTTAACGCAGAAAATGGCAATCGGAGTCTTGATGATTAATTTAAAGAATTTTTATAATGGACAAAGTAAGGCCAAACTCATTTGCAGATCTTTTTTTGAACTATTAAAGAATAGAAATGAACATACAGAAATTACAGAAATTCCTGTTTTTGAGGATAAGATTTTTAGTTTTGAACAGCCTGAAGATTTCGATGTAGTGGAGCAGATATGGATTTCAAAGCCCTTTGGTATGATTACTATACTTAATAACAAAAAAACCCACAAAAATATGTATTATGTTTCAGAGCCTATTCTCACTCCTTTTGAGGAAGTTCTTTTGAATCGATTATATGACAGTCTTAAGATTATTCTTCTTGATCATAATATTGAATTTAATTCAATGAATAAGGAACTTATCCTTTATAACAGTTTTATAAAAATATTGGGTATATATGACATTACGCTTGATCCAATTTCTCAACAAAAAATATGGTATTATATAAAAAGAAACTATGTAGGATATGGAAAACTGGATGTACTTTTGAAAGATCCTATGATCGAGGACGTATCCTGCGTTGGAGCAGACACACCTGTTTACCTTTATCACAGAAAATACACCAACATCGAGACAAATATCACTTTTAAAGAAAGAGAACTCGACACGACAGTAATGAAACTGGTCCAGATGAGCGGGAAATCCATCTCAACCGGATACCCCATAATGAATGCGCGCCTCCCTGAAGGCTCACGCCTTGAAGCAACTATCGGAAGAGAGGTGACTACACGTGGTGGTACTATCACGATAAGAAAATTCAGGGCAGAACCATTCACGCCCACAGACCTTATAAAAACAGGAGTATTCAACACTGAAATCATGGCCTATCTATGGTTTGCGGTCGAGAATAATAAAAGCTTGATCATTGTTGGCGCGACAGCCTCCGGGAAAACCTCTACTCTAAATGCGATTTCACTTTTCATTCCATCTGAATCAAAAATCATAACAATAGAAGATACAAGAGAACTTACTCTATTCCACAAGAACTGGATACCTGGCCTTGTAAGGGAAACATTTATGGGTCAGAAGTCAGCGACCATAGATATGTTCGAGCTCCTTCGCTCTGCATTGAGACAGCGCCCTGAGTACCTGATAGTTGGGGAAGTAAGAGGAAAAGAAGCATATACACTTTTTCAGGCTATGAGTACAGGCCACACTACATTCTCTACTATGCATGCGGATAGTGTGCAGACTGCCGTAAATAGACTCCTTAATGAACCCATAAATGTGCCTCTCATGATGCTAAGCGCTCTTGATATAATGGCTATTCAGGTGTTGCGATATGTGGGTCAAAAAAGAGTCAGGAGATTGGAATCCCTCTCAGAATTCGTTGGTATAAACCCGGCAACGGGAGATATCAGCACCAGGGAGATATTCAGGGGCAACCCTGTACTGGATATAGTAATGCAGAGCGGTTCATCAAAGGTTCTTGAAGACATAATGAAAAGTAAGGGATGGAACAAAGAACAACTTAGAAAAGAACTTGATAATCGCGAAACTGTTCTGCAATATCTTGTAGATAACAATATAGAAAATTACAGGGATTTTTCATTGATTATCCGAATGTATACCTCAGATCCTGAGACTGTAATATCAGCGATCAAAAATGGAAAAATATTACCCCTGGAGATAGAATGATTATTTCCGGAATTGATAGATTAGCTTACGCCCTGCAGGGGAGAAAAATTACACAAAAAGGGTCTAAGTATATTGATTTACAGAAAAAATTGATTTTTGCACGAATTGCAACGCCATTTGATGTATATATTGCCAGAGCATATATTATTTCAATATTTACAGCATTGCCTCTTGGTTTAGCAGTCTATCTGATTTTCAATAGAAAATTTTCTGCTCTTTCCGGGCTTGAAACCCTTATAGTGATTCTAGCCCTGGCAACTTTGCTGGGATTGGGGATATATAATGTGATACTTTTTTATCCCGGCATTATGGCAAACATCAGAAAACATAAGATAGAGATTGCTCTTCCTCATACTGTAGCGCTCATGCATGCTCTTAGCAGAGGGAATAACGACATAATATTCTTTTTTGAAGTCATCGGTAAAAACAAGAAAATATATGGTGAAGTATCAGAAGAGGCCAATAGCATACTTCTTGATATAAGGGTGTTCAACCAGGATATCCAGAGCGCACTTCGGAATGCGGGAACGCGCACCCCATCAGAGACTTTCAAAAACTTTGTTGAGAGCCTGTCCACAGTTATTACAAGCGGCGGCAACCTTGATTCTTTTTTTCTATCCAAATCTGAAGAATATAGACAAAGGGCGCTGGATGAGAATAAGTCTTTCATGGAAATGCTCGGGCTTTTATCAGAGATCTATGTCACAGGATTTGCAGCAGGTCCCTTATTTATTATCACACTTCTTGTTGTGCTTGGAATTATAGGAGGTGAATATTTCTTCATTCTGAAAATAGTGGTTTATATCCTGATACCCGGCAGCGCTCTTTTGTTCATATTGTTTCTCTCTTCGCTGATAAAAGAACATGAATCGGAACTCAATGAGATTGTTGAGCCAGATCAACAGGACGAGGATGCGATTTTTCAAAAAGCTCGCATCAGGTTCAATACTTTTCAATTCATGAAGGATCCTCTATTGAAATTTATTGATATACCCGAAACCGTTTTGTACCTTTCCATACCATCTGCCCTGTTGTTTTTTTTCCTGTCAACCTATAAATTCTATACTATGGAATTTAACCAGATGGTATATGAAATAGATGACTACATAATATTTGCCGCCCTTATTGCCCTGATCCCATACAGTGTATTTGTGGAGATACACGCCAGGAAAATAAGTAAGATCGTCAGCAGTTTCCCTGATCTTTTAAATAGGCTAACAAGTTTTCACGAATCTGGTTTTACACTTACGAAATCACTGAATGAGCTTCAGTTATCTGATCTTGGAATTCTCAATTCTGAGGTAAGAAAAATGAATCTGGATATTGAATGGAACGGCAGCGTGGTTCAAGCCTTCAAAAACTTTGGAAAAAGAGTAAAAATAATTACTGTCCTGAGGGTAGCTACACTTCTTGAGAGTGCAAGCAGCATGACCGGGAACATCAAGGAAACACTTTCAATAGCCGCAGGGGATGCTCTCACAAACAAAATGCTGGAAGAGGAAAGAAAAACTGCCATGAAAATGCAGATAATAATAATATACGTATCATTTTTCATATTTCTATATGTCAGTTATTCCCTTGTATCCGGGTTCCTTCCCCAGATACCTGATGTTACTGCCGGGTCGGAGGTGACGGGGATAATAGGGGAAGGGATTACCTTCTCAGGGATAGATAAGCCCATGTACGAGAGGATATTTTTTCACGCCGCAATCCTCGTGGGATTCTTCTCAGGCCTGGTTGCAGGGCAGATAGGTGAAGGAGCCCCACAACATGGTTTAAAACATAGCATTCTGATGGTACTCATAGGATTAGGGACTTTCCTGCTGATTTAGCAGATGAATTATCATATCAAATTGAAGATTTTCAAAATAGCTCAGAACGCATCAGGGACTCAAAACCCATCAAACCAAATTCAATAGCGATTGTTAACCCAATGGCGCAAATGATGATCCCAAGGCTCATCCAGAAAAAAAGGCGATTTCCCTGAATACCCATGGCAATACCAAGCGCTGTCCCAAGGGGTGCTCCGATAAGCAACGGAGCCATTAAACCAAAACCTGCTACTCCATAACGATCCCATATCCGATTAATAAACTTTTTTCGCTTATCTTCACTATTAACACGTTTTAACAACCTGTTCCTTATTCGTTCTCCAAGTGTCAAAATAACAAGCAGGCCAAGCATTCCACCTGAGGCGGCCGTGATAGCTGTCACCGACGGACTGAGTTCCAGCGCAAAACCGGCAGGGACAGCTATCCATAGCTCAACTGCCCCCAATCCCAACACGGTAAGCAGTTTGAATAACAGTTCCATCGATCAATCTTGAAAAAGCCCATCTCCTGCAAAGATCCTCTTTGCTTCATCAAGCGTCAGGTCAGATGGCGGTATGATAATTTCACTTGGCTTGATCACCTCATCGGATATTTTCGTCCCATTTTTCCGAACATATTCTGAAAGTTTCTTGAATTCATCTTTGAAAACTTTCTCATCTCCTTTTTGAACGATCTTCACAATGTTATTATCGATCTTGTTGACTTCATCCATATACCTTTTATCAAGTTCGTACTGACCTTCTCCCATTAATCTTACGATCATTTTCCCATCTCCTTCTTTAAAGCCTCAAGCTGCATATCCACATCTCCTTTTGACTTGATCTTTGAAAGCTCGCGGTCAATATCATCCTGTGATCCGCCAGTAACATCTTCAAGTGTTCCTGCTTCTACAAGTTCATCAAGTGCAGAAGCCCGTGCTTTCATATTTTCAGTCTTGTCTTTCGCGCGCTGAACGGCCATTCCTACATCACTCATTTCCTCGCTGATACCGCTCACGGATTCGGTTATCTTGACCTGGGCTTCAGCTGCGCTATATTGGGCTTTTATTGTTTCCTTAGTTGAGCGGAATGATTCTATCTTTGCAGACAGGCGTTTTTCTGTTTCTATAAGTTTATCCTGCTGGTTTTTAATATCCGCTATCTGCTGGGTCATACTTCCGATTTCAGCCTGGGAATTACTCTTTCTTTCAAGAGCTATCTTGGCAAGGTCTTCGCGTCCTGCTTTTACAGCTTCGCGCGCCTGATCATCCAGTTTCTTGATATTCTCTTCCAGTTTTAGCTTCTGGAGTTCAAGCCTCTTCTTTGAAGTTGTTACTTCAGCCACACCGCGTTTAACGTTCTGTAAGAGTTCAACCTGCTTTTCATAAGAATAATCAAGAGTCTCTCTCGGATCTTCGTATTTTCCCAGTATCTTATTGATCTTGGCTTTTATTATCGTACTTGTTCTATCTATGAGCCCCATAATTTTACCTCCTCTTTTCAATTATTTTTTTGCCCTAAATAGTTTTTCTTAAAAGAAAAATATCATTTCATATGTTTTTCTTTATTTTTCAGGGCAATTACGTTTCATAATGTATTTCTTCAATAAAATGGTATCCACAAGGTTCATGCGCTTTTTCCCATTTAGCCCTTGGATATTTCCTGCATTGTGGTGGTCTTAAACCGTGAATAGTACACATGGATTTATTAGAGCCATGGTTTTCAAATTTCAGGAATGGACATTTAAAGACGAACATACAGCATGCTCCACACCTTTTACACTCCCCGATCCGGGTCTTCTCCACTGGAAGAAGAAGGCTTGTAGCAGTTCGTATGATTTTTCCTGACACCATCTTAATTAATTACTTTTATTCCGCCTCAAACCATATAAATATTTTCTTTTTTTGCTATCATCCTTTTCTGATTTCATAATCCTTATCACATATTAAAGATATCCTATCTGTCATGGCGTTCCTGTGCAATAGATCAGTCGTGGCATCGATCAGTAAAGATCCTGTAAATACATCGATCAAAGCAAAAGAGCTTGGAGCTGATATACTGGAGCTACGGATAGACCTGATCAGTGAAGATCCTGTAAAAATACTCATTGAACTTAAGAAGCTTGGGTTGCCAATTATTATTACTAATCGAATGAAGAAGGAAGGCGGAGCATGGCAAGGAAGTGAATCCCGGCGCGTCCGGGAATTGATATCGTTAATACCGCATGCAGATGCCGTTGATATTGAGCTATGCGCCGAAGAAAGGGATATGGTAGTCAAAGAAACAAAGAATGCAGGGAAAAAAGTCATAATTTCCACGCATGATTTCCAAAATACACCGGATGGCGAGGTCATGGCAGGTTTTATCAGGGATTCATTCGAAAAAGGCGCGGACATTGCCAAGCTTGCAGTAATGCCTCACTCACTTGATGATGTATTGCGGTTGCTTGATGTCACATTACATTCATCCGGGCAGGTATGTACGATAGCTATGGGAGAAATTGGAAAGCATTCCCGAGTCATGGCGCCTATTTATGGTTCTGTGATGACATATGGATATATTGATATTCCTGTAGCTCCCGGGCAGTTAAGGGTTGACGAACTGAAAAATGCGCTAAAAATTCTTTTGCCCCCTGCCTAAGTCATATTATCCGGATCAGGTTATCCATAAAAGTCAGAAAACGTTCAATAAAGCTTTATTTCGTTTTTACTCGATAATGCTAAGTAATGTAAATACCAAATTGATAGAATACAATAAAATTATGAGGGTACTATAAAATGGAACTTAAAGTCCAATCACTTCAGATCAAAGCAGGTAAGTATAAAGTAGTCATCAATTCACAGGATGCAAAAGAACTCGGCGTCAGAGGCGGTGACCGTGTCCAGTTAAAAGACCATCTCCATTTGACCGCGATCGTAGAAACAGGCGACATGATCCCGAAAGGAACTGTGGGAGTATACCAGGAATGTTGTGAAAAACTCGGAAATGTGTGTCCCCTTACAATTAATCTTATTCCTGCTTCAAGACCGAATTCCGTAGGTTTCATAAGGAAAATGATGGACCACCAGAAATTGACGCAGGAAGAGATCCACCAGATAATCCAGGACATTGTCAGGGAGAATCTTACGGATGTAGAAATGTCTGCATTTGTTACAAGTTCCTATATCCATGGGATGACTACGGATGAAATTGAATGGATGACAAGGGCCATGATAGACACCGGTGAAAAAATTGAATTCAATATTCACCCCATTATGGATAAACATAGTATAGGAGGAGTTCCGGGTAATAAGATATCCCTGCTTGTGGTCCCGATTATCGCCGCAAACGGCCTGCTCATACCCAAGACAAGTTCGCGCGCAATAACAGGCGCAGCAGGAACTGCTGACCTTATGGAAGTGCTTGCGCCCGTTGAATTCACAGCAGATGAAATAAAGACCATGACTGAAAAGGTTGGAGGTGTGATAGTATGGGGAGGAGCTACAAATATAGCTCCGGCTGATGATAAGCTCATACGCACGGAATATCCTCTTTCGATAGATCCGCGCTGCCAGCTTCTTGCTTCAATTATGGCTAAAAAAGGTGCAGTCGGCGCTAATTGTGTTGTTATCGATATCCCTATTGGCAATGGAACAAAAGTTCACTCAATGGAAGAAGGAAAAAAACTTGCACGGGATTTGATCGACCTTGGAGAGCGTCTGGGGATGAGTGTAGAATGTGCAATGACATACGGCGCATCACCGGTTGGCAGAACCATTGGTCCGGCAATTGAAGTAAGAGAAGCTTTGAAAGTATTGGAAACCATGCAGGGACCGAACAGCCTTATTGAAAAGAGCACAGGGCTTGCAGGGATTCTTCTTGAAATGGGGGGTGTGGCCACAAGAGGTCGTGGAAAAGAGATAGCTATGGAAACGCTGCGTTCGGGGAAAGCATTTGAAAAACTCAAACAGATCATTGAAGTCCAGGGCGGAAACCCAAATATTGTCCATACTGATATCAAACCCGGGGAGCACAGGGGAGAACTTATGTCCCCGGCTGATGGCTATGTCATTGAGTTCGATAACAAGCGCATTGTGGAGCTTGCAAGGATCGCGGGTGCCCCCGCTGATAATGGAGCAGGGATCTGGATACACAAGAAAAAGGGCGAAATTGTCAAGAAAGGTGAACCGCTTATCACGATATTTGCAGATAAAAGCTGGAAATTGACAAATGCATTAATGAGCGCAGAAAAGGATTATCCGATAATAGTGGAAGGCATGCTTCTTGAAAGGGTCCAGACCTACAAGGTATTTTGAATATACAAAACTGAAAGAGTTAATCTTTTCAATTACCTCGCCGCTTTCGAGAATATCTTCTATGTGCAGGCGGATAGCGTCTTTTATATTTTCAAGGGTTTCCTCATAAGTATCCCCCTGAGAGTAACAGCCCTGCAAAGCCGGACACATTGCAAAATAGCCATATTCGTCTTTTTCCATTCCAATTCCACTGGGAGGGTATATTTTTCCACAGATAGATTCTCCTTTCAAGTCTAATTGATTTGGAAAGTATTTAATGATTACATTTCCCAGTTCTGTTATTTCCTTTTTTATCGATCAAACTTTTCCTCAACATCATATTTTTGCCCATTATTGAGGGTGTTTTAATTCCCTGCTCTCTTTATTGTATGCATTTTCATGACATGCTTTTATATCTTCAATAGTCACCAACCGACCGGATTGGAAATCCAGGGCATCAGGAGGATGCTCATATTAACTTATCTATTGCTATATCTGCTTTCTTTGTTTCTATTTAGGCGCGGTAATTGATTTAATTTAATTGATAGGATTCGCCTATTCTCAATGCTGCAACCTTGATATTTGATCTTGCTTCTACTTTCTTCTTAAATTCCTGGATATCTGCACCCATATAATGCATAGGAATTACGATATTGGGTTTAATTGCAATTGCAGCATCAACAGCCTCATGGATATCCATTGTAAACTTTCCTCCGATGGGAAGTAAAGCTACATCTATATCTCCAAGTTCCTTCATTTGTGGTATAAAATCCGTATCTCCCGCATGATAGATTGTTTTGCCTTCTATAGTTATCAAATAACCGACACCATATCCTTTATGATGAACCTTTCTTGTAGAGCTTCCATGTTCAGTATTGTAAGAATCTATAGCCTTTATTTTTATATCCTCAAAAGTAATTTCATCCTCCGGTTTAATCACTTTTACGTCATTACCTAATTCTTCAATACATCGCATAGGGGCCACCACCAGAGTATCCGCACATTTAAGCCTATTTACTGTAACACTTTTGCAATGATCTTTATGCTTGTGTGTTACCAATATAACGTCAGCTTTTTCTAATTCTTCTGGTAATCCGTCGATCTCATCCGGCCATTTAGAAAATTCAATTTTTTTTGGGTAATTTGTGAAATATGTCCTCAAGTATGCAGGATCAATATATACAATAATGTCTTTTGTCATTATCTGAAACCAGGAATTTGGAAACCATTTAATAAATACAGACATTTTTTCTACTCCCATATGATTAACATCATTTCAACGAAATGGAAATAGGGGGACGAATACCCCCCTGACTACTCTTCTATTGGCACTTGTATTTCCGTGAGCAACTCGGTCTCAGGCGTCTCTTTCGGATCATTCAGATAGAGCTCGCGGCAGTTATCGGCTACCCTTAGCCCTTTCCTGTCGATGTACTCAAAGACCACCTTCCAGGCTGGGCCTACATCCGGGTAAGGGCCCTTGTAGATATAGGAGACGACCTTACACCCATCAAGTGTCTTGACTTCGTATTCGGGACTCACGGTAATATTTCCTGAAATTGGGAAAGCCACCTCTATATCTGCATCATTCTCCTTATGTTTGTTATCGTGGTAGATGGTCAAGGGCGGCCCAATGCACCTTACCCGCGCCTGCTGGCTCTCAGGGCTAAACACCATTCCAAACAGCTCGCTTATCAGGCGAGGTATCACGTCCTGGTATGTACCTTTCTCCCTCCTGCTCACTACTCTTAGGCCTGGCACGTTTTTTAATACTGGTTCATTCTTTTCCATATGTATCACCTCCAAGAAACTCTTGGTTAGAAGCGATTCCCTTATCTTTTCAAGACGGTTCATCTCGATATTTACATCCTCTATCCTTTTACTGAGGAAAGTGTCAAGCTTCCCTTTTTCTACAAATCCATCCGTAGAATCCATTATATCCTTCATATCCTGGATGCCAAAACCAAGGTCAGAAAGCAGTTTAAGCTGTAATCCCCTGTATATCTGGTTGTAGGAATACTGCCTGTAGCCTATTATGTGCTTCCTTGCCGGAGAAAGTAGACCTTTTTCATCATATAATCTCAAAGCTCTCCTGGTCAGCCTTGTTATCATTGAAAAGGTTCCGATGCCGATGAGGCCGTTTGAATCTTTCATAGGGATCAATATGGCATTGGCATTAATGTGCATTAAACCATAGGAAATTGACGTGGGTAAAGGTTGCAGAATAAGGGGATATGACCTATGCGGTGCGCCTCTTGTTGGTTTGTTTCTCTGCGCCCTCGCAGAAATGTATTATTCCCGCCCGCAGGCGTTCAAGCATTCCCGCAGGGCAAACCTTCAAGTTGGGCGCACCGCATTTGAGAAAGGGCGGGCAGGAGGCGTCGTGCTTAGTACGGCGCTCATCACCCATCATATTAAACGATTAATACAGGGGCGATTGTTGATGTCGAACCGGAAGAAGCTGAGTGGGCGCTTGAAGTATTAGAATGACTTTTTGATTTCTATTTTGTTCAACCTGATATAGTGTCCTGTCAAGGCTAAATTGTCAAATGATATCGAGATAATTATAATTTTCTACAAATCATATGAAAAAAAAATCGTGATCGATTGTTATATGGAAAAAATAACATAAACAGTATAAGGATGCGGCGCAATCCAGCGCATGCAGGAATACTATATTCGGCTTTTAAAAAATTTAGCCGCAGATGAACGCGGATAAACGCAGATTTAATGCTACGGTTTTTGAAAAATAGTAACACCAAAACCATAGACCCCACGCGCCGATACGTTGCAGAAACAACCACAAGTGAAAAACTCAGAAACAAGAGGAGTGCTAAATCCCACGAACCGATAAGATGCGCTGGATTTGATGCTATAAATCTGCGTTCATCTGTGTTTATCTGCGGTT
Source organism: Methanosarcinales archaeon (assembly GCA_905339155.1). Classification (GTDB taxonomy): domain Archaea; phylum Halobacteriota; class Methanosarcinia; order Methanosarcinales; family Methanoperedenaceae; genus Methanoperedens. Next base: position 23,910 of record CAJPFJ010000075.1, read on the forward strand.
TGTTTTCTTCAGACCCCATAGCAATCAACAGAATCTTTTTCCGGAGCTGCTAATGTATTTTCTTCAGGAAACATAAATCTTCATTTTTCAGAAGTTTGATGGAATACTATAGATGAGTTTATCTCGATTATTTGCTGCTAATTGACACTTGACAAGACAATAGTGCAGAAGAAGAAAGATGCATTAAATAAAAAATTGGCAGATACTGGGAAATCCCCAATGATGTGATAGGTGATTTTATATTGCAACTTTGTTTATTATTTAAACTAGAACAACTCAACAACGTCCCTATATAACCTTTTTTCGGGTCGTTCTAATCTAACTATCAATACGAATTAAAATGGTCATGGAAAACCATAAATTTATACAGCTCAACTGTGTACTAAAACTTGTTTCAGGAATTTTGTACATGGAAAATGGTGAAATTGCAGAGGAACTTTCAGATGAAGAAATTGAGTTTATAAAAAATCAAGAAGCAGAGGATGAGCATAAATATGAAGAGGGACTTCTAATATTAAATGAACTGGATATTAAAAGAATATTTAAATATGCAATCCAATGTAGTGAAAAAACTAATAGCGAAAATTTTGATAAACTTCACAAAGCATTTAATATTCAGAGCCAAATTTATGCTAGAGAAAAAAATTTATTACCAAACCGATCCTACAATAATGAAAAAAGATCTTACTATGTATTTCAGACAGTTTTGAACGTGCAAGTTGAATTAATGGAAATAATAAATTCAAGTATTTTCCTTGCCTTTATTGGTAAGTACAAACCCGCTCTTATTTTACTTAGACAATGGCTTGAACAATACATTATCGCTATTCGTTATGACCTTCTTATGTATGATCATTTAAAAAAATCCCCTGAAGGGATTGGATCGAAGGATAAAGGAACAAAAACATGTGACCAAATAAATGGAACATTAGAGAATAGAGAAAAATGGCTAAGTGGAGTTGTGGATAAAAAAAGGAGTTTCAAGGACTATTTGAAAACATTCGAAGACAAGGGTATCAACGATAAAATCAAATGTATCAATAAAAATTATTTTTTATGGTTTAAAGGCGAAACAGACTTTTTAGATGTTGTGACTAATTTATATTCCGATTTATCTAAAGTAGTACATATAGGAAATATTAAACCTTCATACACTATCGAGAAAAACTATTCGTTCGAGATTTTTTACAGCAAGGATTATTTTGAGGATTGGTATTATAAATTCGTCAAGGTTAATGACATTACAAGCTTATTATTAGTTTTCAGTTTTCCGATGTTGAAAGAAAATTTCGATGAAAAAATTTGGAGAAATTGTTTTCCTTTCAATAAAAAAATTATTGAATGAAAAAATTAAACTTGTCTGCAAAAGTTTAAATTAAAAAATCCATTAACTACCATCACGAATAGCAACATAATAACGGTCTCCCGGCATCATTTTTCTACTATGACAAGGTGATAGTAACCCAGGGCATTGAATGGGTAATACCATCGAACTGCATCTTCAAAACGAATGAACATTTTTTCATGCAATAATAATTTCTTTGAATTAAATGGGTATATCAACAATAATAAACTTCCAATTCTTACTTTGAACCCGATACCTTCGAGTCTTTTTATCAGGTCCCCTCTTGAAAAATAATACGTCCACAACCCATTAACTACATACTCTTTACTTCTCAGGGAAGAAATTATCCAGCTTCCTTTACACCGTATAAAAGCATTTACCCACCATGTCAGGTTCCACCTGTTAACCACTGTAAAGATTGCTCGGCCGCCAGTTTTCAAAACCCTGGATGTCTCCTGGAAAGCCTTATCGACTCTTGGAATATGATTAAATACTCCAAATATGGAAATTATACCCTCAAAACTTTTATCGCGAAATGGAAGAAATTCAGCTGATGCCATAATAAAAGAAATCCTGTCCTTAAAATTGGCATCTTTTATTCTTTCTTTTACTATTTTTAGCATTTCTTTGGATATATCCACACCCAATACACGATATCCTTTTTCAACAAGGAACACGGATTGCTCACCTGTCCCACAACCGATATCAAGTATCAATCCCATCTTCAAAATATCCGGGAGAACCATTTTCTCTACGGACCTCATATAATTGATACGGGGATTATCAAATCTGTGATCATAGTCTCTGGAGAGACTTTCGTAATGTTTTAATACACTGGTTCTTATGGACATTTAGCTATTATTGCTCCCCTGTTCCTCGCTTTTGTACCAAATACCATCCCTTTGCTTCCAAGGAGTTCACGTGCGATTTTCTTGAGGTTTTCCGTATCCTCACCGAAAGCATACACTGTTGGCCCGAATGAGCTCATACCTGCGCCATTGGCGCCGCCATCTCTTAAAGCATGCATCAAATGCAATGAAGCCGGCTGCAACTCAACTTCCCTTTTCTTAAAACCCAGTTCCTGGATCGCATCGATACTTTTCCCGAAATTGACGATGTCTTTTTCGAAAAGTGCAGGAAGAAGCTGCATCAGGATCACGTGGGATAGCGCCTCAACATCATGGAGTGGAACCGGACATACTTTCCGGAATATATTTACTTCATTTTTTTGTGATGCGCCTTTGTGTTCCGGCACAATTACCACGATATCCCAATCCGGGAACTCTTTTCTTAATATAACAGGCGCTGGCGGAAGCTTGCTTGCCGCTGAGGGAAGAAATGCCCTCTTCATGCTGAATTTGTGCCCCCCGTCAAGGATAAATCCGCCATTTTCAAAGGCAGCAACCCCAATGCCGCTTGTCCCTCCACGTTCCACTTTCACTGCGATCTCTTGAACACTTAATCCAAGGCTATATAATTCATTTACGGCCATGCCTGCCGCAAGAGATGCCTGTGTGCCTGAACCAAGACCGATATGTGAGGGGTAATCTTCTTCAATCCAGAGTTGTATTCCCCCGTCATCCGGAAGCAGAGCCTTTGCGCTATTCCTCATGCGTTCAATATGCTCGCTGGAACCTGTAATTTCAACAATATCAGATTTTTGGGCTTTTATTTTAATAACAGGATTATCAAGAGTCAGCCCAATGCTGCCATCAACGCGCCCGATGCTTGCATTCATATCGATAAGGGTCAAATGCAGACGGGAAGGAGTTGTGATTTCGAGCATTGGTTAATGCACTATCTTCGTAATATCTATTTCAAGTATATCCTCTGCGCCAAGAGCTTTGAGCCTGGGTATCAGGATATTGATCTCGCTCTTGCTTACCACGGTTTCAACCGCATAATAATCAGATTTATAGAGTTTTGAAACAGTTGGCCTTTTCATTGCGGGAAGACCGCTTACTACTGCATCAAGTTTGTCTTCAGGGACATTCATTACTATGAAAACTTTGCCGCGCGCTTCAAGTACTGCCTGTAAAAGGATCCTGATCTCTTCTATCTCTTTTCTCTTTACAGGGTCTTTCATTGATTTCTTATTAGCGATGAGTTTTGTATTTGATTCAAGAATGATATCCACGATCTTTAACCCATTTTTCCGAAGCGTCGATCCTGTCTCTGTCAAATCCACGATTACATCCACAAGTTCAGGGACTTTTGCCTCGGTTGCGCCGTAGGAATAACGAAGATCCACCGGTATTCCAAGCTTTTTAAAAAATTTTTTTGTGAGGTTGGGGTATTCAGTTGAAACCCTGCTTCCCGGCTGGATGTCCCTGGCGCTTTTGATGTCCTTTTCATTCGGGACAGCGATCACGATCTTGACAATACCTTCACCCATCTTGCTGTAGAACATATCTGCGACCTCCACAATATCAGAATCAGATTCCATAACCCAGTCCTTTCCTGAGATACCCAGGTCAAAATAGCCTTCTTCAACATATTTGGGGATTTCCTGGGGCCGCAGTATCTTGACTTTCCTTATTCGCGGGTCTTTTACGGTTGGATTATACTCACGGTCAGTTTTTCTTATCTCAAGGTCTGCCTGTTTGAATAAAAGGAGAGTCTGTTCTTCCAGACTTCCCTTTGGGAGAGCGATGTCTAACATAATAATTCGGATTCCTAAATGGATTCACGGATTAAAAGCTTTGCTGACTATTCTTGCTTTTCCTGGCCAGTTTTTTCTTATTGAATATAACTTCAAGAATTCCGTTCTTGTATGTGGTTTTGATCCCGGTTTTGTTAACCATGGCTGGCAATTCCACCAATTCATTTACTATAATTTCCGGATTATTTGCGCAAATCTCCAGAACTTTTCCCGAACATGTTAAAATTATGTCTTTTGGTTCAATTCCCGAAAGTCCAATTAAAACATGTACATTTTTTTCAGTTTCAAGTACATCCACAGGCGTTTTGTCTTTTCTTGTTATAAAAATATCTCCCGGATTGGCATTAATTACCGGTATGATATTAACTGAGACCGAAATGTTCACTGGCTTTTTTTCCGGAATATCGTTCTCATCCATGATATCATTCAATGTTTCTTCCAATTTTTCAAGGAATTCCTCGAAATCATTTATTTTTTTCATGTCTATATCTTCATTTCTTGTTCTTGTTGATAGCTTTTGTGATGTCAGCCATGTCCTCGTATTCTTTTTGGTCCCATTGTGCGGGTCTTACCATAGTAAAAGCTTTTTCAAAATGATCCTTTTGTATCCTGACATTTAAAGCCTCCTTTTTCACGGTTTCCCTGTCCATTCCTGGTTTAATCCAGTCCCGAAGGGCGATTATGGCAGCTTCATGGCATATTGCCTCGATATCTGCGCCAACATACCCTTGAGTCCTTAGTGCAAGCTCCTTTATATCAATTTCAGGGGCAAGCGGTTTGCCTTTCAGGTGGATATTGAATATGATCTCCCGTTCTTTCAGGTCAGGAGGACTTACATATATGAACCTCTCAAGCCTCCCTGGCCGAAGCAGCGCCGGATCGACCATATCCGGGCGGTTAGTGGCCGCAACAACCACTACATTCTTGAGTTCTTCAAGTCCATCGATCTCAGTCAATATCTGGCTCACCATTCTTTCTGTCACACCAGTATCAAATGAAATTCCGCGTGTTGGCACCATCGAGTCAATTTCATCAAAAAATATTATCGTAGGCGCAGCCTGCCTTGCCTTCCTGAATGTTTCCCTGATCGCCTTCTCTGATTCCCCGACATACTTACTTAGCAGTTCAGGCCCTTTGATACTTATGAAATTTGCTTCACTTTCTGTAGCTATTGCTTTTGCAAGCATGGTCTTACCTGTCCCCGGAGGGCCAAAAAGAAGAACCCCCCTTGGGGGTCTTGTATGAATTGCTTCAAAAGCTTCAGGATATTTTAGCGGCCATTCAACTGCCTCAATGAGTTCCTGCTTGACCGATTCTAAGCCCCCTATCTCTGTCCAGTGCACAGCGGGAACTTCGATGAACACTTCACGAAGCGCGGAAGGCTCGATATTCTGGAGCGCATTCTGGAAATCCTCTCTTGTCACAACGATCTTTTCCATTATTTCAGCAGGGATCTCTTCTTCAATATTGATCAGGGGAAGGATATTTCGGATAGCGTGCATTGCAGCTTCCTTGCAAAGCGAAGACAGATCAGCGCCCACAAAACCATGCGTCATATCGGCGATCTCGCGTAAGCCTCTTTCTTCGGACATATCCTCAGCTAACGGCATACCCCTTGTGTGTATCTGGAGTACATCAAAGCGTCCAAGCCTGTCCGGGATGCCTATTTCGATCTCACGATCAAAACGCCCCCCGCGCCTGAGGGCTGCATCCACGGCATTTGGCCTGTTCGTGGCGGCAATAACAATAACCTGCCCTCGTTTTTTCAGGCCGTCCATCAATGAAAGAAGCTGCGCAACAACACGCCTCTCCACTTCACCTGTGACTTCTTCTCTTTTAGGAGCGATACTGTAGATCTCATCTATGAATATGATAGTAGGGGCGTTTTTTTCTGCTTCTTCGAAGATCTCGCGGATGTGCTTCTCGGATTCGCCGTAGAATTTACTCATTATCTCAGGTCCGCTTATCGAAACAAAATTCGCATCGGTCTCGTTTGCGACTGCTTTTGCGATCATGGTCTTCCCGGTCCCTGGAGGGCCGTGAAGCATAACGCCTTTTGGCGGCTCAATACCAAGTTTTTCGAAAAGTTCAGGGTGCCGGAGCGGAAGTTCTATCATTTCCCTGATAAGGCCGATCTCACGTCGCAGACCCCCGATATCTTCATAAGTAAGATGGGTTTGTCTCACTTCAATCTCTTCTATGACCTCTTCTTTTACAACAAGGCTTGTTGTCCTTGACACGATAACAGGGCTCTGGGGCTGCGTTGATATAACTATGAAAGACAGTGGATTGCTAACGGTCTCAATGCGCAGACGCTGTCCTTTGGTAACAGGTCTTCCTTCAAGAAGCCGGATCAGATACTGTGGACCTCCGACGAGGCGGATCTGCTCAGTCGGTGCAAGAACCACTCTTTTTGCAACCTGGGGTGTGGATTTCTGGAGATATATTTTATCATCTATTCCTACGCGGGCGTTTCCTCTTATGTTCCCATCTATCCTTATTAGATCCATCCCCTGGTCTTCAGGATATCCGGGCGCTACGATGACGCACGCTTTTTCCTTACCTACCACCATCACGACATCCCCGCTTAAGATACCTATTTGTTCCATGATGTCGCGATCAATTCGTGCAATATCCCTGCCTACATCCCTGTGATGGGCTTCGGCGACCCGCAGCATTATTCTTTCGTTCATTGTTATTCCTGATTATATTTTGTCGTGATAATACTTAAATTCACATATCGTTTTATCAAAATCAACCTGGTCTTCGAATTATCACTCTCTCGTAAGAAAAAGTCACGAAAGAACATATAGAGAAGATGGTATAATTGAACATTGGAAATACAATATGAAAACCATAATTATTTCAGACCTTCATAATAGAGTCGATGTAGGAATACTTGAGAATAGTATATTTACATACATAGAGACTGACAAGGTGATGTAAAATGCCCAAGAGGAAGCCAGATAATAATTTCTCTCATTTAGAGACTGATAAACTCAGGAGACATTTTTCGATAATCATTCTGAGAAAAGAAGCACAGAGGTCAGATGACAACAGTTGGATTAGATGAAAGAGATAGTGTACAAGGTCATAAGATGTGCCCATTTTGCGGTGGGAATGTGGAATATGCTGGCATCAGGAGCGGCTATATATTTCCCGACATCAACACTGGACAGATGTACTTATGCAAAGAATGTGGTTATCAGGGAAGTTTCATAATGGAGTTTGATAACCCTGATGATATCAATAAGATAAAAGAATACTTGATCACCAACCGAAAGGATATTGAAACACCTGCATTCAGGTTCCCTGAAAAATGGAGATGGTTCTGGAAATTAATTGTGGTCATCATGGTTGCGTTTTTGGTGTTTGGAGTTATCATTACATTGTTTTACCAAGAATGAATACGAATTAAAGAATAGCATTAGCAAGGTATGCTACTGCCAGATAGCGAAGGAATTTGCCCGTGAATACAAGGATAGAAAAAAGCTTGAAATTCAGCCGCAATAATCCCCCAACAACAGTAATTGCATCTCCTATGAAGGGAAGCCATGTGAATAACAGCACAAAAGAGCCGTATTTAAGGAAAAATTTTTCTCCCTTTTCGAGTTTTTTCGGATCAAACCTTAGATATTTTTCGACAAGTATTCTACCCTTAGAACCAATGTAATAACTTGTACATGCCCCAAGAAAGTTGCCCACTGATGCTACCAATACCAGCGCTGGTATGTTGAATTTCTTCTGGACAAGATATATCAGGATCCCTTCACTTCCGAAAGGAAGAATGGTCGAAGCCAGGAAACTTGCAAGGAAAAGACCCTGATAACCATAATTAAGCAGCATGCTTTCAAGGGATTCAAACATAAGCTGAAATATACCCGCCGGATATAAAAACAATGGTATTTAATTAAAGATAAATACTCTAGTGTTGTTCAATCTTCTATAATTTATCGGGAGGACTTTATCTGGAAGGCGATGAAATAATCCGTTTATTGAATGAAGATTTCGTAAGGGAAATCGAAGCCACATTGATCTATGTCAGGAATGCTTTTATCATACCTGAATGCGATCCAAGCAGGGTGACCGAAGCGATAGCTGTGGATGAAATGAGGCATATGAACTGGCTTGCGGATCTGATCGTAAAGCGAGGTGGAAAGCCCAGTATGGGACATAAAGAACTTGATTTTGGCGGGGATGACCTTTATGGACAACTCAAAAAACAAATCGCGCTTGAGACGGAAGGCATCAAAATATACAAGTATCAGATTGGAAGTATTGACGATCAGGAAGTTGTTGGCGTATTAAAGCATATACTTGATGAGGAAAAAAGGCACAGGAAAGAGTTCAGGATGAGACTTGAAAAGATCATTCAGTAATTTCCAGCACAAAGATTATTTATGGATACATTAAACGGTTTTGAGGAACTTTCAGTTGATAAAGAACATTCCCAGGTCAAAGTTCCCATAATGCATGTGGAATTGGCTCTTAATGCAAGGTATTTCATTAAAGGTGGGGAAATTGGTTATTGCAGGTTATTGATAAATGGGGTCAAGGGAAGCGGTTTAAGAGGCAGGCTTGCAGCCGCTGCCGCAAAGAACTATATCGGAAGGACGATCTTTTGTTTTGTATCGCAGACAAGTGAAGGAAAAAAACTGATCACAGTTCCTGCATTATTTGAAAAAGAACCGACATTTGATGATAAACTCGATTTAGGCGGCCTGATCATAAATACTTACTTTCCTGACGATTTTAAAAAAAGCGCGGCGCAGGTTCATCAAGAGCATTTGCACTCATTGAATGGAAAACAAATATCCAATGACAAAGATAATCTTAAGAAAAGCCTTCTTGAGCTTCCAAAAAAAGGTATTGAAATATTGAAATCGTATAGATAATTATTAAAATTGGAAATCAATAAAGAAGGGGTGATGACTATAGAAAGAATTAACTGCAGGAAAATGCCTGTACTGTTTATAGGTCATGGTTCACCAATGAACATGATTTTAAAAAATGACTTTACAAACAGTCTTAAAAAATTAGGGAAAAATTTACCAAAACCAGAGGCGATATTGGTCATTTCAGCACATTGGTTAACAAATGGGACATACGTAACGTGTATGGAGAAACCCAGGACAATTCATGATTTTTATGGGTTTCCCGAAGAATTATATGAAATAGAATATCCATGCCCCGGTTGGGCACATGATGCCAGGTATTTGATAAGATCGGTACAAAAAACCCAGATCAAATGTGACAACGAATGGGGATTAGACCATGCTTCCTGGGCAATTTTAAAGCACATTTATCCCAGAGCGGATATTCCGGTTTTTGAGATGAGTCTTGATTATTCGTTTAATGAATGGAATCCAAAACCGGTACAATATCATTATGATCTGGCGTCAAAGCTTGTGTTTTTGAGGGAAAAAGGAGTTCTTATCATAGGTAGTGGCAATATAGTTCATAATCTTGGAATTATTGATTTTAGAAATATTGATGCCACACCTGTTAATTGGGCTGTGGAATTCGATGAAAAAGTAAAATCAGCTCTAGTAAATATGAACCATATAGAACTCATTGAATATCAAAAGATGAATGGTTCGCACATGGCAGTGCCAACACTTGACCATTATTTACCAATGATATATGTATTGGGTTTACAAGAAGAAAATGACTCATTACAATTTACTTATGAAGGATTTCAACATGGTTCTATTTCCATGAGGTGCTTCCAGATCGGGTAAGAAAGAAGCTCTGGCTTTTACAGGGATATATTTGCCCTTGATATCATTTTTGCCTTATGGGCTACTTCTAACCACGGGATCATTTCTTTTGCCTTATGCATTGGTTCAAGTTGCGGGATCATTTTAGCCTCTTGTATTGGAGTTTCCAGTTGCAGAGTTATTTCTTTAGCTTTTATTAGGAAAATCTTTCCTTCATCTGTTGTGATATATTTAGCAGAATTGTTCTCAAGAAGCCCTTGTTTTTCCAACAACTCAATATATTTATCCGCTAGCGTGAAATTAATATTTGATCTATAAACGATAGCTGTTTTGTTTACTCCATTTTTTGCGACTTCCAATATGTCAACAACAATATCGATCCTGCTTCGTCTCATTTTTTAACCATCCATATTTTTTTCCAATACATCACAGTTATAGTTTTTTCCAATTATCACATTTATAGTTATGATTATGATTATACTCATTGTAAATATATCTTTCTATCATTTTAATTTAATTATATAAAAAATATTAATTTCTCAAAGATAGCTCTTTTAATAGTTCTTCTTTTGATACCCTTCCGACAAAAACAACATCCCCATCGATAGCCACTGTTGGCACCGACATAATATTCAGTTCGGATGCCCTCTGCTTTCCTTCAAGGTAAGATATATTTATTTCTTTGAATTTCGTGGTTTTGGGAAGATTTTCCATTAAAAGGGCTCTGACCTGATGGCAGGTTGAGCAGGTGTCAGAATAATAGAGTTCGACAATAGTCATGCTCATCCTTTAAGCTTTTTTACCTAATAAATAATTTGTTCTTAAGGCAAAATCAGGAATATTATTTTTCGAATTTTTTATAAAATATATGTAAAGAAATAACCTTCTGAGGATTATTTCTTTGAACTCAAATATCCTTTCTACTCAGATTGCTTACTCTTTACCGGGGGTCTATTATTTGTTCTCTACAAGCTTATTATCCTTTTTATCATCCTTTTTATCATCCTTTTTATTATCCTCTTTATCATCCTGTTTATTATCATCCTGTTTATTATCATCCTCTTTATTATCATTCCTGCCCATAACCACTAAGGGTCGCATCATATCGTGCTCTTCGTGCTCCAGGATGTGGCAATGCCACACGTACTCATTTCCACCCGTGCGAGGGCTCGCGGGAACCTTGAAGGGAACCTTGGGCAGATGGAACTTCATGATGACAGTAGTAACCTCTCCAGGATTCATCTTGACCGTTTCCTTCCATCCCTGCTCGGTTGGATCAGGACCGCGGGCACGCCCTTGATAGTCCGGCACGCCGTTAGTGTAATGGAACACTTCATTGGAATCTACGAACGGCTGCCGCGCAAGAACCTGCACATTCACCAGATGGAAGTGTATGGGGTGGACGTCCATAGTGAGATTGGCGATTTGCCAGACTTCCACCGTCCCGTTCTTTGGCGTTTCCGTCGTCGGATCTACGTACGCTCGAGCGTAATTATTAGGAGCATCTGGAGTTTCCGGGTCCATCGAGAATCCCGAAGGCAAGTTTACTGTCTGGTTTGTCCCCAGCATCTGGATCAAGCGGCCGTGTTCATCGAAGACTTCGTTCAAAGTTAACTGGCGGACCTTTGTAGCCATCGATGGGATTATTACATTGCCAGTTGGGTCAATAGAAGTATTCAGAGGCACAAGGAACTTATCGATTAAGGAAAGCGGGTTCAGCGCGAGAGGGGTCGTTGTTTCAATACGCAACGGCTTGTCTGCGGCACCTGTGATCGCCATCGAGACATCGAACCGCATGATATTTCGAGTGTCAGGTCCGACATTGGCGTTCTGATAGTCATTGACCTGGTCGCCTCCTGGGTATGGTGCAGGTGCGTCGTTATAGAGTATGACCTTCTTTCCTTCAAATCCTTTAAAGTCCACGATGATGTCCCAGCGCTCCGCAGGGGCGGTGATAAGACTTCCACCAGGATTCGCGGGATCAACTGAGGTATTGTCAGATAGATATTTCATCTGTGAATGCTTGACAAGCGCTGGTTTTGCCAGGAAACCGCCTTCTGCTCCTATGACGAGAAAATCAGGACCCGGTTTGGTCGTATTTGCCTTCCCTGTGCCGTCGTCTTCGTAAAGTTGCAGATTAAGGAAGCGGGCCTGGCAGGCATTGAGGATGCGCAGGCGATAGCGGCGCGGTTCCACTGGTGCAAAGGGAAAGACAACACCGTTTGCAAGCATTGTGTCCCCGAACATCTCAGGTATGACTGAGATATCCGGCTGAGTTGATCCAGGTGCACTGCTCCACCGATCTTCATAAACGTGCGGGTACCAGAGGCTGCCCGGGGTTGATATACCAGTCCAGGTGGGATCAGTTGTTCCAATGTCAGTGCCGACAAAGATCTTGTCCTGTATGATAATAGGTATCTCACGTCCACCGAGTTCAACAAAGGCTGGCAAGCCCCTGGGTATCAGGCTCGCCTCAAAGAGGTCCCGGATGATATATGCAGATGCAATTCCTGCGTAAGCATTCAGCCGCGTGATGCCTATAGTATGGTCATGATACCACTCCAACCGGGCGCTCTGGTTGTTGGGGTAGTAGTATTCGGCTTGACCAGGCTTGAGTTTTGGATTTATGACCTTATAGATGTTCAGTTTACCTTTTTTCGCGCTCTCACCATAATTGCCGGTGCTGTCAAACCAGGAGAAAGGTCCTCCATCGCTGATCCAGGGGACCTCACCACCATGAAGATGATTCGTAACACGGTTCACACCATCAGACGCCCCCATGATGGAAGTGTCCACGGGAAGAGGATGTGTGCCAGTCAGGTTGTTTTGGACAGTGATCTGAACCGGTATGCCTCTTTGCGCCACGATGATGCCGCCAAGGTGTCTTTGCGTTGTAGATCCGCCCAGATTTTTTCGTGAATTGTAGCCGCGCAGAGTCGTGAGGCCAAGGTCGGGATGCAATTTGTCCGTATACTGATTGATGTCAATCGTATAATGAACAGCTGGAGTACTTTCTTCCCAACTTCGTATTCCATCCGCCATTGCTATCGGAATGCCTGCCCCTCCAACACCACGCAATGCCTGGGTGAACTTTGCAAGCCCCGGGCTCTGGTAAAATGCAGACGCTGTCGGCATCATATCAATGTCTATGAATCTTCCCAATGCTAAAGCAGCCGCTGTCGCACCTGCCATCTGCAAGAACCTTCGCCTGCTCATCCGGAATATTGCGTTCTCTCTCACGTCATTTTTAACGATGTATTCAGGACTTGTGACATCCACATTTTTAATTTCTTTCTTTCCCATATATATCACTCCGATTTTAACTGATTTCCCAATTGAGAAAAATGTGGATATACCATCAAATTTTCTATATTATATTGAATTAGCTTTTTCCACACCTATCCATAGATTTTTGTGTTATCATGGTATAAATGCTTAACGCAACTATTTCTAATTACAAAGAATTTCGAATTGAACTTGTTTGAAATGGGGTCGCTGAGATTTGAACTCAGGTCTCATGCACCCCAAGCATGAAGGATGGACCAGGCTACCCTACGACCCCGCAGGTGCATGGCCTTAGATATCCTCAGAGTATTTTATTCTTTCCTATAAAGTTCCTGATCCCGGTATATTTGGATTAATTCGAAGGCTGATATTAAGCCAGTTCGAGGAATGTGTGAGCGACCCGATCGAGATAACATCAACGCCACTTCTTCCATACTTATCTACATTTTCAATAGATATGCCGCCTGACGCTTCGAGTATGATACTACCCCTTAGCCCTTTTTCTTCAAGCGTTTTTACCGACTTTTGAATTTCATTCACGGTCATGTTATCGAACATTATGATATCCACATCCATTTTGGCCGCCCGGACTGCATCATTCACTGTTTCCACTTCAATTTCGATCTTCTTTGTGAAACTCGCAGCTTTTTTTGCTGCCGTTATAGCTCTTTCAAGCCCGAAGACTGCGATATGGTTGTCCTTTATCATAACAGCATCTGAAAGATTGAACCTGTGAGGATCTCCACCCCCTGCAACTACCGCTTTTTTTTCAAATTTTCGAAATCCCGGTGTTGTTTTCCTGGTACATGCGATCCTTGGCCCGCCAGCTCTTTCCACATACTGGCGTGTAAGTGTTGCAATCCCACTCATTCTCCCCAGGAAATTCAATGCAAGCCTTTCCGCCTTGAGTATTGATCTTGCTCCTCCATCCAGGTTGAAAATAATGTCGTTTTCCTTTACCATATCCCCATCATGGAAATCCGTAGCCGGGAAAACTTCAAAATATTCAAATATCTGCGTGGCTTCGGATAGTCCTGCAACAATTCCAAATTCCTTAGCGAGAACTTCTGCACTTACCCCGCAATCAGGAATTATATTGCATGAAACATCATCATAGCCTATATCTTCTTCAACAAAACGTTCCAATTCAGTTAATAGCATAATCAAATCCCTCTAATTAATTATCCAGAAATTACTTATATGCTGCTATTAAAGTATTAGAAAGTGAACTACCTCACGCTAAAGCTGTGAGGCTTCCTGTTTCATAGACCGAGCTTGCTTTGATGCGTGGGATACTGTTGAAGTATCTCAGGGCAATCAAAGTAGAGGACTCAATCTCCGCAGGCGTTAATTCGATACGTTCCGTACCTACTTGTTTTAATCCTTCAATTTCCATATCTATGCTTGAATTATAGTCCCTGTCCATGATATTACCACATTTCTTATTCTCACAGACATAGATCCGTTTATCCAGAGGCATATCCTGAATGTTTCCACATTTTGAGCATGTTTTGGTTGATGGGAAATTCTTTGGTACTTCAATCAAAGTATGCGCTTTTTTCGTTAATGCGCTTATTATCCCGCCGATTGAAGTGGATAACATTTTCCTGCCCCATATCTGCTGCCATGCTTTTAAACTTTCATCCTGAACGCAAATGATCTCATAATTGTTTTTCAGGAAGCTGACGACCTTATTCTTAATATCCTGTTTGATATTGGTTGCTTTTTCATATTCCTTATTGAGTTTGATTCTTGTCTTATTCCAGTTCTTGCTATGGAGTTCCTGCTTGCTGAGTGTTCTTGCGATTCTCCTGAGTTTCGGACTGACGGGAATGGAATACTGGATTGCTATTGCTGTTCTTGAAAGCATTAATTGATTGCTAATACCAAAATCAATTCCTACTGATTTGTTTGCTGGTACTTGTTTTACCTTTTCCTGATAGGTTGTTATGGAAAGATAATAATTACCGTTCCTGTGTATCAGAGTACCATTTGCAATGTCAACACCTTCTGGTATTTGCTTTAATCCGATCACCTTTAATTTCTGGTCAATATTCTGAATATGGATATACTTTTTATCCAGAATCTTAAAAGTATTACCAAACTGTTTCAAAGGAATGGACTGCATCTCGCTTTTGTATTTCAGTTTCCCGACTTTATAACCTTTCTTTTTCTTTTCAGCAAGACCACGAATATCATCCTGTATTCTTCCGATAATGCTTTGCCTCATCTGAGAGGACAAACATTTCAGTTCACGGATTTCAAAAACGTCTTTGACTTTCACAGGAACTTCATGGATTTTATCATCTATTCCAAAAATCTTCTTTTGAGATAAAACATAATTCCGTAGCCACTTTCCTTCAAGAAATAATCGGTTAAGATGTTCCTGTGTTGCATGATTAAGATGAGATAAGTCTATTTTTGTTTCATAGACCCTGCACATTTGGGTTTTCCTCTTTGCTTTTGTAGCTTTCATAGAGGCTTTGATAGCGTCATTCTTGTTCATGCAATTTCGACAAGCCTATATAGGTTCTGATGCTATTTATGTGTGTCTATCCCTAAAAAATGCAGTTTCGACAACTCTTTTTCGGGATAGATGTCGCTCATGTTCCAAGGGGTACGATTCATCCCCATGCTAAAGCCGTGGGGCTTTCTCTACCCCTTGACCCCACTAACGTAATCAGGAAAAACTATGCTTAAAATTGGAGTTATCGGCTGCGGTGCGATAGGTACCCAGATATGTAAAGCCATAGACAATGGAAGTATAAGCGCTCACCTTGTGGGTTTTTATGATAGGAGCAGTGAGCATTGTGAACGTATTCTCAGGTCACTTAAAAATAAACCGGTACTATCTTCACCCGATCAATTAATATCAAAAGCTGATATTGTTGTTGAATGTGCCTCACAGGCAGCTGTAAAAGAAATTGGGCTTTCGGTTCTGGAGGCTGGAAAAGACCTGATGGTCATGAGTGTTGGTGCTTTTTTGGATACGGATTTGTTGAAAAAATTTGTTTTAGCCGCCAGGAAAAATGGTTGCAGGATTTATATACCATCAGGAGCCATAGCCGGGATCGATGGTCTAAAATCGGCATCAATGGCAACAATAGATAAAGTTATTCTTTCAACCACAAAAAACCCAAAAGGATTAAGTGGGGCACCTTTTATCGTGGAAAAAAATATTGATCTTGGCTCTTTTCATGAAAAGACCCTGATATTCGAAGGAAATGCAAAGGAAGCGGTCAGGGCATTCCCGGCAAATGTTAATGTAGCCGCATCATTGAGCCTTGCAGGGATCGGGTCTGAAAAAACACATGTGAAAGTTTTTGTTGATCCTGAAGCTTCAAGGAACCTGCATGAAATTACAGTTATCGGGGATTTTGGTACGTTCACATCCCGGATTGAAAATATCCCGTCACCTGACAACCCAAGGACAAGTCTTCTGGCATCGCTATCGGCGATAGCAACTTTGAAAAAGATAACAGAACCATTACAGATAGGGACTTAAAATGACTTATGAAGGGATATTTTCAATAATTTCTGAAATTAAAAAAAAAATAATTTATATTGTCGCGGTTTTCGGAGCAGGAGCGTTACTATCTTTTTCATATATGGGAGAGGTAATTAAAAAGATAGAAACGGATATGTTCTGGCGTTTGAACATGCCGGATAAACCAGATGCTTCTAAACAATTGCTTGATATTTCCAATAATCTTGTATCGATATCAAACAGGCTTGCTGAAAATAATTCCATAATTTCAGGGAATAATTCCATAATTGCACAGAACCTTACACAGGCCTCCAATGATATTTTAAACATTTCCCAGAACCTATATTTATATAAACCGAATATTATTTACCTGACACCTATGGAAGTAATTATGCTTGAGTTCAAGATGTCCCTTATATTCGGTGTTCTTATAGTCTCCCCCCTTATACTGTTTTATGCCTACAGAGGAACAAGAGGCAGGCTTACCAGCCTTCCGTTTATAAGTGGAAAAAAATCCCTCGTCGTTTTAACAATTCTTGCTTCAATAGCTTTGTTCTTAATTGGCGCAGGATATGCATATTTTTATATGCTGCCATTTTTCCTGGATTTCCTTTATCAGGATGCCATGAACCTGGGGATAAACGCGACTTTTTCAATTTATGAATTCATTTCTTTTATTGTATTGACGACAGTGATCCTTGGAATTGCTTTTGAATTACCTGTGATCCTGACTTTTCTTGTCCATCTTGGGGTCACATCCAGGAAGACGCTTGCTCATTACAGAAAGCACGCATATATTATATTGTTGATAATCGCCGCATGGGTCACGCCTGACCCCACCATGTTCACCCAGATCATGGTCGCACTACCGTTTATAGTACTGTATGAAGCAAGCCTGGTAGTAATGAGATTGACAGGTAAATGAGTTTCATAATGCCAGCTCAAACTTATGAGGGTCCTATTTCTGCACAGACAATACTTCAAAATTTATAGATACAGCAGCACCCTGGAAACGCTTTAAATACTAAGAGATCAATCAATTTATAGGGAAAAATGGGAGTAAATGCTATGTCTAAAAAGAAATCAGAGAAGATGCCAGAAAAGGAACATGTTCCTGGTGTAGGCGAGAAAGAGCAACGCGAATACGAACATATCAAAGAATCGGCTGAAGAATCGGGTCGCTATGGGAAACGGGCCAAGGAAGTGGCTGCAAGAACTGTTCTGAAACACCATAAAGAGAAAGGCCATAAGAAAGGTGAATAAATATCCATTTTTCCGATTCAAATTCCATTTGGCAAAAAAGTATAATCCGATTTTTCACCTCACTCTCGTCCCTTCCTTCACCAGCTTTTCCGGCATCAGCAGCACTGCACCCTCAACATCAGCCGCAAGTACCATCCCGCGCGATTCCACCCCGAAGAGCTTTGCGGGCTTCATATTTGCCATCACCACTACCTGCCTCCCCACAAGTTCGGAAGGATCATGGGACTTTGCAATCCCTGCGACAATCTGGCGCTTCTGGCCAATATCAACTTCCAGTTTCAGCAGTTTATCAGAACCCTTGATGGGCTCTGCCGACAATACTTTCCCGATCCTGATATCAAGTTTCTGGAACTCTTCATATGTTATTTCATTCTTTTCTTCCTCTTGCTTTTTCTCTTTTGACATTGCTATCTTTATCCTTTTATCAAGGATCGCTTCCATTTCCTTGATCTTTTTATCTTCAATTTTTGTGAATAATATCTCAGGTACCCTTAATTCCCCGGCGGGTATCTCGATGAGGGCATCTTCAAACCGCGCGCTATGAACATCCCCGGAAAGCCCAAGCTGTTTCCATGCTTTTTCCATATTTCCCGGAAGAATCGCCTCAAACAACAATATGAGCGCCTTTCCTATCTGGAGGCAGTTCTTGACAACACGGGCGCATGTAGCTTTATCGGTCTTTATGAGAGCCCAGGGCTCTTTGGACTGGAAATATGAGTTTCCGTATGCAGCAAGTTCCATCATTGCATCTGTTGCCTTCTTGAACTCATATTCATCATAAGCCGAAACCACGGTTTGAATAGTCATCTTTATTTTTTCAAGAATTTCTTTATCGACCTTGCTATCCGGGACCGCACCAAAATTCTTTTGAGCAAAATGCTGCGTCCTGTGCAGGAAATTACCAAGCGCTCCAACGAGTTCGTTATTGACCTTATCCTGGAACACTTTCCATGAGAAGTTTAATTCTTTTGTATGGGATGTGTAATTTGCGATATAATACCGTAAAAGGTCGGGATGGAAACCATGGTCAAGGTAATCCTCATCCACCCATACCACGTATCCACGGCTCTTTGAGAATTTTTTATCATCAATTTTTAGCATGCCTGACGCAACAACAGCCCACGGCGGGGTGTAACCCGCCCCTTTTAGCATTGCGGGCCAGAAAATGCAATGGTGGTATGTGATATCCTCGCCTATGAAATGAATGATCCGCGAATCATGGCGCCAGTATTTCTCCCAGTCTTTGCCTGTTTTTTTTGCCCATTCCTCTGTGAACGAGATATAACCTATGGGCGCATCCACCCATACATAAACGACAAGGTCCTCATGGCCAGGGAACCTGACGCCCCATTCGAGATTTCTCGTGATACACCAATCTTTCAATTCCTTTGCCCATTCTTTTGCATAATTAATGGCATTGGATGTGCCCCCGAGTGTTTTGAGATAATCCGAAAGGAAACCTCCAAAAGACGAAAGCTTGAAAAAGAAATGCTCCTGCTCACGGTACTGTGCAGGATTCCCGCATATCCGGCATTTTGCGTTCTTGATCTCACCGGGTTCAAGATGTTTTCCACATCCTTGGTCGCATTCGTCGCCCCGTGCAGGCTTCCCGCAGTAAGGACATATCCCCTCAACATACCTGTCAGGAAGGAATCGCTCATCATGAGGGCAGTATGCAAGTCGTATAACCTGCGGATACACATATCCCCTGTCTATCAGCGCTTCCACAATGCTGTTTGTTCGTGCATGGTTTGTGGGTGAATCGGTATTACCGAAGATACTGAATTCCACTTCCATAGCTTTGAAAATACTCTCAAAATGTTTGTGGTATTTATTTACAAGTTCGGTTGGAGTGGTCTTTAACTCCTCAGCATTGACCACGATCGGGGTCCCATGGGCATCAGACCCGCATACGAAAACAGCAACTTGTCCCTGTTTTCTTAAGGATCGTACAAAAATATCCCCGGGAACATAAGTACGCAGGTGCCCGATATGGCATTTGCCGTTAGCATAAGGAAGCCCGCAGGTAACAAGAACAGGTTTATCGGATGGAAAGTTTGACATGGGTGCTACATGGGATTTCTTTATAAAATATGTTTCTGTGAAGTGCCATAAATCCTTATATATAATGAATGTTATAACATTTGTTATAACATGATAAGAAATATCAGAAAAATAGGAAATAGTCAAGGAATCATAATCCCAAGAGACATTCTACAAGAAATAGGATATCCTAAGACAGTGGAAATAACATTAACCAAAGGTGGTATTTTCATAAGCCCAATAGCTGGCAAAACCATCAGTCGTAAACCAAGGAATAAGGACGAAACCGATGGATTTTACGATTTAATGAAATCAAAATTAGAAAGTAATATCGCTATTGGAAAGACTCGATGGATTGGAAATAGGGAAATGGAGAGAAGAATATAATTACAGAATTAGAAAAAATATCATCTATAGAGAATTTAGTTGATAGAAAAATATATTTCATGGGACTGTTGACGAAAGAAGCCGAAAAAAGAAAGTTGAAACCTATTGTTGTAGGCGGTTCAGCTGTGGATTTCTATACTGAAGGAATTTATTCAAGTTATGATATAGACCTTGTAAGTAACAAGAGAAAAATAATCGGTGAAATATTGGAAAATCTATTCAATTTCAAACTCAGGGGAAGACATTGGATAAATGAACAAATAGGGCTTTCTGTAGAGATTCCAGACAATAATCTAGCTGGAGACACGGATAAAGTAACGGTAATAAGAATTAAAAACTTAAAGGTCTATGTAATTGGACTTGAAGATTTGATAATTGACCGCCTTAATGCATGTGCTTATTGGAAGTCTCAAAGAGATTGTGACCAGGCAAAGTATATGATTAAATATTATCGAAATCGATTAGATTTCGGGTATTTGGAAAGAAAAGCCAGAGTTGAGGGTATTCTGAAGACATTAAGAGAATTTTGTAAAGAATAATATGTACTTCAAATGACTGTGGTACAAATTCTTACCAGCCGCAACATTTATGAGAAAAGACTTACAACCATACAGTTGTGAGTGGTATGAATACAAAATTTTTCTTAAAAATATTAATTATCTTGTTCATTCCTGTTATCATTTTTCCCTCAATTATCAGTGCTTCAGAATTCAAGTCGGAGGATAAACTGGTTATCGTGAAAGATGAAATAGTAAATGATGATCTTTATTTTGCAGGAAATTCGATAACTGTAGATGGTATTATCAATGGTGATCTTATTGCTGCCGGCGCTGAAATAAAAGTCACTGGAACAATAAATGGTGGAATTATTGCGGCTGGAGGTTCCATAATCGTCACCGGGAATGTTACGGATGATATCAGGGCAGCCGGAGGTGAAGTTAGAATTGGCGGGGATGTGGGGGATAATGTTCTTGTCTTTACCGGGAACCTTGTTTTAGAAAAAAATGCGAGGATAGCCCGGGATTTAACATTGGGCGCCGGAACTGCTATCATCGATGGCACTGTCAATGGAAATATCAACGGAGGAGCTTCAGATATGGAAATGCGAGGTGCGACGAGGGGAAATGTGACTATTAAGATAGATAATAATATCAAGACCTTTCCTGGCGCAACCATAGGTGGAAATCTGGAATATACGGCCCCTCGGCCAGGTGAATTGTCAGGAATTGTTTCAGGAAAGACTACCTATAAAGAAACACCGGTACGAAAGGAAGATCCCATGTCTAAACTACCTGGTGAAATAATTGGATATTTCTGGCTTTTATTGATCGGAATAGTATCTCTGATACTCGCTCCCGAATTAACTCAAAAAAATTCAGATAATGTTTCAGTTAAGCCGTTAAAAAATCTATTGTGGGGACTTCTATTCCTTATAATTACCCCCATTGTTGCGGTATTACTTCTAATAACTATAATTGGAATTCCCCTGAGTATGATATTATTAGTTATTTATATTACATTAATATATATAAGTAGAATTTATATTGGGTTATGGGTTGGACAGTATGTATTGAAAAAGTTGAAAAAAGAAACCCGGTTCAAGGCATTAACGATGGCTTTAGGCTTAATTATCGTGTTTATAGGTATAAATCTGCCAATTATTGGGGGATTTATTCATCTTGTAATTATTCTTCTGGGACTCGGAGCATTCGTATTAACAGAATATAACGTCTACCAGAAATTAAAAGAGCAAAAAGTCATCTGAAGCGCCAAGGTCAATCACCCTGCCCTAAAGAGCAGGGTATCCGCTACTCTTGACCCCAACGATTATGAAGACAGGCAGATCCTGAACTTTTTTTCAATAAAGCTTATTAACTAAAAAGTCATCTGGAACTGAAATCGTGTGATATATTTTAATACGCACATTATAATTATTGGAGGATTATTCAATGGCAAGAAAACCAGGAAGAATGTACAAGAAAATTACCCAGCGCTCATATACCAGGCGAGAATACATGGGTGGTGTCCCGGGTAGCAAGTTAGTGACTTATGACATGGGCAATTTAACAGAGGATTTTCCGATCCAGTTGACACTCGTGACAAAAGAAGAATGCCAGATCAGGCACAATGCTCTCGAATCAGCGCGTATTGCAGCCAACAGGATATTACTTGATACTTTAGGACAGCCTAATTACCATTTAAAGATCAGGGTATACCCTCATGAGGTTTTGAGAGAGAATAAACAGGCTACAGGAGCAGGTGCAGACCGTGTATCTCAGGGAATGCGACTTGCATTCGGGAAAGCTATCGGGACTGCGGCAAGAGTAAGGAGGGGCCAGGAGATCATGAGCGTTTTTGTTACTCCCGCTAATTTCAAACTTGCAAAGAAATCATTGATCTCAGCTGGATATAAATTACCGACCCCTATAAGCCTTGTAGTGGAAAAAGGCCAGGAACTGGTCCTTACTTGATACCAATGAATGATTATCTGGAAAACCTGGACAGGGCATTAAAGCATTTGCCTGAAATTAAAAGTTCAGGGGAACGTTTTGTTATCCCCGAACCGAAACTTCTAACCGAGGGAAAGACAACAGTACTTGAAAATTTTGCTGCGATAGTAGATAAATTGAACCGTGAGCCTTCGCATTTATTCAAGTTCTTATTGCGGGAACTCGGAACAGCAGGTAAGATCGATGGTTCAAGAGCTATATTCCAGAGGAGATTAACTTCAGGTATTATTTCAGAACTCATCAATGCATATGTTAAGGAATATGTAACCTGCTCAGAATGCGGACGTCCCGATACACACCTTATTAAAAGTGACAGGGTACTCACATTGCGATGCGATGCATGCGGTGCGCATAGACCTGTAACAAAACGGCGGGCAACATTGATTGCCAAAGAAGAGGCCCTGGTCGAAGGCGAATCTTATGATGTCAGAATCGATGCAGTGGGAAGCAAAGGCGACGGCATTGCCAAAAAGGACAAGTATACGATATATGTGCCAAACACTGTCAAAGGAGATACTGTAAAAATAAAGATCAAGAAGATCACGGGTAATCTTGCTTTTGCAGAAATGCTGGAGAAAATAACATAGAAATAAAAAGATTTCTATTATTTTCTTCCGTATTATTCTACTAATTTTCCAGGCGCGATCATTGCTTTACTTTCAACAACAGCGCCCACATTTATCATGCTATTAATGCCAGTATGGACATCATCCCCCATGATAGTTCCAAGCTTTCTCCTTCCTGAATCAATAAGTTTTCCTTTTAATGTCACACGGATTGTTCTTTCGTCATGCCTCAAATTCGCTACCTTTGTTCCAGCGCCGAAATTGCATCTTTCCCCGATTATGCTGTCACCCACATAACTCAGATGCCCGATGTGTGTTCCTTTCATTATAATGCTGTTCTTGATCTCAACCGCATTTCCGATACGAACATTGTCTCCAATGCTTGTACCTGGACGGATGTAGCAATTTGGGCCAATATCGCAATTCTTACCGAAAATGACAGGCCCTATTATATATGAACCATTTCTTATGATGGTGCCCTCCCCGACTGAAACACTGCCTTTTAATGTCGCAAAAGGCTCGATCTTGCCAGAAACATCTGGTTGTAAACCAGACAGGAAATATTCATTGGCATCAAGAAGGTCCCAGGGTTTTCCGATATCCATCCATTTATCGGCAAGTGTAAGAAAACCCACATCTATTCCTTTATCGATCAGCATTTGCAGCGAATCTGTTATCTCATATTCCTTTCTTATTGAAAGTGGGGTAATACCTATAGTATCGAATATTGATGAAGGAAATACGTATATTCCTGCATTGGCAAGATTTGTTGGTGGATCAAGGGGTTTTTCAATGATACGCAAAACCTTTTTTCCCTGGACCTGGAGGACACCATAATCGGAAGGATTATCAACATGCCTTGCTGTCATTACAACATCGAAACCGCATCCTATTAGTTTTTTTATATGTGCCGGATTTACTATTATATCCCCGTTCAATACCAAGAACCGGTCACCAACCATTCCCTTTGCCGAACTAACAGCATCAGCAGTACCCATCTGTTTTTCCTGGTGAACGTATTCTATGCTGACATCAAAAAGAGCCCCATTTTTGAAATAGTCTTTAATAATTTTTTCGCCATACCCTACAACAAGTACAAATTCCCTTATACCGGCATCACGCGCCGATATGATCACATGCAAAAGCAGTGGTTTGTTCGCTATTGGCAGCATTACTTTGGGGATATTCCGGGTCAGCGGCCCCATTCTTGTACCCTGGCCAGCCGCAAGAATTATAGCCTTCAAAGCGACTCCCGAACCATCTTTTCGGCTTTTGCAAACAATTCTTCTACACCCTTTCTCGCTTCTGTCGTTATTCTTATCTTGGGCTCAGTCCCGCTGGGGCGAACGAGAATCCATCCATTCTCCGTGTCCAACCTTATTCCATCGATTTCTGTGACTTCTCCTATTTTTCTTAACGACTCTGCGATCTTTTTCATCGCTGCTCCTTTATTTTCATTACTGCACGGGACGGCCCCGCGTATCATGGGATATGTTGGAAGTTCATCTAACAGGGCATCAAGCCTCCCCTCATTCTGCACGATCTCAACGAGTCTTGCTGCCGCCAGGATCCCGTCTGGGCACAAAGATATTTCTGGGAATATCCAGCTGCCTGATGGTTCGCCACCAAATTCGGCATTTTTCTTTTTTAATTCTTCAGCAATATACACATCGCCAACACGCGTTCGATAGATATCCCGGCCCTTGAGGACATCATCCACCATAATCGAGGTGTCAACAGGCACCACAATACTGTGTTTTGTTTCACGGATGCCGAAGAATGCAAGAAGCTTATCCCCTTCTATGTACCTGCCCTTGCCGTCAACAGCCATCATCCGGTCAGCGTCGCCATCGTGCGCTATGCCAAGATCAGCGCCAAATGAAAGAGTGGCCTTTTTCAACAGTTCAAGATTCTTTTCGATCGGTTCGGGATCTCTTGCGGGGAAAAATCCATCGGGCTGGGAATTAAGAGTTATAACGGTACAGCCCATTCTCCGGAGAACATAAGGAGTTATTACGGAAGCTGCGCCGCATCCGCAGTCAACGACAACTTTCAAGGAAGCGCGCCCTACCTTACTTAGTATCATCCTTGCATGGTCTTCAATAGCGTCAGCCTGGAAAACATTTCCGATATTTTGCCATTCTGCGGTCTTCCATGTTCTTTCCTTAATAATCGATTCAATCTCATCCTGCTGCCTGGAATCAAACGCGATACCATCCCTGTTCCAGAGTTTTATGCCGCAGTACTGGGAAGGATTATGCGATGCCGTTATCATGATGCCGCAGCTAAAATTTCTTGCAGCGTAAGCAAGAGTCGGCGTGGGTACCATTCCGACGCGTGTAACACTGCATCCGGCTGAGAGAAGCCCTGAAATCACAGCATGCTCGATCATTTCTCCTGAGGTCCTGGGATCACGCGCTATTACAGCCGATCCATGAAGCGAACCTACAGCAAGCCCGACAGACACTGCAAGCTCCGGAGTTATTTCCTTATTCGCAAGCCCTCTTATCCCTGATGAACCAAATAAAGACATGTCATTCCACCGTTACGCTTTTTGCAAGGTTCCTGGGTTTATCGATGGCACAGCCCAATGCATCAGCGCTGTTATAAGCAAGAAGTTGTACTACGACCGATGAGAGAACCGGATAAAGCAGTTCATCCGCTACCGGGACCTTTATGACCACATCTACATATTTTTCTATTTCCGTATCATCCATGCAAGCTATTGCAATGACCTGTGCGCTTCGTGCTTTCACTTCTTTGATGTTATTCACCATCTTATCATAAGTGGATGATTTTGTGGCAAGCGCTACTACCGGGGTATCCTTTGAAATAAGAGCGAGGGGCCCATGTTTCAATTCGCCTGCAGCATATCCTTCAGCATGGATATAGGATATCTCCTTGAGCTTAAGCGCGCCTTCTAAGGCTATAGGGAAATTCAGGGATCTTCCTAAAAAGAAATAATCCCTTGCATTTGAAAACCGGATCGCATGTTTCTTGATTATCTCTTTGTTATTCAGGATCTGCTGGATCAGACCGGGAAGCTGTTTCATTGAAACCAGAAGGCGTTTTGACCTGTCAACATCCATTTTTTTCCTCTTTCTTGCAAAAAAGATGGAAAGCAAATACAGGGCAATGAGCTGGGACGTAAAAGTCTTTGTTGCTGCAACGCCTATTTCAGGGCCCGCTCTTGTATAAACTATATTTTCCACTTCACGGGAAAGCGTTGTGCCTACCACATTCGTTACTGCAAGAGTATGGCATCCATAGATTTTTGCTTCTCTTGTTGCTGCTATTGTATCCGCGGTCTCACCTGACTGCGATATGGCTATTACAAGAGTGGATCCCGAAATTATGGGAGTTGCATACCTGAATTCCGAACTTATTTCAACATCTGTATGTATTCCAGCCAGTGACTCGAAAAGATATTTTCCAAGGAGCCCCGCATTATACGACGTTCCACAGGCGATGATCACGATCTTTTCAAGGTTCTTTATCTCATCAATGGAAAGCGTGACCTCGTCGAGAATTACATCACCGCTCAGTTCGGATATCCTGCCCAAAAGGGTATCGTGGACTGATGTAACTTGTTCGTGTATCTCTTTTAACATGAAATGGGGATATCCTGATTTCTCGGCTGCTTCTATGTTCCATTCTATGGTCTCGGTTTTCTTTTGAACCGGATTGCCAGCAAAATCAAAGAAATGCATATCTTCCCCGGTCAACTGAACGACCTCAAAATCCTGCATATATACCACATCTCTTGTATTTTTCAATAATGCAGTCACATCTGAAGCTATGAAATTTTCACCTTTTCCTACACCGGCAACAAGAGGGCTTTCTTTTCTTGCCGCAACCACTGTCTTTGAATCGTTGCATAAGTAGGCAGCGGCATATGAGCCTCTTACTTTCGTAAGTCCTTCTATGACAGCTTTGACAAGGTCTCCTTTATAGAACTTATGAGCAAGATGCGCGAGGACCTCGGTATCTGTTTCCGACACAAATTCGTATCCTTCGGCCTTTAACCAGTCATACAGTTCCTGGTAGTTCTCAATAATTCCATTGTGGACGACCGCGATATTTCCCGAAACATGGGGATGCGCATTGATTGTGGTTGGCGCGCCCTGGGTTGCCCAGCGAGTGTGCCCGATACCGCATGTTCCTTTCATATCAGGAAGTTTTGTTTCAAGGTCAGCTATTTTACCTTCCGTTTTACATACTGATATCCCGTTATCTGTTAATATTGCAAGGCCTGCAGAATCATATCCCCTGTACTCAAGCCTTTTTAAAGCATCTATAAGTATGGGAGTTGCCTGTCTTGTCCCGACATATCCTACTATACCGCACATTTTTTTGCCTCAGAGAACAGTCGAGTTCGGGGGTATGTCTTTTGTAACCCTGACTCCCGGATCAATAGCACAGCCCGTTGCGATCATTTTTCCAGCTTTTACAAGTACAGATGGTCCTATGATATTATTGTCCCCAATAACAGTTCCCAGTTCATCTGCAGTATGAAGTATACCTTTCATTTCTATCTTCAGGTCTTTTCCCATTTCTGAAATAAAGTGAGGGCCAATAATATTATTGCTGCCAATAATGGAATTCTGTATATATGAACCAGCTCCAATACGCACATCATTCATAATAATACTGTTTTCAATCTCCGTGAATGAATTAATTGTGCAATTATCACCAACAGAAGTTGAAGGCAAGATAGTGGCATTGGGACCGATATTACAATTTTTCCCAATTATGACCGGGCCCACAATATAAGAGCCGGACCTGATAACCGAATTATCCCCGATATCTACATCGCCGATTATTACCGCGCCTTTCTCAATCGATCCCGTTGTGTTCATCCCTTCAAATTTTCCAAGCATTATTGAATTTGCTTTCAATAGGTCCCATGAGTGTACAGCATCGAACCATGTACCTTTTGTTGTAATATTTGTGACATTAGCGCCTTTGTCAATAATTCTCTGGATAGTATCTGTTATTGCATATTCTCCAGTCTCTGAGATCGGGGTTCTATCTATTTCATCGAATATCGAAGATGAGAACATGTATATACCGGTGTTCACAAGACGGCTTATCTTATCTCTGGGCTTTTCGACTATTTTAGAAACCCTTCCTTTGTCGAGCAAGATTACACCATATCCTGTTGTATGTTCACGTGTTACAGTAAGCAGGGTCACATCTCCCGATGCCCCTTTTATCAGGTCGCGAATCGTTTGCCCATCTATAATGTTATCACCATTCAAGACAAGGAACTTTTCATTTACCATTGGCTCTGCAAGTTTTATTGCATGAGCTGTACCAAGCTGTGCCTCCTGTTCAATATAACTGATGTTTATCCCGAAATCTTTACCATTTCCGAAATAATCCATTATACGCTCTTTTTTATATCCTACGACCAGGATTATTTCTGTGAGGTCGTTTTGTTCAAGTGACCTGATAATATATTCAAGGATCGGCCTGTTTGCAACAGGAAGCATGACCTTTGATCGGGTCAAAGTGAGAGGACGGCATCTTAATCCCTCTCCAGCGGCAAGAATTAAAGCTTTCATATAGTACTCTATATCTTAATCAATACATTTTAAAATTAACTATTTCGGCAGTATCTCCGAAGGAAAATGAGCCTATTGACAGCCCACCCTTTACAAACAGCGTCTTAGATAATAACCGATGTGGATAAACTACCGAAAGACGTACCTGATGTTCTCACAGCCTGCATGTCTTGTTACTGGGGCTAAGA
>CAJPFJ010000076.1 GCA_905339155.1 Methanosarcinales archaeon
ACTTCTATGTTAAATGTTGTATTGTCATTATACTCTGGCAGCTTGCTTGCAGTTACATTATAGGTTCCTGGTGGTACACTTAATGTATATGTCCCATCCAATCCGGTAATATCGCTTGCGCCACTGGTTGTTACCAGTACTCCTTCCAGGTCATTTCCATCGCTTGTTATTCTTCCATTGATGAATCCACCCTGGGGTTGAACAGTCAATATTGCAGTTTTCACAGGTGAAATGTCACCATTCATCGGATAGTATCTTTCAAGTGGATTCTGTGAAGGACCTCCGCCCATGCCACTTACTTCTATATTGTATGTTCCGGAAAGATTATTTGTATTGATTCTCCCTGATGCATTTTCCCGTATCGAATCAAAGTTCCCGTCCGATGCTATCATGGGCGTCCACGGGCTTATCTCAGTGAGATCTGACATGATACGGTATTGTGCACCATCTACCAGAGCATTACCATAAGAAGCTGTAAAGTTGACAGTTACAGTGACATTTACTTCTGTTCCCTGAGGAACGGTTGAATAGTCAAGAGCTGGTGTCGATATATTAGGTTTCCTGGTGGCAGAGTCAAGAGGATTTACATTATGGACTACCTGGACAACTGCGCCTGATGGACCATGACATCCTCCACCGGTACAGGATTGACCTATATGAGATCCGCCTCCGGGAGCATGGAATGGTGCATCATCAAGGT
Source organism: Methanosarcinales archaeon (assembly GCA_905339155.1). GTDB lineage: Archaea > Halobacteriota > Methanosarcinia > Methanosarcinales > Methanoperedenaceae > Methanoperedens. The sequence continues at coordinate 701 of CAJPFJ010000076.1, forward strand.
TTGCCGCTCTATGGCAGTCAGCGCAATCCGTGGTATTGGTATTGGTTGTGGGATACCTGCTAATATATGTCGAATTAGCCACCGAGCCGCGAGGATTGCCCTGGTGATATCTACCATCTGCTGCATGGCAATTTATACAAGTTACCTCACCATGTTTCTTATCATCGAATTTTTTGCTTGATCGGATCGGAGCTCTGCCCCCTGCGGATTTGTTGTGGCAATCATAACAATAATAAGTGTTGGTTAGATTTGGCCCTGCATGAGGATCGCTGAAATGACATGCATTACAATCTTCATTCGTGAGATTTCCTGTCCCACCAACTGTAATATTGAGATTTATATGGGAACCAAGATCTGTTGAGTCAACAACTGGAGCTCCTCCCCCAGTGCTATGGCACTGCAAACATGCTCCTGCGCCCCCTCCCAGTAAAGGTGAATCATGAATTCTACCATTTATCTGCCCTTTCTCTCTGTGGCAAATATAACAACTTTTACCATTATTATGGGTTATCTGGGTATTTGATAATTTATTAAATATATTGTTGAACTCACTCGTATTCTGGTGGCAGTAGGAACAGTTTGTTTCATTAGAACTGTACATATCTGTGCGTTTCTTTCCATATATGTATGGATTGGTTGATCCTCCATAGATGCCGTTACCATCCGAGTCATAAGTTCCAGGGTCATTATCAGAATTTGTCAATACCATCTCATTTTTTTGATGGCATTTTACACATGAAAGAACATCCGTAATTTCACCTGCCGCCGCAAGAATATCCGAGCCGTTCCGGTAATGCTCTGATACTATCGGAGCATTGTATATTCCAGATACTACTCCGCTACTTAAATGGCAGTCCGTGCAAATATATGGATCATAAGCCCTGTCACCCATACCAGTCGGTGATGTGCCTCCTGTTTGATGGCATCCCCAGCATTGACCATTCACGGGATCAATATTGTTGTTCATCTGACTGTGAATACCCTGCCCAGCAGCGTTAAAATCTATATGTCGTATAACATTGTTCTTTCCGACATCATGACAGCTCCTGCAGTCAGAGCCTCCTCCTCCTAGAAGGGAAGAGTCATGTATTCTTCCTGATGTTGCTCCGCTTTCCCTGTGGCATGTGATGCAGCTCTGGCCATTATTATGCGTTATCTGCGTATTGTTAATATCCAGGAATATATTATTAAATTCACTTGAACTTTCATGGCAATAAGAACAATCTGTTTCATTCAAATTATGCATATCATTTCGGTTCTTTCCATAATGTGAAACGAGCGAATAATTTGTAAACAGATTGTCTGGAGATATATAATTGACTTTCATCTCAGATTTATTATGGCACTGGATGCATGCTGAAAGATTATTTCCTTGAAGTACTTTAATATCATTACCTGAGGGATAATGTTCATTTACAATAAATGCCCCGTAACCACCTGATTTCACACCTGTTGAAAGATGACAATCCACGCATTTATATGGAGTATCGAATATATCTCCCATGCTGTTTTGAGGTTCATTACCGTCGCTCTGGTGACATCCCCAGCATTTGCTGTTCGGATTTACCGGGTCCTTTGGATTAAGATTTGCATGTATACCCGTTGCGATAGCATTACCATCCACTTTATGATTTGCAGTTCCTGTGGAATTATGACAGCTCAGACAATTCGAACCGCCTCCAACACTACTGATATTATGGAAATTCGATGTATCATGGCAGGAATTTGTACAGTCAGCCGATGGATGCTGATTTAGATACTTTCCTGCAGGATCATAGTTCTTCGCATAAGCCTGGCTGTCCTGTACAGTAAGATTTCCCAAAAAGTTATCTGCTGATCCACTGTTATGACAGGTTACACAGTCTGATACGCCGGATGTTATGGCTCCTGCACTTCCTCTATCCTTATATGTGCCATCCGTGCCAAGTACCTTTATCGTGTGCGCATCCTGTGAGTGGCATGCAGTACAATAAACAGGATTATTACTTGAGTGTTTCAGGGATTGATGACATGTCGTGCACTGTGTGTCTTCAGTAACTGGGTTCTTTGGCACAGTGCTGATATCAGGTTTTGTTACATTGTGCATCGGTCCATGGCATACGGTACATGGGATATTCTGGACAGTTGCTGAGGTGTGGGCTCTTGCGCCTGTTAAGGGATTGGAATTGAAGGTCGCAGGTGTTGGAAAGTTTCCGCTGAATATTCTGACCCCAATGTTCATATCCAGACCTGAATAATTTACATATTTATTGGGAGAGGTTGCCGTAACAGTCTCCTGCCCTATATGAGAATTTGAATTGTTTGCTGATCCAACTCTGTGACAGCCAGTGGCATCACAGGATTTTACGGTCTGGTCTACTCCTGATGAGCTTGTTCCGATTATACTGTGACACTCGGCACACTTCAAATTTGTATGTACTCCATATGTGGAAGGCGTTCCTTTTCCCGCATATGTAGCTCCATTATCAGGTCTTTCTTGCCCCAGGTTCAAGTCTTTATCATAAGAATTGTGACATGCCCAGCATTCTCCCTCTTGTAACTCATCTGATTGAGATCCTGCAACATGGTCGCTGCGGTACATCGTGGCATGGAAATCCTTGCCTGTGATATAGGGTGAATATGGATCATATTTATTTGTACTACCTTCCGATTCATAACCTTCGCTGTCCCCTTGATTGGAGTAAGGGCTTCCATGGCAATTCTGGCACCCCCACCAGTTATAAACAAATTTAGAAGTTGAACTTACAGAAGTACCGGCAACTGTTGCTGTAGCAGTTATCTTCCAATTGCCATATTGCTGTTCATTGTTCAGGTTGAAGGGAACTGTTGCAAGACCATAACCATTAGTTACATTTGTCTTGCTGTTCGTATCGCTCTTAAGAGACCTTGGATTTGCATCATTCCAGTCAAGTACGGCGAATGTAACAGTCACACCGCTTGCAGGCGTGCCATTGGCGTTGAGCACAAGAGCAACACCACGTATAGTTGTGGATTCGCCTTTCCACGTATCTGTATTCCAGCTTCCAGGTAGACCAAAACCGGTATCTGAACTTGCAGTTACACTTACATAATTTTTATTTGGGTCATCCAGAATGATATATCTATTTGTTGTGAGTTTTATTTGTGGATTCGCTGCGCTAGCTGCCGGTATTAATAATATTGAAAATAGAATTAAAATTAACAATATATTATATATACAATTCAAACTTTTTTTATTATTTCTATTTCTGATGAACATACCATTCTTTCCTTCAATATTCCTGACTCTCTTTCTATCCTTTCCGAAAGACTCCTATCCATATGAAAAATTCAATCATTTACATATGAAATAATCAAAAAGATAATGATGTATCCCTTTATAAATTCTTCGTTTAATATTTGTGACAATATTAAATTATTATCATAATAATAAAAATTATGATTATTATGATTTTCTCAAAGCCACGGATATGAGTATAATCGATAAAGTAAATATCCCAAATTCCATTCCACTCTCATGCTTTTCATTATTTGAGATTGTACTGATAAAATTTTTTTTATCATTTTCCTGCGATATCCTGTTAATATTGAATTCTATCGTTCTGGTTTTAGAAAAATCGGAATCTTGAGTTCCATTCATCAACCATATTCCCCTTCCTATTTTTGCTGAAGTGAAAGCGTAGATGAAGCTTCCGTTCCTGTCCTGGATCATAGATTTATAATCGGTCTTAAAATATCCTTCTTTACTATAGTTTGATAATACCTCAGAATCAGTCCATTCCGTACCGTTTAATGAACCCATGATCCCGAGTTCTTCAGAACCCGTGATTCCGGTCATATGCGGTATCCAGAATATGCCATTTTTGTCCTGCATGAAATAAGGATAGTTGACATTATAACTCAAATTTGTTATTTCTGCAACATTCGACCAGCGAATTCCATCTTCTGAATATATTAAGAATAAATCATATTTATTTAATAAAGGTTTATGTCTTAAATGAGTATTCCTGGAAAAAAGCATCCAATACTTTCCAGAGTTATCCTGTATCATTATTGGAAAAATATCACTTTCCAGGGAATCTGTAATCCTCATCGGTTCAGACCATTTGAGTCCATCATCTGAATATTTTACATAAATATCAAGATCATTTATCGATTCGTTGCTGTAGGTTGAATATGTGATAAAGAACCGTCCTTTATTATCCTGCATAATATAGGGGTATGATTCAATAAGTGGACTGTTGGTGATATTGACAGGATTTGACCAGTTAATACCATTGTCAGAATACACAAGTTTCAGATCGTAATTGAAATTCAATGTTCCTTTGATTTCTATTAGAGATGAATATACTATCCAGAACCGGCCTTTCTTATCCTGGATCAAATTCGGTTCATAATCTGTAAGATTTGAAACCGTAACTTGATAGAAATTCATCCAATTAATGCTATCATTTGAATTCATTATCCAGATATTTTGGGGATTTGTATATGAATTGAAAGCTATCCAATATATTCCATCTTTATCCTGTATTATTGAAGGACGGTCCGAATCGGATAAAATGAAATATGGCTCATTCCATTTTGCAGATGTTATTCCGGTTACTGAATTTATCATTAGTAATATAAAAAATATTTTTATCAGCCAAAATTTCATTCAATCAAGTTCTCCTTAAGAGTCTATACTCACCCAAGGATTTGATATATTTTACTATAATGTAATTGATAAAAAAACCTGCGGATATTAAAATACGGGATTCCTGCATTTTTTGATGCAAAAATCCCGCTTTTCGTCTGGTAGATCAAATATTAGATCAACCCGTTACCACCGTTCCGCTTATTGTACCTACTGACTTGAGGCTGAGGGACATGTTCGCATAGCTTGTAGTCTCCGCGCTAACTTCTATGTTAAATGTTGTATTGTCATTATACTCTGGCAGCTTGCTTGCAGTTACATTATAGGTTCCTGGTGGTACACTTAATGTATATGTCCCATCCAATCCGGTAATATCGCTTGCGCCACTGGTTGTTACCAGTACT
>CAJPFJ010000077.1 GCA_905339155.1 Methanosarcinales archaeon
AGACATTGATCATGATACGGCCATGGGCTGTTTTTACACGGGATTTAATGATCTATACTGGCGCCAATTACGATACGGTTCGATTCGTTTTATTCATTACTTCAGCGGTAATCCCCATTCTGATTTATTCAATAGTCATTGCTTTTTCAAAATTGCTCAATCGAGAAACGTCGTTTAAAGACATATTCACCGGCTATGCGTACTCCATTATTCCCCTGGGGTTGCTGATGCATCTTTCCCATAACCTGCGCCATTTACTGGAAGAAGAGACCGGGATCATTCCTGTCCTTTCGGATCCTTTTGGCTTTGGATGGGATATATTCGGGACGTCAGGATATTTAGCCGCGCCGCTTCTCAACAATAACAATATTCTCTTGATCCAGTGGCTGCTAATGTTTATCGGATTGGGATTTTCAGTATTGGTTGGCAAAAATATCTCCAGGCGAATGTTTCGGGGGAATGACTATGCATATCTCCCGGTGCTGATATTCGTTCTCGTTTTTTTTATATTCAATCTCTGGATGTTCGGGCAGCCGATAATGCATAAACACTAAACTCCAAATGCCACTCTATTCAGCACAGCAACTCATCTTGCTAATATCCTTTCTAAAGGACTGTGCAACGAGTTTCACTGCTTCTGTCATTGTCGGAAAAACATGGGCCGTATCTATACCGAAAGTTTTCTCAGTCATAGTTTTTTTCTCCATGATATACGGTTTTTTTTACGATGCAAAGCCATACTTGCCCCTTTGAGAGGGATGTGAGAACAGATGATCATTGAAAACCCGGATATCGTATCTCGATTACTTAGAGTCTGGGGACACGAAGATATTAGGAGGATTATGGTTTCTATAATGGATAGGGCTAAGTCTGTTGCTCAGATCAGCGAGGAGTCAGGAATTCCCCTTCGCACCTGTTACGATTTTATCCTCAAGATGAAGGACAGGGGTCTGATTGTAGTCGAACGGTCATAACCGATAACGGGAAGCTCTCCGACCTCTACAGATGCACATATAGTGAATTTGATGTTGCGTTGCAGGGCCGGGAAAATGGAAGTTCACGTCAGCCCTCACGAGGGGGTAGCAGATAGATTCTACCGTTTTTTATCACTTCGTAGAAAGTGAGATAGTCTGGAACTTTTTACACTTGTATCATCAGAGCGATCGGAAAAAGGTACCAGAATTGTAGCAGTTCCATAGATATCGAAATTAATTATTTCACATTATAGTGAAGACTATCATTTTAAGAAATTTCCGAATATTATTCTGCCATGTTCCAATGCATCGCTAAGTGAGTAAATCTCACCATTTTTATATTCTGAATTTTTCTTTCTCCATTCTTCCAGGTCTTGTCCGGAGCAAAAGAAGTTAATAAAAGGGCAAAGATTCTCTGCGGTACATTCGCCTCTTTCCCTATTGCTCACAAATTCAATGATTCCTTCAGGATTACAGGAATCGATTTTGCCATCTTTAACCACGACTATTATTTCTCTTTCACATGCCGGGCATCTGGACAGGATGATTATATTCCTCACCCAGCATAAAATGGATGCCCAGGGCATCTGTCGCACAAAGGGCATAAACCTCACGCCCGTCTTCAAAAATCACTTTATGGCGCATCTTGGTGGCAGAAAAGGGATAAGCAGAGATTATTTTGTCTTTCTTCTTCGTAATAATATCAAACTTTTGAAGTTTTTCAATTGTTTGATACACCACATCTACTGAAGATACCCCCAACTCCTTCATAATCTCTTCAGGAGAGGGGGGTCTGCCATTCTTTGCAAACTCCCTCAGAATATATTTCCGTATTTCGTCCTCCAGGGGACTTAACTTTGCCTCTGCTAATCTTCCTTTCACAGTTTCTCCAATTTTATCCATCAGTCTTTTCATAAAAGCCTACGGTCCCATCCCTTTTTTAACCATTTTATTAACATCACCAAGGCAGCATCTCCCGGAAGGATTTTTTATCTCGCATTCGCATTCTCCGGATTTTATTTTGGCACTGATTTCTTTGACAGCAGTACTATTCCCCTGCTGCTTGATCTGTTCGAAAATCCTCTCCTGCGTCCATCCAAAACAATAACATATAGAGATGGGGCTTTCTGTTTCTTTTATGCCAACCCTGACTTTCACATCTTCTTTATGCAAATAGACCTGTCGCTCATTATTGAAGTAAACAACCCCGCAGGTGGGTGTTTCACAATAATAAAATCCATCCGGGCTCTCGATAGCTTCAAGCTGTGGTTCTTTGACAAGACTTTCTATTGTTATTTCCCTGGCGGGTTTCCCCTTGCCATTGCATTCTTTGCAGATAGCGGTATCTTCATTCACTTTAATATCGCAGCAGGAGTGCCGGGATGCAGCATTATCAATCTCGCAGCAACTCTTCATTTCTCTGCACTCACCATTTCAATGTTGCTGGATTTGCAGGCAGGACAGATAACGCTTTTCCCAAGTCCCTTAAATTTGTTTTCACAATCCAGGCAAATGTATTCTTTTAAGTCCATTTCTATGTTTTCCATATTGAATTCAGGCACATCTCCGACCATGCACATATTTTTTCACCTCAATTTCATGTGTATATCTGTAAGAGTCCATTTCTCATACCACGGTAATGATTTTAAGATATCCTCTATGTTTTTTCCAAGCATTGCAGCATAATTACCCGCTCTATGAATATATTGATACGACATGCCAAGAAAACCTTCAGCTTCATGCTTCTGGGCTTCCTGTAATGCCTCTTTAAGACCTTCCTCGTATGCAGGCATAAATTTCGAAAGCTCCCCTGAAATATCGATACCTGCTTTAGCTGCATAATTTATTGCATTTTCTATATACACATGCATTCCATAGATTTGTCCTTCTGATGCATATCTTCCTGCTTCTTTAAGCATTTCAGAGATTCCTTTTTCATATGCTGGCTTTAGCCTTTCAAGTTCGCCGCTGATATCCTTGTTGAGTTTTACGGCAGTCTCCTTTGCCTTTGATACATAAAAATCAACATCGGACAAAACATTCAGATCTGCGCACTGTGCTCTTTTAAGAAATCTTTCTAGGTCGTTATTTCTGTCTTGCGGAGTCTTTTCCCTGTCTACTTTTTCTTCGATTTTAATCTCCTCAAGCACTGAACCAGCATCTCCCATTGCTGTTATTTTGCCAAGCTTCATATGTGCAGTGCGGTCGCAAACATTCCTGACAAATTCCATGTCGTGAGAAACTATAACAAATGTCGTCCCCGTCTCTTTTCTTGCTGTCAGGATTGAGTTTGCAGCCTCATTCTTTGTGATCGGGTCCATCGTTCCTGTTGGTTCATCAAAAATAATAATCCTCGGTTCTCTTATGAGGACCTGCGCCATTGTCACCCTCTGACGTTCTCCAACACTGAGTTCATATGATGTCTTCTCCAGAATCTCATGTGCTGTATTTTCATCAAAGCCCACTGCTTTCAATGCAGCAATCGTTTTTGTTCTTGCAAGTTCAGGCTCAAGTTTTAAACCTATCGAATCGGTCAGATTAGATAATACATTCCTGTGAGGGTAAAGGGAATATTCCTGATGCAAGTAGCCAATATGCGGTTTTGCGCGTCCCCTGAAATCTGTTCCTTTCTCGGTCATATCAACCCACGTATCTCCAATTCTCACATCCACTTTTCCGTTGTCTCTCTCCATAATGCCTGCTATAATTTTAGAGAGTGTTGTTTTCCCTGCTCCGCTTATGCCCAGTATACCGAAAATTTCTCCTTCGTTGACTTCGAAGCTCACGCCATTTACGGCACGGATCATACCTTTTAGATAGGAGTAATATTTTTTCTTTACATCCTTAAGAATAATGATAGGCTCACCAACAACTGCTTTGTCCTCATTCACCACTCCTGTCATTGCAGAGAACTTTTCAATAATTTCATCCGGTTTTCCTATTTCTATAATTTCTCCTTTATCCAAAAGAATCGCTTTGTTTGTCAGGTCATGTAAAACGCCAGGCAGATGCGAAGTAACAAGCATTGTCATGTTGTGTTCCTGTTTTGCTTTTAATATGCTATCATGCACAAGCTTTGCAGTTCCTGGATCAAGTGTTCCGGTTGGTTCATCCGCAAGCAAAAGCATCGGGTATTTTGCAAGCTGCCTTGCCAGCACTACGCGCTGTTTCTCTCCCCCGCTGAGTTCCTTTCCCGTGTAAGTCATTCTATGGCTGAGCTTCACTTTTTCTATTAATTCTGCTGCAATATACGGACGTTTTTCTTTAGGAATATCGGAATATTCAAAGCTGCGAATGATATTCTCAAGAACTGTCTCATCGCCATATAATCCAAAGGTTCGCTGCATCATGATAGCAGTCCTTTCCATGATTTTCCCGTGCATGTCATTCGAATTAAAATAATTCACCCTTATCAATTCTGTTCTTATGTCACATTTTGAGCACGCTTTGCCTGCATTACCTGGAGGATTTACTCTACCGCATTTAGGACAGGATGAAATGTTAAAAATAACCTCGCCAGTAATATCTTCAAACTCCTCAAAACCTCGAAGCAAATGCAAAAGAGTACTTTTTCCTGCGCCGCTCTTTCCAATTATACCGATGCTATCGCCTTCATTTATGTCCAGGTTTATGTTCTTGAGAATCTGTTTGCCGTTAGCACTTATGCTTAAATCCCGTATCTCAATTAAAGCTGCCATTTTAACTGCTCCTCTTGTTTTTTACAACCTCGCAAGAAAGAATTCCTTCAAACATTTCCTTCACATGCTTATCCGAGAGATCAAGAATTTGTGAGATAAGCTCGTTCTTTATCGAGTAAACTACAAATTTTCCATCTTTCTCGGTGTTGACAAGCCCACAGTTTCGCAGACATGCCATATGGTGCGATATGAGACTCTGATCTTTTCCTGTCGCCTCGCAGATATCATTCACGCACATTCCGCCATTCTCTTTCAATGCATAGAGTATTGAAAGCCTGGTTTCATCGCTCAAAGCGCTGAAAAAATACTTTTTTGCTGTAGTCAAATCTCCATGTAACATATGTACGTATGTTCATACGTTATATTATAAATACTTTTTGCTCAAAGATCATTTTTGTAATAAAATATAACACGTGTTATTTTTTCTCTCCCCATGCCAGATATACGTTACTCAATAACAGTCCACCAAGTTTCCATTCGCGCATCTTTACATTGTCGATCAGTTGCTCCATATACAACCATGGTTCTCGGTTCACATCCTGATGAGTAAATCGGCAGATTTGATTGAATATGGGATTAAGTATCGCACCAGGAAAATCGTTAATAAACTTCAAATCAAGCACAGCGAGCCTGCCACCAGATAAAAGACTTGAAATGATATTTTCCAGAGCCATTTGATGCTCAGGGATACTTATCATACACCAGAACGCAGGCGCAGCATCTGCATATGGAAGTTCGATCAGGCTCACATCACCCTGGATGAACTCAACATTATTCAAGCCGTTCTTATTTGCTCGTTCTTTTGCCTTTTGAAGCATTTTAGGCGCAATATCTACCGCTATGATCCGACCTTCAGGACCGACTGCCTGAAAAAGATATGGAAAATTAAGACCTGTTCCGCAGGCAATATCCAACACGGTCATTCCTTTTCTTAGATTTAGTACCGAGATTCCTTGCTCGCGGTATCTACAATCGAGACCAACAAGGCGCAGCATTATATCCCACACTGATGCCCATCTGTTCCAATAGGAACTTAGATCTGTTATAGAATTGCCGCTCATTTTTTTACACCAGATTGAATTTATCGTTTATCATTCTGCATAAACCCCTTTTCTTCAAAAGAAAAGGTACTGCATTATTAAAAAGAATATGAGGTATATACTGGTTCATGCCGAAGATGTTTAGCAGGCGTTCTTGACGGGTTTTTAATTTTAATAGGTGTTTAATCCCGGGATAGGCATATTCTTTGTTCATGATCCCTTTTGCAACCTCCTCCCCGGATAGAATTGCCTGGTATATCCCTTCCCCGGTCAGTCCTGACGCAATACCAGCCGCATCGCCTGCTAAGAACCTGTTCCCGAAAACAATTCCCTTATAATCAATATTAATACGTGCAGCTTCGAACCTTGTTCTTTCAATGGAGAGCCTCTCGCACAGATCATCAAGGCTGCGCCTCATTAATGCAGCTTTTCCAGTCGACCCGCCCATCCCTATCGAGGTAAATTCGCTGTGTGGAAATATCCAGCTATACTTAAGAACATTTTTAAAGTCATCTACAAAAACCTCAAAGTCCTTTCTCAGTGTTTTGCTTATATACTGGATCCCTATTACAGTTTTATTAACGGGTATATCCAGGGATTTCCTGACAATCGAGTTAGAACCATCACCGCCTACTAAATGATCAAAACCTATTTTTTCACCGTTTACAACGATATGGTTTCCATCAACAGCACTGACGCGGCATGAAGTCCCGATCCGGGCGCCTGCTCTTTGGGCTTCTTTTGCCATCCACTGCCCAAGTTTTTCCCTGTTCACCATAAACACAGGATGACTGCCCAGGTCAACATCGTATGATCCTTTTGCTGTATGCAGGAGCATGTAATTAAATTCAACATCAACAATATTTTTTGGAACAAAATCCATATCCTTGATGGTTAGACCCCCAGCGCATATTGTTTGTCCGATAGTCTCGTTTTTCTCCACTACCAGTGTATTTTTCCCTGCTTCTGCCAGTACAAGTGCCGCCTCAAGACCAGCCGGGCCCGCGCCGACGATAATTGTATCATACTTTTCCATGTTATTATACCACTGACTGTTTTTTAATTATAACTATCACACCGGCAATATAGTTGCCAGCCCAGGATGCTATAGCAAATATGAGCATAAAAAATATCACCATTTATTATAAAAAATAGGGAAAAATAGTTAATTTACGTGTCTTGCCTATTTTTCCCATTTTTCGCTATTAAGCTGCCATTTTGCGGCATTCTTCAGCACATTTCCTGCATTCTTCTGCACACTTCTTGCATTGCTCAGCTTTATGTTTTCCACATTCTGCTGCACATGCATCACAGATATCTGCGCAAAGGGCGCAAAGTTTCTTTGCAAACTGACTTTCTCTCGCCTCGAACCTTGCACATAGCGAACAAATATCTGCGCAATCACGGCAAAGCTGTATACACTTTGCCATCATCTTTACATCGTTCTCACGAAGACAGGCTGTAATGCATGCTTCGCATGCTTCAACACAGTCGTTACAGGCTTCAATACACTCCCTGCTTTTATTATTAGCTACCAATTTTTTCACCTCCTATAAATCTTATAAAGGTATTACCTCTTTAAGTGATTTCCGGTTTACATCTTTAAACCAAAATGTAATTAAAGAATTAAAAACAAAACCAAGACATCAGCAACGATTATAATAACTATAACAATGTACAACAAGAAGATACATCACAAATTGCAGTAATGAAAAGGTGTGAAGCTCATAAGACAATGTAGAGAACTCTGAATGAACAAAATAAATACAGTAGTTTTAGACAGGAATATAAAGATTAATAACTTAAATATTTACTACCAAGAAGCAGGACAAGGTGAGCCAATACTACTGCTTCACGGCTGGCCTACTTCTTCGTTTGTATGGCGCAAAGTTATTAAACCGCTGGCTGAAGCAGGACATGTAATTGCACCTGACTGCCATCATTATTTGCAGGAAGAAAAACCGGACGATGTTAATAGAAACAAATTAGAATTTCTGAGAAATACTTAATATGCAAAATTTACTGATTAAAAACGCTACAATTATTACGGTCAACGGAAAGAACGAAGTCATCGAGAACGGCAGTATAGTTATTGCGGGCAAAAGGATAAAAGATATTGGACCCGCCGAAGAGATTGCCAGAAAATATCGGATAGAAAATGAAATCGATGCTCACGGAATGGTGGCAATGCCTGGCCTCATCAACGGCCATATACACACCATTGCCTCGTTGTACAAGGGTACTATGGTGGGATTTGGTTTTGAAAAAACTGCTGGCGAGGATACGGCTCTGGCTTTCCGGGCTACGCCCGAAATTATGTTGGCCGCTTCCCGCTTGGCTGCAGCCGAAATGCTACTTTCCGGTACCACACTGGCAAATGTGGCGACTGATGCGATAACTTTCGAAGTCAGCAGCCAGACGGCTGAAGCGTTGGGACAGGCAGGCATGAAGGCGTTTGTCCAGACAGCGATTGCCGATATTTTTGGTCCAACTGATTATGATGCCGATGCGCAGCTTGCCGAGGCAGAAAAGCTTGTGCTGGAATATCGCGGCAAATTTGATGGGCGCATTTGTGTTTCACTTGGCCCGGCGGGCGATATATCAACCTCACTAAAGACAATGCGGCACCTGGCGGATTTGGCGGAGCGTGAAGATTTAGTCGTTCACATGCATGTTTTTCCTCGCTGGCCAACGGGTATTTTCAGTTTGCTGTTTCGCGGCCGTTCCCCGCTCGGTCTTTTGAAAGCAGGTAAGTTGCTAAATAGACGACTAATCGCCGTGCATTTTCTTGCAGCTAATAATGGAGATATAAAAACTATAACCAAAGCTGGGGTTAGCGTAGTGCATTGTCCCTCGGTGTGGATGAACGCAGGCATAGGCCCCAAACATTGGTTACCAATAAAATCTCTATATGAAGCGGGCGCCAACATAACACTTGGGACGGATAGTTGTGGCGGGTGGATCGAGGGCTCGGATATGTTTACCGAAATGCGCAACTGCATTTTGATGAGCAATTTTCTATACGGCGCTGGCTCGCTGAAACCAGTTGATGTACTTCGGATGGCAACTATTAAAGGAGCTATGGCTTTAAGATTAGAAAATGAAACCGGCTCTCTGGATATCGGCAAGAGCGCAGATATAATTTTATTGAAACTTGGCCGACTGTTATGCCAACCAACATCAGACATTCCAGCAATGATTGTATATAGTGCATCTGGTCGAGATGTGCAAACCGTATTGATTGATGGTCAGGTTGTTATGCGCAATAGAGAACTGCTTACCATCGATGGAGGAAAAATACTGGAAGCGGCTTCTTTAGCGCGTGAAGAACTTTACCGTCTTGGCGGCTGGGAACTACGAGCAGATAGCGCAACACCTCCAGCAACCTCATGGCTCGAACGCTATCCCAATAAGGGACTTGCAAAGTGGGGAACAAGATGGGCTGAGTTTAAAAGATTATTTGAAAAACAAGAGAGAGAGCCATGAAAAATCCAAAGAATATTGAAAAAATACTAATAATTGGAGAAATATATATTAATCAGTGAAGAGATTAAAAGCGCATATCCAATCCACACTATAGATATTTTGATCCAAGCCTGCGCACTGCCAGCATTTTTTATAGGGTGCCTGATTAACTGAGCCGAGGCAACAGCTGCAAAAAGGGAAGGAGCTAACATGAGAATAATCGTAATATCATTAAAAAATCCTATAACATAAAAAATAGGAGTTAGAATGATAAATGAAAATAGGTTAAAAAAAACGCCTAAAATTCCTGTTAGGTTATTGCCAATTACCATAGGTAGTGTTTTAAGTCCACCTTTTGAATCATATTCTAAATGATTAAGTTCTTTCGTCAGGAACTCGCCCATTAATGGAAAGAAAAAAAGCAGGAAAATGGCTGCAATATAAATCGATGCTTCTTGCCTGAAGAGGATCCACCCGGAAAGAGGAATAATCGCCAGTCCTGTAGAAAACCAGGGAGAAGCCAGAAGCCAGTTAGCCCTTGCCCGTATTGGGTATGTAACATACGTGTGACCGAAAAACCATCCTGCTACTGCCACCAGAATAAGAGCAAGGTTCTCTGTCAGGACTGCCATGGTAATCAGGGAAATAACCGCCAAAAAATATATATATTTGACAGCCCGCCTCATTGTAAATTGATTTATCTCTCCTTTCTGGAGAGGATTTTCTGGTTTCTGATATTTATCTACATCGCTGTCAGTATAATGCCCTGCAACATCAACGCCGTTCATGATTATGGAACCTGTAATGAAAAGTATAAGGAGCATTATCCATTCGTTAAAATCAGGCAATCTCCCAAGAGCAAATAGTGCAGTTCCAAATATTGTGGACATATCTAAAAGTATATAATGCGGAGACCCCAGTATAATAATATTTTTAATATCTTTTATCAAACCCTCACCCCTGTTTATTCTGAATGTCCAGCAGCATAGGATGAATAATGATCCCCAACAGCAGTAAAAGTCCTGAGAATCCTGCAGCTATCACCTCTATTGCATGTGTCTTTAAGGACAAATACAGCATGGTAGCAGAAAATATTAAAAAGAATGAGACAATAACTTTACTTTTCAATCATACCATCCCTGAAGCGTATTATCCTGTCCGCCTTTTCGCCTATTTCCTGGCTATGCGTTACCATCACGATCGTCTGTCCTCTCTCAAGGTTCAATTTCCTGAAAAGCTCAATTATCTCTTTCGAGGATTTTGTATCCAGGTTGCCTGTCGGCTCATCCGCCAGGAGTATCTTCGGACTATTGGCAAGACTTCTTGCAATGGTAACACGTTGCTGCTGTCCACCCGAAAGTTCAGACGGCAGGTGGCGCAGCCTGTCTCCAAGACCAACGAGATTCAGCAGACCTTCTGCCTTTTTTCTGGAATCTGGCATCCTGTTCAGCATCATGGGAAACATTATATTTTCAATAGCTGTAAGCTCATTAAAAAGGTTAAAGAACTGGAATATGAAGCCTATGTACTTCAGTCTGTACCCTGCTCTGCTATTGCTGCTCATCTTCGTAACATTGTTATCTTCTATATAGACTTCTCCCGACGTCGGGGTATCCAGCATACCGATCATGTTGAGGAAGGTTGATTTCCCGCAGCCTGAGGGACCCATAATTGCAATGAATTCTCCCTCATGGATTGAGACATCAACGCCGTTAAGCGCTTTAACCTGGACCTTGCCAAGTATGTAACTCTTTTTAAGATCACTTGTTTTGATTATGTCCATTTACTATTGCCCCCATATCGCTTTTATGATGTTCATTCTGCCTGCCATCAGCGCCGGGTATACTGAAGCAAGAATTACTGTTGCCATGGTGACCAGTGAGGCATCATAGAGTATATACATGTAGAACCTTGGACTCAGCGATCCGAGGATAGGATCAGAAAACGGATGGGCTTCCAGGTATTTTGTGCCCAGATACCCGAGCGCATCTCCGGCTATAATGCCTATCGTTCCCAGGATCATCGCCTCGATGATATAAATGGATAATATCTGGAAATCCTTCATGCCAATTGCTTTCATTATCCCGATCTGCCTTCGCTTGTGGAGGATATTTATATAAAGTATCACCCCAACCGACACTGCAGATGCAAATAATCCTATCGCGTTAATTGCGGAGCTAATCTCCTTGAATGTTGCAGTTGAACTTAATATTGATTCAACCTCTTGTCTCCATTCTTTTATTTTTATAGCTCCGAGTTCGAGGGATATAGTATCCTTATATTGCCCGGCAAGGGCTATATCAGAGAGTCTGACAAGGATTACCGATGCTTTATTGTTTATATTGAGATGCTCTGCTGCACTCTCAAAATTGATTATAACCGTATTTGTATCAAGCGCCATGCCGGTGCGGAATATCCCTTTTATCCTGAAGACCTTTGTGTTGCCTTTTTCAAATACCAGAACTGCTTCATCTCCAACTATGGCTTTCAGATCATTCGCCAACCGATACGAGATCAAAACACCATTCCTGTCATCGACATCAAGGGTTTCCCCCGAATCGATTTTGCTCAGAATGTTTGTTACCCTGTTCTCTTTAGAAGGATCCACAGCCAGGATCCTTATTGATTTGGATTTATCCTTATATGATAAAGCTCCGCCTGCATTGATCCTTGGAGAATAAGCAACCACTTCCTTAAAAGTATCGAGCTTCTGTTCTTTTACACCCAGCCCCTCTATATACCTGTTATGCTCATCGGGATATATATTAAGATGACCTGATGATGTCTCCATCGTCTTTTCCACGAAATCATCGGTAATTCCGTCCATGAACCCGTTTATGATAATGATGTTCGCTGTGGAAAGTGCGATCGCGATAATAATAAATAGGAACATCCTTTTATTTTTTTCTGAATCTTTTCTTGCATAGAAAAACACTGCCGACATATTACCCTCCCCATATAGCCTTAATGATATCTATCCTGCTGGCCTTGATTGCGGGATATATTCCCGCTAATAAAGTTGCTGCAAAAGAAACTGCTGTTGCATTATAGAGAAGGTAGTATCCGAATCTTGCACTTATCCATGTCATCATAATGGCATCATAGAACGGATTTGCTTCCATATGTTTAATGGCAAGGTATCCGAGAATGTCGCCCGCAGGAACACCTATCAAGCCAAAGAGTAGCGCCTCCATGATGAAAACCGTGAAGATAAAGGAATCTTTCGCCCCTATTGCTTTCATTATACCTATCTGCCTCTTTTTATGGATCACATTTACGTAAACGATAATCCCGACTGAGATTGATGCGACGAGTAATCCGACTACAGAAATGATGTTGGAAAAACTCTTGTATGCCTCCGTGAAACTCATCAAATATTCGAGTTCCTCTTTCCACGTCTTCACGTTCTCGATACTAAGGTTTTGCATCAATATCGATTTGTAATCCTCGGCAATCTCCTTATTAGAGAGCCTTACAAGTACGGCAGACGCTCTGTTTTCTATATAAAGCTGTCTTCTGGCTTCGATGAGCGTTATAACTACGGTAGAACTGTCGAATTCCTGGATACCGGTGCGAATTATTCCTTTTATTTTATATTCCTTCGTATTCCCGTTTTCAAATGTAAGAGTTACTTCATCCCCTGTATCAAGTTTCAAATCCTCAGCGAGGCGATAAGAAACCATGATGGCATTTCCATCATTCGAGTTAATGGCAGTACCCCTATCAAGTTTATCCAGAAGTGTTGTTACTCTGCGTTCTTTGTCAGGATCAAGAGCCAGTATTGTTGCAGAAGCGGATAATTCCTTGAAAGACAATACACCACTTGCGGAAACCCTGGGAGAATATGCCTCTACTTCCTTTAATGAATTTAGAGCCTCTTCTTTTATCCCCAGTCCATCTATAAACCTCTCATCCGGATCAGGGTAGATATTCAAATGGCCCAAGGACGATTCAACAGTGTTATCAGCTAAGTCCTTTATCATTCCATCCATGAACCCATTGATGATAATGATGTTTGCTGTTGCAAACATTATAGCTACAGTTATAAATAAAAAGATCTTCTTATTTTTAAAGATGTCCTTTTTTGAATAGAACAGAGCGGAGCGAATATCATCTATATTCACTTCTCAGTTCCTCCATCTGTAAGCAAGCGCAAATATCGCTATGGCTGCCAGCCCTGAAGAAAAACCTGGAAGGCTATGACTGTTGCTACCTATCGGGGTCACTGGTACAGGAGATGTCATCTGCGTATTTTTCTCGACTGTAAAAATTTTATCATAGTTAACTGGGATATCCGTTCCCTTCAAAAGTACTGATGTCACATAAACCCCTTCTTCTAATCTATTTGTCCAGAGAACGTTTACTGTTTTTTCTTTATCATTGGACATGATCGATGGGGCTTTTGTTTCCCTGGTTTCTATGATCCTGTTATCCTGTTTCAGCGTGAAGATAATCTTAGCGTTAAGGGGAACCATGGATATGCTTTTAATTGTCGCACTTGCACCTATGTCGTCGCTAAAGACATCTGTTATATCAGCATTGCTCTTGGCTATGAAATTTGAGATTGTAGTAAGATAATATTCAGGGGCACCTTTGTTGTAAAGGTAAATCTTTACAATACCCGTATAATTATTCCCTTCTTCCAGCGCAACGTCCGGCTGGTGACTGAGCACAGTTTCCCCTTCACCACCTATTGATAGTGGAATCTGCTTAATTCTTTTGGAGTAAATAACGCTTTCTTCCTTCATTAAGATGTATTCTATATCAATGAGAAAAGGCTTAAAGCGGGTATCAAGACGCTGCTCGTAGGTTCTTAAAATTAGCTTGAAGCCCTCTGAATTCGCACCGAACCCTTCCACATAGATTTTTGAGAATCCCAAAGCCTGTTCACTCTCATTAAGCATTCTCTCACTTTCGGCTAATGCCGTTGAAACTCCAACAAGAGATATAATAAGAATCAATCCAAGAACTATCACACCGTATTTAATCATTATAATTTCCTCTTTTATTGTTTCATTTTTCCTATGAAATAAAGCCACTGTCCTGTTGGTTCTATCTTTTTTGTTGTAACCTGATCAAAGCCTTCATGCTTCAATAAATTTATCAAATCTGCCCTTGGAAGAAGACCCATGCCTCCGAAAATAAGTATTACCCAGTGTACAAAACCTACATCGACATTTCCTGTCAAAATTGGTTGTTGTACCGCTATCACCCCATTCGGCTTTAACGCCTTTTTAGCCCTTTTCAATAAGTCCATTGCATCCTTCTTTTCGAGATAATATAACATATTATTAATAAGGCATATATTATAATTCTCGCCAAGATTTATCTCTTTTGCATTTCCATAAAGTACAGATAATCTATCCTGAAGTCCTTCAGCCTTAATGCGTCTATTGACCTCTTCACATAAACTCTCCTGCAGTTCTACCCCGATGCCAGTTAAGCTCTGGTTTCTTTTTGCCAGCTCGATGAGATAATATCCCTGACCGCATCCTATATCCATAACCTTGCAGTTCTCCTCATGGACCGGAAGCGTTAACAGCACATCAAGGGCCCAGTTGTCCAAGAAACGGGTTCCCTGCGCAACCTTCAATGCCAGTTCTGGAGAGATTTGATACTTCTCTCTTTTTCTCATCAATTCGGGCAGTTTTTCGAACAATTTACTGTGCATACTTGTTATTCCCCATGGGAAATTCGCAAAACAGTGTTTTGAATGCGTGCACAGATAAGTTTCGGTAAATGCTGTGTTTGAGTACACCTCACCCCGTTTTTTAAGCAGCCCATAGGAAGCCCCGATTTCCATCCATGCATTGATAAGTTCGATGTCCATATCATATACAGCAGCGTATTCCTGTGAACCCATGGGTGTTTTCACCAGGTTATCAAAAATACCAAGTTCAACGCCAGTTGAAATGTGCCAGAGCTTATGGAAGCCTGAGCTCATATCCAGGACTTTTTTAATGTCAAGCAACATCTTATATCTTCGAAGCGTATCGAAAAGTTGCATCATGTCCTCCTCTAACAGCCATCATAAAGCACCAGTGCCCCGTTCTCCCCATCCTCGGAAACCTTGACTTCCACATGCCTCTGTCTGCCGTCCCCGTATTTATCCAGCAAAAAAGCTGCCAGCTCTTTTGCGAGCATTTCACAGCTTTTCTGTCCAAGATCAAAAGACAAAGCTCTGATCCATTCCTCGATCTGCTTTTTCACCAGGATGAATTCAAGTTCTCTATCGTCGTGATACGTCTGGATCCTCGCCTGTACATGAAATTCGTGCCTGTGGGTATTCCTTAAGAAAAACACAGCTTCAGGTGCATTATCCCACCTGTGCATTCCTTCGAACCTTGTATTGATTTCAATAAATAATTTCATAGTTTCCTTCTCTATTGACATGCTATCTCGAAAGTATGCTCGGATTCTAAATCCGTGTAGATTTTCAATCTGCCATATCCATTTTCAAATTCATATGAATCGTAAATCACACCGTCCTTTTGCACGCTTCCAATACTGGTTATATTGGAGCAGATGATTTCAGTATTCTCCCTGGAATCTCCCGGAATTACGATAACGGTAAGAACTTTCGATTCGTTATTGTAATCAGCTCTTTTTATGTAAACATCTGGGTACTCGACATGGGAGACAAAAGGAAGATCAAAGAAGGCACTGTCGCGTTTTGTATGAATCAGGTCTGCGAACTGCCTGCCTGAGGTCACTTTTCCCCATGCAAATATACTTGTGGTAAATAACTGGGTTCTTACATTCTTATAGTAAAGTTTCCCATTTTCCCATTCAGGATTGAATTCTTTGGTCGCATAGTTTAAGAATTTTTCAGCCAGAGTTTCATCGTCCATCTGTCTTGCCAGAAGGTAACCGAAGCTTGTCGTCATGGAATCGTTCGATATTTCAAAGAAATCGTCCAGAGGTCTGCTTTTAATAAATGCACCGTCTTCACTCGAATGGGTCACTATTTCTGCTAATCTCGGGTAAAGTTCTATTACGATATCCCAGTCAACAGGCGTGGCTAATGCCAGAACACCCACATCCGTTATATTTTCACTCGATTTGAGCATTTTTTTCAGAAATTCCACATAAGAAAAGTAGAGAATCCCTTTAGAAAATGGTTTTCTGTTTACAAAATTCTCCCGAGACCACTTTTTCCATTGAGGGTTCACGGAGGAATAATCTGTACCATGCAGTTGATCATAGAGAATATTGCTCAAAGCTGCAAAATTGCTGCAAGCTTGGAATACAAATTCAAGCTGGCACTGCACTCCATGATGGTGATTTACAACCATTTGCTCGTATATTCTTTTAGTCAGAGTATGATGATTATAAGTGAATTTCGTATTTTTGTTCCAGATGAGATCGAAATTTTCATCATATCTATAGTTGTTTGTCAGTTTCTCAAATAATCCGATCATATTTGATAAATATGCGCTGTAGCATATGTTGTTCTTATATATGGGGTCGAGATTTCTTGAACAGTATCTCCAGTAACTCCATGTTCTCCTTTGAAGCATCCGCTGAATCAGGCAGTCCATAATCTTCTCATAGACTTCTCTATATGCAGGTGTTTTAGAGGCTAAAGCGGCTGCTGCAAACGATGCAGATGACAGTTGTACTCTAACCGCATATGAGAACACGCCATTTATAGGGAAAAGAAAGCCGTTCCATTTATCGAGAGGCTGGGTCGCTATTTCATAGAAATACCTGAGGTGACCTAGATCATCGGATGATAGACCCGTCGAAGGGGTTTGCCTTTCTGATTGGATGTATGTGTTGATCATAATATTTTAGAAAATTATTTAATCATTTTTTTAGATTTTTATATTTTCCCAGAGCTTCCAGGGATATACCTGTTGCAAGTTCCTCAGAGCCAAAATAAGGCACTGGTCCTAGATGAGATTCATAACTTGACGGCCATCCTACATAAAAGACAGCTCTCGGCCAGCTGCCCTCGTCTTTTTGCGTGCTCAGGATATGATTTATGGCTTTATCCAATGCTTCATCTTCATATCCGATATTAATAAGCGAAACTGCTGCAAAACCATTCTCTACATTATTCCCCCAGCTTCCGTCTGTTTTCTGTGTATCCAACAGATATTCTCTTACAGTCGGAATGGCAGAATCTAACCCTTTTGCGCCGCCTGCATAGGCTAATGTTAACCGATAGATGAAAGCATATTGAGATGGATAATATGGAGTACCGTTTATAAATAACTTATTCTTTGTAAAGTTATTGAGAAATCGGCTTACTTCTTTTATTTGCATGTCATTAAAGGCATAAGCATACAAAATATATGCATTTACGCTGGCATCGACATCATCTAAGGCGTACAGGTTAGAATGCGGATCAGATATATTCGACCTGTCTTCTATCATCCATGTATGAAATAATCCCTCGTCTGTCCTAAAATTCAGCATGAATCGCAGAGAACTATCATTAATTCTGACCCCATTCTCTTCTAAAGCTGAAAGTGTAAGGGCTGTATCGTCACTATCAGGTGGAGAATAATAATATTTTCCACCATAACTCCAGACACCTGGAGGCTCCATATTATCTATAAGAAATGATATTGATCTGTTCCTGATGTTATTTACCTGTGAAGATGGTTTTACATACGATAGAGCATGAAGAATAAAAGCTGATCCAAAAATTGTATGATTGAATATACTATCATTCACAATGTATTCCATTTCTGGGTCGAAAGAAAACTCCACTGGAAATTCTCCTGATTGCAACTGTTTACTCTCCAAAAACATTATCCCCTTCTCTATCGCCCTATTAACCTCCTCATATCGCCCATGCTTTTCATTACAGTCCCCCATGTCCGGAGTTGCTGCTGCAAGGGGCACTGCTATGACAATAACCAGAATAAATACTGCCATCACTCCAAGCAACCACATACCATTTATTTTTATTATTCCTCTCGATTCTAAGAACGTCATTTTTGTTTCCTCCTATACAATGAATCAATATCCTCAGCGTATCAGTCTCAAAAATTCCTCTCTGGAACCTTTCATCTCTTTGAAAATACCTCTTATAGCACTGGTTATGGTTCTGTGATCTGGCTTTTTTACGCCCCTCATGCTCATGCACATATGCTCAGCTTCGACCACAACAATGCATCCTTTCGGTTCGATTTTTTCCATAAGGAAATCCGCAATCTCAGTGGTCATCCTTTCCTGAAGCTGCAACTTTTTGGCGTAAAAATCAACAATTCTGCCCAGCTTGCTCAGACCGAATATTTTTCCATTAGGGATATAACCGATATGTGCCGTGCCAAAGAAGGGCAGCATATGGTGTTCGCACATGCTATAAAAATAGAGATTTGATTCGGTAATCATCTCATCGTAGCCGGGATTATCAAAAACGGTAAGATTGAAATCCATATCGTTGTATCCATTGAATATCTCCTCATACATCTGTGCAATTCTCCGGGGTGTTTCCCTGAGCCCCTCTCGCTCAGGGTCTTCACCTATTGCTCTCAAAATATTTCTCACTCCCCCCTTGATCAATTCAGAATCCATTATTTCATCCCCATCAATTTGTGAAGCTGAAGCGTCACTCTGACATTCTCAAGCTGATCGTTCAATACCCAATTTGCCACTTGTTTTACATTAATGCCCCCGACCGGCTGCAGGTAGCAGATACACTGGCATCTTTTGATAACATCCTTTGCAAAATCGAAATCTGTTTTATCTTCCACTATGATTTTTAACTGGTCCTTATGCTTAAGCGAACTGAGTATCTTATCTGTGCTCTTCATACCTGAGGAGGGGGGCTTCATATCTGCAGAAACACAATCCACTAAACTAAATATCTCTTTATCTACCATGCTTCCATTTGTTTCAAGGACAATACTGTAATTCAATTCTTTTAATTGCTCCAACAAATGCAGCAATTTATCGGATTGGAGTAACGGCTCTCCTCCAGTAACACATATTCTACTGCAATTGAACCTTTTGAGCTTGTCAATAATCTTATCCATCCCCATACTTACTCCGCCATCTCCATCCCATGCTTCCCTTGTATCACACCATTTGCATCTGAAATTACAGCCCTGTAATCTCAAAAACATCTGTGGTTCGCCAAGATACTTTCCCTCCCCCTGAATAGAGTAGAATATGTCGTTAACCTGTAACTCTTCCATAATTTTCCCCTATGATTTCCCCAATATTTTCTTTGATCTCTCCCAGTGAGGCTGTTTTGTCCCGGTTATCAACCTCTGCAAAGGAATCCTCTGTCTCCCACACCCTGATTTTAAAATCTGATCGAGGCTGGCATCTTGCAAGCTGATTTAAGATGTATCTAGCAATGTTCTCAACTGTTGGATTCTCAATAAAGTCATTTAAATACTGGTGATCCAGACCATCGATTATATTTTTAATTTCTATAAAATCCATCAGCATTCCTGTTTCTACGTCCGGCTCACCTTCGATTGTAACTTCTACCTTCCAAGTGTGACCATGAAGTCTTGAGCATTTACCATCGTAATTCGGAAGCTTATGGGCTGCCGAAAACTTTCGTTCCGTTTTGATTTTCATTTTTTCCACCACATCATATATGTCCCATTCTATTACCGAATGTAACAATTGGCATTATAATAATAATTATTCTTTATGTTGTTTGTGGTTTAAAAATAGAAAAAAATTTGCCAATTTCTTTCAAAAAATCAAAATGTACCCGAAACAAGAATGGTAGAACTATGTTCAAAATTTGGGAGGAAGAAAAAAAAATTATGTTTGAAATGGTGGGGAAAATATGGAAAAATAGTTAATTTATGTGTCTTGCCTATTTTTCCCATTTTTCGCTATTAAACTGACTTTCTCTCGCCTCAAGCCTTGCACATAGCGCGCAAACATTGAAGATTAGAAAGATAAAAAAAATCTCAAGAGGGACCTGCAAATGCCATTCTTCCTGCGCTTAAATTTGCATCTGAGACTCTGCATAAATGGATGATGTTAGCATGATATCTATATCGGCTAAAGTTCATAATCGGTCTTACTGAAAATTGTGCCAGCTTGATCTGGACATCAATACGGATGTGGCTATACGCAGCGATCATGAAGATGCAAAAGAGGTAGTGATGGATATGATATGACGCATGAGATACGAAACGTCCGACCTCTTAACGGCGGACCATTGAAAGAGGCACGCTCCTTCCTCTACTTCTCTATCTTTAAGAATCTCGCATTGACTGCCACGACCACAGTGCTCGCTGCCATGAGCGCAGCACCCATTGCAGGGGTAAGAAGTATGCCCGACTTATACAGCACACCGGCGGCAAGAGGGATGGCAAATGCGTTATAGCCTGTCGCCCATATAAGGTTCTGTACCATCTTTCTGTATGTTGCCCTTGCAAGACCGATTATTGCCACTGTATCAAGAGGATCACTCCTTACAAGGATGATATCAGCCGTCTCTACAGCCACATCTGTACCAGCACCTATAGCAATACCCACATCCGCCTGCGCCAGAGCGGGTGCATCGTTCACACCATCGCCCGTCATTGCAACTATCAATCCTCTGGACTGGATCTCTTTAACTTTCGCAGCCTTTTCATGGGGCAGGACCTCTGCAAAATATTCATCAAGCTCCAGTTCATCAGCCACCCATTTTGCGACCTGTTTGTTATCCCCTGTGAGCATCATGCATCTTACACCCATCTCCCTTAGCTTCGAGATCGCTTTCTTGGATTCGGGTCTTATGATATCTGCAAGGGCAATAGCACCTTTTAACTCTCCATCTATCAACACGAACACCACAGTCTTTCCCTGAGAGGAGAGCTTCTCGATCCGTTCATCTGTAACTGGAATATTCTTTTCCCGAAGATATCCGGGACTTACAACCTTTACATCCCTCCCGTCAACCTTCCCTTGCGCACCCTTGCCGGGAATTGATTTAAATCCCTCAACAGGAAAAGAATCCCCGGATGACGAGACGATCCCTTTTGCAATAGGATGTTCGGAATGAG
This sequence comes from Methanosarcinales archaeon, assembly GCA_905339155.1. Classification (GTDB taxonomy): domain Archaea; phylum Halobacteriota; class Methanosarcinia; order Methanosarcinales; family Methanoperedenaceae; genus Methanoperedens. The sequence continues at coordinate 21,156 of CAJPFJ010000077.1, forward strand.
CCTCCACCGACGCAGCGTATTTGATAAGTTCTTTTTCATCACCACTTCCAGAAAACATAATAGTGTCAGTGACCCCGAATCTTCCTTCAGTGAGCGTTCCTGTTTTATCAAATATTATAGCCTGGATGTTCCTTGCCCTCTCAAAGGCAGCACGGTTCCTTATCAAAAGACCATTTCTTGCAGAAATAGCTGTCGAGACCGCAACCACCAGAGGAATAGCAAGCCCAAGGGCATGGGGGCATGTGATCACCATCACCGTGACGGCCCGCTCGATCGCAAAGGCAAAGTCCTCCTTCATTATATAGAGCCATACAAAAAGGGTTATAGACCCTCCCAGAATAGCTATTATCGTTAACCATACAGCGGCGCGGTTTGCCAGATCCTGAGTTTTTGATTTGCTCTCCTGTGCTTCTTTAACAAGCTTGATCACTTGTGAAAGGAATGAATCTCCTCCTGTTTTGTTGACCTTCACTGTGATTGACCCTTCTCCGTTTATCGAGCCACCTATGACTTTAGCACCCACCTTTTTATAAACAGGCTTTGACTCTCCTGTTAGCATGGCCTCATTTACTGATGTCTCACCATCTTCCACAATGCTGTCAGCGGGGATCTTTTCACCGGGTTTGATAAGGACACTATCATCCACCATAAGCTCGCTTAAAGGAACATCCTTTATACTGCCGTCAGTCATGAGTTTATGTGCATCAGAGGGCATGAGCCTTGCCAGTTCTTCAAGAGCCTTTGAGGCGCCCATGATGGATTTCATCTCTATCCAGTGACCGAGGAGCATAACGTCTATTAGCGTTGCCAGTTCCCAGAAAAATACCATGCCGCTCAGGCCAAATACAACAGCGCTGCTGTAAACATACGCCGTAGTGATCGCTATGGCGATCAGAGTCATCATTCCCGGGCTTGCTGATCTAAGTTCATCAAATATCCCTTTGAGAAATGGATACCCCCCATAGAAGAAAACTATGGATGAAAGCGCAAAGAGGACATATATATCCCCCGGAAAACTGGCAATATTCTTAAAACCCAAAAATTCCTGGATAAGGGGAGAGAGTAAGAGTATAGGGATGGTAATAAAAAATGATACCCAGAACCGCTTTTTGAAATCATCCAGCATCATGGCATGATGGTCGTGGTGTTTATCCGGTTTTTTCATTTCATGGGATGAATGCTGTTCCCCTGTGTTCATATCATGGTTGCCCGAATGCTGCTTTTTCACCATATTATTCCTCTGAAAGATCTTTCTCCGGCATCACTTCAAATCCCCCTAACAATCAAATTATTTTAGGGAATCAAATAACTATCGCTTTGAAAGAGTGGAACAAAGAAGGCTTAAGAGTTGGGTGAAGGGCGCAGTAACTCCCCGGCTTTCAAGCCGGGGATACACAAGCCCGCCGCCATAATTACTTTCACCCCACTCTATCATAAGAACTATATGTATTCAGAATCATGTCTATGCTGCATGAAAAAAACGTATCAGTTCAGGAA
>CAJPFJ010000078.1 GCA_905339155.1 Methanosarcinales archaeon
TGCATAAATATACGAGTCGTTCCGTCAAAAAAACCTGTTCTCTGGCTGTCCTTTTAATTGGCATCCTTGCTTCTATGGGATTTAGAGAAAAAGGAACCTTACAGAAGTTCGCAGAGTGGTAAGATTTGGGAGGGGGATAAATTTATCCTCTGCCGCCATATTCAGCCCTGAGATCGATATAAGGTCAAGCTATATTTATGCAACCGGTGATTTCATATTAATCCCCGCCAGCGGCGGCGCAGCCGTTGGGGGTCTGGGGGTAGCAACCCCCGGCGCCGTAAAGGTTGAAAGTGTTAATAGTACACGGTTCATTATGCGTCTAAGATACTTTTCAAAAAAAGATTCTTGTATAGCGGGGAATGGATTCGAACCATTGATCTACGGGTTATGAGCCCGTCGGGATATCCTGACTACCCTACCCCGCTCTGGAGTAAAAATAGTATCCCCTTATAGTTAATGATGAATGATAAAGTCTTCGGTATGGGATTATACAGTATGGGATTGCTGATGTATGTGATTGCTGATTTCATTCATTCCAAATCAGTTTTGCAGCATTGGAACAGGACTTAAGCCTGCACAAAGATTATTTCCTATAAATAGTGTAAAGATGTCCTCATATCAGATTTAGAAAAAAGAGATAATGGAATGGAAAAAGACATCATAAAAGGCATAAAGAAGAACGTATTCATACTCGGTCTTGTAAGTTTTTTCACAGATATCAGCAGCGAGATGTTGTATCCGATTATCCCGATTTTCCTCACTACAGTCCTTGGGGCGCCGATGACAATAGTCGGATTGATCGAGGGCATCGCTGAAAGCACGGCAAGCATCATGAAAGTAATTTCAGGCTGGATGTCGGATAAATCAGGAAAAAGGAAACCCTATGTTATTTTCGGATACAGCCTTTCAACCATCTCAAAACCTCTTCTGGCATTTGCAGCCTCATGGCATTTTGTGCTTGCGGCCCGTTTCCTTGACAGGTTCGGGAAAGGACTTCGCTCATCGGCAAGGGATGCTCTCATTGCTGATTCAACCGAAGGGAAATATCGAGGAAAAGCATTTGGCTTTCACCAGAGTCTTGATACCCTGGGCGCTGTCATAGGACCGCTTTTCGCACTGCTATTCCTGTATTTAATTGACGCGAACTACCAAATTATTTTCCTCATAGCTTTTATACCTGCCATGATAAGTGTGGTTCTGTTGTTCTTCTTCGTTTCAGAGAAAAAAGGCGAGAAAAAGGATAGTTTGAAGTTCAAACTCTCGGATTTTAGCCGCGAATTCAAGATATTTCTCCTGATCACATTAGTTTTTGCGCTTGGCAATTCAAGCAACGCTTTCCTTATACTGCGCGCCCGGAATATCTTTGAGATTTCAGGCATTCCCTCAATAATCACCTCGACATTTGGTTCTATAGCGGTTATAGCAATAGTAGTATTGACCTACGTTGTCTACAATATCACATTTTCTCTTTCGTCCATGCCTGCCGGGATGCTTTCGGACAGGATCGGGCGCCGGAATGTTATGGTGGGCGGATTCCTGGTATTTTCCCTTGTTTACCTGGGTTTTGCACTGGCAAATGAAGGATACCAGATATGGATACTGTTCGCGATCTATGGTTTTTACATGGCAATGACAGAAGGTGTGAGCAAGGCTTTTGTGGTTGATATGGTGCCGTCCGAAAAACGGGGAACGGCAATAGGCCTGTATTATACGGCAACAGGTCTTCTTGCTCTTGCTTCAAGCATCATCGCAGGGCTCCTGTGGGATCTGGTTGGAGTAAGCGCACCGTTCCTGTTCGGGAGTGCGATGGCGCTTGTGGCGGCTGTGATGATGATGGGGTGGTTGCCGAAACATATTCGGTTAATATAAACCCAATAAGATTTTAAATGATCAAATAATATATAGGTAAAAACTGAGGATTTAAAATGGATTTAAAATGAGGATTTAAAATGAGGATTTAAAATGAGTCGTAAAGAGAAAGATAGTATGGGAGAAATCGAAGTTCCGGATAATGTTTTATTTGGTGCTTTCACAACGCGCGCTTTAAGGAATTTCAGGATAAGCGGCATCAAAGCCAGTCCTGATTTTATAAAATCACTCGCCATCATCAAGAAAGCATGTGCAAAAGCCAACATCAAGCTCGACATGTTAAATGAAACCATCGGGGATGTGATAATCCAGGCCGCAGATGAGATAATTGAAGGAAAATACAGGGAGCAGTTCATCCTTGATGTGTTCCAGGCAGGTGCAGGAACTCCTTTTAATATGAATATGAATGAAGTTATCGCAAATGTTGCGATATTGAAACTTGGTGGAAATCCGGGTGAATACTCGAAAGTACATCCGAATAACCATGTGAACATGGCGCAGTCATCAAATGATGTTATCCCGACAACAATAAGGTTGAGCATTCTTCTTTCTCTTTTGCCCATGAAAAAGGAACTCGAAGAATTAATTACGGTATTTAATTTAAAGGCCAGAGAATACGACCATGTAATAAAAGTTGGGAGGACTCATCTTGAGGATGCTGTACCAATAAGATATGGCCAGGTGCTTAACGGATATGCGGCATCGCTTGAAAAATGCCTGGAACGCCTCAGAACCTGTGAAAAGAGCATGCTTGAACTAAGTATTGGTGGCACTGCTATCGGGACTGGTATTAATACTCATCCGGATTTCAAGAACAGGGTAATTTCGGAATTAAATAATCTGACAGGTTTTGAATTCCATGCCGGCAACAGTATCATGCTATCATGGAGCATGACAGGTTTTGTGTATGTTTCCAATGCCCTGAGGATGCTTGCTATTGAACTGAATAAGATTTCAAATGACCTGCGCCTTCTTAATTCAGGACCCAAAACCGGAATTTCGGAAATAATCCTGCCGGAAGTTGAACCGGGCTCTTCCATTATGCCTGGCAAGATCAATCCCTCTATAGCTGAGGCGGTGAATATGGTATGTTTCCAGGTTGCAGGCAACGATCATGCTGTCGCAATGGCAGCAGAAGCAGGACAGCTTGAGCTTAATGTAATGACGCCACTTATCGCATTTGACCTTTTATGGAGTATTGAACTCCTTGCGAATACGATGAAGATGTTCCGTGAAGATTGCATATCAGGAATGATAGTGGATGAGAAACGATGCAGTGAATTTATTGAAAATAGCCATGCTCTGGCGACGGTATTGAATCCATATATCGGTTATGATAACGTCGCTCAATTGGTTAAAACGGCGCTTTCTGAAAATAAATCCCTTAAACAGGTGCTTATTGAGGGGAATATTATCCCACAGAAATATCTGGAGGAGATCCTTGATGCTATGAAGATGACAGAACCCCGGATAGTGGATAAAAGGATCATCAATGAGAGAAAAAAATAATTCAAATTCTGATAAGAAAATTAATTTTTTCATCACTTCAGATAGTTTCCCTTCTATATCCGTCACGGGAAGTTCATGTTCCCTTATGTGCCAGCATTGCAGGGGCAAATTATTGCAGCGCCTGATTCCGGCAACCACAAGCGAAGAACTTGAAAAGAAAGCCCTGGGGCTTTACAGGTCAGGCGCAAAAGGAATACTATTGACAGGCGGTTGTGATGAGCGGGGGCGGGTGCCCATAAGAAATTTAATACCTGCAATAAAAAAACTAAAGGAAACAACTGACCTTATCCTCATTGCACATACCGGTTTCATATCCGGGGAAGAAGCAGGATCATTAAAAGACTCAGGTCTTGACGGCATCGGTTTTGATGTAATGGGAGACATGACTTCAGTGCTGGATGTTTACGGCCTTCATATATCAGAAAAAGAATATGTGGACAGCCTTCAGGCCATTTCGGATTCTGGCCTCCTCATCTTTCCCCATGTTTGCGTGGGAATCCATTTCGGCAAATTAAGTGGAGAATACCGCGCCCTGGAAATGATCCGCTTGATAGCGCCTGCAACGGTAATAATAACCGGATTGATGCCCCTTGCCGGGACGCCAATGGAGCATATTAAGCCAGATCCGTTAGATTTTGAAAAAGTCATAAAAAAAGCAATCGTAATGTTCCCTGATATTCCAGTCATATTAGGATGCGCCCATTCAAGCGGAAAAGACAGGGCTGATATTGAAAAGATGGCGCTCCTTTGCGGTGTGTCGGGCATTGCGGCGCCGACTTTCGGGACGATCGGGTTTGCAAAGGAAAAAGGATATGAGATAAATTATTATGGCGCATGTTGTGGTTTAATTCCGGATGAAAAAATGAAGCTAAATTATCCCTCTTTTAACCTATTTTCTGATGAAAAACAATAAATTGTGTATATAAAGAGGACAAGGTTGATCCCTGCTGTAAAAGGTATCCAGAATTCGCCATTCGGAAAATTAATACCTGTTTTTGTTTCCTCCAGGACAAAGTGGAGGTTGAACAAAAAAGTTATTGTTGCTAATACATACACATAAGAAAGGCGCCTGTCAAAGGTCATTGCAACTGCAAGCGGGGCAAACAGAGAAAAGAGATACCTTTCATGTATCCGGGTAAAGAACATAAAAAATCCGAAAAATAATATTGCTGAGGCGATATATATCGATTTATCATCTTTTCGTTGTGTGATAATATATGCCACATAAATAAAAAGCAAGCTGAATAAGAGATATCCCCACGTTCGATAGTTCAAAAAAAAGAAAACCGTATTATCAGGCTGGAAAAGACCTCCAAATGCCCATATGTTGAAAGCGTTTAAAGAATTATAGGGATATTGGCTATAGGATGAAAAATATAGCTTGAACAGTTCAAAAATCGATGTATCCAGATAGAAAGGCAATGATACGAGCACAAATGCGGCACAGGATGCAGTTGCTGCTTTTGCAAGTGTTAATAGGGAATGTTTTTTTATCATGAATAAAGCAAAAATGGGCACAAGTACAAGACTCTGGGGTTTTGTTAATATGGCTAATGCCAGAGATACCCCTGACATCATCGGCTTATCCGATACAAAAAGCATCAGAGTAAGCATTAAAAACAGTGTGTAAACTGAATCCACCTGCCCCCATATTGCAGAGTTGTAGATAATAGCAGGATTAAATGCATAAAATGTCATGGAAAGGAAAGCCAATTTGAAACTTCCATATTTCCTTACGATCAAAAATATCAATAAAGCAGTTGCAATATCAGCTATGATAGCAGGTGTTTTAAGTAAAATTGTAAAAACAGGAGAATGAATATCAAAGGATGAAGAGATGAATAATTTATAAAATGCTCCTACTGCCCATAGAATATAGATATATAATGGGGGATAATCGGACTTTACACCTTGATAGAAATGAGAAATTCCTGTCAAATAAACCCCGCGGCTCCATGTCCTGAAAATTGAAATATCGAATCCATGTCCTTCGAATTGTGACAGGTACATTCGTATAAGAAAAGCAAAAAATAAAACAATGGCGATCGATATATATTGATTTCTTGTAATGCTACATGTGTCGATCTTTGATTTAATATCTTTTCCAGTAATCCGGAAAGGGTTATTTTGAGTTATTGATACCATCCCCAGAGCTTAATTGCGAAACCAATATTTATGATTTTGCATGCACAAATTATTTATCATTTACCGCTAATGTTCATCTCCTTAAATGGGAATTAAGGAAAGCGCTATAAAGCAATTCGGGAAACAGGCAGAAGCTTATTCAAAAGGCAATATTTTTATTGATGGTTTCCATCTCTCAAAGATAGTGGAAAGAAGCGGTGTGAAAGATAATGACAGGGTTCTGGATATAGCCACGGGCTCAGGGTTTCTTGCGCTGGAATTTGCAAAAAGATCAAACAATGTCACAGGTTGCGATATTACAACCAACATGCTGCTTCATGCCAGGGAAAAACAGAAAAATTCAGGACTCAATAATGTTGATTTCTTGCTTTGCGATGTAGAATCATTGCCTTTTGCGGATGTTACTTTCGATATCGTTTCATGCAGGTTTGCATTCCATCATTTTCCTGATCCAAGAAAAGCTTTGCTTGAAATGAGGCGCGTCTCCAGGCAGAGTATACTGCTTGTGGATGGTGTCTCATCAGAAGACCCTGAAAAAAGTCGATTCCATAATGAAATTGAAAAGATGCGTGACCCTTCACATGTTCGTATTTATACATTAAGCGAAATAAAAAATATGTTTGAAGAGACAGGTGCAGTGCTCATGGATATATCACACTGGGAAATTCCCCAGGATTTTCAGGAGTGGATAAAACGCGCGGGAACAGATGAAGAAAAAATCATAGAAATAAGAGATTTGATGACTGGAAGTATTGCTAAAGACAGTACTGGTCTTCGGGTAAAAATTGAAAACGGGAGGCTGGGATTTACATATGATACTGTCATTTTGAAAGCAGATATACAAATAAAAAAGAAAAAGGCTATTTCTTTTTATTTATAGATTTTTTTAATGATTTAAGACAAAATTCCATCCCTTTTATTGCATTATTGCTTTGCGGATTTAATTCATAGGCTAATTGAAAAGCTTTAAAAGCGTCCACTGGATTTTCCTTTTTATATAGAAGATTGCCTTTATTAATTAAGAAGACATGGTCATTAGGAGTTATTTCAAGGGCTTTATCATAGCAAGCCAGTGCTTCATCAATTTTTCCAAGCCTTGCAAGCGCAAGTCCTTTGTTATTCCATGCGATGCTATTTTGCTCACCTACCCTGATTGACATATCAAAATAATCTATGGCCTGGCTGTATTTTCGCTTTGAGAAATATGAATTTCCCTTAACAAGGTAATCCTTTGATTCTTCAGATATTTCGTGCTTTTTTTCCTTCGTGATCTTAACTTCGGATATGGGTTCAGTTTGCTCTTCCATCTTTATCGAAATCACATGTTCTAATTCATTTAATTCTTCAGCTTTATTTTCAATAACAGGTTCGTATAATGTTTTAATCGGGTCTAAAACCTCATCAGCTCCAATTTTTTCAGGTTCAATATAGATCTGCATCTCTCCAAACTCTTTTTCTTCTTTGGGTATGGATAAAGCTATCTTTTGTAAATCAATTTGAACGTCTGCCTGCCCCATTTTTGCCGCAGCAAGCCCCTTATTAGTCCATATTTTCTCAACTTTCGGGTTAATTTCAAGAGCTTTATCGTAAGATTCTATAGCTTCTGTTAGACGATTGAGTTTAACAAGAGTCAATCCCCTGTTATTCCATACAGTCTCATCTCTGGAATTTGCCTCTATCGATCGATCATAAGCGTGAAGTGCCCCTTCAAAATCCCCGCTTTCGAATAATATATCTCCCTTGGTGCACCATGCGCTGGCATCCAGAGGATTTTTTTCAAGTATCCTTTCATAGCACTCGATCGATTCTTTTGTCCGCCCAAGATGGGCAAGTGCGATGCCTTTATTGTAAATCACTTCTTCATCATCCGGTTTAAGGTCTATTGCTTTATCATAGCACGTTACAGCTCCTTCATATTTGGCAATTCGTGCCATGGCAAGACCCTTATTATTCCATACATCAGCCATTACGGGATTTATTTCCAGTGCTTTATCATAACATTGGATGGCCTCGGAATACATCCTGGTTTCCACAAAAGTATTGCCTTTATTGATCCATATGAAAACATCTGTGTATGCTTTATCTTCAGATATTTCAGGTACCATATATCAGTCTCTTATATATATTGAGTTAATTAATATTGCTTATCCTATTTAATGTTTGTTTACATGGAGCAAAAATTTATCAGCAAAGAGATATTATTAACGCCTTATTTATAAGGCTGGCATTAAATGGAAATATTCTCAATTGTCCTGACTATCGTGGGTCTCATTATATTTGAGACTATCAGCAGTATAGACAATGCTGTAATTAACGCTGAAGTTCTTTCAACGATGTCACAGCGAGCCAGGAAATGGTTCTTGTTCTATGGATTATTTTTTGCGGTTTTTGTTGTGAGGGGAATGCTTCCATGGATCATAGTATGGGCGACCAGTCCAACACTGGGTGCTGTTGGTGCTCTTACGGCTACCTTTAGTAATGATCCTGCGATCGCAAAGGTGATCGATGAATCATCCCCCTTCTTACTCGTTGGAGGAGGGATTTTCCTTATATTCCTGTTTTTTCACTGGCTTTTTATTGAAGCTAAGAACTACGGCCTTCGCGGCGAGAGGTTTTTCCATAAGCATGGAGTCTGGTTCTTTGCGATAGTATCCATTATTCTCACAGTTGTAGTCTGGTTCGCATTAAAGAAAAATCCATTCATGGCTCTGGGAGCTGTTGTGGGATCAACCGCGTTTTTCATTACCCATGGATTTAAACAGAATGCAGAACTGCATGAAAAAGAACTAATTGGCGGGGGCAGCATGAGCGATTGGAGTAAGATACTCTATCTTGAGGTTATAGATGCTACATTCTCAATTGATGGCGTTGTGGGAGCATTTGCTTTCACACTGTCTGTTCCGCTTATCCTTATCGGTAACGGGATCGGGGCTTTTGTTGTCCGTGAATTAACTATTAGTAATATCGACAGGGTCAAAAGATACATTTACCTGAAAAACGGCGCGATGTACTCGATATTTTTCCTCGGGATAATAATGGTCCTTGACAGTTTCGGATATCATATTAAAGAATGGGTATCGCCTGTGATCACAATAAGTGTGATAGGTTATTTTTTCTATAAATCCAGAAAGTGTTTATGAATAATAATGAGAATATGAGTAATCGATGAAGGCAATCCTTTTTGATCCTTTCTGCGGCGCTTCGGGTGACATGACAATAGGAGCACTTATCGATCTTGGAGCAGATTCAGGGAAAACCAGGGAAGCCATGGAATGTGCCGCCAACGTGGACGTTGAAATATCCAGATCGAACCGAAAAGGAATATCTGCATGCTCGGTCGAAGTTTCAACGAAAAAAGAGGGCAGTCTGGCATTATCGGAAATCATTATCAGGATAAAAGCCATGGATATTCCTTCTGTTGTTATTGATGATGCAATTTCAGTATTTAATATCCTTGGAAAGGCTGAGGCAAAGATCCATGGAACAACTCTTGAAAAACTGCATTTCCATGAACTGGGACAGGAAGACGCGATTGCGGATATTGTAGGGGCTTGTACTGCATTTAATGACCTGGGATTAAAGGAGTATCGGATTTACTGCACACCAATATCTGTCGGAATGGGATTTATTGAGTTCTCACATGGGAAATTTCCTGTGCCTGCGCCGGCAGCGCTTGAGATTTTGAAGGAATACTCACTGCCCTGGCAGATGGGGCCGGTTGAAGGGGAATTGTTGACTCCAACTGGAGCCGCCCTTCTTGCCCATTTTGTAAATGAGAAGGGAATAATTCCAGTGATAAAAGCTCATAAAATAAGCTATGGGGCGGGAAGGAAAGACCTTTTTGTTCCCAATGTATTGCGAATTGTCAAAGGTGAAATAGATGATGCTCTTATTACAGATATGATCGAAATGCTTGAGACAAATGTGGATGATGTCACAGGACAGGTACTTGGGAACTTGATAGAAGAATTATTAAAAGCTGGAGCAAGAGATGTCTCAATTATTCCGGCGACCATGAAAAAAGGGCGAAGCGGCCATATTATACAGGTGATCGCAAAACCGGAGGATTCACCTGGCCTTGCAAGGAAGATCATCGAGGAAACAGGTTCTCTTGGGGTCAGGATAATTCCAATAAAACACAGGTTGATCGCCCTGAGAGAAATGAATAAAGTCTCAATTATTTTAAATGGCAAAGAGTTTGAAATCGCAGTGAAAATCGCCAGGGATTCAAGAGGTGTTTTGCTAAATATATCCGCAGAATTTGAGGATTGTAAGAGGGTATCAAGCAAGTCCGGTATTCCCGTAAGGAATGTTATCCGGATCACTGAGGAAGAAGCAAGGAAGAACTTTTCCGCTGTGATCGCTTAATATCCATCCTGTAAGTCCAATCATGACTCCTGTACTTTTCCAATAATTGATTTGCGGTTTTGATCTCGTTTTCTGTTAGTATTCCCGTATATGTTCCTATTCCAAGCGATGTTTCAAAACCTCCCTTAAGCGCTTTTTTCACAAAATTGATATCCCTTATTCCCATATCTTTCAGGGTTATCATCCCTTCTCGCGCAGTAGCTACAGGATAAAGGTTTTTCGTGGGGTTTTTAAGTATCCTGTCCATAAGCCCAAAATCAAAATCCATTAGGAGACTTCCATTGACCAGCACTGCCCCATCAAGACGTCCCTGTGCGTTTCCTGAAATCTTTCTGCCTTTTGAATAAACAGCATTTCGGCCAGGTTCAATTTCACCTCCCGGGCCAAGTGTTATTAAGGCGTTCACCACCCCCCCAAGCACTTTTTCATAAGCGGCCTGAATATCAGGAGGTATGATCCCGCCCTCTTTACCGATAACAGAGAAAAGTATCTGGTCCTCATCGCAAAATCCACATCCTCCTCCCAGGATCCTTCGTACTATCCCGATATTGTTTTCTATGCAATAATCGGTATTAATTTCATCCGCCACACATTGGTGATAACCAAGATATATTACAGGCGACCTCACACGCCAGAAAAAGATAGTGTCCGGAGAAAGGCCGGATCCTACATGTTTTGCAATGGATTCAAATAGCGCTGCGCTGTTGAAACCATCTATTTTATCAAGATCAATATAACGCCATTTCTCGTTCAATTTTTCCTGCCTGATATTATGAAAAACCCGTTCTTATTTCTGAACCATTTCAATTGTGTTAAAAAAGACCGAAATACACCAATATCAGTATGAGGATATGACCCTATATATGAGATATCATTCTTATTGAACCACTGGATCACTTCAATGACCGAATGATAACTTTCGTATGGATTAGCGTACTTATCAGCTGCATAAGCCTGTTCATGTGTATTCTTGAATTTTCGCCCATATATTGACTTCTCAACAAATGACATCCGCCGGTCAATATCTTCTCCTGCGTTCAGTTTTATCCACATTCTTTTTGCCCTGTGAAGAAAACGCCCATACCTGTTATATAACCCGATCGTTATCGTTCCTCCGGGTTTACACAGATCCGCAAGCACCCTGAATCGTCCATAAGGATCATTTGTATGATGCAGCACTCCCATGCAGAAGACATGATCAAACCTTTTTTCAGTTTTAAAATCCATTATATCTATTCTATTGAAATCCACTTCCAGATTGAAATCCTGTGCGAGTTTTTTCCCCTTTGCAAGTGAGGAACAACTCATATCTATTGAGGTCACTTTTGCCCCGTGATATGCAAAATAACAGGACTTTTCCCCGGTTCCACATCCTGCATCAAGAATATCTTTTCCTGAAACGGAAGCGGGTTCCAACCCCACCGTATCAAGAATTCTAGACATCACATTGGCATGAAGTTTGTTTACCAGGTCACGTTCATTCCGGATCGGAAGAGAGGGATATGGGTATCTCTCATACAATGAATTTATAGAACATGAGATTTTGTCCATTAACTCAATGTTGGAACAAATGGATTATATAAGTTTGTTTTTGCGAAAAAAAAATGTGAAGGGATCGCTCCCTTTTTTAGTTTTCTTTACTGGGTTAATTCATATCTTTTCAGAATGCTTATGACCTGGTTTAGCAGATTCTTTGACTCTGAAAGATGCTTTGCGCCGACATCTGCTGCCTTGTCAAGACTTTTATCCAGTACAAGCAGATTCTCCTGAAGCAGATATATAAGGTACATCATTATACACCAGTATACTGCAAAAGCCAGAATTAAAAATACTCCAATAACATACAATTGGTTATATATCATTGATGTAGATGGCGCTACTGGCCGTAATATGTTTATTGCACTGATGAAATTATAAAGTATCAGTACTCCGAATACCAACGGTAAAGTTGTGGCAATAATTAGACTTTGTTTACTAAGCTTCATTCAGTTTCCTCCGGGAGTTTCCATCCCAAGTCATTTTACGACTTTTATCTATTTAAGTATATCTTTAATAATTTAATAAAAAAAAAGAGTGAAGGGATTGCTCCCTTCGAATTTATTTATTTACTTTCTCTTTCTCAACACGAGGTATGCTACCGCAAGCAAACCTGCAACTGCAAACATTGCCTCAAAGCCGGGCACTGTTGTCGTTGTAACTGGTGGCTTGGGTGGTGTTACCGTACCAAGAGGTGTTGCTGCTTCAGTTGGCCTGGCTGTGGTAAATGTAGCTGTGGCGGTTCCGGTCACAGTAACTCCGGGCGTTCCTCTCGGAGCTGTGCCTGTTACTGTTGGAGTGACGTTACCTCCCTCGGTGATCACGTAGTCAACCTTGGGGTAGAATCTCAGGGTATTATTGTCTGCTACCTTGAATTTAAGCTCGCCCATTAAGGTGGTCTCAGTGTTCTTGGATAAGCTTATTGAATTCTCGTTATCCATTCGTATTAAAGCTGATCCAGCCTCTCTTACTTCGAATACTCCATATCTATCTGCTGACTTAATTTCTTTTGCAGAGCTTTCATCGATCAACCATGCATATTTGAATTGTACCATATCTGATGTAGCGCCAGAGAATATTGTATCTACATAAACTGTGAACAAT
>CAJPFJ010000079.1 GCA_905339155.1 Methanosarcinales archaeon
ATAAACTTACCAGCAAATGCAGCAACCAGATAAAGGATATTCAGCATAAACTCACACGAAAAATGGTTGATAATACTAAAGCCAATACAATTATTGTTGGTGATCTTGATGTCAAGGAAATGGCTCAATCGAAGAGTACAAAATTATCAAAAAAGGCTAAGAAGAGCCTCAACCGATCAACTCAAAATAATGGATACTTATCTCAGTTTGTAGGATTTCTAACCTATAAGGCAGCACTTATAGGTAAAAAAGTAATAGAAATCGATGAACGATACACGTCAAAGAAGTGCTATGTCTGTGGAAAGAAACACGATATGCCTCTCTGGAAACGTACTATGGAATGTGATTGTGGGAACGTGATTGATAGGGACAAAAACAGTGCTATCTTTATCATGTTGCGGTTTCTATCACAAAATGCCATGTGGACTGGCTATCAACAATTCGTTGATAATCTACGAAAAACAGGGCTGATGCTGCCGAAACAAGCACCATCAACATACTCGTAGGAAGCCCCAGCCCGAAAGGGTGGGGTAGTTCACAGATTAAACAATATACATACTTACTAAATTGCAGAAATTCAGGTGGATGAAGAACATGTTATATATATTAATCATAGATATTGTTCATTTTGTCGTAAGTTTTATTCTGCTCGTTATAGCTATACGATCTTTTTTAAAAACAAGAGTCACTGCGATGTTTTACCTGATTCTGGGTTTTGCATTAATTACATTTGGACATCTTTTGTCTGATATTTATTTTTTTAATGATAGTAATATGAATAAGATATTCTCTGAAATATCTGACATAGCGGGGTTGATTGCACTGATTATAGCTGTGGAAAAAAGTGCTGATTAGAATAATTTAAGATGAGCTCAAAAACGAACAACAATGTAGTATTTATTCAATTATTGGCAGATGAATATTCCCGTGCAATTATGGCTCGAACCTCCATAAAAGAATACTCAGCCTTGCAGTTGAGCCGTGAGCTTGATATACCTCATACAACTGTTTACAGGAAGCTTAAGATTCTGGAGTATGCAAAGTTGATACAAACTGTCAGGACAGTTATAGATCGTGTGGGTAATGAGGAGAAGTACTATCGCTGTACAGTACGGGAAGCTACAGTGAAGTTCAAGGGAGGTGATGTTTTGATTAGCGTTGAAAAGTTGGATTACAAAGATAAATTTGTAATGCTGTGGAAAATGCTTTCCAAGCCTGAGAGCTAAGTCGTTGCACAAAAATAAAGTAACGAATTTTATTTGTATTGGCATGAGAAGCACTGTGTGCCTGATGATTACGATTACCACAAGATGGTAATCGTTATATCTTTTTATATACTAAAATCACAATCAATAATCTTGGATAGTATAAGACTTAATGGTTGTATCTTATATTCCTATCCTGACAGTAGCATAAATATAGACTTAGCGGGAGCTTTGGAAATATTATGCTTCGAATATTAAAGATGTAAAAATATAGGAAAAATAAAAATTAGGAGAACATAATATAATGACTAAGAAACGAGATAAGGTAAAATATTTGAACTGTATACAAAAAGGCTTATTATTAATTATACTCTCAATATCTTTTATACCAATAGTTACAGCGGGCAATTACACAGGCAATTCCTCGACATGTAAGACCTGCCATGAAGCACAATATGCACTATGGACAAACAGCACGCATACCAGTAAACTGATTACACGTGATGATGCCATAGCCAGAGGTTATCCCAATCCACCTGGAGGCTATAGCTGGGAAAATGTAAGCTTTGCAATAGGCGGTAAATGGAAGATTCGCTATGTGAACGATACAGGTTATATAATTACAACGGGCGGTAAGAACCAGTTCAATGTAGATGATCAAATATGGACGGACTACAATAAGGATACGAGCAAACCATACATCTGCGGTAACTGTCATAATACCGGGTATATCAGCAACGTTACTGATATAGTCAAAGAGCCCTTTAGAACACTCAGAGCCCAGGGCAAAATCCCGGATGGCATATATAATAACAGTTTAACACCAGGTTTCACTGGCTACTGGGCAGAGAACAGTATAGGATGCGAAGCTTGTCACGGCCAGGGAGGAGACCATGTAAACAATCCGACCAAGTTGAATATCAGAAACGCCTCTGAGGTCAGGAATAGTCCTGGTATATGCGGCAACTGCCACAGCAGACCTAACACCGGGGAATATGAAGACTTCAAACCATATCCCTATGGAGTAAACGATACACTCCTTAACAATACACTCTATGATTCAAGTCCAATGCCGACATTTGATTACAGCAAAGTAGGCGGACATCATGAGCAATGGGAAGATTGGAAGGCAAGCGTTCATGCGAACAAATCTGTGAATTGTGTTACATGTCATGGCGGTCATAGCGTTTCAGATCCGGCTTATGCAGGTGGACCAACTGGCAAGACAAAGTTCACAAACGGTACGGTATATCCAGCAGCAGTCAACAAGACCTGCACGGATTGTCATTCAATAACACCAGCAAAACATGGCTATTACACTAAGAATTCAGAATGTATTAGCTGCCATATGCCGATTAATAGAAAATCAGCAAATAAGATGGACCTCAGGTCTCACTGGTTCAATGTAAGTGCGCTCAAAGATAACAAGAATGGTGATCCGCATGCAACAGCTAATTTCTATACATTGCAAACTGTTAATGAATCATGCACAACCTGCCATAATTCAGCCAATCTCAGCAAGCCAATAGATACAACACGTGCAGGCGTACATAAAGACATCAATAAATCAGAAGGTATTGGCCTCCTGAACAGCTCAGACTGCAAATCATGTCATTATGATGCTTCAGCCAGCAGTATTCTCAGCCGTAACTGCGATGCATGTCACATAGACCAGGTGATAACGTCTCCTAAAGTGAACGAGCACACAGACAGAAGCACGGACGTAGCAGTTACAGCGAGCTGTGCACTGTGCCATAACAATAGTATCAATAAATTCAAGTATAGTAATAATGCAAGCGTGAGCCATTACGGCACTGTTAATTCTCTCATTAATACCTCAAATTGTATCGACTGTCATAACGGTGCTTATACCGGAAATGCAAGCTGGGGTTCACCAGTAAATATTAGCACAAGCACAAAGAGGCAGCATACAGAAACCCAGACAAGCCAATGCGACCAATGCCATAACGATGGAAAGGTTCAGACATTAGCTGCCGTAACCTTCCACAATGCAAGTGTGGAAACCGCACCAATGAATCAAAATCTGGGCTTACAAGATACTCAGATGCCAAATGTGTCAGTGGCCTTATGTCAAGGCTGCCATCAAGGGGCACCTGATATACATCACTACATGGTATCAGGAGGTCCAGGTTCAAATATGACTAAAACAACAGCTCTGGGCTGTGCGGATTGCCACCCCATAGTTGGCGGGCAGTTGACCATAAGCAGGAACTGTCATGACTGTCATGATGGCATTGCATGGACGGTAAATCCAAATATAAACCTGTCAGTAATACGAGGAGCATCAGGAAGACCACATCACAACACGACAAAGAGATCAGCGTCGTCAACATTCAATGCTACCTTCAAGGCAATAAACAGACAGTGCACATTCTGTCACGGTGATGGGTATTTAGACAATTACAACGATAACCATAGTGTGCCAACGTACAATACATCAATGGTAACACCGCTGGCTGATTTCAAGATAAACACCACAATAGGAAATGGAAGAGAATGGGGCGGATGTGCAGCATGCCATGATGCAGGCGTAGAAGGTGCAATAGTCATCAACAGTAACCAAGACACGCATCATTATGAGACTACCAGCATGCTCGGCAGACAGTGCAACTATTGTCATGTGAGCTTTGGAGCCAGAGCAGAGCCAATACCTGATATTAGCTCAGATCCGAGTGCAAATCCGCTGAGAGTCTGGCTTAATGAATCATATCCGTCGTACACTTCAATGTTCAAATGGGACACATCCATGCGACACGGTGAATTAAGAAACAACACCATAATGACTCTTCAGAACGATCCAATCAATGGTACCGGATGTGAAAAGTGTCATAGTGTACGGGATTTGCATAATATCGAAACAGCAAGTCCAGGTCTGAATCTTTCAGAAACTCTTAGACTTGAAATCCCAGGATACGGCCATATAGGTAATAACTCCGACTGCAATGGGTGCCATCAGGGCTGGGCAGGCTCAGTAGAGAATCCATTCCCGGGACCAAAAGCTATGTCTATTGGCAGTGTAGCTCCAGGAGTGTTGACTGCTGATGTCGCGACAGATGTGACTATCACAGGCAGTAACTTTGTAGAAGATCCATACACGACAACGGTTTTAGTAGATGGAGTATCCACCGCGCCGACGTCTATAACAGAAACATCAATAGTAGTGAACGTCAATCTGGCTGCAGGTGCCCATACCATCGTTATTCAGAAAGATGTTGCAACAACTCCACTGACCACAGTAATGGCTGTAGCACCAGGTACAATATCATCAGCGAAATTGTCAGGTACAACCTTGACCATTGATGGTGCAGGACTTGGAGCAGATCAGACGATGGTTGTCATTG